>DATLEK010000103.1:0-67864 GCA_035525365.1 Acidimicrobiales bacterium
GGGCCCGAGAGGTCTACGCAAAACTGCATGGCTGACAAGATCGGCAACGTACGGATCACCTTCCTCGGCGGCCTGGGCGAGATCGGCCGTAATTGCGCGGGCGTCGAGCAGGACGGGCGCATCATGCTGCTCGACTGCGGCCTTATGTTCCCGGAAGCCGAGATGCTCGGCGTCGACCTCGTGCTCCCGGACTTCACCTGGCTGCGCCAGAACGCCGACCGGGTGGAGGGCTGCATCGTCACCCACGGCCACGAGGACCACGCCGGCGGCCTCTCCTTTCTCCTGCGGGACCTGAAGTTCCCGATCTTCGGCTCCGCCCTCACCCTCGGCCTGGCCCGTAGCCGGATCGAGGAGGCGGGAATGCTCAACCGCACCACCCTGATCCCCGTGACCGACGGAGAGCGTCGCCAGATCGGGCCGTTCGACGTGGAGTTCATCCCGGTCACCCATTCCGTGCCCCACGGTTTCGCCACCGCCTTCCATACGCCCCAGGGCGTGATCCTGCACTCGGGCGACTTCAAGCTCGACCTGACTCCGGTCGACGGGCGCATGACGGACCTGGCCCGGATCGGCGCCATCGCCTCCACCGCCGGCGTACGCCTGCTGTTGTCCGATTCCACCAACGCCGAGGAGCCGGGGCACACGGCCAGCGAGTCGTCGGTGGGGCCGGTGCTCAGGGACATCTTCCGGGCCCATGCCGACAAGCGGATCATCGTCACCTGCTTCGCCAGCCACATCCACCGGATCCAGCAGGTGATCGAGGTGGCCGTGGCGTCCGGCCGCACCGTCGCCACCCTCGGCCGCTCCATGGCCAAGAACGTGTCGCTGGCCCGGGAGATGGGCCTGCTGAAGGCGGCCGACTCGTCCATCGTCGACATCGACAAGATCGCCGACTTCGACCCCCGCCGGGTGTGCGTGGTGTCCACCGGTTCCCAGGGCGAGCCCATGTCGGCTCTCGCCCTGATGGCCGCCGGCGAGAACAAGCGCCTCAAGGTCGGCGACGGCGACCTCGTCATCCTCAGCTCCCACGCCATCCCCGGCAACGAGATGAACGTGGGCAAGGTCATCGACGGGTTGCACCGCCGCGGAGCCGAGGTCATCCATTCGGGCATCGCCGATGTCCACGTGAGCGGTCACGCCATGCAGGGGGAGCTGCAGACCCTGCTGGCCGTCGCCCGCCCCGAGCACTTCATCCCCGTCCATGGCGAGTACCGCCACCTGACCCACCACTCCCGCCTGGCCGTGCGCATGGGCGTGGCGCCCGACAAGGTGCTGCTGGCCGAGGACGGCGACGTGGTGGAGCTCACCGACGAGGGCCTCGACTTCGCCGGCGAGGTGCCGGCCGGCTACCTCTACGTGGACGGCATCGTGGGCGACGTGGGCCACGGGGTGTTCCGCGACCGCCGGGTGCTGTCGGAGGAAGGCGTGGTCATCGTGGTGCTCACCGTCGACGGCCGCACCGGAGAGGTCCTCGACGGGCCTCAAATCATCACGCGCGGCTGGGTATACGAGCGGGAGGCCGAGGGCCTCCTGATGGAGGCCCGGGAGGCCGTGCTGGTGAGCCTAAAGGACGTCGACGCCCAGGGCGCCACCGACATCGAGCTGCTGAAGCGCCACGTGCGCACCGCCCTCGGCCGCTTCGTCCACGAACGTACCCGCCGGCGCCCCATGATCGTCCCCGTCGTCATGGAAGTCTGACCCGCGCCCCTGGGCGTTCTAGCAGTGAAAAGTGGCGCTGGAGCGCCACTTTTCACTGCGAAAAGCTGGATGGCCACGGGTGGGCCCGTGGCTGTTGTTACTCTTGTGGCCAATGAGCAAGACCGTGGCCAAGCGTCGCCCACCTCGGAACAAGCCGGCTGCCCGTAAGCCGGCGGCCAGGAAGCCGGCGGCCCGGAAGCGGCCGGCAGCCAGGAAGCCGCCCCGCCTCCGCACCACGCTGGCCGCCCATCTCGGGCGTCAGGCCGACGACGTGTGGGGCCTCGTGCTCATCGTGCTGGGACTGCTGGCGGGGCTCGGCATCTACGCCGACCTCACCGGGCCCGCCGGCGGCGCCCTCCAGGCCGGCGCCGGCGCCGTGCTCGGCCTGGCCCGCTTCCTCCTGCCGGTGGCGCTGTGCGGCATCGGCGCGGTGCTCGTACAGGGCCGGTCCAAGGCGGAGCCGGCCCGGGCTGTCATCGGGTTCCTGCTCCTGATCGTGGCCGGCGCCGGCATCCTTCACCTTGTCGAGGGATCGCCGTCGTGGTCGTCGCCGGTCGACAATTTGCAGGGTGCCGGCGGCTACGTCGGCGTGGCCGTGGGTGGTCCGCTGCGTGCCCTCCTCGGTGTGCCGGGTGCGGCCATCGTCCTCGTCTCGCTGCTCTTCGTCTCGCTCCTCGTGCTCACCCGCACCCGCGTCCGCGACGCCGCCAACCAGGCCGGCGCCGCCTTCGGTGCCAGCCGTCGTGCCGCCGGGCCGGTGTTGCGCCGCCTGCGGGCCCTGGGCCGCATGGACGGTGTCGACGCCACCGCAGCCCGGCACCCGTCCTCGAAGCCGCCGGTCCCCTCGGCCGACGCCGACGCCGACGAGCCCCTACCCGAGGTGGAGCCCGACCCGGTCCCGGACCGCCTCGATGTCCACGCCCTGGCGCCCATGCCCGAAACGGTTCCCGCCGGCGACCAGCTCTCCATCGATCTCGGCCCGGCGGCCAAGGCCACCCAATGGCGCCTCCCGCCGCTGCAACTGCTCCGCAAGGGCCGGGCCCAGGAGATCGACCACCGCGTACTCGATGCCCGCGGCCGCACGCTGGAGGAGGCGTTGGCCGCCCACGGGGTGGAGACCCGCCTTCTGGGCAAGACGGTTGGCCCAACCGTCACCCGCTACGAGCTGGAGCTCGGCCCCGGCGTGAAGGTGGCCCGCGTCACCAGCCTGCAGAAGGACATGGCCTACGCCCTGGCTGCCCCCGACATCCGCCTGCTGGCGCCGATCCCCGGTCGTTCGGCGATCGGGGTCGAGGTGCCCAATGTCCAGCGTCAGCTCGTGTCCCTGGGCGACATCCTCGGCTCCGAGGAGGCCCATAAGGCGACCCATCCCCTGGAGGTGGCGATAGGGCGGGACATCGCCGGGCGCCCGGTGCTGGAGAGCCTCGCCTCCATGCCCCACATCCTCATCGCCGGCGCCACCGGGGCAGGAAAGTCCTCCTGCCTCAACTCGTTCCTCACCTCGATCCTCATGCGGGCCACACCGGACCAGGTGCGCATGATCCTGGTCGACCCCAAGCGCGTCGAACTTGGCCAGTACAACGGCCTGCCCCACCTGCTCACTGCGGTCGTGGTCAACCCCCGGAAGGCGGCCAACGCCCTGTCGTGGGCCGTCCAGGAGATGGAGCGGCGCACCAACCTGCTGTCCGAGGTGGGTGTGCGTGACATCACCGGCTACAACGCCGCCTACGACCGCGGCGAGCTGAAGTCCGAGCCCCTGATCGGCATGCCCGAGGCCCCCGAGCCGGAACGCCTGCCCTTCGTGCTCGTCGTGGTGGACGAGCTGAACGACCTGATGATGGTGGCGGCCCGGGACGTGGAGGAGTCGATCTGCCGCATCGCCCAGATGGGCCGGGCCTTCGGCATCCACCTGGTCATCGCCACCCAGCGCCCCTCGGTCGACGTCATCACCGGCGTCATCAAGGCCAACATCCCCTCCCGCCTGGCATTTGCCGTCTCGTCGCTGGCCGACAGCCGGGTCATCCTCGACCAGCAGGGCGCCGAGCGTCTCGTCGGCCAGGGCGACATGCTGCTTCTCACCGCCTCCTCCAACGTGCCCCGCCGTATCCAGGGCCCGTGGGTGAGCGAGGAGGAGGTCAACAAGGTGGTCGCCCACTGGCGCCGGCAGGCCCAACCCAACTACGTCGACGGCGTGGAGGGCGACGGCGCCGAGCCCGGTTCCGGCGGAGGGGGAATGGGCGCCGGCGACCCGGACGACGACGACATGCTCGAGGTGGCCATGGAGCTCGTGGTGCGCTCCCAGCTCGGCTCCACCTCGATGCTGCAACGCAAGCTGCGGGTCGGCTTCGCCCGCGCCGGCCGCCTCATGGACCTCCTCGAGCAGCGCGGCGTCGTCGGCCCCTCCGAGGGTTCCAAGGCCCGAGCCGTCCTCATGACCGTCGACGAGCTGGAGCAGAGGGACCGCACCACCGCCCCCGCCTGACCCCGCCGTCAGGTGACGCGCCGGCGCACGGACCAGAGGCGGACGTAGCTCTTGTTGCAGAAATCGTTGTATAGCAACGGTTTTTGCAACGTGAGCATGGATGCCGAGTCACTCGATGACCGTGGCCCAGCTGTCTTGGTGGGCTCTTCATTCCCGGCCGGAGAACGCGCAGGCATGCCTGGTCCGTACTGGGCGCCATCCGCTGCCGTCAGTCGGGCGGGTGCCGCTGGCGGCGCCGGCGGGCCCAGGCTGCCCAGCCCAGGACGCCGGCCAGGACGCCGGCAAAGGCGACCAGACCGGCGGGCGAGCCGCCCCTGTCGCGCCGTGCCGCTCGTTGAGCCGCCACTTCCTCCGTGTCAGGACCCGAGCCGGCGGGGCCAGTTGCCGGACCCGATCCGGACGGGGGAACCGGTGGGACGGTGCTCGACGGGCCGATGGTCGTGAACGACGAAGTGGTCGACGAAACCGGCAGGCCGGTCCTGATACTCCGGGGCGCGGGCGAGGAAGGCCTCACGGTGCTCGCTGTCGTCGACGTCACCGCCCCGTCAGGCGTCACCCCCGGCACCGGGGACTGGCCTCCGGCCACTGTCGTGGTGGAGGCCGCGCCGGTGTTGCCGGCCGTCGCCGGTGAGGTGCCGTCGCACACCTCGGCGACGGAGAGGTAGACGGGGGAGGTGCCGCGGCTCCAACGCCAGCCTTCGACGTCGCCGTTGCGGACCTCGGTGTTGGAGGCGCCGGCGGGGGAGAGCCGGAAGCCGGACGTGCCGGCGGGGGCACGGCTGTAGGCCCAGTAGCGGCCGTCGGGATCGCAGGTGAGGCAGGAGTCGTCTGTCTTGCACCCGACCCCGCAGAGCGAGCAGACGGCCACGCCCTTGCCGGCGTAGGGCCGCATGGCGGCATCGACCTCGGCGCGGCGGAGCAGTTCCGCGCCGGAGATGGACTCCTCCCAGAAGCGGACGCAGACCTTCTTCACCTGCTCCCCGGTGTTCACCACCAGCACCGCCCGGTTCTGCTCCGCGGCAGCGGTGGCCGCCGTGGTGCCAACCGGCGCGGCGACCGCCGCGCAAGCGCTGACGGCGATAACGACCTTCAGCAGCTTTCCCGCCTTTCCACCAGTATCCGCGGCGGCTTGCCGGTTTCGTCGGCAATAACCGTTTCCACAGAACGGTTTCTGCCGTCGAACAAGTCCGCTGGACATCCGCCGCCATATCTGACGTTCATTTTGCGAAAGCCTGTTCGGCCTGACAACGAGCATCTGCGTCTACGCCTCTACCGTGCCGCGGGTCCTGCGTTCAGCTGGAGAGCCCGACTATGGGGGCTTTCAACACGAGGGGCTCGGTGCGGGCGTTGGTGTCGGTGCCTTTGCCCTGGGCCCGGCCGTCGCTGGTGGCCCACAGGTACCCGTTGCCCCTGTAGGAGGAGCGCAGGCCGATCACGCCACTGGGCGCGCCGGCGCCGGCACCCGCGTCGGTACCGAGGAAGCGGGCGTCGCCGAAGGCGAATATCCCCGAGTCGGCGGCCACCATCCAGTAGCCGGCGCCGGTGGGTGTGGCGGCGATCCCGGTGATGGGCTGGTTCAGGGTGATGGCACCGGTGGAGCCGCGGAACACGGCGTCGCCGAAGGCGAACACGCCACCGTCGCGCGCCACCAGCCAGTAGCCGGCGCCGGTCGGGGTGGCGGCCATGGCCACCATCGGCTGGTTGAGGACAATGGCTCCGGTGGACCCGTGGAAACGGGCGTCGCCGAAGGCGAACACGCCACCGTCGCGCGCCACCAGCCAGTAGCCCCGGCCGCTCGGTGTGGACGCCATCCCCACGATCGGCTGGTTGAGGCTGATGGCTCCGGTGGAGCCGAAGAAACGGGCGTCGCCGAAGGCGAACACCCCACCGTCGCGCGCCACCAGCCAGTAGCCCTGGCCGCCCGGCGTGGACGCCATACCGACCATGGGCTGGTTCAGCCGCAACGCACCGGTCGACCCGAAGAACCGGGCCTGGCCGAAGGCGAACACGCCACCGTCGGATGCCACCAGCCGGTAGCCGTCGTCGGGGCAGTACGACACCGCCCGCACGACCGGCAGCCAGCCGCGGAGCAGGGCCTGAACCGATTGCGACGTGGCGAAGGTGTTGATTCCGAACGAATCATTGGGGCTGGCGATGTGGCCGTCGGCGGCCTGAGCGGCCCGTAGGGCGGCTTCAGGTGAGGTGGACGACGCGCCGGTGGCCGAAGCCCTCCAGCACACCGAAGCCGTGTCGTGGCCCGCCGCGGTGAGTCCGAGAACGGCCAGGGCGGTGGCGTTGGGATCGGGGCTGTCAAAGGCCTCCCAACCACCGGTCGGCAACTGGCGGCGGAGAAGGAACCCGACTGCCCGGCGCATGGGTTCGCTGTGGGCGTCGACACCGGCGGCCCGTAGCGCCTGCATGGCCAGTCCGGTGGTGTCGATGTCCTCCTCGGTGCCGGTGGGGTCGCTTGAGAAGCTCCAGCCACCGTTGGCCTGCTGCGCCGCCACCATGTAGTTGCGGGTCTCGGGGGAGACGGTGCGGCCGACGAGCACATTGGCCAGGGCGGCGTAGAGAGTGGCGTTGAAGGCGCCCGCCGGCCCGTAGGAGCCATTGGCGTTGCGGCCGGCGTCCATCCGCGCCACCAGGTTCGCCGGCCCGTCACCCTGGGGATCGAAGGCGGCAGGATCGAGGCCCAGGGGCGCGGCCACCAGCACTACGAGCTTGGCCGCCTGGCCCGGCGAGGTGGCGGTCTCGGCGAGGTCGTCGAGATAGTCGAGCGGGGTCTTCCCGTTCTTGACGGAAGCGAGGACAGCGGCCCGGCCCGCCTCGGGCCGCCACCGAGGCTTGTCGATGTCGGAGGGGAACTGCCCGTGCTCGGCCAGCGCCAGGGCGGCATCGGGCGTCTCGAAGCCGGGGAAGCCGGTGACCTCGAAGCCGCCGTCGTCCTGCTGCTGCGTCCTCAACCACTGGACGGCGCGTTCAGCGGTGGGGTCAGGCGGGATGATGGCGGGCGAAGCGAACGCCGCGCCTGCGGTGAGCGCCAGCGCGCTGATGAGCGAAAGTACGACGGTGGATCGTCGGGACATGGTTTCCTCCGTAAGGCCCCTTTCCACGAGGGCCGGCCAGTGCACGGGACGCCGGTTGGAGCCGGCGTGGAGGGGTGGGTGTCCTGGCTCCCGGCCCCGAGGGACCGGTTACAGTTGCGGGTCAGCGTCGGTCTCGCACCGACTTCCCCCGTCCCGCCCCCGAAGGGATGGGACCGCCTGCAGCATCCGGGCTGGCAGGCAACCTCTACCGAGGCGGCAGCATAGACAGTCGGTGGAGCTCTTGGCCAGGACATGACGTGACGACCCCTCAACCCCTTCATGCCGTGGCCTGGTTGGTATGGGCTCTGGCCGCCGCCGCCAGCCTGGAGCTGGCGCCCAGCCCGCTCTACGTCGCCCTCGTCGTGGCCGTTGCCGCCGTGGTCGTTTCGGTGCACGGGCAGGACACACCGGTTGCCCGCACCTCGTTCTCGGTGCTCCTGGTCTTCGGCGTCCTGTTCGCCCTGCTTCGCATAGTGCTCACGACCCTGACCACCCACGCCGGCTCCGACGTGCTCTTCACCCTTCCTCACGTCGACCTGCCCCGGGTGCTGGGGGGCTTCCAGCTTGGGGGGACGGTCGAGCTCCCGGTGCTGCTCCAAGCGTCAGCAGAGGCTTTCGTGGTTGTCGGAGTCATGGCGGTGTTCGGAGCCTTCAACGCCGTCGTGTCCCACCACGAGCTGGTCCAGTCCGCACCCCGTGCCTTCTACGAGGCGGGACTGGTGGTGACGGTGGCCGTTGCCTTCGTACCGTCCACGATCGCCACTGTGCACCGGGTGGGTGAGGCCGATCTGGCCAGAACGGGTGGCCGCGTCGTCCGCCGGGGGCGCCTCCTGCGCCGGGCTCTCCCCGTACTGGAGAGTGGCCTGGAGCGGTCGCTGGCCCTGGCGGAGTCGATGGACGCGAGAGGGTTCGGCCACGTTGGGTCCACCGGAGCCGATCGCCTCTCCGGCGCGTTGTCGTTGGTCGCCCTGCTCGGGCTGGCCGGAGCCTTCGTGGCCCTCGTCGGTAGGGCCGGCGAGGTTGCCGTCGCCATGGGCGCCGCCGGCGCTGTCAGCCTGGCCGCCGCCGTCGCCGTGGCATCCCGCCAGTCCCGGCGGGTGCGGTACCGGCCTCGTCGCATGAAGGGCGACGACTGGGCCGTGGCCGGCGTCTGTCTCCTGGCGCCGGCCGGGCTGGCTCTGATGGCCCTGGCCGGGGATGACAGCCTCGTCTGGTCCGCCAGCCCGCTCCGGCTCCCGGCACTGAACGTCTCGGCCGTGCTGGCCCTGGCTGCCCTCGTGGCGCCCGCCGTCTGCCGACCGGAGCGGTCGTCGCCGGGTGCCGACGAGTCGACTCACGCGCCGATGACATCCGCGGCGGCGCCGAAGACGGCTGCCGCCAGGTCGGCTAGTTGACATGACCCGTTTCACCTACCGCGACATCGGGTTCGCCCTGCCTTGCCTCACCGGCAGGCCACCGCGGACCGCGAGCCAGGCGCACACGGAAGCGCGATGACATGACCACCTTCAACGGTCGCTTCGTCGAGGACAGCGCGATCACGTACCGCGGTGTCGGATTCGCCTATCCCGATGGCGAGCCCGTCATCGCCGGCGTCGACCTCGACGTCCGGGCCGGCGAGATCCTGCTCGTCGCCGGTCCGTCCGGGTCGGGAAAGAGCACGCTCCTGCGTTGCGCCAACGGGCTCGTCCCCCACGCCAGCGGGGGCCGCTTCCGGGGCGACGTGATCGCCTTCGGCCGGTCCACCCGTACCCACCCGCCGCGGCGCCTGGCCGACATGGTCGGCTTCGTCCACCAGCACCCGGAGTCGCAGTTCGTGGTCGACCAGGTGGAGGCCGACATCGCCTTCGTCCTCGAGAACCTGGGCATGGCGCCGGTGGCCATGCGCCGCCGCGTGGAAGAAGTTCTCGACGCTCTCGGCATTGCCCACCTGCGCGACCGCTCACCGGCGACGCTGTCGGGAGGGGAGCAGCAACGATGCGCCATCGCCGGAGCGCTGGCCGCCGCCCCCTCCGCTCTCGTGCTCGACGAGCCCACGTCCCAGCTCGACCCCCAGGGCGCAGAGGACGTGTTGGGAGCGGTGGCCCGCCTCAACTCCGATCTGGGCACCACGGTCTTCATGGCCGAGCACCGCCTGGAACGCGCCGGGCCCCTGGCCCACCGGGCTTTGCTCCTGAGCGCCCGGCGTGATGTCCTGGCCACCGGGCCAGCTTCCCCGTCAGGACCGTCATTCGGCACGAGTGGGGATGCCACCCACACCACCATGGCCAGGCGCGGCCGCCCGGCGGTCGAAGTCGTGCCTGCCTACGCCGGCGCCCCTCTGGTCCCCGTCCCCGGCCCGGTCGGCGAGGTCCTGGCCGGCTACGCCGGCGCCCCCGCCGTCACCCGGCTGGGACGGCTGCTCGGTTGGGACCCGCCACCGCTCACCGTCCGCCAGGCCCGGGACTTCGCCCGTGTCAGTCCTCCGGACCTTCTCGTGCCCGTCGTGCCCGCCGGCGTCGCCCCCGGGGAGGTGCTGTTGTCGGCTAGGGGGATACAGGCCGTCCGTGGCGGCCGGGTGATTCTGCGCGACCTCGATGTCGAGGTGCGCCAGGGCGAGGTGATCGCCCTCCTCGGTCGGAACGGCTCGGGCAAGACGACCCTCCTGCGCACCCTCGCCGGCCTCGCCGCCCCCTCGAAAGGCGAGGTCCGCAGACCGGGAACCGTCGCCTACGTCCCCCAGGACCCCGACGCCCTGCTCCTGGGGCCGACCGCCCGGGCCGACGTGGAGACCACCTGCCGCCTCCTGGGCATCCGCCACTCCGACCGCCGCACTTCCCGCTTCCGGCGGCAGGATCCGCCGACATCCGACGGTTCTTGCCGCCAGAACCACGGAGCTGCCCATCATGGGTGCCAGTGCGTGGAAAAGTGGCTCGAGGCGCTCGATCTCACCCATCTGGCCGACCGCCATCCGCGGGACCTGTCGGCGGGGGAGCGGCAGCGGCTGGCCATCTCCGCCATCGCCGTCGGCGACCCGGACGTCCTGCTGCTCGACGAGCCGACCCGGGGTATGGATGCCCCCTCCCGGGCCGCTCTGGAACGTCTGCTCGAGGACCGGGCGTCTTCGGCCAGCGGAGCGGCGGCCGTGCTGGCCACCCACGACGTGGAACTGGCCGCTCGCTGTGCCACACGGGTCGTGGTGCTGGGCGACGGCGACGTGGTCGCCGACGGTCCTGCCCGGGATGTCCTGACCGGCTCGCTGTTCGCCCCCCAGGTGCTGCGCGTCCTCCCCCCGTTCCTGACCGTGGAGGAGGTGGCCGCCGCCCTCGGCCGGTCCAGGGCGGTACCGACGTGACCGTGCCGCCCCCGCCCCCGCCCTTTCTCGCCCGGTCCCGGCCCACAGCCGTCTACCTGCTGGTGGTGATCGTGGGCGCGGCGGCGTTCCTCTATCCCTTCTGGCTGCCGGCCGGCACCCTCGCCAACGCCGACCACACCGGCGACGCCCCCCTCGTCGCGGCGGCCGTCGGAGCGCTGGTGGTCGCCGCCGTCACCCTCGAGCTCCGGCGGGCGACGATGAACGGCGCCACCGTCGCCCTGCTGGGCGTCCTGTCCGCCATCGCCGGCCTGCTCCGCCTCGTCGATCTCCCCGGTGGCGGCAGCGGAATCTTCTTCCTGGTGATACTGGCGGGCGCCGCCTTCGGCCCGCGCTTCGGCATGCTGCTCGGCCTCTGTTCCATGGCCACCTCGGCCGTGATCACCGGCGGGATCGGCCCATGGCTGCCGTTCCAGATGCTCGTGCTCGCTTGGTTGGGAGGAGCCAGCGGGTTCGCCGGCAGGGTCACCAGGCGCCTGCCACCGCTGGCCGAGGTGGCGGTGCTCGCTCTGGGCGGCTGGTTCGCGGGCTTCCTCTACGGCGCCGTGATGAACCTGTGGTTCTGGCCCTTCACCGTCGGCAGCGGCGCACTGGCATGGCAGCCGGGGCTGTCCCTTTCCGCCACCCTTCAGCGTTACTGGTCGTTCTACGTGGCCACCTCTCTGCCGTGGGACGCGGCCGGCGCCTTTGCCAATGCAGTGCTCATCCTGACGACGGGGAGGCACATCCTGCCGGGCCTCCGCCGGGTGGCCCACCGTCTCGACCCGGTGGTGGAGCTGGAGGACCTGGAGCCGGGACGCGACGAAGGCGGCCCCCGGGCAGAGGCCGCCTTCGTATCTTGATGGTGGTGGGAGCGGGCTACGCGGCCCGGTTCACCATGCGGGTGGGCTGGTGGCGTACCTCGGGCTCTTCGCCCTCCGAGGAGCCGAGCCAGTGGAAGGCGGAACGCCACACGGTGGTGGTGCCGGCGATGACTGCGCCGGTCAGCAGAGTGCCCATCCACTCTTCGCGCAGCGCCACGTCGAACCCACCGAAGAGTGAGAAGTCGATGACGAACGCGGTGGCGATGGCGAGACCGAGCGTCACCACGCTGTGAAGCTTGGTGAGATCGGGGACGAGCTCTTCGAGCACGTCCACCATCTTGAACAACGCCAGACCCAAGAGCAGGGTTACGGCGAAGGTGTACATGGTTTCTTTCCTCCTGACGGGAGGTCGTGGATTCCCGTCATTACTTCGACCGCTACTGCTCAAGGGAGGTAACCGGTTCGGCGCATGAAACTTGACCGATCGGTCTAGGGTGCCCCGGTGCGAGCACGGGCCCCGGCCTCGTCGGCCAACCTCGGGCCCGGCTTCGACACGCTGGCCATCGCACTGTCCCTCCACGTGGAGGTCGAGGTGGAGGAGGCCGACCACCTCACCGTCAGGGCTGAGGGTGAGGGTGCCGAGCTACCGGCCGATGCCTCGCACCTGGCCGCTCGCGTCGCCGCGTCGGTGCGGGGCCACGACAAGCTGGCCATCACTGTTCGTTCCGAGATACCCGTTGGCCGGGGCCTGGGCTCCTCGGCCGCCCTCGCCGCCGCCGCCGCTGCGGCCGCCGGCGCCGAAGACCCATTGGCGGTGGCCGCACAGCACGACGGACATCCGGACAATGCCGCAGCCGCGGTTCTGGGCGGGCTGGTGAGCGCCACCACCGTCGGGGATGACGCCGTGGCCAGCCGCCTCCCGCTCGATGGGGGGCTGTCGTTCGTGGTCCTCGTGCCCGATCGCCGGCTCCCGACCGAGGAGGCGCGCGCCGCCCTGCCCGCCCTGGTGGCCCATGAGGACGCCGCCTTCAACCTCGGCCGGATGGGTTTGCTGCTGGCGGGACTGTCGGACCGGAGGCTCCTCCGCCAAGAGGCGACCGAGGACCGGCTGCACCAGTCGTCCCGAGCCTTCCTGTTCCCCGAGGCAGCCGGGATCATGGTCGGGTTGACCGGTGCCGGAGCCCTTGCCGCCTGCTGGTCGGGGGCTGGTCCGAGCCTGCTGGCTGTCTGCGGGGCCGACGAAGCGCCGGCAGTTAGGGATGCCGGCGAGAGGTTGCTGGCCGCCTCAGGCGTGGATGGGCGGGCTCTGCTGCTCCAGGCGGACCACGAAGGGCTGACACTGCTGCACTAGGGTCGGCACATGGCAACCTACGAGGGTTACTGCGTCAAATGTCGGGAAAAGCGGGAGTTCGAGGGCGAGGCCGTCGAGATGGCCAACGGCCGTCGGGCCGCCCAGGGCCTGTGCCCCACTTGTGGCACCAAGATGAACCGGATGCTCGGCAAGAACGGCTGAGTGCCGAGTAGCCCCTCGCGTCAACTCGTCGCTCTTCCCAATCCACATCCCGGGCGCGACTACGAGGTGCGCTGCAGCACCCCCGAGTTCACCTGCGTCTGTCCTCGTACCAATCAGCCGGACTTTGCGACGGTGACGATCTCCTATGTGCCGGGCGAGAGCATCGTCGAGCTGAAGTCGCTCAAGCTCTACCTGTGGAGCTTCCGGGACGAAGGGAGCTTCCACGAGGACGTCACCAACCGCATCCTCGACGACCTCGTGGCGGCCGTCTCCCCACGGCGGATAACCGTCACCACGGACTGGCAGGTGCGTGGGGGCATCTCCACCACCGTCGAGGCCGCCCACCACGCGAACGGCTGAGGGTCAGAGCACAGCGGCGGCGAAGGTAGTGGCCGGGCGCCCGAAGTGGTAGCCCTGGGCGAGATCGCAGCCGAGATCGAGGAGCCGGACCGCCTGCTCCTCACTCTCAACGCCCTCGGCCACACTTGTCAGCCCCAGGCCCCTGGCCAGTCCGATCACCGATTCGACTATGGCCAGGTCCTCGGAATCCGTCATCAGGCCCTCCACGAAGGAGCGGTCGATCTTCACGAAGTCAACGGGGAACCTGCGCAGGTACGTGAGCGAGGAGTACCCGGTGCCGAAGTCGTCGATGCCTAGGTGAACGCCCGACGCAGTGACGGATTCGAGCATGGCGAGGGTGTCGGACGACAGCTCGGTGAGTGCCGTCTCGGTGATCTCCAAATGGAGGTCATCGGGACGCAACCCGGTTTCCTCGAGCACCTGGGCCACGAGATCGGCGAGATCCCGGTTGGCTAGCTGGACGGCGGAGAGGTTCACGTTCACCGACGCCGTCGTCGGTGCCGCCACCGGGAACCTCGAACTGGATCGAGCGGCCTGGGCGCAGGATTCCCTGAGGATCCAGGTCCCGAGCGGCACGATGAGCCCGCTCTCCTCTGCCACCTCCAGGAACTCGGCGGGAAAAAGGATGCCCCGGTCGGCATCGTTGAGCCTGAGCAGGGCCTCCGCTCCGACCACACGGTTGGAGGCGCGCAGGTCGACGATCGGCTGGAACATCGCCACCATCCGGTCCTGCTCCACGGCGCGGCGCAGGCAGTTCTCCACGTGCAGCTTGCCGGTCTTCTCGGCGCGCATGGCGGCGCTGAAAACCTCGTGGCCGGCTCGACCCCGCTGCTTGGCCCGGTACATCGCCGTGTCGGCGTCCCGGACCAGAGCCTCGGGCTCGTCGTTGGGGTCGCTGGCCAGGGCGATGCCGACACTGGCGGTGACCCGCGCCTGGCCTGCCGCCAGCTGGAACGGTACGGAGAAAGCCTCTTCGATCCGCGCCGCCACACCGATGGCCTCGATCTCGCCGGCCAGGCCCTCGCACAGGACCACGAACTCGTCCCCGCCGAAACGGGCCAAGGTGTCGCTCGGGCGTACGACCGCCCGTAGCCGTGCCGCGGCGCTGACAAGAAGCTCATCGCCGGCGGCGTGACCGAGACTGTCGTTGACCAGCTTGAAGCGGTCGAGGTCGACGAACAGCACGGCCACCGCCGCCGGGTGGCGCTGGGCGCGGGTGAGGGCCTGGGCGGCCCGGTCCACGAACAGCACGCGGTTCGCCAGCCCCGTCAGTGGATCGTGGAAAGCAAGGTGAGCGAGCTGCTCGGCCTGCACCCGCTGGGTGTCGAAGAGCCGGGCTTTTGCGATGGTGCTGGCCGCCTGCTCGGCGAAGAGGCTGAGAGCCCGCAGGTCGTACTCCGAGAAGGTCTGGCCTTCGCCGGCGTTCACGTTGAGTACGCCGAGCGCTTCGTCGTGGTGGACGAGGGGAACGCACATGGCGCTGGTGACGTCGTGGTCCCGTGACCGCAGGCCGGGGAACCGCGACGGGTCGGGGCGGCCGTTGACGAGGAGGGGTTGCATCGTGGCGGCCACGGCGCCGGCGATGCCCTCGCCTACCTTCATACGGGCTTCACGGGCGCTGTCGTTGCCCACCTCGCACACGGTGTGGAGCTCTCCCTCCTGCTCGATCAGCATCAGGGAACCATTGGAGCCCCGGAGCAGCTCCAGGGCGCTCTGGAGGATCGACGAGAGAACCTGCGGCAGCTCGAGCACCGAGTTCATGGCTCTGCCTGCCTCGAGGAGGAGCGACAGTTCGTGCAGCCGGTTGGACAGGGCCGTTGTGAGCAGGCGTTCGTCGAACAGGAGGCGGCTGAGTCGGCGGAGGTGGGCCTCCTTCTCGAAGGAGTAGAAGGCGAAGGCGATCGTCAGCCCGAGGACGCTCAGGCGGAGCAGAAGGCGGGGCTGCTGGTCTCCAACGAGTTGTGGTGTCCAGGTCGAGATGACGACCATCGACGACAGCAGGATCAGCAGGAGGGTCGAGATGGCCCACAACTGCACCCGCCGGCGGTCGACGGCTTCGAAGGAGGGCGACTCGAAATCGCGCAGGCCCACCACCCGCGCCTCCCGGCGGAGCTCCTCGCGTGTCACCGGCACGAGTGGGGGGCCCGTCGGTGACCACGGGTCAGTAGCTACCGGGGGCGCGGTGGCCATGCTGTCTTTTTTCGGCATCTGTCCCTCCTCTTTGAAGTCTCGCGGTGGCAATGGTCCGGGAGGAGCAGACCTATAGGTACTCGGCGGCGGCAGCCTGCACGGCGGCGATGATCGGCTCCCACTCGGCACCTGACGTCCGGTTCACGGTGACGAAGTCGTTCACGCCGAAGATGGAGGCCACGCCGGCGGCCCCGAACACCTCCTTGGCGAAGGGATGGGCGTCGGCAGCCTCGGCATTGCCGAAGCTGAGGGTGCCCGGCAGCGTGACGTTGAGCTGGAAACGCAGCGCGTTCGGGTTCGGTGACGGCTGAGGGGAAGCGGTGGCCATAGGGTGATCGTAACTAGATCAGCTCCGGCGGGCCCCATTCCTGGCCCCACACGTCGAACTGGGGGTCGGCCACGGGCACCGACTGTAGATTCGGGGTCGTGACGGGTCGCTACTGGGTGGAGACCCTGGGCTGCCCGAAGAACCAGGTGGACTCGGACAAGCTGACCGGGACGCTCCGCGGGGACGGCATGACCGCCGCCTCGTCTCCGGCCGAGGCCGACGTGGTTGTGGTCAACACCTGCGCCTTCATCGAGGCCGCCCGTCAGGAATCGGTGGAGACGGTGCTGGCTCTGGCCGGTGCCAAGGCGACGGGGGCGAAGCTGGTCGTGACGGGCTGCATGGCCGAACGCTACGGCGACGAGCTGGCCGCCGCCCTCCCCGAGGTCGACCTGGTCGCCGGTTTCGGCGTGCCGGTAACGCTGGGTGAGCGGGCCGGTGTTCCCCGTCTCGACCTGCTGAACCTCCCTCGCCCGCCGGCCACGGCCCCCTGGGCCTACGTGAAGATCGCCGAGGGCTGCGACCGCAAATGCGGGTTCTGCGCCATTCCCTCGTTCCGCGGCCCCCAGCGTTCCCGCCCTGTCGAGGCCATCCTGGACGAGGTCGATGCTCTCGGGGCCAAGGAGATCGTCCTGGTCGCCCAGGACCTCGCTTCCTACGGCAAGGACGTGGCCGGGCTGGGTGCCGGCGCCATAGTGGGTCTGGTTCGGGCGGTGGCGGAGAAGGCCAGGACCCGCCTGCTGTACCTGTACCCATCCGACCTCACCGATGAGCTGATCGACGCCATCGGCGACACCGGCATCCCGTACTTCGACCTGTCCCTGCAGCACGTCTCGCGGCCTCTGCTGAAGCGCATGCGCCGGTGGGGAGACGGAGCCCGCTTCCTGCGCCGCATGGGCGAAATCCGCGACAGGTGGCCCGATGCCGCCTTCCGCTCCAACTTCATCGTCGGCTACCCCGGAGAGACCGAGGCCGACCACGATCTACTCCTTGCGTTTCTCCACGAGGCGCAGCTGGACTGGTGCGGGTTCTTCTCGTATTCGGCCGAGGAAGGCACCTATGCCGCCGGGCTCGACGGCGAGGTGGCGCCGGCTCTCGTGGCCGAGCGCCTCCGGGAGCTGAGCGAGGTGCAGGACGCCATCACCGCCCGCCGCCGCCAGAGGCTCATCGGTGAGGTGGTCGAGGTCCTGGTGGACAGGCCCGGCGTCGGGCGGAGTCACCGCGAGGCGCCCGAGATCGACGGTGTCGTCCGGATACCGGAGTCGCTTGCTGTTGGCGAGGTCGTGAAGGTGATCATCACCGGTGCAGAGGGCCCGGACCTCGATGCCGAGGCCGTCTGAAAGTGGCCACCGACTCACCGCCGGCGGGTGTCAGGTCGGGCTTCGGCCCCGGCGCCCTGGCCACCCCGGCCAACGCCGTCACCATCGCCCGTGTGCTCGCTACGCCCGTTCTCATCGCCATGATCCTGGGAGGCGGCGCGTCGTGGCCGGCATTCGCCCTGTGGATCCTGCTGTCGGGCACCGACTGGGTCGACGGTTACATCGCCCGCCGACAGGGCATCACCCGCTCCGGCGCCTTCCTCGACCCGCTGGCCGACAAGTGCCTCATCCTCGGCGCCCTGTTCGCCCTCGTCGTCGAGGGCCTCTTCTGGTGGTTGCCCGTCGTTCTCATCGCCGTTCGGGAGGTTGCGGTCAGCCTCTACCGGACCTGGATGGGAAAGCGGGGCATCTCCATCCCGGCCCGCTGGTGGGCCAAGGTGAAGACCGTGGTCCAGCAGGCGGCGGTCGCCTTCGTCCTCCTGCCGCCCACCACCGACCATCCCTCCATCGCCGCCGTCGGGCTGTGGGCCGGCGTCGGGTTGACATTGTTCACCGGCGCCCAGTACTTCCTCGACGCCCGACGGGTCGTGGCCGCATCTGACGCCGAGGGATTGGATCGCCGCGGCCGTGCGTTGTGAGATCGTCGCCGTAGGAACCGAGCTGCTCCTGGGGGACGTGGTCGACACGAACTCGGCGTGGCTGGGGCGGCGCTTGGCCGCTGCCGGCATCGAGTCGTACTTCCGCACCATCGTGGGCGACAACGTCGAGCGCATCGTGACGGCGGTACGGGTGGCGCTGGAGCGGAGCGAGGCCGTCATCGTGTGTGGCGGGCTGGGCCCCACCCACGACGATGTCTCCCGGGAGGCGATCGCCGAGGTCATGGGAGTGTCGCTGCGGCGCGACGAAGCGCTGGTCGAGCGCCTGCGGGAACGGTTCGCCGCCCGTGGCCGGGAGATGTCGGTGAGCAACGAGCGGCAGGCCGACGTTCCCGAGGGCGCCACGAGCATCGCCCAGGACCAGGGAACGGCGCCCGGGCTCGTGTGCCCGATCGGCGAAAAGGTGGTGTACGCGCTGCCGGGCGTGCCCCACGAGTTGAAGGAGATGGTGGACCGGGCCGTTCTTCCCGACCTGCGCCGCCGTGCCGGATCGCCCTCCACCATCGTCTCCCGGGTCCTGCGCACGTGGGGCCTGGCCGAGTCCGTCCTGGCCGAGCGGCTGGCCCCGCGGGTCGAGGCACTGGAGGATGCCGGCAACCCGACGCTGGCTTTCCTGGCCGGCGGGATCAAGGGCATCGCCGTCCGGATCACGGCCCGGGCCGCAACCCGCGACGAGGCGGAGAAGCTGCTCGATGGCGAAGATGTGGAGATCCGAAGCATCCTCGGGCCCCTGGTCTTCGGCGTGGACGACCAGACGATGGAGGAAAGGGTGGGCGCGCTGTTGGAGGAGTTCGGCCTGACTCTGGGGCTGGCGGAGTCGATGACCGGGGGCCTGGTGGCCTCCCGGGTGGTGGAGGTGGAGGGGTCCAGCAAGTGGTTCCGCGGGGGAGTGGTGTCCTACGACTCACAGGTGAAGTTCGGCCTGCTCGACGTGCCGGAGGGACCGGTGGTGTCCGAGGAGGCGGCCGCGGTCATGGCCCAGGGGGCGTGCCGGGTGCTGGAGTCCGACGTCGCCCTGTCGGTCACCGGGGTGGCCGGGCCGGCCACCCAGGACGGCATGCCCGTGGGCACCGCCTACTTCGGCCTGTGCCTGGACGGAAAAACCGAGGTCGTGCACCGCCTCCTGCCCGGCGACCGCCGGCACATCCGGGAGCTCGCGGTGATCACCATGTTGGACCTCCTCCGCCGGCGCCTCCTGGAGCGCGGGGAACCGCTGGACTGAGGCCCCACCCTCGGATATGGTTCCGGCGCCGCCGGCCGACTGCGCCGGCCGGGCCCCCGCCAGCGGCGGTGCTGCGCCCCCCTCGTCCTTTCCGGGGACCTCTCCTCGCCGGCCGTGAACGCCGCCCCTCGGCATCGTGCTCCAGGGTCCCTGAACGAACACTCGTTTGGGATTACACTTCTGGAAGTACAACGGTGTCACTTGTCACACCCTCTTCGTAGGGTGGACCTCGAACCAGAAAACAGAGGAACAACCGTGAAGAGAGGGGTTCTACCGATGGAACGAGACAAGGCGCTCGAGATGGCCCTCGGCCAGATCGACAAGCAGTTCGGCAAGGGGTCCATCATGCGCATGGGCGACAAGACCCACATGGGCATCGAGTCCATTCCCACCGGGGCCATGGCCCTCGACCTGGCCCTCGGCGTCGGAGGTCTGCCCCGGGGCCGCGTGGTGGAGATCTACGGCCCGGAGTCTTCCGGCAAGTCCACCCTGGCCATGCACGTGGTGGCCGAGGCCCAGCGCAACGGCGGCATCTGCGCCTACATCGACGCCGAGCACGCCATGGACCCGGTGTACGCCGGCGCCATCGGCGTCAACGTCGACGAGCTGCTCATCTCCCAGCCCGACACCGGAGAGCAGGCCCTGGAGATCGCCGACATGCTCATCCGCTCCGGGGCCCTCGACGTGCTGGTGATCGACTCCGTGGCCGCCCTCACCCCCCGGGCCGAGATCGAGGGCGACATGGGCGACTCCCACATGGGCCTCCAGGCCCGCCTCATGTCCCAGGCCCTGCGCAAGATCACCGCCACCCTCAACCGCTCCAACACCGTCGCTATTTTTATAAATCAACTTAGAGAGAAAATAGGTGTGATGTTCGGCTCACCTGAGACCACCCCTGGTGGCAAGGCGCTGAAGTTCTACAGCTCGGTGCGCCTCGACATTCGGCGCATCGAGTCGATCAAGGACGGCGCCGAGGTGGTGGGGAACCGGGTGCGGGTGAAAGTGGTCAAGAACAAGTGCGTGGCGGCGGGCACGACCTTGTTCGATCCAACCTCGGGTCTCACGCACCGGATCGAGGATGTGGTCAACGGTGGGGCAGGTGCCGCCGTAGTCGCTGCCGACAAGGCCGGGAAGCTCCATGTGCGGCCCATCGTCGACAGGTTCGACCAGGGTGAACGAGATGTCATAGGCCTGCATCTCCGGGACGGGACGGCTCTCTGGGTGACCCCTGATCACAAGGTGCTCACCGACGCTGGGTGGCAGGAGGCAGGTGACCTCGGCAAGGGCGATCTCCTGGCCCGTCCACGGCAGGCCATCGGGTTCGGCGAGAACGAGCCTATGCCGTCCGAGCATGCCCGCATGCTGGGCTACCTGATCGGTGACGGCTACGTCGGCGGCAAGACGCCTATTCACTTCATCAACGTCGAGGAGCCGCTCCAGCAGGACGCTATAGAGATCGCCCAAGCCCTCGGGTGTGACTCCCACCGCCGGGGGATCGAGACGAGCTTCTCTCATCGCAAGGGCGAGAAGAACCTCCTCTTGGAACTGGCCCGTGCCGCCGGGATCTGGGGGCATCTCGCTCCGACGAAGCGGATTCCTGCACCTTTCTTCGATCCGGAGACGTCGGCGACTGTCGTCGGGAACCTGCTGTTCGGCCTGCTCGAGACCGATGGCTGGGTGAGCCGGGAGCAGACGGGAGGTTTGCGGGTCGGGTTCTGCACCACCTCGCTGGAGCTTGCCCAGCAGGTGCATTGGCTGTTGTTGCGCTGGGGCATCGGTAGCTCTGTCAGGGCGAACGACCCCACCACCAACCGGCCGAGCCTGATCAAGGGCCGTCGCGTCCAAGGCAAGCTCCCGTGCTGGCAGGTCCGCGTCAGCGGTATCGACAATGTGCGGCGATTCGCGGCCGCCATACCGATGTGGGGGCCAAGAGGGCAGGTCCTGTCCCGCGAGCTGGGTCGCCCCGAACTCCGGAAGCATCGGGGTTCGAGCCAGGTGTACCTGTCGCCGGCGCAGACGCAACCGGTCCTCGCCTACCTGTGGGGGCGGGGGGTCACAGGGCCGCTCGCCGCGCAGTTGCTCGGCCACGATGCCTCAAAGGGAAGCTCAGGGTTGAAGGCCGTGGTTGGCGCCCGACGCGTGCGCCGTGACTCCATGCAGGTGCTCGCTGATGCCTTGGACAGCGATTTCCTCCGCCAGGTCCTAGAGGAGGACCTCTGGTACGACAAAATCGTGGCCATCAGCCCGGCCGAGCGGCGGGCCGTCTACGACATCGAGGTGGACGAGCACCACACGTTCGTCGCCAACGACATCGTGGTCCACAACTGCGCTTCCCCGTTCAAGCAGGCCGAGTTCGATATTCAGTTTGGTAGGGGGATCAGCCGGGAGGGGTCGGTGCTCGACATCGCCGTCGACCTGGGCATCGCCAAGAAGTCGGGGGCCTGGTACACCTACGAGGGCGAGCAGCTGGGCCAGGGCCGGGAGAACGCCAAGCAGTTCCTGCTGGACAACCCCGAGGTCATGGTGGAGCTGGATGAGCGGATCCGCCGCCAGTCGGGTCTGTACGGCCAACCTGCCGCCGAGGTCGGCGAAGGCGCCGGCGAGACGGACGACGACATCCCCCTGGGTCAGGGTGTCGGTGACGACGAGCCGATCATGGTCAACGACTGATAGTCAGGTCGTTCTTCGCGAAGTCCGCAACAGATGAAGGTTCTCGGATGCCTGACGGCGATCCACTCCCTGAGGAGATCCTGCTCAACATCGAAGAAGCTAGGGCGGTCTACCTGGCGTTGGTGGCTGCCATTGATGCTCTGGGCCCAGGCGAGGAACGGGAGCGCTGCCGGGGGGCCCAGCGCATCCTCGTGGTGAAGTACCTGCCGGATCTTCCCGAGCTGGGGGAGGCGTAACATGAGCACTGTGGCGAACGAGCTGCTGAGCCTCCCCGAGGTGGCACGGCAGCTGCGCGTGACGCTCGACGAAGTCCTGTCGCTTGTCGAATCACAGGTGCTCCCCGCCGGCCGCGGCCAGGACGGGGGCGTCTACGTACGTGAAGATGACCTACGTGAGTACGAGCGGGCAGATTTTTGAGCCCGGGCCGAAGGTGGCGGCGCCCGTCGTGTCGAATCCTCGGTATGAAGTGGTCCCATCCGTCGCAGCCGTAGTCGGGGAGCAGCCGTGGAAGTCCTGAAGGTCAGCAGCAAGTCCAACCCCAATTCGTGCGCCGGCGCCTTGGCCGGCGTGGTCCGCCAGTCCGGTGGCGTGGAGGTCCAGGTCGTGGGGGCGGGAGCGCTCAACCAGGCCGTCAAGGCCATCGCCATCGCCCGGGGCTTTCTTGCCCCTTCAGGAATCGACCTGATTTGCGTGCCCAGCTTCGCCGACATCGAGATCGACGGCGAACGCCGTACCGCCATGCGGCTGCTGGTAGAGGATCGCCAGCGCCGGATGCCCACGATCGTGGACGTGCGTGACCGGCCGGCGCTTCGCCCGGTCCCCGACCTGGCCGATGAGGTCGCCATCTCCCGCCTCGTGCGGCCTGAGGTCCGGGAGAACGCTCCCGCCGACTCTCTCTCCTGACGGACTTTTGCGCAAGGCCTGCTGTCACCGGCCGGAGAGTTCCCTGCGGGCGGCCCGCCCCGAACATCCGGCCAAAACGCCTCCGGCCGGTAGCCTGGGGCAGGAGATGGCCCCGAACCGTACGTATCTGATCCGCACCTTCGGGTGCCAGATGAACGTGCATGACTCGGAGCGCATCGCCGGCATGCTGGAGGCCGAGGGCATGGCCGCCACCGAGGACCTGGAGGCGGCCGACGTGGTCGTGCTCAACACGTGCTGCATCCGGGAGAACGCCGACAACAAGCTCTACGGCAACCTGGGCCAGCTCAAGGCGCTCAAGGACCGCCGGCCGGAGATGCAGATCGCCGTGGCCGGGTGCCTGGCCCAGAAGGACAGGGACCTCATCCAGGCCCGGGCCCCGCACACCGACGTGGTTTTCGGCACCCACAACGTCGCCAGCGCCACCGACCTGCTGCGCCGGGCCAGGGACGAGGGCCCGGTCATGGAGATCCTGGAGGAGTCGGAGGCCTTTCCCTCGGCTCTGCCCGCCCGCCGGGACCTGCCCTACTCGGCCTGGGTCACCATCCAAATCGGCTGCGACAACAGCTGCGCCTTCTGCATCGTGCCTTCCGTCCGGGGCAAGGAGATCAGCCGGCCATTCGCCGAGGTGGTGGCCGAGGTCGAGGCCCTGGCCGCGGCCGGCACGGTGGAGGTCACCCTCCTCGGCCAGAACGTGAACTCCTACGGCCGCGACATCACCCGTCGCTCGCCTTTGTTCGCCCAGCTGCTGGAGGCGGTGGCGTCGGTGGACGGCATCCGCCGTGTTCGCTTCACCAGCCCCCACCCCAAGGACCTCCGCCCCGACACGATCGCGGCCATGGCCGCGGCGCCGGCGGTGTGCGAGCACCTGCACCTCCCCCTCCAGTCCGGGAGCAACCGAACGCTGGCGGCCATGCACCGCGGCTACACCGGGGAGCGCTACCTCGAGAAGCTGGCCGCCGCTCGCGCCGCCGTGCCTGACCTGGCCGTCACCACCGACCTGATCGTCGGCTTCCCGGGCGAGTCCGACGACGACTTCGAGCGCACCCTCGAGGTGGTCGCCGCCGCCGAGTACGACAGCGCCTACACCTTCGTCTTCTCACCCCGACCGGGGACTGAGGCGGCCACCATGGAGGATCGGTTCGTCCCCGCCGAGGTGGTGGCCGAGCGCTTCGACCGGCTCAAGGTGGTGGTCGAGCGCTCCGCCCTGCTCAAGCACCAGGCCCGGGTAGGCCGGGTGGAGGAGGTCCTCGTCGAGGGCCCTAGCAAGCGGGACCCCAATGTTCTCACCGGTCGCACCCGACAGAACAAGTTGTTGCATTTCTTTTCCGAAGTGTTGGCGCCTGGGAGCTTCGCCACCGTGGTCGTCACCGGTGCCGCGCCGCACCACCTCACGGGCGAGCTGCAGGAAGTGACGGCCCGCCCCCGCCATCGCACCAGGATCCCAGTCGCCGCCGGCTGACCAACGTCAATTGCGAGTACATACCGAGCGGAAAACGCCCCCTATGTCCTCGCAAGGTGAGGACCATGGCCGCCATCTGGTGCTCCTCGGGCCTACGGCGTCGGGCAAGTCGGCGCTGGCACTGGAGCTGGCCCGACGCCTCCCCGGGCCGGCGGTGGAGCTGCTGTCGGTGGACTCCATGCAGGTGTACCGGGGCATGGACGTGGGCACGGCCAAGCCGACGGCCGAGGAGCAGGCCGAGGTACCCCACCACCTGATCGACCTGGCCGATCCGGCCGATGAGTTCACCGTGGCCGATTTTCAGCTGGCAGCCCGAGAGGCCTTGGCTGCCATCGAGGCGAAGGGTCATCGCGCCCTGTTGGTGGGAGGCACCGGGCTCTACCTGCGCGCCGTGATCGACGGCCTCGAGATGCCGGGACGCTGGCCCGAGGTGCGGGCCGAGGTGGAGGCCGACCCCGACACCGCCGGCTTGCACCATCGCCTGGCCGAGTTGGACCCGGCGGCGGCGGATCGGATGACGACCTCCAACCGCCGGCGTGTCGTGCGGGCACTCGAGGTGACCATCGGGTCCGGCCGCCCCTTCTCCTCCTTCGGCCCGGGCCTCGAAGCGCACAGACCGGCGCCGAGGTTCCGTATGGCCGGCGTCTGGCTACCCCGCCCCGCCCTCGCCGCCCGGGTGGAAGCGCGGGTACGGACCATGTTGAAAGATGGTTTGATCGACGAGGTACGTGCTCTCGCCGCCCAGGACAGCGGTCTTTCCCGGACCGCACGCCAAGCGCTGGGATACCGGGAGATCCTGGCCCACCTGGCCGATGAGTGCACTTTGGAGGAGGCCATGGAGGAGACCGTGCGCCGCACGAAGGCATTCTCCCGCCGCCAGCGGATGTGGTTCCGCCGGGACCCCCGCATCACCTGGTACGGCACCACGTGCGACCCGTTCGCTGTTCTGCCCGCGCTGCTGGGAGACTGGGGCCACCCATGACGGCACTGACCACGCTGCACCTCACCAAGCACCACGCCCTGGGCAACGATTTCCTCGTCCTTCTCGACCCGGACGACAAAGTGGACTTCGGGCTGGAGATGGCCCGCTCACTGTGCGACCGCCACCGGGGTATCGGCGCCGACGGGATGATCCACGCCCGCACCGGAGCGGCCCCTGCGGACATCACCATGACCCTGCGCAACGCCGACGGGGGTCTGGCCGAGATGAGCGGGAACGGCATCCGCAGTCTCGCCCAAGCCGTCGTCGACGCCGGCAAAGGCCCGCAGCTCACCATCGCCACCGGCGGGGGCCTGCGAGAGGTGACGGTGGAGGACGAGACCGAACCGGGCGTCCGCCGGGTCAGCGTTGACATGGGCCGAGCCACCCTGGGCCCCGACCAGCCCCAGGAGTGCCTGGGCCGGCGGGTGCGGACGGTCGACATGGGCAACCCGCACCTGGTGCTGCTGGGCCCCGACCCCCGGGAGGTGGACGTGGCCGACCTCGGCCCGAAGATGGAGGAGCTGACTCCAGCGGGGATCAACGTCGAGTTCGTCATGCTCGGGCCGGGCCGGGACGAGCTGACCCTGCGGGTGTGGGAGCGCGGCGTGGGCGAGACCCTCGCCTGTGGCACCGGCGCCTGCGCGGCCGCGGCCGCGGCTCACAGCTGGGGCCTCGTCGGCTCCATCGTCACCGTCCACCAGCCCGGCGGAGCTGCCGACATCGAGCTGCGTGACAACACCGTCGTCCTCAGCGGTCCCACCCAGCTCATCGCCCGCATAGAGGTGGACTGGGCATGACCCTCATCGAGCGCTCTTTCCGGGAGAAGATCATCCTGGTCGGCGTGGCTCTCGGCCACACCAGGATCGAGGAGGTCGAGGCCCACCTCGACGAGCTGGCCCAGCTGGTCGACACCGCCGGCGCCGACGTGGTCGCCCGCACCATCCAGCGCCGCAACGCTCCCGACCCGGCCACCTATGTCGGCAAGGGTAAGGCGGCGGAGCTGGCCGAAATGTCGCTCACCGAGGACTCCGACACCGTTGTCTTCGACGACGAGCTGAGCCCGGCCCAGCAGCGCAACCTGGAGAAGATCCTCGGCCGCACGGCCATCGACCGCACCGCGGTGATCCTCGACATCTTCGCCCAGAACGCCTCCACCCCCGAGGGCAAGGCCCAGGTGGAGCTGGCCCTGCTCCGCTACCGCCTGCCCCGACTACGTGGTCGCGGGACGGCGTTGTCCCAGCAGGCCGGTGGCATCGGCACGCGGGGCCCGGGTGAGACCCAGCTGGAGGTCGACCGCCGGCGCCTCATGCGGCGGATCACCAGCCTGGAGGCGGAGCTGAAGGAGCTGACCAAGAACCGCCGGCTCCAGCGCAAAGGCCGCCGGCGCAGCCGCCTCCCCGGCGTCTCGCTGGTCGGTTACACCAACGCCGGCAAGTCCACGCTGCTCAACCACCTGACCGACGCGGGAGTTCTCGTGGAGGACAGGCTGTTTGCCACCCTCGACCCCCGTACCCGGCGCCTCGACCTGCCGGGCGGCGAAGCGGTTCTTCTCTCCGACACCGTGGGCTTCGTCCGCAAGCTGCCCCACCAGTTGGTGGAGGCCTTCCGTTCGACACTCGAGGTGGTGTCGGAGTCCGACCTCCTCGTGCACGTGGTGGATTCCGCCGCGCCGAACGTGGACGAGCAGATCGACGCCGTGCGGGGAGTGCTCGACGACATCGGCGCCGGCGACGTGCCCGAGCTGCTGGCGTTCAACAAGGCCGATGTCACCGACGACGCCAAGCGGCTCGCGGGTGACCATCCCGGATCAGTGGCCGTGTCGGCCGCCACCGGCGCCGGCGTGGAAGATCTGCTCGCCGCCGTCGCCGACCGCCTGAGGGCCGCGTTCAAGATCGTGGAGCTGGTGGTGCCCTTCGATCGAGGTGACGTGGTGGCCGCTCTGCACCGGGAGGGTGAGGTCCTTGTCGAACAACAGGAGGAGGAGGCCACCCGGTTCCGGGCCCGGCTCGACGGCGCCGGCACCGCCAGGTTCCAGGAGTTCCTGGTCTCGTGACGGCCGAGCCCTTCCACCCGCCGGTCTATCCGTACGAGCGTCTCGCCCGCGCCCAGAAGCTGGCGCAGGCCCACGAGGGCGGGATCGTGGACCTCTCCATCGGGACGCCGAACGACCCGCCCCCGCCGGCGGTGGTGGCGGCCCTGTCCAGCTCCAACGCCGAGCGGGGCTATCCCGCGTCGATCGGGAGCACCCGTTATCGGGAAGCGGCCTCCGGGTGGATGCAGCGACGGCTCGGCGTGACGGTCGAGCCGGCGGCCGTCTACGCCTGCGTGGGCACCAAGGAGTTCGTCACCACCCTTCCCCACTGGCTCCACCTGCGCCGCCCCGACCTCGACACCGTCCTCTATCCGGCCGTGTCGTACCCGAGCTACGCCATGGGAGCGACTCTCGCCGGATGCCGGGCCGTCCCCGTTCCGGTGGACGGGCAGTGGCGCCTGGACCTGTCGGCCATCGATGCAGCCGACGCCGCCCGGGCCCTCTGTCTCTGGGTCAACACCCCTGGCAACCCGGCCGGCCAGGTCGAGGATCTCGCCGCCGCAGCGGCGTGGGGCCGCGCCCACAGCGTGCCCGTATTCAGCGACGAGTGCTACGTCGAGTTCACCTGGGATGGTGTTGGCGAAAAGGGTGGCCGCCACGAGGAAAGCGAGCCAGGGCCAAGCTTCGATGAAGGCTCCACGCCGGCCGCCCACAGCATCCGTCCCCAAGAACCAACGCCGGGATCAAGCCGCCGCACGATCCTCGAGCACGGTCCGGAGGGAGTGGTTGCACTGCACTCGCTGAGCAAGCGCTCGAACCTCGCCGGCCTGAGAGCCGGCTTCTATGCCGGCGACGCAGAGATCACGCACTACCTCGCAGAGGTGCGCAAGCACGTCGGGATGCTGGTGCCCGGGCCCATACAGGCCGCCGGCGCCGTCGCTCTCGACGACGACGCCCATATAGAGGTTCAGCGCGAGGTGTACCGGGAGCGGATCCAGTACTTCCGCCAGCTGCTCAACGATTTGGGCGTGGAGGCGCCCGATCCGGAGGGCGGGTTCTATCTGTGGGCGCCGGCACCGGACGGCGACGCCTGGGTCTTCACCGAACACCTGGCCCGGAACGGAGGATGCCTGGTCAGTCCCGGCGACCTCTACGGGGATGCCGGCGCCGGCCACGTGCGGGTCGCTCTCGTCCAGCCGGTCGAGCGACTGGCCCTGGTGGCGGAGAGGCTCGCCGGAGAAAACTGACCGGTCAGCCGGCGGGAAGCGTCTCGAAGTTCACGTCGAGTTTCAGGCGTTGCACCAGCTTGCCCTCCTCCTTCTCCGACTTGACATCCATGTTCACCGTTCCGGCCGCGGAAAGCGTGCTGCGGACGGGAAAGATGGCAGCGACGTTGCCGGTGATCTCGCCCTTGCCCTTGACCGACAGGTTCCGCAGTTCGACGTCTGTTCCTTCCGGCAGGCCTGGGAACTCAGCCTGCTGGCGCCCCGCGGTCTGCTCGTAAGCAACGTCGAGGACGAACTGGTCACCGTCGATCTGGCGCAACCCGTAGGTGAGGACGAGCTTGGCCTTGATCCCGCCGACGTCGGCGCTCGTGGTCACCTTCCACTTGGCCCCGGAGCCCACCGCCTCCTCGGGAAATGGAACGGTGAGACTCCCGGTCTGTTGCGACAGCTGGTCAACGACCTGCTTCAGCGCCGGCGGGAGATCCTCGGGGACATCGAGGGAGCTGTCGACGGCCACACCCCGGGGCGTGATGGTCGTCTTGCCGGTCAGATTGGCCAGCTTGTCGAGCCCGCTGGCCCGGACCTGGTCGATGACCTCCTTCTCGGCTGTGCCGTCGTCCACCACGTCGATGCGCTCGTACGAGAAGCCGACCTCGGCGTCGCCGTTTTCCTTGATGTGGTTGACCGTGGCGCCCAGGTCCACACGGATGGGCGGGATGACGTTGGCGGGCAGAGGCTTGCCGTCGACCTCCAGCTCGAGGCCGAACTTGAGGGTCAACGCCGCCTTCAGAGTGGCGCCCTCCATCAGAGCCAGGCGCAGCTTCTTCTGTGGCTCGGCGCCGGCGTCGAGCAGCGTCACCACCGGCGCGTCGCCCGCCTGCACCCCCTCGGTGCCGGCGCCGGCCCTGGAAGCACCGGCCGCGGTTGTGGACGTGGTGAGTGAGGCGGGCTTGTCGTCGCCGCCGCCGCAGCTGGCCGCGCCAAGAGCGAAGACCAAGGCCATGGCCGACGAGCGCAGCAGCTGTGTGGTTCTCATGGGATGACGCTATGTCCTTTGATCGGCATGTCCTTTACTCCGCCGGTCCTGATGGTTAAAGTCCGCCCGCGCGCAGACGGCGCGGCGATGTTCAGCGAATGGGGGAACCATGAGGAAGAGATTGATCGGAGCGATTGCCGTCAGCCTGGCCGCAGCGATGGTGATGGCTGCCTGCGGCAGCGACGAGGAGTTGTCCAAGGCCGAGTACATCGCCAAGGGCGACGCCCTGTGTAAGTCCATCGACGAGAAGGGGGATCCGACGTTCGACAAGATCTTCGCCGAGTTCCCCGACGTCGACATGGCCGTGGCCAAGTCCGAGCTGCCCAAGGTCGCCGAGGCGACTGAGAAGTTCGTGGCCGACTTCACCGACCTCGAGGGCCCCGAGGCCGACTCCGCCGTCATCGACAAGATCAACGCCGGAGTCAAGAAGCTGGGAGCCACCATCTCCACCGCGGCCGAGCACGCCAAGGCCGGTGACGAGGAGAAGTTCAAGGAGACCTTCTTCGAGAACTTCGATGCCTTCGAGGCGCTGGACAAGGCTTCCCGCGACTACGGGTTCAAGGTGTGCGGTGAGGAGGACGAGGACGAGGACGAGGACGAGGGCAAGGGCAAGGGCAAGGGCCCGGCGACGCCGCTCACTCCGGATCAGCAGGCCTTCGTGAACCAGGGCGATGCGGTGTGCAAGGCTGCCGACGAGATCGTCGAGCCCAAGCTCGGCCCCGTGTTTTCGGCCAAGTTGCCCGAGGCGGCCAAGGTGCTCAAGGACGTCATCCTCCCCTCCCAGCGCGATCAGGTGGCCAAGCTGCGGGCACTTACTCCGCCCCCCGGCGACGAAGCCAAGGTAAAGGAACTGATCGACAGCCTCGACGCGGTGAACCCGGCCATCGAGAAGCTCCTTGTCGCGGCCGAGGCCGGTGACAAGGCGGCCTACAACGCGGCCTTCAAGGACGTGACCAAAGGCTTCGAGGCCACCGAGGAGCCGTTCAAGGAGTACGGCTTCGAGGAGTGCGGCGGCTGAGTCCGACCTGTCGATAGCCTCGGTGTATGGCCGAGCTGCGGGAGACGATCGAGGAGTTGTGGGCGCGCCGGGAGGAGTTGGCTCCCGGTGACGCCGAGGCCACCCGGCCCGTCCACGAAGCCATCGAGCTGCTCGACAGCGGACAGGCCCGGGTGGCGGAGATCGACGCCGCCACTGGTGAGGTGGTCGTCAACATGTGGCTCAAGCAGGCCATCCTGCTGCTGTTCCGCCTGTCGGCCATGGAGACGATCGAGGTCGGCCCGTTCGAGTTCGCCGACCGGATACCCCTCAAGCGTGGCTATGCCGCGGCCGGCGTGCGGGTGGTGCCCGGTGGATCCGCTCGATGGGGTTCGTTCCTGGAGCGCGGCGTCACCCTCATGCCGGGCTACGTGAACATCGGTGCCCGGGTCGGGGCCAACTCCATGGTCGACACCTGGGCCACCGTCGGATCCTGCGCCCAAGTGGGCGCCAACGTGCATCTCTCCGGTGGCGTCGGGATCGGCGGTGTGCTGGAGCCGCCCCAGGCGGCGCCGGTCATGATCGGCGACGACGCCTTCATCGGCAGCCGGTGCATGATCGTCGAGGGTGCGCGGGTCGGGAACGGGGCCAAGGTGGGAGCGGGCGTGATCCTGTCCTCGTCGATCCCGGTGATCGATGTGGAGTCGGGCGAGGAGGTTGGGCGGGGGACCATTCCGGACCGGGCCGTGGCCATCGCCGGCACCCGGCGCAAGCAGTTCGCCGGCGGCGAGTTCGGGCTCCCGTGCGTGCTCGTGCTCAAGACGCTGGCCGAAGGCGAGCAGCACGACAAGCTCAAGTTGGAGGCGCTCCTGCGCGAGCACGGCGCCACCACGTGAGTCCCGCAGCCGACCTGCTCGCTCTCACCGCGCAGCTGGTCGACATCCCCTCGGTGAGCCACCACGAGGAGGCCCTGGCCGACCATGTGGAGTCGGTCCTGACGGCTGTGCCGTGGCTGGAGGTGGACCGGTTGGCCAACAACGTCGCGGCCCGAACCGCGCTGGGCCGGCCCAGCCGCCTCATCCTGGCCGGCCACCTGGACACTGTCCCGGCCAACGGCAACGAGAGGGCGAAAATCGAGGGTGACGTGTGCTGGGGCCTCGGCGCCGCCGACATGAAAGCCGGCTGTGCGGTGTTCCTGGATCTCGCCCGCACCGTTGCCGACCCTGTGGTCGACCTCACCTACATCTTCTACGAGTGCGAGGAGGTGGCCTCGAAGTTCAGTGGCCTCGGTACGCTCGCCGCCGAACGCCCCGAGCTGCTGGAGGGTGACGCCGCCGTACTCGGTGAGCCCACCGCCGCGGCCATCGAGGCCGGTTGCCAGGGGACGTTGCGCATGGAGCTGACACTGCGGGGAGAGCGGGCTCACACGGCCCGGCCGTGGAAGGGGCGCAACGCCATCCACCGCCTGGCGCCGGTGCTCGAGCGCTGCGCCTCCTACACCGGGCGGCGCCCCGTCCTCGACGGCTGTGAGTTCGCCGAGGCCCTCCAGGCCGTTCGTGTCGAGGGAGGAGTCGCCGGCAACGTGGTACCCGACGAGGCACGGGTGGTTCTCAACCATCGCTTCGCGCCCGACCGCTCGGCCGAGGAGGCCGCCGCCGAGGTGCGTCTGGTGCTCGGCGACGCGCTGGACGAGGCCGGGGGAGACGTGGTCGAGCTGGTGGACTCGGCCGAGGGGGCCCTGCCGGGCCTGACCCACCCGCTGCTGTCCCGCCTGGTGGTCGCCGCCGGGTCGGCCCCCATCGCCAAGCTGGGCTGGACCGACGTGTCGTTCTTCTCCGCTCGCGGCATCCCCGCCACCAACTTCGGCCCCGGCGATCCCTCGCTGGCCCACGCCGCCGGCGAGCGGGTCGAGCGGTGGGAGCTGGAAGCGGTGCACTCCGCCCTCGTCGGCCTGTTGACCTCGGCGCCGTAGCCGCCCCCGCTGTTTGAAACCAGCCCAGACGTGTCACAATATGCAGATGCATCGGCGGGCTCCGTTCCATCTGCGCGTTCTGGTGGCCGCCCTCGTCGGCACCGCGACCCTGGCTACCGGCGCGCCGGCAAGGGCGACCAACGATCAGCACTGGGGCCTCCAGTGGGGCCCCCAGCTGGTCGGGGTCGAGCAGGCTTTCGCCGCGGGCATCACCGGCGCAGGAGTGCGCATCGGCATCGTGGACACCGGGGTGGACCTGTCGCACCCGGACCTGGGCGGCAAGATCGTGGCCAACGCCGCCTGTATCGACACCCGTGGCAGCACGGCGAACTGCGACGAGGGCGGCGGGGGAGACACCGACAGCCACGGAACCCATGTGGCCGGGATAGCCGCGGCTTTCAAGGACAACGGAGTGGGCATATCCGGTGTGGCGCCGGGGGCCAACCTGGTGGTGGCTCGGGTGTTCAGGGGAACAGCCGGGAACGGCGCCAAAGTCTCCGATGTCAACGCCGGCATCAAGTGGGTGGTGGACAACGGGGCCAAGGTGGTCAACCTCAGTCTCGGCGACGCGGTGCCCTTGCAGGGAGAGCTGTTCGGCAGCGACTCTCTCGACGCCGGCATCCAATATGCCTGGGCCCATGGCGCGGTGGCCGTCCTGGCCGCCGGCAACACCAACTACTTCGGCCTCGGGTCGCAGAACTATGGAAACGTGGACGCGGTGGTGGTCGGCGCAACCGGTCGCAGCGACAAGCCCGCCAGCTATTCGAGCCCGACCGGCAACGCCAAGTGGGCGCTGGTGGCTCCCGGAGGCGACATCAAGCTGGAGGGCTCCACCTCAGGTATCTACTCCACCCTCCCGGCCGGCGGGTACGGCTACCTGCAGGGAACCTCGATGGCCGCTCCCCACGTCACCGCGGCTCTAGCCCTGTTGATGTCGATGGGGCAGAGCAACAGGCAGGCCGTCGAAACGCTGCTGGCCACCGTGAATCGGTCAGTGCCCTGCGGCGAGAACAGTCATAACTGCCGGGGCCGCCTCGACGTCGCCTGCGCCGTGGGACGCTGCGCCAGTACGGCCACGACGACCACTGCCGGCACCACCACCACCCGTCCGCCGGATGGAGGCTCGGGCGGCACCCAGTCTGGCGGAACCTCCGGTACGGGCTCCTCGGACAGCGGTTCGACATCCGGCGCGGGTTCCGCGCCAGCACCTACAAACGGCTCGGGTGGATCATCTGGTTCATCTGGTTCACCGACCTCGGGCGGCGACGCCACCGGAGCCTCGAACGACGGTGGAACTGCGGCGGCGGCCGGCTCGTCCCCGGCCCGGTCCACCGCCAGCGGCGGTCGGACGGGCACCGGCCGGCTCTCGGGCCTGGCTGCTCGTTTCCGGCCGCCGGCCACGCCGGCGCCCCCGTCCGCTGATCCAGCCGGTGCCGTTCCCGGCGATGCGGTCCCGCCCGAACAGCTCGGGGTCGAGGCACCGTCGGAATTGGGAGAGGCGGAGGAGACACCGGGCCGCCCTCTCGAGGCCATCGAGCTGGCCCAGCCGTCCGCGGTGGAGGAACGAGCCGATCCGGCGCTGGCCACCACCGCCGCCGGCCTCTTGCTCCTGGTGTCGTTCGCGGCTCTCCGCCGGCGCCGGCGCCAGCCCGCGGAGTAACGGCCTCAGCTAGTCCCAGCGCGAGTTCCGCTGCACCCAGACCACAGCCAGACCTGAACCGGCGAGGGCCAGAGCGGCGCCGCCGATGGGTATCCACGGGCGGTCGTCGCCGCCGCCGGATCCCACCGAACCCCGCTTCTGATCAGCCGGAGATGGCCCGGCCAGTTCGGGCGCAGACCCTGCGGGAGAAGAAGGATCGGCACCAGGCGCCACGGCCGCCCCGCCGCCGGAGGCCGGTGCGGTGCCCGCCGGTTGCCCGGCCGGCGCCGGCGCAGGAGTGGCGTTGGGGGCAACCGGCGCCGGACTGGCCTTGGCCGGTGGTGGCGCCGGGCTGGCGGCGCGGGCCGGTGGGGTGGTGGGCGGAGGCAGGGGAGGCGTGGCCAGACCACCGACGGCGGCGGCAAGGTCGAGGCGTCCGGCGCCGTAGGTGGTGTCCGGACCGGCGGGACCGAGGTCCTTGGCGGTGGAGAGGAGCCGGTCGACCGTCTGCTGTGGGCTCAGGCCCAGACCCCTCAGTACGGCGGCCGCGCCGGCGACGTACGGGGTGGCCATGGACGTGCCGGCGAAGAACTCGTAGTCGTTGGGCGACCCTGCCTTCCAGTGCGAAGACAGGATGTCGTCGGCCTTGTTGGAGCCTCCGGCTCCACCGGGAGCGGAGATCCCCCACTTGGCTGAGCCGACGCCGCTGGCGTAGCCGGCGTGGCGATCCTCGCGGGTGGTGGCTGTCACCACGACGGCGTTCACCGTGGAGTAGGAGGAGCTGAATAGGAAGTCGTTGCCGGCGGCGATGACCACGACTGACCCCTTGCTCCAGGCGTCGTTCACCGCCTCCTCCAGTCCGGAGCCGAGGAGGGTGGCCAGCACGGCGTTGGGCCCGAGGGAGAGATTGATGACATGGGCACCGTTGGCCGCGGCCCAGGCGATGCCCTCGGAGATGTCGGCAACCGAGCCGCTGCCGTCGGCGTCGAGCACCTTGACGGGCAGGATGCGAGCCCCGGGGGCGGTGCCGGCGACCCCGACCCCGTTGCCGGTGGCCGCGGCGGCGATGCCGGCCACATGGCTGCCGTGGCCCTGGTCGTCCTGGGCCGACTGGGCCGGATCGACGAAGTTGCGGCCCGGCAGAAGCTTCGAGCGGAGGTCCTCGTGCCCGAAGTCGGCTCCGGTGTCGATCACTGCGATGGTGGTGCCGTTGCCCGTGCCCACCGACCAGGCGGCGGGGGCGCCGATGGCCGCCAGGCCCCACTGTTCGGCAAGCCGGGGATCGGTGACCGCACCCACCGGCGAGGGCGCGACCACGAGCACGACGGCAGCCGCGGCGGCGAAGAAGAGGCGGAAGCGGGAGGACATGGAACCCATTCTCCCTCTTTTCGACACCTCCGGGATCGCGGTTTCAGCGCAGCCGGCGCACCACGGTGACGACCTTGCCGTAGATGGTGACATCGTCGGGGTCCAGCTCCATGGGCGACAGCCGGGGGTTGGCCGGTATCAGCACGACCTTGGACCCCTTGCGGGTGAAGGTCTTCACGGTGGCCTCCTCGCCGGGGATTCCGGCCACGACGATCTCACGGTTCCGGGCCTCGGGCTGCTGGTGGACCACCACGTAATCGCCATCGAGGATGCCGGCGTCGATCATGGAGTCGCCCCGCACGCGGAGCATGAACAGCGGACCTTCGCCGGTGAAGTCGGCCGGGAGGGGGAGGAGCTCCTCCACGTTCTCCTGGGCCAGCACGTTGGCGCCGGCGGCCACGTCTCCCACGAGGGGGACGTGCTGGGTGGGCCGCCGCTCGATGGCCGCGCCCGAGGCGGCGTCGTAGAACACGGCCAGGGCCCGCGGCTTGGCGGGGTCCCGGCGCAGGAACCCCTGACGCTGAAGGGTGGCCAGATGGGCATGGACGGTGGACGATGAGGCGAGGCCCACCGCCTCGCCGATCTCCCTCACCGACGGCGGGTAGCCGCGCTCTTTCAGCTCCTGTGCGATGAAGTCGAGGATCTCCCGCCGCTTTCCGGTGAGCACCTCGCTCTCTTCCCGCCGCTCCGTCTTCTGCTTCGCGCCTGTCCTGCCTGCCATCTCGGGCCCCTTTCTTCGAACGTGCGTTCAGATTAGCGGCTATGTTCAGGTTTCGCAAACATCCGTTCGGAAAAATTTGACAACCCGATGCCGGGGAACATACGTTTGTGTGTCACACCCACCGGGCAGTCTGGTGGCATGAGACCCGACAGACGGAGCATCCAGATGAACAGCCCCTACCGGACCCACCCCCAGCGCCGCCACCGGGTGGCCGGAACCTTGCTCGCCGTGCTCCTCGTGGCCGCCTGGCTCGTGGCCGCCGGAGTCCTCGGTGGGGCCACCGAGCCCACCACCACTTCAGGGTCGCCCGCCGTTCCGGCCGCCGGTCTCGTGCCTGTCGCCTCCACCTCCCATGTGGTGGCGCCGGGGGACACGCTCTGGTCGGTGGCCCGGAGCCTCCAGCCGGCCGGTGACGTGCGGCCGCTGGTCGATCTTCTGGCCCGTCGTACCGACGGTGGGCGGTTGCGGATCGGCCAGCGCATACCGCTGCCCTAGTCAGCACCGCAGGAGGCGGTCGTAGCCCGGTGTCGGCCATGCCGTATCTTTGTGACGTGCGTTGCCCGTCGTGCTCGACCAGCGACGACAAGGTCGTCGATTCTCGCATGGCCGACGAGGGTGCCGCCATCCGCCGCCGGCGGGAGTGCCTGGCCTGCGGTCAGCGCTTCACCACCTTCGAGCGCATAGAGGAACTGTCCCTGGTGGTGCTGAAGCGATCCGGGCTGCGGGAGCCGTTCGAGCGGACCAAGATCGTCGCCGGCCTGCGGGCGGCCACCAAGAACCGACCGGTGGTGGCCGAGCAGCTGGAGTCGCTGGCCGTCGAGGTCGAAGATGCCCTGCGCCTCGACCCGGGAACCCAGGAGCTGACGAGCCAGCAGGTCGGCCTGGCCGTGCTCGACCGCCTCCGCCTTCTGGACGACGTCGCCTACCTCCGTTTTGCCAGCGTTTACAAGGGTTTCGAGGACATCGGCGACTTCGAGCGCGAAGTCGGTCTGCTCACCAAGTCCACCGAGCCGAAGCGGCGCCCGGAACCACCCACGCCCTAGCCGGCGGTGACCACCTCGGCGGAGACGGGGAAGACGCCGCCGGCACCGAGCGCCCGGGCGGCGGCGGCGCTGAGGTCGAGGACCCTGCCTTCCACGTAGGGGCCGCGGTCGTTGACCAGCAGCAGCACCCGCAGGTCCCCCCGGCGGACCACCAGCCACGTTCCGAGAGGCAGCTCCTTGCTGGCCACCGTCCAGCCCTCCTGGTCGTAGATGGCGCCGCCGGCGGTGGGCCGGCCGTTGAAGCCGGGCCCGTACCACGAGGCCAGGCCGTCCACCCGAGCCCCCGTGGGGCGCAGCCCGTTCGGCAGCGGAGCGCCGGGGGCGATGGGGCCGAAGGAGATCCGCCGCATCAGGGCCAGCTGGCGCTCCGTGGCCACCTTGTGGCGCAACACCAGGGCGTTGGGGTCGAGCGGGCTGGGCGCGTAGCCACCGGGGGAGGCGGTGCCCCCGGGCGGCAGGCCCACCCGGGCTCGGCCCCGCGCCGCGGCCTGGCGGGCCAGCGCCGCCCGGCGGGCCTCGTCGGCCCGCCTCTGGTCCTCGGCCCGCCGGGCGTCGTCGGCGGCGATCACCGCGTCCAGTTCGGCCTGGATCGCCGCCAGTTGCACGGTGGCCTGGCGGAGGTCACCACGGACCAGCTCGGCCCGCCGCTGCTGGGCGCCGGCCTGGGTGGCCGCCGCCTTGTAGCCGGTGACCAGGCGCCGCTCCTTGGCCGCGGCCACCTCCAGGTAGGCACGGGGAGCGCCCAGGGCGGCGACGGTGGCGCCGGTGCCGTTCATGTAGGCGCTCACGGCCCTGGCTTTCATGCGGTTCTGGAGCTGGGCCAGGTCGCCCTTGGCCTTGGCCCGTCGCAGCTGGGCCGCCACCACCCCCGCCTGGGCATCCTCCAGCCGGTCGGTCAGCTCGGCGGCCTTCACGAGCAGGGCGCTCCTGCGCTCACGGGCAACATCGGGAGGGGTGGCCGGGGCGGCGTCGGCGGCCGCCGGCGCCATGGCGGCCAGCGAGGCCAGGGCGGCCACGGAAGCCAGGGCGCGCCGCATCACTAGAGTTCCTCGGCGGGGTGCGGGCGGGCTTGAGTTGTTCCTCGCCAGCGAGAGGTGGAGGCCATGCGCGTAGGAGTACTGACCGGCGGAGGGGACTGCCCCGGGCTGAACGCCGTGATCCGGGCGCTCGTTCGTAAAGGCGAGCGGCACTTCGGCGATGAGCTCATCGGGTTCACCGACGGCTGGCGAGGCGTCATCGAGGGAAAGACGCTACCCCTGGACGTGGAGCGTTGCCGGGGAATCCTGCCCCGGGGCGGCACCATCCTCGGCTCGTCGAGGACCAATCCGTACAAGATCGAGGGGGGTGTCGACGCGGTGAAGGCCAGCCTGGGTTCGCTGGCCATCGATGCCCTGGTGGCCATCGGCGGGGAAGACACCCTCGGGGTGGCCCACAAGCTGTGGAACGAAGGCGTCGACGTGGTGGGGGTCCCGAAGACCATCGACAACGACCTGTCGGCCACCGAGCTCACCTTCGGGTTCCACACCGCCGTGCAGATCTGTGTCGACGCCATCGACCGCCTCCACACCACCGCCGAGTCCCACGACCGGGTGATGGTGTGCGAGGTCATGGGACGCCACGCCGGCTGGATCGCCGCCTACGCCGGGATCGCCGGCGGCGCCGCCGAGATCCTCGTCCCCGAGGAGCCGTTCGACATCGCCGAGGTGGCCGAGCGAATCAAGGCCCGCCACGGCCGCGGTCGCTACGCAACCATCGTGGTGGTGGCCGAGGGCGCCGCTCCCAAGGAGGGAACGATGGCTCTCCAGACCGGCGAGGTCGACCAGTTCGGGCACGTGCGTCTCGGCGGAGTTGGCAACCTGGTGGCCTCCGAGATCGAAAACCGCACCGGCTTCGAGACGAGGGTGACCATCCTCGGCCACATCCAGCGGGGCGGCACCCCCACCGCCTTCGACCGGGTCCTGGCCACCCGCTTCGGGATAGCGGCAAGCGAGGCCGTCCACGACGGGGCCTTCGGACACATGGTGGCCCTCCAGGCCGGCCAGATCGTGCGGGTCCCCCTGGCCGACGCGGTAGGCGAGCTGAAGACGCTCGACCCGGACTTCTTCAGTCACGTGGCCGTCCCCTTCTTCGGGTAGATCGCCAGACGGATCCCGCTACACCGGTCCCGGCGGCTACGACGGGGTGGGAGCGAAGGGGTTCTCAATGACGAGTCCGGCGTTGGTGTCCACGAAGGTCAGCGCCCTCACCGCGTATGCAGCTCGTCACGCTCCCACCGGCGTCCACCGCGAGGGCGTGCGCCAGCCAGCGCCCGCTGCGCTCGCATTCGAGCCTCCTCGTAGCGGTCGTCGTCGGCCACGAGGCGCTCCAGCTCGGCCGCCACCAGGGTGCTGACCGAGGTGCCCCGCCGTGCCGCGAGCACCTTGGCGTGGTGGATCACCTGCTCATCGAGTTGCACGGTCAGGTTGCGCTTCGCCATCAGAGTTCCTCTCCGCTGTGCTCCACGGTATGACACGTGCCGCACCTGGTCCGCGCCGGCTTCAGGTGAGGACCTGGTACCGCACGTCGCAGCGCCGGTAGGTCTGCTCGGCCCGGCGATCGAGGGTGAGCAGGGTGGCGCCGTGGGCCGGCCTCCGTCTTCTTTGGGTAGATCGCCAACGGATCCCGCTACACCGGCGTTGCCAGCCAGGTGTTGTACTCGCAGTCGTAGATGCCGAAGTTGTTGACCATCCGGATGGGGTGAATCACCCAGGTGCCGTACTCGCCAGCAGGACGATTGATGTTGATGAACGTCTGGTAATAGCCCGTGCCAGCGGGAACGCTCACATCCGTGCAGGACCTGACCGTGTAGTACATGGGTGCTCGTGTCTCGGGGCCCCAGCAGGTTCGGAGGGTAAACCCGAAGCCTGGCTCCTTGAGCACGTTCACGCCGTAGGTGACCGTCGTGCCGGCCGTCTTCATCGGCGTCTTGTTCGAGCGCACGGTGTACCGGCCGCGCCGGTCGTTTACTGTCATTGGTGGCGTGAGGGGGTTGGTGGCCGCGCGTTCGACGTTGACCCTCTGCACGGCGGCGACGAAGGTTGCCTTCGACGAGTCGCTGATGTTCTGGTAGCAGATGATCCCTCGGCCATCCCCAAGTGTGGTGTTGGCAGTCGGCGACCGGCCCACCGCGGAGGCGACGGACGTCACCTCCGCAGGCGTGAGGCCGACGGCGCAGGCGTCCTTGCGACTGGAGCCGGTCGCCTGGTCCGTGTAGTTGTCGATCTCGATTGCCGGAGGAGGCGCGTCAGGCGGGACTGAGACTGACGGCGATGGCAGGCCATTGGGCACTATGGACTTGATCGAGATCGTTCCCCAGGACGGTACGCTGCGATCGGCGTTGGGGTTGGTGGCGGTATCGAGCACGACGTTGAGGTAGTTGTCGCCCAAGGGATTGCCCGGCACGGTGGCCGTCTTGGTGCCGCTCGTCTGCTGGAGGCCTCCGCCTGTTCCGCCCCATATGTAGGCGAGGCCCGGCAGATTGGCGACCGTTACCGGATCTGAAAGGCCAAGCTCGCAATAAGGCCGTCCGGCGACACTGACCGAGAACGAGTCCCAGTAGGCGGAGCTGGTGTAGGAGTCGTAGGTCGAGAGCGTTTGAGCGCGGTGGACGAGCCGTAATGGGGCACCGAGGCGAACTCCACGACGAACAGGCGGCTCGGGCTCGTGCCCACGGTCGCGTAGCGCACCGTACCGCCCGCTCCGGGGTTGAGGTCCTCCCAGTAACAGGCCAGCAGGTCGTTGGGCGTGGCCGTCGACGGTGGAGAGCTCGGCGTGTAGGACGTGCAGCCGGTGGTACTGGCGAAGCACAGGAGGCCGTTGCTGCCTATCGAGACCGTTGACGTAGACGAGCCATACCAGGAGAAGGGGAAGGGAAGAACGATGGGGGTGCTCACCGTGTCGTCGCTCAGGGTGATGGGCGTGCCGGCCGAGGTGTCAACCCAGGAAAACGGCGCCGGCTGGCACCTGTAGCCGGCGGCATCAGGTCCAGACACGGCACAGGCTGTGGAGAAGACGACGTCGGCCGTCTGTGAGATCACCACGGAGGCAGACCGATCCGTGGCCTGGAACGTGTTGGTGCCCACCGTGGTGGATGACACGTTGAACCTGGCCACGCCAGCCGCGTCCGTCGTTGCCACCGACGGATCGATGGTCGGCGCGCCCGGGCCAGCCGACTTGGCCACACTCACCGCCTTGCCCGCCAGCGGGTGCCCATCGCTGTCCCTGAGTGTGACGGTGATCGTGGATGGCGTGCCGTTGGCAGGGACCGCAGCGGGGCTCGCCGAAACAGTGCTTGCCGTCGCGCCGGCCGGCTCGGCGACGGGTACGGGTTCGGCGAACCGCTCGTCGCAACTGGTGATGGCGACGAGCTCCGCGCCGGTTTCCCGTGTCACGGCCCGTTGAGTCCATTGCCCGAGTAGCTCTTGACCCACCCCGTCGGCCCGTTCAGCTCGATGCTGCGGCCGAAGTTGAGGCGGCTGTCATAGGTCCTGGCCTGGGCCACGTAGTTGTCAAGTTGGGCGTTGACGGCATCTCTGGTGCTGTCTCCCTGCCAGCGCTTGACCTCCAGGATGGCCGGGCTCAAGCCCCCGTCGTCGACGACGAGGTCGATTCGCCAGTTGCAGGCGGTGTAACCGGGTGGCAGGTCGGGCGGGTCGACCTCACCGTCGGTGCCGGTCTGGACCTCGGGTTCGCACCCGCCGGTGTTCGGCGCCACCTCCCAGTGCACCTTGTCCGAGGGGCCTATCACGCTGGCCCGCCGACGGCTCAGCTCCTGGATGGTCTTGGCCTGGGCCGTCGCCTCGGCCCGGAACGCCCCCGAGAACGCCCCCCGGCACTCGGTGTCGGCGGTGAGGCATGCCTGGTTGATGTAGCCCCGGGTGCGGAGGTCCACCCCCGAGAACGGCCGCGTGGTGCGGGAGTACAGCCCCACGAACGCGCTCGCCGGAGCTGGGACGATCACTCCCAGCGACAGAGCCGTTGACAACACGAGCAGGCAGACGGCCGTGCTCAGACTCCGTCGGTGGTCGGGTGACGCCCTCATGGGTTCTCCTCCTGTGTGGTGGCCCCGGCCGGGGCCTGGTTAGCCTTCTTGGCTTTCTCACGGGCCATGGCGTCGCCCCGGGCCCGTCGGGCCTTGAGCAACTCCAGTCGGCCTTCGTCGCCGCTGCGCAGCAGGCAAGGCGCCAGCAGTCGCCGGCCCTTCTCCACCACCTCGGGATCGCGCCGGTGGCCGACGAAGGGGTCGTAGCCGAACACCATGGGCTGGCGGGGCTCGAGGAGCCACTGGCGGGGGTCGCCGATGGCGAACTCCACCCGGCCGCCCCCCAGCTCCCGGCCCCCTGCGGGCACGCCACCCAGCTGCTGGATGTGGCCAGGGGACAGGATCTGGTAGGGGAAGGCGTCGAAGACGTACTCGTCGCAGAGGTTCTCGATGAGCTCGGGTGGCTCCCCGCCAAGCTTCCACAACTCGTAGGTCGGGCGGGACCCAACAGAGAACCGGTCGTCGAAGCTGATCATGGCGTAGCCCAGCGACGGGGCCAGGCGACGGGCCACCGCCACAAGCGCCTCGAACACCTCCACCCGCTCGTCGTCACTGGCCGCCGGGCCGCCCCCGGAGAGCGAGACGTTGGGCTCGAAGCTGAAGAAGTAGCCGCCCGCCATTCGGATCCGTTCCCCAAGCTCCCCGGAGACCAGCTCGACGGACGAGGACCTGGCGTTCCGGGCCTGGCGCAGGAAGGCTTCGGTGTGCTCTGGCTGCAAGGGAAACTCGGTGGCGACCACCCGGGCGTGCACGGTGTCGTCTTCGGCCGCCCGGTTGACCCAATCCGCCGCCTCGGCCAGCCACTGGTCGGGGATCGTGGCGAACTCCCGCCAGCGCATGGGGGGCGGGGGGTAGAGGCGCAGCGATACCGCTCTTTCGAGGCCGTCGTTGCTCCACGGCATCGAGGTCACCGCCCCGCCCTGGGCGGGGGCCACCACGGTGGCGTGTTCCACACCGGCGTCGAGGTTGGCGATGTCGGCTGCTGCCGACTGCAGGGCCGCGGCCGCAGCCCCGGGATCCGAGGCGTCGCGCACAACGAGGATGATGTCGCCGGGCGAGTTGCGGATGCGCCCCGCCACGCTTCGGTCCACCCGTATCGTCACTGCCGGCACCCGAACGCCGTCACACCCGTTCCACCCCGGTCACGGGTTCCCGCCGGGGATGCCGGCGGCGTGGAGCAGCTCTAGGAAAGGACCGATCAGCCGGGGCGAGGTGGCCACCATGGTCCCGTCCTCCAGGGTCTGCACCTCGGCGCCGGCCTCGCCGGCGATGAGCGCGCCGGCGGCGTAGTCCCAGTGCTGTAGCCCTCTCTCGTAGTAGATGTCCACCCGGCCCCGGGCCAGCCAGCAGAGATCGACGGAGGCGGCGCCGGCGCGGCGCATGTCACGCACCGACGGCAGGAGGCGGGCGACGATCTGCGCCTGCTGGGCCCGCACGGCGGCGTCGTAGCCGAAGCCGGTGGCCACCAGCGAAGTGGCCAGGTCGGACGCTCCCAGCACCTTGAGCCGCTCGCCGTTGCACCATGCGCCCTCACCTCGCACGGCGCGGTAGGTATCGGCGTGGGTGGGGTCGAACACCACCCCGATGGCCGGCTCTCCGTCGATCTCGGCGGCTATGGACACCGCCCACGACGGGAAGCCGTACAGGTAATTGGTCGTCCCGTCCAGGGGGTCGACCACCCAGCGCACACCGGTGGTCCCGCTGCCCGCGGTGCCCTCTTCGCCGAGGAAGGCGTCGCCAGGCCGGGCACCAAGGATCAGTTCGGCGATCAACGCCTCGCTGGCCCGGTCCATCTCGGTCACCATGTCGGTGGCCGTGGTCTTGGTCTCGACAACGGTGCGCAGGCGGGAGGCGCCGTCGAGGAGCAGGGCGCCGGCGGCGTGGGCGGCCTCGACGGCCAGCCCGGCCAGCCCGGCAACGCCGGCGAGAGGCTCGCTCGGCGTTGGCTCGGAGGCGTCACGCAGGTCGGGCATCAGCAGTGTTTACCCTGTGTCATGGACGGTGGTTTCGTGGACCTGCGATCGGACACCGTCACCCGGCCCACACCGGAGATGCGGCGGGCCATGGCCGGCGCCGAGGTGGGCGACGACGTGTACGGCGAGGACCCGTCGGTGAACGCCCTCCAGGAGGCCTTCGCCGACCGCGTCGGCGTGGAGGCCGCCCTCTTCGTGCCCACCGGCGTCATGGGGAACCAGATCGCCCTGCGCGTGCTCACCGAAACAGGCACCACGGTGATCGCCGGCGCCCGCCAGCACATCGTGCTCTACGAGCAGGGCGCCGGGGGCGGGCACGTGGCCCGCTTCCACGGTGTTCCCGACGACGACGGGACGATCCTGCCGACATACGTGGCTTGGGCCGTCGAGGCGGCGCGGTCGGCCGAGGACGACGAGACCCGGGCCGGGCTGGTGTGCGTCGAAAACACCCACATGGCCGCGGGCGGTGTGCCCTGGACCATCGACGATCTGCGTGAGGTGCGCCGGGCCGCACCGAACCTCCCCCTCCACATCGACGGCGCCCGCCTGTTCAACGCCGAGGTGGCCACGGGCACGCCGGCGGCGGAGTACTGCGCCGAGGCCACCACGGTGATGTGCTGCCTCTCCAAGGGCCTCTGCGCTCCCGTCGGCTCACTGCTGGGCGGACCAGTGGAGGTGATCGCCGAGGCCCGTGTCGAGCGCCAGCGAATGGGTGGCGGTATGCGCCAGGCCGGTGTCATCGCCGCCGCCGGCCTGGTGGCCCTGCGCACCATGGTGGAACGCCTGGCCGAGGACCACGAACGGGCGGCCCGTCTGGCCGAAGCGGTCTCCGAGCGGTGGCCGGGCGCGGCCGACCAGCTCGACTCGGTGAGAACCAACATCGTGACCTGGCGCCACGACGACCCGCCGGCGGTGATCGAGCATCTCCGCGCTGAAGGCCTGCTGGCCGCCACGATCGCCCCCGGGGTCATGCGCCTCGTCACCCACCACGACGTGGACGACGCCGGGGTGGAGCGGGCGATCAAGGCGCTGGCGACGGCGCCGTAGAGTCGAGCGGCGATGGCGGGCCCGGTGAAGATGGTGGAAGAAGTCCCGGCCAGTGCCCTGGCTGTCTACGCCCATCCCGACGACGCCGATGTCTCGTGCGGCGGCACCATGGCCCGGTGGGCGGCGGCGGGAGCAGAGGTGCACGTGGTGATCTGCACCTCGGGCGACAAGGGTTCCTCCGACCCCGCGGCACACCCGGCCGAGCTCGCCCTTCGACGGGCCGGCGAGGCTGCCGCGGCCAGCCGTGTGCTCGGCCTGGCCGGGCACCATCTGCTCGGCCACCCCGACGGGGAGATCGACAACGACAGGAGCTTCCGCACCGAGCTGGTTGAGCTGATTCGCCGGCTTCGGCCCCAGGTGGTGGCCTGTCCGGACCCCACGGCGGTCTTTTTCGGCGGCCGGTACTTCAACCACCGTGACCACCGTGAGGTGGGCTGGGCCACCCTGGACGCGGTGTTGCCCGCCGCCGCCAGCCCGCACTACTTCCCCGACCAGGGCCCGCCGCACCAGGTCGATGCCGTCTACCTGTCGGGCACGCTCGAGCCGGACGCACTGGTGGACATCTCGGACTTCGTCGACGTGAAGGCTGAGGCTCTGCTCTGCCACGAGAGCCAGCTGGCCGAGACGGGGGAGTGGCTCCGCCAGGTCGTTCGCCAGCGGGCCGAGGACGCCGGCCGGGCCGCCGGCGTGCCTTACGCCGAGGGTTTCCGCCTGCTGCGCCTCACCGGCTGACGGGGCCGATGCCGGGGTCGGTTCCGGTGTCGCCACCGCCGAGATCGCTCTCCCTTGTCCGGTCCCACTCGCCCATGGCTCGCAGTACGAGAACGGCCACGACGGCCACACCACCCGCCGCCGTCAGGCCGCCGACGATGGCGCCCAAGCCGCTGCTCGTCTCACAACCTCCGTCGCACTGGAGGCTCACGAACGACGACCCGATTAGCGCTCCGCAGAGCCCGGCCACCAGGATGGCCGAAAAGGCCAGAGCCCGCGCCCGTCGCGACGGCAGAGCGGAGAGCGGTCGATCCTCGTCGTACGGCGGCTCTGCTCGGGACACACGGGCATCGTAGGGACCGTCCACCTCAGTCCCGAGTACACGGGGGCCGGCATCGCGGGGGTACGTACTCGAAAGGTGGGGCAGGCCTGCTCGTCAGCAACCGGTAAGAAATCATCTGTCATCCTCGCCCTGCGCACGCAAATCGGTTACTGTCCTGCGCCAGCCGGGGTGGGCCCGGCGGTTGAACCCCCAAGGAGAGCGGATGAGAAAGCGATTGGTCACAGCCCTGGTCGTGTTGGCGGTTCTCGCCGCCGCGTGCGGCGATGACGACGATCCCCCCACGGTCGGCGAGGGCGCCGAGGACACCGGGAAGGTGGGGGCGCAGACGCTGCCCATTCGCGTCGACGCGAAGACCACACCGTTTGCCACCTCGTGGATCCACTACTTCCCGTCCAAGGTGACCGCCCGCCCCGGTGACTCCCTCGAGTTCACCGCCGAGTTCACCGGCGAATCCCACACGGTCGCGGCCGGCACCCTGGTGGACGAGGTCCTCGAGGCCGAGAAGAAGGTCGATCCGGAGGCAAAAGGTCCGCCGCCGCCCGAGTTGGAGGCTCTGTTCAAGAAGCTCCCCAAGACCTTCATCGAGGGGGACCCGAAGGAAGGTGAGGAGTTCCTCCAGCAGCCCGGCAACCAGCCCTGTTACTCGGCCACCGAGGACCCGTCCACCGACAAGCCCTGTGCCGTGCAGGAGCTGCCGGAGGAGTTCACCGGCAAGGCCCGGTTCATCAACACCGGGTACATGGAGGACGAGGACACCTTCAAGATCAAGCTGGCCGATGACCTCAAGACCGGCACCTACACCTTCACCTGCGCCGTCCACGGGCCGGAGATGACAGAGGAGGTGACGGTGGTGGCCAAGAGCGCCGACATCCCCACCGCCGAGGAGGTCAAGGCGGCCGGCGAGAAGGAGCTGGGTGACTTCATGGCCAAGCTCAAGCCGGCGGCCGACGAGGTGCTCACCTCGATCGACCCCAAGAGCGCCAAGGCGGGAGCCTTCTTCGAGAGCGAGGAGGAGATTCCCAACGCCGGCGTCAACGTCTTCCCCACTGAGCTGCCCGTCAAGAAGGGCGGGTCTGTGACCTGGGAGGTCAACGGCTTCCACAGCATCTCCTTCAATGCACCCGAGGACGCCAGGCCGTGGATCCTGAGGGCCGACGACGGCACGGTGTCGAGCAACAAGAAGACCTTCGCACCGGCCAACAGCCCGAAGATCCCGGCCCCGCCGGCGCCGCCCGAAGGCGAGGGCGGCGGCGAAGGTGGCGGCGAAGGTGGCGGTGGCGAGGAAGGACCGCCCCCGCAGGTGAAGGTCGATGGTGGAAAGTGGGACGGCAAGGGGTTCATGAGCAGCGGAATTCCGCTCTCGGAAGCGCAGCTCGTCTACACCCGGACCTTCACCGAGGCCGGTACCTACAAGTACATCTGCCTCGTCCACCCCGACATGGAAGGCACCGTCAAGGTCACCTGAAGTTGAGCATGCAGTTACCAGCAACGGCGACCCGCTCCCGGCCCTTGTGCCGGGAGCGGGTTCGCGTCACCGCCCTTGTCTCAACCGTCCTGCTCGCGCTCGGGCTGACGGCGCCGGCCGGCGGGCAGGAGGAGCCTGGTGCCCCGGATTCTGTCTGCGAGCGGAACGCTCCAGTGCGCAGCTACGCCGCCGCCGCCATCCGCGTGGACATCACCGTGAACCGCTACCTCGACCACGACCCCGAGGGCCGGATGTTCGTGCTCGAGGAGGAGCTCCAGGGGGTGCGGGCGGAGGAGGCGGCCAACGCCGCGGCCCGAGCCGGCCGGGGGGAACCGGCTGTCACCTCGGGGCTCCAGGGCGACGCCATCCAACCCCTCACCCTCCGGGTGCTTCCCGGAGAATGCCTGCGGGTCACGCTGCGCAACGCCCTGGGCGGGACCGAGGCGGCCAGCCTGCACGTGCACGGAGCGGAGCTGCGGGTGGCGGGATCAGGTGGGCCGGCCATCGCCACCAATCCACTCGCCGTCGCCCGCCCGGGCCAGCGCGTCACCTACGAGTGGATGGTGGGCCCCAGGGAGCCGGAGGCCACCCACCACTTCCACAGCCACGGCGACACCCGGGCCCAGACCAGCCACGGCCTCTTCGGCGCAATTGTGGTGGAGCCGCCCGGATCCACCTGGCTGGACCCGAGGACCGGAGCACCGTTGCGCGGCGGTTGGGACGCCATCATCCGATCCGCCGCCGGCCGCGACTTCCGTGAGTTCGCCCTCTATTACCACGAGGTCGGCAACGAGAACTACCAGTTGCTCGACGCCGCCGACCGCCCGATCCCCCTGGTCGATCCCGTGACCGGCGCCTACCGTCCCGGCGGGCGGGCCCTCAACTACCGCAGTGAGCCGTTCAGCAACCGGCTGGCTCTCCAGGTGGCCCGGGCGCCGGTGGGGGCGGGCACCTTCGACGAGGCCGTCGCCTACAGCTCCTATTCCTTCGGCGACCCGGCCACCCCGATGATGCGCGCCTACCTGGGCGACCCCACCAAGCAGCGGGTGGTCCACGGAGGCTCCGAGGTCTTCCACGTCCACCACGTCCACGGCGGCGCCACCCGCTGGCCGCGCCAGCCCGGAGTGGAGAAGACCCGCTTCGATTCCGGTGAGGACAAGAGCCCGCCCTTGGTGCCCGAGGCCACCGAGCGCACCGACAGCCAGAGCCTCGGGCCCTCCGAGACATTCGATGTCGTGCCCGAGTGCGGGAGCGGCGGCTGTCAGGGGTCGGTGGGCGACTTCCTGTTCCACTGCCACGTGGCCGAGCACTACTTCGCCGGCATGTGGGGGCTGTGGCGCACCTACAACACTCTCCAGGACGGCGCCACGTCCACCGACGCCCTGCCGCCCTTGCGGGAGCTGCCGGAGCGGCGGGGAAGGGTCGCCCCCTCGGTGACCTCCGCCGAACTGGTCGGGGCCACCGTCGCCTCGGCCAACACGGACTTCACCATCTCTCAGACTGAGCTGAAACGCTGGGTGGAACGCCAGCTGCCTCCTGCCGGGATACCCCGGGGCTACGACGCCGCCGTCCTCGACTGGCGCCGGGAGGGCGACGTCTATCTGAGCGAGCCGGAGACGGACCAGGTTTGGCCGGGCTACCTGTCGCCCGCACCCGGTCAACGTTCACCGCTGCGCTTCGATCCGAAGACGGGGAAGCTGGCCTACCCATTCCTCCGCCCTCATCTCGGGAAGCGCCCGCCCTTTGCCCCTAACCACGGCCCCTCGCCGTTCCTGGAGCCGGACCACGAGGGTACGGACCCTCCGGTTCCCGGCGCCAACGGCAAGGAGAGCCTGTGCCCGGCCGGGTCGAATACGAAGAAGTTCGACCTCCAGGCCGTCAACGCCGCCATCCCCGTCAACGAGGAGGAGGGTATCGTAGACGCCGGCGGGCTCCTTTTCGTGCTCAAGGAGCAGGAGGAGGCGGTGCGGGCCGATCCGGACCTGCGCCGCCCGCTGGCTATCCGGGCCAACGCCGGCGAGGACTGCGTCGACATCGTCCTCACCAGCCAGCTGGCCGACACGCCCGAGAGCCACGGGTTCTCCAAGGTCAACGCCCACATCCACTTCGTGCAGTTTGACATCCAGGCCAGTGACGGCGTGGTGTCCGGGTTCAACTTCGAGCAGTCGGTGCGGCCGTTCCGCCTGGAGGGAGCGGCTCTCTCCGCTTCCGCCGGCGCCGGCGCCACCACCCTGCGGGTGGCCGACAGCTCGAGGTTCCAGCCGGGGGTGGTGGTGGGCCTCGGCATGGAGAGCAGTCAGGACTTCGAAGCTCTGGCCGTGGCCGCCGTGAACGGGCCGGTGATCACCCTGACCAAGCCGCTCGAGTCCGATCACGAGGCCGGCGAGATCGTCAGCACGGAGTTCGTCCGGTACCGCTGGTACAACGACACCCAGTTCGGCACCGCCTACTTCCACGACCACGTCAACGCCATCGGTACCTGGCGCCACGGGCTGTTCGGAGCGCTGATCTCCGAGCCGCCGGGCTCGACCTACCACGACCCCCGCACCGGCGAGGAGATCCGGAGTGGCGCCATCGCCGACGTCCACACCGACGCTCGTGTATCGGCCGACGTGAGGGGCAGCTTCCGGGAGCTGGTGTCGTTCGTGCAGGACGAGAGCACCGTGAACAACATCGGCCGTTCCACCGGCAGCGCCCTCAACCTGCGGGCCGAGCCCCTCGACCGGCGCAAGGGGGACCCGGCCATGGTGTTCAGCAGCCGCACCCACGGCGACCCGGCCACCCCGGTGATCGAGGCCAACGTCGGGGATCCGGTGGTCGTGCGCAGCCTGGTCAGCGCCACCAACGACGTGCACACCTGGCACGTCGACGGCCACTGGTTCCGCAAGGAGCCCCAGAGCCTGCGCTCGCCACCGGTGAGCACCGTCCACCTCGGCATCTCCGAGCGCTACGACCTGGTGGTGCCGGCGGCGGGGGGGCCGCAGCGCATGCCCGGCGACTACCTCTACGGCAACGGGCGTTCGGTGAAGATGCGGGAGGGCAGCTGGAGCCTGCTCCGGGTGCGCCCGGGGACCGTGGGAGACGGTGACGGTGCCGCTGAGGAAACCTCTTCGGACGAGGCTCCGCCGCTGAAGCCCCTGCCGGGCCACGAGATCCCTCCCCGTCCCGCTACCGCGGTGTGCCCGCCGGCCGCCCCCGTGCGAAAGTTCGACGTCGTGGCCATCGATGCCCCGTTGCCCATGCTCGGCGGAAAGCCCGGCCGCCTCTTCGCGCTGGCCGGCGAGGTCGAGGCCATACGTGCCGGGCTCCGGCCCCCCGAGCCGATGGTGCTGCACGTGGGCGTGGGCGACTGCCTGAAGCTCAACCTGCGAAACGCCGTCTCCAGCGGCTCCGTGTCCCTGCGGTGCGACCTGCTGGCCTCGGACCCAGCGGACTCGGGGGGTGTGGCCGCCGGCTTCAACCCGGACCAGTCGGTGGCACCGGGCGAGGTCCGGACCTCCACCTATTACGCCTCTCCGGAGGTGGGCGAGACGGTGTCCGTCGTTCGTGACGGCGGCGACGTGGTGGCCAACTCGGACCTGGGCCTGTACGGGGCGATCGTGGTGGGCCCGGCCGGGGCCAGGTACCTCGACCCGGGGACCGGGAAGGACATCGCCGCCGGCTCGGCCTGGAACGTGGTGGTGCAACCGCCCTCCGCTCCGGCCTACCGGGACTTCACCCTGCTGTTCCAGGACGAGGACGCCTCCATAGGCACCCACCGAATGCCCTACACGACGAATGTCCAGGGCACCGTGGGCGTGAACTACCGCAATGAGCCCCTCAAGGGTCGGTTGAACGCCGATCCCGATCCGGCCACGGTGTACTCGTCTTCGCCTCCCGGCCGGCCGCTCCCGTCCACCCCGCTCCTGGAGGCTTTCGCCGGCGATCCCGTGCGCATCCACGCCCTGGCCCCGTGGAGCGAGCAGTCCCAGGTCTTCAGCGTCGAGGGCCACCGCTGGGCCATGGAGCCGGGCCGGCGGGGCACCAACATGCTCAGCTCCGTGCCCCTCGGCGGGCTCGACGTGGTGACGGCGCGGCTGGAGGGCGGCGCCGGCGGCGAGGGTCGCCAGGCCGGCGACTACGTGTGGGGCGACCATCGTGAGCCCTACCGCGAGGCCGGCCTGTGGGGGCTGTTCCGGGTTCTCCAGCCGGATGCCCCAGGTGCCACCATCCGTCCCCTTCCCGTCACCCGGGACCGCGCCGGTGGCCGGTCAGGCCTCGGCGTGGGACCGGTTCTCAGCGCACTGGGACTGTTGTCGCTTCTCGCCGGGGGCGCCTTTGCCGGTCGCCGCCGGCGCCGCCATGGCCCTGACGGCGCGGGCTCCGACGCCTGACGACAGATCGCCGCGCCCACGGGGCGTGCCAGGGCGTCGGGCGAAACGAGCGGGTGTACCGGGCCCATAGCGGTCCTCGCGTTGTTGACCATGGCCGTGTGCGCGAAGATGGGGAGTCGGATCGAGTGGCGCAGAAGGGTCCCGAAGTTGCCCCTATCGGAAGAAGAGCAGCGCATCCTCCACGAGATCGAGCGCAGCTTCTATGAGCACGACCCTGCTTTCGCCAAGGGTGTCTCCGAGACGTCGCTGTACCGGCATGCCGGGCGCAACTGCAAGTGGGCCGCCCTGGGGTTGTTCGCCGGACTGGTGATCCTGCTGGCCTCGTTCGCCTCGAACCGCTACCTCGGCTTCGTGGGCTTCCTGATGATGCTCGGCTCGGCGCTGGTCTTCGAGGCCAACCTGCGCAAGATGGGCCGGGCCGGCTGGAAGGACGTGAGCCGCACCGTGCGCGAGCACGGCTTCCCGAGCGTGCTCGGCGACACCCGCCAGCGCCTGCGTGACCGCTTCAAGAAGGACGACAGCTAGGAGCGGACGAGGGGCCTCGGGTCCACGGCCCGCCCGACACGCTGTACGGGCGATGCTGCGCCCTTGACGGCGGCCTCCACCACGGCCGCCGATCCCTGGGCCCGGGCCGCCACCTGGGGGCTCAGGTCGTCGTCGGAGTAGCTGGCCGCGGACGCGTCGTCGGCGAGGGCTCGTAGGGCGCCGGCGGCGGGAGAGGGAAGAGCGACGGCGGCGGCCGCCCGGCGGGCATGCTCGTCGAGGGTGTCGGACGGCCGGCGCCGGGCGCCGGCCTGGGCCAGCGCCTCGGCCGCCTCGGCCCATGCCACCAGTACCCGGTCGGCGTCGGTGCCGGCCGACCTCCGGCGCCGGCGCCGGCGCATGGCCTTCGCCGCGGGCACCATCGCCGTCAGCGCACCGACGAAAACGACGAAGACCACGGCCGCCCCCACCACCGGGTTGTCCAGCATCGACCGGCCCTTCCCGGCCTCGCTCCCGGCGGGTGCAGTTGTCGCAGGGGTGGAGGTGGCAGTGGACGCGGTGTTCGAAGCCGCTGTCGTCGGCGTGGTGGCCGTCGTCGCTGTCGAAGGGCTCTCCGGCCGAGCCTGGGCCTCGGGCAGGCCGGTGTACGACTCCGCTCCCGGCGCCCCTCGTCCGGGTGTGGGCTCGAAGGCCACCCACCCGGCGCCGGCCAGGTACACCTCGGGCCAGGCGTGGGCGTTGAGGCCCCGCACGTGGAGCCGGCCGTCGGGTCCGACCTCGCCCGGAGTGAATCCGACGGCCACCCGGGCCGGTAGCCCTGCGGCCCGGGCCATCACCGCGTAGGCGCCGGCGAACTGCTCGCAGTACCCACGGCGGGTACCGAACAGAAAGTTCTCCAGAGCCTGGTCACCGTGGCCTGGCTCGACGTTCAGGTCGTAGGTGAACGCACCGCTGCGGAAGAAGTTCTGGAGGGCCAGGGCCCTGGCATAGGGGGAGGCTCCCCGCGGCCCGAATGCGACCGATCGGGCCAGCGCCGCCACCCTCGGCGACAGAGGGGGGAGGCGGGTGAAGCGCCGAGCCTGGTCGTCGGCCAGCCTGCTCCCCGCCTGCTCGAGCTCCGCACCCGAGAAGCGGGGGACGGACGACTCGACCCTGTAGGTGAGGCCGTTGGTGGTGTCCTCACCGGTGATGAGGCTGCCGAGGTCGTCGTTGTAGCTGACGTCGTCGACGCCCGTCACCCGCTCGGGGCGGTAGGCGGCGGGAAGCCACAAGGAGGAGAGCGACGAGATGGTGAACTCCTGGACCACGCGGTCGGTGCGACCGGCGGAGGCGAGGCCGCGGGGCAGCGCCCGTCGCACCGGACGGTGGCTGGCGTCGGACGACCAGATCTGGCCGTCGAAAGTGTCCAACGAGGTGAGCCGCCAGTAGGAGCGGTGGGTGGAGCGGACGGTGAAGACCTCCGTCGTCGACTGGTTCACCAGCCGCCCCTTGATGTCCACCAGGGGGCTGATGGTGGTGCGCCGGCCGTCGCGGCCGATCAGGTCGCTGTCGCGCCATGCCAGCACCGGTGGCCGGTCGGCGCCGGGTAACAGCGGGCCCACGGCCAGACCGGCCATTACCGTCACCACGCCGAGCACCGCGCCCCGCTGGAGCAGCGCCCCAATCCCTTGGCGGGAACGGCTGGCGAACCACGACGACGAGGCGGCCAACAGCCCCGCCTGGTGCACCAGCAGGAACAGCAGGAGGGCACCCACGTAGAGCCCGACGAGCAGCCCCCGGCGCTGCGGGCTGCCGAGAGTGGCCGTGAAGATGAACAGGGTGAAGGAGGGGAGCACGGCCTCGAAGAGGGCGGACATGCGGAAGGCGGCCCAGTCGGCGAGCACCGCCGTCACCGCAATCCCGAGCATCCCGGCTACGAGGAACCCGTCGGTGACCGGCGCCGGCGCCACCACTTCGGCGAACTGGCGCCAGGCCTCGGACAGGGAGACCCAGGCGGCATCGACGGTGGCGCCGCCGGGGATGCCGAAGGTGGTCGTCTCCGGCACCACGAACCAGCCGACGGCCAAGGCGGTGGCGGCCATGGCCGCCAGAGCGGTGGCCGAAAGAGCGAGGCCGATGCGCCGGCCCACCCACATCACGGCATGGGCGACCACGGCGGCGGCGACGAAGGGCACCAGGTAGGCGTGGCCGGCGAAGAGCCGGCCCATGCCCGCCGCCGCCGCCGCCGTGAGGGCGGTGAGGGCGAGAGTCGAAGCGCCGGTCGGGCGGGCCTCCGGTGTCATGGCCGGTGTCATGGCCGGCCACCTGTGGTCGTGGTCGGGGCGGGCGCAGGTTGCCGCCGCAGGGGCCGGCGCCTGCCGCCGGCACCGGCGAGGGCCTCAGCCCATGCCGCGGCGAAGGGCGTCGATCGGCTCACGTGCACGACCCCCGAGAGGCCGGGCCCGACGCCGGCGGGGGAGGGTGCACCGCCGTCCCTGTCGATCATGACCAGGGTGACCGAACCGAAGCGGCTCCGCACCCGCCCGATCGTGTCCAGATCACCCTGGGCGGCGGCGGTGGTGGTTATGACGGCGAGGGCGTTCCCGTTCCCCTCCCGTCGTATGGACGCCAGCAGCCTGCTCAACGGGACATCGCTTCGGGCGGCGGCGCCGGCGAGGTGCTCGAGCATGGCGTCGACGTGGGCGGAGCCGGAACCGGTCCCTGAATCCACGCCGTCGGTGGAGACGAGCCGGACCATGGAGCGCCGGCGCCAGCAGGCGGTGACGATGCTGGCCGCGGCGGACACCGCCACTTCCAGCGACTCGGGCGAGTGGGCGGCGGCGTTCAGATCGAGCACGACGGTGGCCCGGCCCTGCCAGGGAACCTCGTCCTGGCGGATCATGAGCTGGTCCAACTTGGCGCTCGACTTCCAGTGCACCCGCCGCAGGTCGTCGCCCACCTCGTACTCACGCAGTGCGTAGAAGTCCTCCCCGGACGAGGCCAGAGCCGTGGGATGGTTGGCCGAGGCGAAGGCGTCGTCGCCCCGGGTGAGAGAGGGCGCCTCGATGGGATCGACGCGCGGGAACACCGTCAGGCTGGTGACCGGAGCGGCGGTGACCGAACGGCGGGCCAGCCCGAAGGGATCCGTCAACTCGAGCATCAGCGGCCCCAGGTCGTACACGCCCCGCGTCTCGGTGGGCAGACGGTACGCCGCTCTGGCCGTCTCGCCCGGGTCGAGTGGTGCCAGCAGGAAGTGGGCCACCCGGCGGCCACAGTCGAAAGGATCGGTGGCCGCCAGCACCGGGGAGCGCCGCCCGGCCCGGTTGCGCACGGTCAGCTCGACGCGGCTGTCGGTGCCGGCCGGCACCCGGGGCGGCTTCAGCTTCCGGGTGGCCTCGACGGAGAACGTGGTGAGCCTCACGTGAGCGGCCGCGCCGGCGACCATGGCCGCAGCCGCGGCCGCCAGCATGAACAGCTCGACGAGGCCCAGCAGGCGACCGACCACCGCCAATAGAGCGGCACCCAGCAGGAGCAGGCCGCCTCGGCGGGTCAGCATGTGCACTACGCCACCATCGGGCAGCCGTGCGGTCTCAGCCCGCCCGGCCGGCGGGCACGGGGACCGATCCCAGCACCTGGGCCAGCACCTCGCCGGCCGACATCCCGCCGATGGCCGCCTCCGGCGTCACCACCAGGCGGTGCTCGAGGACCGGGCCGGCCAGGGCCTTGATGTCGTCGGGCACCACGTACTCCCGGCCGAGAGAGGCGGCCCTGGCCCGGGCCGCACCCTGAAGGGCGAGGGTGGCCCGGGGGGAGATGCCCAGGGCGAGCGATGGATGGCGTCGGGTCGAGTCGGCCAGGTCCACCAGGTAGCCCTTCACCGCCGGCGCCACATGGATGCCGCGGGCCGCCGCCGCCATCGCCTCCACCGCTTCCACGCTCACCACCGGCGACAGGTCCTCGACCTCGGTGGTGGTCAGGCCGCCATGGGTGTTCAGCATCTCGATCTCGCTGGCCCGGTCCGGGTACCCCATCGGGATCCGCATCAGGAACCGGTCGAGTTGGCTCTCGGGGAGGGGGTAGGTGCCCTCGTGCTCCACCGGGTTCTGGGTGGCGATCACCATGAACGGTGACGGCAGGGCGTAGGTGGTGGCGTCCACCGTCACCTGGCCCTCCTGCATGGCCTCGAGCAGAGCGGACTGGGTCTTCGGCGAGGCCCGGTTGATCTCGTCGCCGAGGACGATGTTGGCGAAGATGCCTCCGGGCCGGAACTCGAAGCTGCCGTTGCTGCGGCTGTAGACGGTGACGCCGGTGACATCGGACGGCAGCAGGTCGGGCGTGAACTGGATCCGGTGCCAGGTGCAGCCGAGGGACGCGGCGATGGCCTTTGCCAGTGTCGTCTTGCCCACTCCGGGGACGTCCTCGATCAGCAGGTGGCCCCCGGCGACAAGGCAGGAGACCGAGAGGCGGATGGCCTCGCCCTTGCCCTGGATCACCTGTTCCACGTTGGCCACAATCGCTTCGAAGGTTGAGGCGAAGGTCGCCGTCATCGTCGCCGCCCGCTGCCTCGCCACGGCGCGAACCCTACGGCAGGTACCGTCCGATCGTGGGGCGCGCGCTGGCCATCGACGTTGGAGTTGTTGTCACGCAGGTGAGGCCCGAAAGCCTCGGCGCTCGGCGCCGGCTAAGCGGAGTGAGCCGGCTGGCGGCGGCGACGGAGGGCCAAGCCGGCGCCGGCCATCAAGGCCACCATTCCGACGGACAGCAGGCCTGCTCCGACGACGAATCCGGATATGCCTCCGCCCGAGGAGGGCGCATCGGTGGCGGTGAGGGCCGGACCCCGGACCGGCGTGTCACCGGTGGCGAAGCCGTTCCAGACATCGTTCCCGGCGGTCAGAGGAGATGGCACGACAGTGGCGCTGTCCGTCCCAGGCTCCTCCGCCGGGACTGGGGTGACGGAGGGCACAGGCCTGGCCTGAGGACCAGTGATGGCGGAGGCTCGTCCACCGATCACCGTGCCGGTGGGCCTGGTGGCGTTGGCCGTGCCCCGTGCGGCTGAGCGGGTGGTTCCCTGCTCAGCCGGTGAGCTGGCGGCGGTGGGCACGCTGTCGCCCTCCCCGCTGGAGGGGGCGTTCGGCGACGTGGCGCCGCCGGCTGAGCTCGTCGCCGGCGCCGAGTTACCCGTGTCTGCCGGCTCCTCTGAAGTCGAGGATGTCTGGCCGCTACCGCCCGACACCGTGCCCGATCGCGATCCCGGCGCAGTGGTCGTCCTGGAGGCTGTCGATCCGGAGCTGGTCACCTGGAACGGAGTGGCCGGAGCGAAGGAGCCGTCCGTGTTCATGCCCACGATGACGTAGTCGCCGACCGCCGCACTGGAGGGGATGGTTACCTCGATGCTGAAGCTGGGGCCGTTGGTCGTCGCAAGTACGGGACCGCTCCTGGTGGCCCAGCGGATCTCTACAGGCGAGGACGTCTCGAAGCGGAACCCGGTGACCGTCGTCCTCGAACCCGCCGCGCCGGCGTCTGGTGTGGCCGACAGCTCGGCGCTGGCCGTACACGCCCACGCGGCGGCGCCGGCCAGGACGGCGGTGGCCGCTGTTGCAATGGTTGCTGCCGTGACTGCCCGGCGAACCTTCATATCTGACCCTCCATCGAATGAGTTTCTTTTAACGAGTCCATCGAACCACATCGGCAGCCCCTGTTCAATGAAAACGGAGTCTCCTGTTTCTCAGCCGCACAGGTGTGAGAGTAATAACGATTTGGTCTTGACATGATCCTCGGCGTGGTTCACAGTGCGGACAGCCGAGGTAGCTGCGGACTAGGGAGGTTCACCTCCTACCGACACTGACCGGCTCCTGCAAACATCAGTCCCAAAGGGGACCAAAGGGGAGAGGGGAACATTAGTGAACGCAACACCCGAACTAGCTCGAATACCGCGAAGGTCAACTTCAGTCCGAAGGGCTCTCGTCGTCACGGCGGGGTTCAGTGGAATAGCCCTTCTGGGTTACGGCACCGGCCTTCCGTCGATCCTCTCGTCGTCGACGGAGACCCCGTCGCCCGCAGGAGCTCGGTCCACCGAGACCGAGGTTCGCGAGGCCTACGGCCGCCTGCCGCTCAACTTCGAGCTCAACCAGGGCCAGAGTGATTCACAGGTCAAGTTCATGGCACGGGGCGAGGGCTACACCCTCTTCCTCACACCGGGCGAGACGGTGCTCAGCCTGGCCCCGCCGGCGGCGTCGGCGGGTGGCGGCGCCGCTCCGGCGGAGCCCCCCGCGCGGGCGGTGTTGCGCACGAAGTTCCTCGGCGCCAATCCGGCTCCGAAGGTGACCGGCAGCTCACCCACACCGGCCAAGGCCAACCACTTCACCGGGGCTGATCCCGCCGGCTGGCGGACCGACGTCCCCACCTACGCCACGGTCGGCTACACCGGGCTATATCCCGGCATCGACGCCGTATACCACGGGAAGAAGGGCCAGTTGGAGTACGACTTCGTCGTCGCTCCCGGTGCCGATCCCTCGCAGATCCGCCTCGGCTTCGAAGGGGCCCGATCGATGGCCATCGACGACAAGGGCGATCTCGTGCTCACCACCGAGCACGGCCGGCTGCGCCAGGCCAAGCCGCGGCTGTACCAGGACGTCGGTGGCCGCCGGAAGGCGGTCAACGGCTCGTTCCTCATGACCGGGCCCAACCAGGTCGGCTTCTCGGTGTCGTCCTACGACGCCGACCGGCCGCTGGTGATCGACCCAGTGCTGTCGTACTCCACGTTCCTCGGCGGCGGCGGGTCCGATGTCGGATTCGGCATTGCCGTCGATCCCGACGGCAATGCCTATGTGGGCGGCCAGACCGGCTCGACCAACTTCCCGACTGCCGGTGCCACCACGTGTCCCTCGACCGCTTTCCCGGGCTCCTCCTACCAGTGTGCCCAGGGCGGCGGCGTCGATGCCTTCGTGACCAAGCTCAACCCGGCGGGATCGGCCCTGGTGTGGTCGACCTATCTGGGTGGCGGCAAGGCCGACCTGGCCTACCGGATCGCCCTGGACGGCGACGGCAACGCCTATGTCGTGGGCGCCACCGATTCTGCCGACGACCCCGGCACCCCGGCTGTAGAAGCCGGGTTCCCGACCACCGCTGGCGCCTTCGACACCACCTGCGGCACCGACGGTCTCTGCAACGCCAGACCGCCGGCCGACCCGGCCAGCTGCCCGGCAGTCGGGTGCAGGACGACAGGCACTTCCGACACCTTCGTGTCGAAGCTGAGCGCCTCGGGGAACTCCTTGATGTACTCGACCTTCCTCGGTGGAGCAGACCACGATCAGGACGTGCTGCTCACCGCCGTGCCGAGCCACCAGGGCATCGCCGTGCACGGCACCAGGGCCTACGTCACCGGGTCCACCGGGTCCGACGACGACCTGTCGACGCTCGGGGTGAACGAAGGCTTCCCCACCACCACCGGTGCCTTCCAGAATAGCTGTGGCTCGGCCGCCATCCCCGGCTGCGACAACGGAACCCTCGACGGTTACCTGGCCGTCCTCGACACCGCAGCATCGGGTGCGTCGTCGCTGGTGTACTCCACCTATCTCGGCGGAAGCGGCAGCGACGCCCCTCGCGCCGTCGCCGTCGACGGCGCCGGGAACGCCTACGTAACCGGTGTCACCTACGGCTATGGCAGCCCGACCGCCAACAACTTCCCGACCAAGTCGGCGGTGCAGGCCGGCTACCAGGGCGGCTTCGCCGACGCCTTCGTGGCCAAGCTCGACCCCGCCGGGGTCGGTCCCACCTCGCTGGTGTACTCCACATACCTCGGAGGCGGCGGCAAGGACGAGGCCTGGGGTATCGACGTGGAGGGCGGCGGCGTCCCCGGGAAGGGCAAGGCCTACGTGACCGGGTTCACCAACTCCGGTGACAACCCGGCCACCTCTGCCGCCGACGGGCCCACCCCCTACTTCCCGACGACGTCCGGTGCCTACGACACCAGCTTCAACGGGCGAGCCACCGATGGCGGCGGCAATACCACCTTCCTCGACGGTGACGCCTTCGTGGTCAAGTTGAAGGCCACGGGCGACAAGCTCGACTACGCCACCTTCCTCGGCGGCGCCGACCACGACCTCGGCGGCGCCGTGGCTGTGGACTCGGAGGGCAACGCGTACGTCACCGGCTTCACGACCTGCCAGAACGACAACGGCGGAGTTCCGCTCGCTCCGGGAGCGCCGCCCCCGCCCCCGTGTGCCGGCACCTTCCCGGTGCTCGACGCGGTGCAGCCCACCATGGACGGCAACTTCATCGGCTTCGAGCTGCACAACTCACCCACCGACATCTTCCTCACCAAGCTGAACCCCGGTGGGTCGGCCCTGATCTACTCCACCTACCTCGGGGGCAACGACTTCGACCGCGGCTTCGCCGTGGCCGTGCGTGATACCGACGCCGCCCACAACGCCATCACCCCCGAGGCGTACGTAACCGGGCGGATCGCCTCCACCAACTACCCCACGACGGCCGGAGCGTTCAAGACGACCAAACCGGCGGGCAAGGGCAACCGGGATGCGGCCGTCTCCAAGGTCGTCGGGTGAGGGGGCGCGTGGACATGACAAGGATCATTCGACACCAGAGGCAGGAGATGAGCATGGACATGGACAAGGCCGAAAACGGCATCATCAACGTCGGGCGCAGCACCAAGCTCAACCGGCGGCGGACGGTGGTGGGCGCCGGGCTGTTCGCCGGTGGTCTGATGGCCGCCTCGGCGGCGTGGGCGTGCACGCTGCTCATCGGCACCTTCACCGTGTGCAGCGCGCCTTCGGCCAGCTTCGTGAACGGCACGGTGTGCTCCCAGCGCACGTCGGTGGCCGGTCAGGTCGGCCTGGCCTCGGTTTCCAAGAATGGCTCAGCGATTTCGGTCGTCGGGACAGCCTTCTCCACGCCGGGAGATCCGGGAATCGGCACGCTCTACAGCATCACCTTCCAGCGCCCGGGCGGGAGCGGTAGCTGCCACGCCCACAACCCTGATGGCGGCGTCACGTCGCTGCTCGGCACCACCGGCACTGCGCCCAAAACCGTCGCCGGGCCGAACTTCGCCGTCGGCCTGGGATCTGGGCCGTACCCGAACGTGTCCACGCCCTCCGTCGCCAGCACAGGAACGGCGACAGTGTGCGTGCAGGACGAGCCCGACCGAGTCGACGGCAACTTCGTCCGGGTCACGGTGGTGTAGGCGGTAGCTGTCCCTACCAGCCTGCTCCCGCCCAGGGCTCCTGCCCGCACGAGGGGGAGCCGGACGAAGCTCATCGCCTCTTTGTGGCTCGCGGCCGCCGTCACCTGCATGGTGCCGGCGGCTGCTGCCGCGGGCGCGACAGCGCGGCCCGAGGTTCCCGTGACGGCCGTGGACGAGCGTGTGGGCCTGGCCCACAACTCGCCGGCCCTGGCCGTCGACCCTACCGAGGAGCGCATCGTGGCCTCGGCGACGCGTCGTGACAGCCCCGACTTCGGTTGCGCCCTGCACATCTCCGGCGACGGGGGCAGCAGCTGGCTGCCGGCCGACCCCGTGCCCAAGCTGCCGGACGGAGTGGAGAAGTGCTACGGCCCCGAGGTGGCATTCGACGCCGAGGGTCGTCTGTACTTTCTGTTCGTCGGGTTGGCCGGGGCGGGGAACAGCCCTGTCGGCAGCTTCCTGGTCACCTCGACCGGCGGGCGGTTCAGCACCCCCCGGCGGGTGCTGGGCCCGGAGCGGTACATGGTGAGAATGGCGGTCGACCAGCGTTCAGGAAGGCTGCACCTGGTCTGGGTGCAGGCCGGTGCCGATCCTCCACTCGGAGGCTTCGCTCCCGGGCCGAACCCGATCATGGCCTCTTACTCCGACGACGGTGGACAGACCTTCTCCGAGCCAGTGCAGGTCAACGAGGCGGCACGCCAACGCGTGGTGGCTCCCGCCATCGCCGTGGGCTCCGATGGCGCTGTCCACGTCGCCTACTACGACCTGGTCGACGACTCCCGCGACTACCAGGGCCTGGAGGGGCCGAAATGGGAGAACCCGTGGTCGCTGGTCGTGTCCGGTTCCGACAATGGCGGGAGGACCTTCGGCCGCCACACTGTGGTCGACGACGCGCTGGTGCCTCCTGAGCGGGTCATGCTCGTCTTCACCATGCCACCTCCCTCCATCGTGGCCGGCAACCATGGCGAGGTTTTCACTGCCTGGCACGACGCCCGCAACGGCGACTGGGACGTGTTCCTGTCGCGCTCGCCCGACAGAGGTGGAACATGGTCGGCGGCGCGGCGGCTCAACGACGACCCGAAAGGGAACGGACGCCACCAGTACCTGCCCCGTCTCTCGCTGGCGCCGAACGGGCGCCTGGACACGGTGTTCTACGACCGCCGCTCGGACCCCCAGAACCTGCGCAACGACGTGTTCTTCACTTCCTCCGCACCCGGCACCGGCGGCACCTTCAGTCCCAACCTCCAGATCACCGCAGATCCATCCGATTCGCGCATCGGGCCCCGCTACCCCATCCCCTCGGCGAGAGGGATGGTGGAGTTCGGCTCCCGCCTCGGGTTGGTCTCCCTCGACGGGGGGGCGGTGGCGGCGTGGACCGACACCCGCAACAGCCAACTGGAGAGCCCCCAGCAGGATGTCTTCGCCACTACCGTGGACCTGGGCTCGGAGCCAAAGAATGGTTCTGGGGGCGTTTCGGTCGTGTTCGTACTGGCTGGCGCCGCCATCTTCGTTGCCGTCTCCACCCTTTTCGTGCGCCAGCGCCAGTCCCGCCGGCCCGCGCCCGTAGGTGCGGAGGCACAGCGTGGCGAATAGAGAGAGTGACATGGTGCGCAACGGTGGAGCGGCGAGGGCCATCAGGAGACCTAGGAGCCCGGTGCTCCTGGCCGCATTGCTGGTCTTCGCGTTGACGGCCCCGGTACCGGGCGCCCGTGCCATCGGCGACGAGCTCGACCCCACCTTCGGTGACGAGGGCGGCCTGGTCAAGGGACCGGCCGGCAGCGCCCGGGCCCTGATAGAGGTCGGCGGCAAGCTCGTGGTCGGCGGTTGTGCCTATGAAGGGCCCACCAATGGCTGCAACGGCTTCGTTGTCTCCCGCTACAGCGAGAACGGAGCGCTCGATACCGAATTCGGCGACAGCGGCCGGGTGACCACCGAGTTGGGGGAGAAAGACGGAGTCAACGCTATCGTGGCCCAGGCGGACAAGCTGGTGGCCGTCGGAAGCGCCGGAAGCCCCTCTGATTTCGTGCTGGTCCGGTACGACTCGTCTGGCCGTCTCGACACCTCTTTCGGGCCGTCTGGGTCCAACGGGATCGTGAGGACCGATTTCGGCGCCACCGACGACAAGGCGTTCGCCGTGGTGGTCAGCGGCGACAAGCTGGTCGTGGCCGGGTCCAGCGGCAGCGACTTCGCCCTGGCCCGCTACAGCGAGGACGGCATCCTCGACACCAGCTTCGGCGACGACGACGACGGCGGCATGGTCACGACCTCCTTTGGCGGCACCAGTGGGGCTCGGGCACTGGCTCTCCAGGGATCCAATCTGATTGCCGCCGGGAGCGGGGGGGGAGTAGCTGGTCGATCGGACTTTGTACTGGCCCGCTACAGTTCCGAAGGCAAGCTCGACCAGGGCGCCCAGAACCACCAGGGCTTCGGCGTCGACGGCCCCGACGTCGACGAATACCCTGACGGCTGGGTCACCACGGAATTCGGTGAGGAGGACCAGGCGCGGGCTGTCGTTGTCCAGTCCGACGGGATCGTCGTCGCCGGCGTGAGCGATCCCCCGCAGGGGCTGAGGCTTCCGGCGGTCGTTGCTCTGGCCCGGTACAGCCCCAACGGTGTTCCCGACCCCTCCTTCGGCGCCAACGGCCAGGTGACCGGACCGCCTGGCGTGGGCTCCGCTCTCGTCATGACCGGCGAGGGTAAGTTTGTTGTCGCTGGCCGTTCAGTGGCGGAGTCCAACGAGAACGGCAGCGATGCCATTCTGGCGCGCTTCAACTCCAACGGCAGCTTGGACCCCACCTTCGGCGCCGGCGGCGTGGAGCACACCGACTTCGGGTGGGGTGACGACCAAGCGGCCGCCGCCGTGCTCCAGGGAGGCTCGCAGAAGGTCGTGGTCGCCGGGCACAGCGGCGGGATCGGCAGCAATGGTTTCGACATCGCGCTGGCCCGTTACGGGACCGGCACGAGCACCGAGGTTACCGATCTCGGCGTGACGCTCGCTGACGCCCCTGACCCGGCCGCCGTCGGCGATGAAATCACTTACACAGCTGTGGTCACCAATGCCGGACTAGGGCGTGCAGATGCCCGGGTGGTGGCCCCGGCACCACTCGGCGCGACGTGGACGGCGGCCACCTCGAGCCAGGGAACCTGTACCCGGGCGTCCGCCCATGCAGTGTGCGAGCTGGGTCTAATCGTCGCCGGGCAGTCCGCCACGGTGAAGCTGGTTGCCACGGCGAGAGCCGAGGGAGCCATCACCGCCACCGTCGTCGCGGAAACATCGGCGGACAGCAATCCCCTCAACAACACGGCTTCGACGACGACGACCGTGGGACCGGCAGCCGGAAAGTGGGAGGCCACCGCCCCTATGACCGATGGTCGAAACTTCCACACGGCCACCCTTCTCACCGGCACCGAGGAACAGTGCGGCTCGAACTGCGGCAAAGTGCTGGTGGTTGGTGGAGACGACGGTGCTGGCGGAGCGCTGGCCTCCGCCGAGATCTACGATCCCGAGAAAGGCACCTGGAGCTCGACAGGGGCGATGAACGTGCGGCGGCTGAGACATACCGCCACCTTGCTCAGGGACGGGCGGGTCCTCGTGGCCGGCGGTGGTTCCAACAAAACCAATGCTCTCCGCAGCTCCGAGATCTACGACCCGGCATCAGGGCAATGGGCCTTGCTGGGCGCTGACGGGCTCCGCTCAGAACGGTTGAACCATACGGCGACCCTCCTGCCTGCCGGTCAGATCCTCCTGGCCGGCGGGTTGGGTACCGCCGACCAGCCGTGCGAGTATCACGGCACGGCAGATCCTTCGTTCGTGCCCCAAGTCCGGATCGACTCCGGCGAACTGTGGGATCCTTCGCTCGGTACCTCGAGACTCCTGCCAACGAAGATGGCCGAGGGACGGGACGGTCATACGGCGAGCCCGCTGCCTACGGGCGAGGTGCTGCTAGTCGGCGGGTACAAGGGGGACCGTTTCGACGACGACGACAAAGAGGACATCGACCCCTGTGACGGGGGTGGCCCAGCGGCGGCTCCGGAGGTATTTGATCCGGCCGGCAGCGATGGGTCTGGGCGTTGGCGGCCAACCGGGGACAACGCCATCCACCGGTGGAACCACACCGCGACAAATTTGCAGGACGGTCGCGTCCTGCTAGCCGGAGGTGAAACCAACCCCTACGGCGTGATTCCCACCCCGTCGGTGGAGCTCTACGACCCGCTCGCGATCGACGTCACGGCCGGTGGTGTCGGTTCGTGGCGGTCGGTCCGTTCCCTCGCTTCGGCCCGGACATCCCATACCGCTACGCGACTGGCCGGTGGCCAGGTTCTGGTGACCGGCGGGCGCGACCGCGAGGAGGGCGGCGCCTCGGCGACTTATGCCAGTGCCGAGCTGTACGATCCGGCGAGGAACCGCTGGTCTTCCGCCGGTGTCATGACGGTGGAGCGCTACAGCCATACGGCGATTCTGCTCGGCCCCGACCGATGTGGAGCCAACTGCGGCAAGGTTCTGGTTGTCGGGGGCGGTGGCGGGGCAGCGGCTGGCGTCTCGGCTGAGCTGTACACGCCGGCTCCTGTGCCTGCCGTCAACGGTTTGACTCCGGCACGGGGGCCGAGCGTCGGGGGCACCTCGGTCGTCATCAACGGCGCCAACTTCGAGCGGGTGGACTCCGTCCGCTTCGGCGATGTCGAGGCCACGTTCAGGATCGACTCGCCCAGCCGGATCACCGCCACTAGTCCTGCGCTTCCGGCGGGCACCGTGGTGGACGTGACGGTGAGCGGGCCGGCGGGCACGTCGTCCGTCGTCCCGTCCGGCCGTTTCACCTATGACTTCAGCCCACCGGGGTCGGTAGGCGAGCTGGTCGCCAAGACCGAGTCGGAGACAGGCGTCCAGCTGTCGTTCACCGCCCCGGGCGGTGACGGGCCCTTCGCCCCGGCGGCCAGGCGGTACCGGATCAAGCAGTCCCTCTCGCCACTGGTTGACTCTGCTGCCTTCGCCGCCGCCCCGACCTTGTGCGAGTGCGAGATCGATCCGCCACCGGAGATCGGCGATTCCATCTCGTTGTCGGTAGGCGACCTGGTACCGGGAACCACCTACCACTACGCCGTGCAGGCGCTGAACGAGGCCGGCCAGGGAGGACCGATCTCCAACTCCGCCTCTGCCACCACGCTCGGTACGCCACCTGCAGTGCCCTCCCCGCGGGACTCCGGATCTTCCACCGCCAGGGCCCTCGGTGCCGGTGGCTACTGGCTGGTGGCCGGCGACGGGGGGGTGTTCGCCTTCGGCGACGCCCGCTTCCTCGGCTCCACCGGTGCCATCCGCCTCAACCGCCCCATCGTCGGAATGGCCTCCACCCCCTCAGGCAGCGGCTACCGCCTCGTCGGGGCCGACGGCGGCATCTTCGCCTTTGGCGCCGCCGCCTTCCTCGGCTCCACGGGTGGTCTCCGCCTCAACTCTTCGGTCGTGGGCATGACCGGCGGGCGGTGAGACCGGGGTCGGTCGGGCTGTTGGCCGGCGCCATCGCCCTCATCGGAACTGGGCCGGCGCCCGTGGCTGGCCAGCCGGCGTCGTCCCGGCCGACGCCCGTCTACGCGGTGACGGTCGCTGACCCTGTTTCCGCCGGCGCCATCCCCCTCGCCAACCCCGCCGCCGGCGCAACCCCTGTCGACAGCTACACGGCGGACCTCTACGAGCGTCCGTTCCGCGTCGGTCCCGGCGGGACGACAGTGCTTCCCGCGCTGGACATCGTCTCCAGTCGGGCCGGCGCCGGCGCCACCCATCTTCATTACCGGATCGACCTGGCCGGGCCCGAGTCGGGCCCGGGGAAACTCCCCTACTCCTACGCCTTCGAGGTGGACCTTGATGATGATCCGGCCGGCGACCTGCTGGTGCGGGTCGACGACCCAAGCGCTGGCGTCGGGCCGACGTTCGGAACCAAGGGAGTGTCGGCCTACTGGAATGAGAACTCCAATGCCACCGGCCCCAACCCCGGCGTCCCCGACGGGCCCGACGCCACGCCGGACGGCTACGAAGTGGACGTGTTCGATCAAGGGACCAACCGCCGGCCGAAGGCCGTCGGCGGCGACGCTGCGGTGCTCGCCCGCCTCGCGCCAGATCGAGCGGATTCGGTGGAGATCGCCGTCGACGCTGCCCTTCTCCAGAACCTCAACG
>DATLEK010000121.1:0-37088 GCA_035525365.1 Acidimicrobiales bacterium
GTAGCCTTCACCCGTCAGGTGCTCCTCTGTCTGGAGATGCGGTGTCTTATCCACTTCGCATCCTCCCAGGTGGCGGGGCACTTGTCGCGTCAATCCGCGGGGAAAGTTCTACCCGGCTGCAATATCAGGGTCTGATCTGACGAGATCCTGAGACTGGACCGGCCGTTTGCGAGCGTGGTCATCGTGGGTGCCGGGGCGGTCGGCTGCGAGTACGCCTCGATCTTCGCCGCCATAGGGATCCAGGTCTGGCTGGTGGAGCTCTCGGACCGTCTCCTCCCGCTGTTCGACGCCGAGATAGCGAACCTCCTCGCGTCGTCGCTGCGCGCGTCCGGGATCGAACTGCTCCTGGGTACGCGCGTGACGGGAGTGGCCCACGACGGAACCGGCTCGGTGGTCGATGTCGACGGCGGTCGCGACGTGCAGGCGGAGAATCTGCTCTTCGTCGCCGGCCGGATCGGCAACACCGAGGGCCTTGGATTGGAGGATGCCGGGGTGGCGGTCGACGCCGGTCATCGCATCGTCGTGGACGAGCACTACCGAACCACGGCCGAGGGGGTGTTGGCGGCGGGCGACGTAATCGGGCCCCCCGGACTGGCCTCGGTCTCGATGGAGCAGGCCCGCGTCGCGGTGGGCCACGCCTTCGGGTTCCCGTTGAAGAAGGCGGTTGACCGGATGGCCCCCATAGCCATCTACACGATCCCGGAGGCCGCCTCCGTCGGGATGACCGAGGACGCCGCCCAGCGAGCCGGTCTGGACTTCGAGGCCGGACGCGGGTGGTTCGAGAAGAACACCCGTGCCGCCATCGCCGGCGACCGCGAGGGGCTGGTCAAGCTCGTGTTCGAACGGAGCACCGGACGGCTCTTAGGGGTGCACATCCTGGGCACCGACGCCGCCGAGCTCGTGCACGTCGGCCAGGCCGTGCTTCGTCACGGCGGCGACATATCCGAGTTCATCGACACCACCTTCAACCTGCCGACCCGCAGTGAGGCCTACAAGTACGCGGCTTACGACGGACTCAGTCGGGTGGAGGTCCGGGCTGCTTTTGGTGACGTGGCCCCGTCACTCGGTCCGTAATGCCAGCGCCGGCCGGGCCCCCGCCGCCACGATCGCGGGTACCAGGGCGACGGCGACGGCGGCCAGTTCGACCACGGGGACGACGAGGGCGAGGGGGCCCAGCGGCAGGCGAAGGGTGTCGACCACGCCAAGATCTGAGGCGAAGCTGCCCCACGCGACCCGTCCGGCAGCCAGACCGAGCGGCAGCCCGACGAGCAGGGCCACGTTGGCCACGAGCAGGGCCTGGACCACGACGGCGCGCCACACCTGGGCGCGCCGCATACCCAGGGCAATGCAAAGGGCCAGGTCGCGCCGGCGCCGCCGCACGACGCTCACCACCAGGTGGGCGAGGGTGGCTGCCGCCATCGAGCCGAGGAGTACGGCCAGGACGACCGGCGTGGACCGTACGGCGGCGTAGTTGTCGATGGCGATCGGGCGCTGCTCGGTACGCACCACCTGTCGGTGCGCGGTGCCGATCTGCCTCCCAAGAGCGACGACCTGGCGCCGGGCCTCGGGGTGGGCGCCCCGACGGGCCCTGACGGTGACGAACTCGAAGATCGCCCCGTCCGGCCCCACGAAGTCGTCGAGGTCGAAATCCGGCGGGGGATCGGAGATGTCCAGGTCGTAGGGCGGCAACGCCTGGGTGCGCACCACGGCGCCGATGCCCAGGCCGAGGGTGCTGAACGAGCCGTGGTTGAGGCGCGGGAAGGCCGCCGTCCCGACGATCGTCATCTCACGCGGTCCACTACCGGAATCGACGCTCACGGTGTCGCCGACCGATCGTCGCAGGTCGTGGAGCGATTGCTGGCCGAGCACGATCTCGTCACCACGGTTGGGCGCCCGCCCGTCGATGATCGCCGGGAAGGTGGTGCCCTCCAGGTCGGTCAGCCCGATGGTCGGCACCCTCGCCCCGTTGATCGTCACCTCGCCGTACCGGCCGCCGGCGATGGCCGCCACCGCGGGGTTCTCACCGAGCTGGCGAAGCACTTCGGCGACCGGTGCCGGTGCGAACTCGCCGTCCACCATCACGTCCCAGTCCCGCCCGTAACGAGCCGGATCGGAGACCAGATCGTCAAGCCCTCCGGCGAAGGTCACGGCGGCGACCACCGCGGCCACGGCGAGCGCAGCACCGGCGGCGGCGCTGCGAACCGGCACCGCGGCTTCGCCCCGGCGCGAGCCGGTCGCCAGGTGGATGCCCACCAGGACAGCGGGCTGCGATGAGCCACGGCTGAGTCGGGCTAACCAGCCGAGGCGGGCCGGTCGGTTGCGGGTGTGGGTCGCCAGGAAGCCGACCACGGCACCGATGGCCACCGCCGCGGCGACCACGAGGACGGTGCCGCCGAGCAGGATCGACGCGTGCACCGCCCTGCCCCGGTGGGTCTCGGCCAGGCGCGCCGGTCCGATCGGGAAGCGGCCCGACACCAGGGCGGCACCGGCCAGAGCGATCGCCCCGCCGACCAGCGCCGTCACGAGGCTCGGTGCGGCGACGAGCAGGCGACTCTGCGAACGGGTGATTCCCAGGGCCCGCCAAACCGGCGTGGAGGTGGCGGTCGCCTGTCGAAGCTGGCGGCCCAGGAGCTGGGTCACGACGAGCAACGTGGCCACGGCGGCGACGACGGCGAAGAGCCACAAGGTGGTCACCTGGGGCTGGATGGCCCGACGGACGTCGGCGAAGTTGGCGGTCCGGTCCTGGATGAGAGCGTCACCGCCCGGCCCACTGAGCCGGTTGACCGCGGCGACCACGCTCTTGATGTCGGCACCGGGCTCGAGGGCGACGACGGCCCCGTCGTAGCACCAGCTCTCCTGGTCGGGCGCATACCGCCTGCCCAGGCCCGGCGGCGCCAGGATCGTCGGCGCCGCCTCGAGATCCGACACCGGAACGATCCCGGTGGCCAGGCTGCCGACTCCGACGATGGTGGCGGAGATGACGGGCCCGTCGGCCGCCGTCACCTGACCTATTGCCGGGGCTCCGTCGCCTCTGTACAGCACGAGATCCAACCGATCGCCGACTCCCACGCCGAAGGTCCTGGCGTAGCGGTCGGTGACGAGGATCTCGTCGCTGCGGTGGCGGCGGGGCAGGCGGCCGTCGAGCACGTTGGGACGGTCGAGGTCGTACCCGAGCACCCCGTCGAGGGACACGGTGTCGCAGGCGGCGACCCTTGTGCCCTCGCCCTTCGGCACGCGCATCGGGATCAACCCGATCCCCGCCAGCAGTCCAATCCGATCGACGCCGTCGAGGGCGGCGACCCCTTCGTAGAACCGGTGCCGCGAGGCCTGGTCCTCGTCGAAACTGCCCACGAGCAACTGCGTTCCACCGGTCGCCGCCAGCATCCGCGGAAATGCAGTATCGGTCCGGCGCGCCCCGGCCGCCGCGGCGAGCACGGCGGCGAACCCGATACCGAGCACCAGTCCGATGGCGGCGGCGCCCCGCCAGCGGCGGCGGATCTCAGCCCGGGCCAGGGCGAACGGGATCATCGCTCTGAATCAGGAAGGCTGGTCACGTTTCGGCCACCTCGACGACGTCGCCTTCGCGGGCCACATCGATCGGGACCGTGGTCCGGGCCCGGACGTTGGCGAGCAGCTCATCCACCTCGGCGTCCGTGCGGGTCGGGTCGTGGTGGAACAGCATCACGCGGCCTACGCCGCACTCATGCGCCATGCCTGCCGCGTACTCCGCCGCGGCGTGGCCGAAGTAGCCGCGGGCGGGCAGCTCGGCAGCCGTGTACTGGCCGTCGTGGATGAGTACGTCGGCGCCCTCGATCAGCCGGCGGGCGGCGGCGTGGTACTCGCCGAGTCCCTCGGGGCCCGGCCCCAGGTTCTGCGGAGCGTGGTCGGACAGGTAGGCCAGCGTGGTACGCCCGTCGCTCACCCGGAACCCGAAGGTGCGTCCCCCCTTGTGGGGGATCTCCCGGGCCACCACGCTGAAATCCTCCAACTCGTGCGCTCCCTCGTCCAGCGCCCCGAAGCTCCACTCCCCCCCCAGCTCGTCGGGCCTGATGGGGAAGTGCGGCGGCGACATGCACCGGGCCAGCAGGTCCAGCGGGTCGTTTCCCTGCTCGGGTAGCAACAGCCGCACCGAGGAGTCGGGCCGGTCGCCGGCGGCGAAGAAGGGCAGTCCGTGGGTGTGGTCCCAATGGAGGTGGCTGAGCAAAATGGTGCCGCGGAACGGTGCGCCCGCCAGCAGAGCGGTCAGCCGGCGTAGCCCGGTGCCGGCGTCGAGCACCAGGGTGGGTGGCCCGTCGCCCACACCGATGGCCACGCACGACGTGTGGCCGCCCACCCGGACGAAGTCGGCGCCAGGAGCCGGCGTCGAGCCCCGCACCCCGCAGAAGTGGACCTTCACGGACTGGTCTGGTCCTCTCGGCGGTGGCCCTCCCGCAGTTCGGCCAGGACCGTCGGGTCGATGTCGTCCGCGGTGGCCATGGCCACGCGGCACGGGGTCATCGCCCGCAGGGTGGCGGTGCGCAGCCCGCCCTCCAACAGGGCCCGCTCGCCCACGACGGCCCCCGGCCCGAGCTCGGCCAGGATCTCGCCGTCCACCTCGACGGCCAGCACCCCGTCCAGCAGCAGGTACAGCTCGGCGCCGGCCTGGCCCTGTTCCACCAACGCGCCGCCCTCCTTCACCTTGCGGAACGTAGGCGGGTGCCCGCCCCGCATGATCGTGGTCGACAGTTGGCGTTCGAGCGCCGTCTCGACCGCGGTGACCAGCGCCGGCGAGTCGAGGTCGCCCCAGGGGGTGTGCTTGCCGAAGCTGTGCTTCCACCACTCGGCGAAGTCGGTGACGCCGCTCTTTCCCACGAGGGTGCCGCCGTGGTCGTAGATCCAGTGGCGGGGGAAGGGGCTGGCCCCGACCATCTCTGCCTCATCTGTGCCGTCGGTGTGCAGCGTGAGCTGCAGGGTGCTCCACCCGATGGGGGCGTGGTACTGCACGAAGGGGGGGTGGCGCACGGCCCGAGGCGCGGGGAGGCCGGTGCGGCCACCACCGGTCTGGGTGAACCGCACCCATCCCCGGCCAACCTCCGGGTCCCGTTGCAGATCGGACAGGGCGGTGGCCCCCACGTCGAGCTCGGCCCCGCCCAGCCGGACGCGGGTGGAGCCGATGCGCCCGCCGCTGGCGTCATGGAAGCCGTGGCCGACAATCTCCCCGTCCTCGACTTCGATGAAGGCGCGGAGGTGGTTGGCGAACCGGTACCGGTCGGCGCCGCCCAACTCTTCGAGCTGGCCATTTTCCGGCGGTCCGATGTCGGCGGGTGGCGCCTCGTCGTAATGGGCGACCCCGGTCGAGAAGGGCAGACGGGGCAGCCCTCGAATCGCCTCCGACGGGATCCAGGAGATGCTGGTCACTGACGATTCGATGCGCATGGGGACCTCCTCGACGAGTCCGTTCTGATCGTTGGGCCACCGTAGAGAGATCAAGACTCGGGAGCGAGTGTGCGGGCCGGTGTCTGCGGGTGGTGGTGGCCTCACCCCCGGTTCACCCGGCAGCACCCTGGGCGAAGACCCCTGCGATGTGGTCCTCTGGAGGACGTGGACGCCATCACCGTTTTCGTGGCCGACGACAGCGTGATCATCCGTGAGGGCGTGCGGGCCATGTTGGCCCGGGAGCCGGACCTGGAGGTGGTCGGCGTGGCCGAGGACTACGACGGGCTGGTGGCCGGGGCCGAGGCCGCCGCTCCCCAGGTGATCGTGTCCGACATCCGCATGCCGCCGGCCTTCCAGCGGGAGGGCATCGAGGCCTGCCAGCAGATCCGCAAGCGCCACCCGGGTACCGGTGTGGTGATCCTGTCGCAGTACGACGACCCCGACTACGCCATCTCGCTTCTGGCCGAGGGGGCGGCCGGCTACGCCTACCTGTTGAAGGACCGGGTGGCCGAAGGCGACCAGCTGGCCCGGGCCGTGCGGGAGGTGGCCACCGGCGGTTCCATGCTCGACCCGGCCATCGTCAATGCCCTGGTGCGGCCGGTGTCGGCCGATGGCGGCCTCGGGGCCGACGACGAGGCGCTGCTGGCCCTGGTGGCCGAGGGCAAGCCGATAAAGGCCATCGCCGCGGTGCGCGACACCACGCCGGCCGCGGTGGCCGAGGATGTCGAGAAGCTCTTCCGGCGGCTGGCCGAGGGTGTGAGCACCGGCGCCTCAGGAGCCCTGCGCCGGCTGCGCATGCTGCACGAGGCCATCGTCGAGCGGGAGGAGCAGGGTGAGAAGCTGAGCCGCCTGCTCCCCACCGGCCTGGCCGACAAGGTCCGCCGCGAGGGCCGCAAGGTGGGCGAGACCGAGGATGTGAACGTCACCGTGGTCATGTCCGACATTCGCGGGTACTCCTCGATCGCCGAGCACTCCGAGCCGTCCCGCCTGGCCGGCCAGCTCAACCAGCACCGGGCCGAGATGAACCGTGCCATTCTGGCCGAGGGAGGCACGGTCATGCAGTACGTGGGGGACGCGGTGATGGCGGTGTTCGGTGCGCCGGTGGCCCAGGCCGATCACGCCGACCGGGCCCTGGCCGCGGCCCTGGCCATGCACGAGGGGCAGGCTGCGGTGAACGCCCGCTGGGAACCGGAGGGACTGCCTCCATTCGGGTTGGGAATCGGGCTGTCGACCGGAGAGGCGGCGGCCGCCCTCCTCGGCTCCGAGGAGCGGCTCGAGTACACCATCGTGGGTGACGTGGTGAACCTGAGCCAGCGCCTGCAGCAGTTCGCCTCACCCGGCGAGACCGTGCTCAGCGAGCCCACGTGGGCCGCCCTGTTTTCGCCTCCGGGCGACGCCGAGAAGCTGGCGCCCGAGCTGGTCAAGGGACGGGACACGCCGGTTGTCTCGTACCGGATCAGGCCGAACACACCGCTATCAGCAGATACGTCAACCACAGGAGGAACACCATGACCGACCTCGTCGTACGGGCCCAGAACCTGTACCGCACCTTCGACCAGGAACTGGCCCCGGTAAGGGCCCTGCGGGGCGCCGACCTCGACGTGACACGGGGGGAGTTCGTGGCGGTGATGGGGCCGTCGGGCTGCGGGAAGTCCACGCTGTTGAACATCATCGCCGGCCTCGACTCGCCCGACGAGGGGGAGATCGAGGTGGCCGGCGAGCCCCTGGCCGACAAGGACGAGAACGCGCTGGCCCTGATGCGGCGCAAGCACGTCGGCATCGTGTTCCAGTTCTTCAACCTGCTCGAAGGCATGAGCGTGGTGGAGAACGTGGTCATGCCGGCGGTCATCGCCGGGGTGAAGCGCAAGGCGGCCGAGACGCGGGCCCGCGATCTCCTCGACCTGCTGGGCCTCGGCGACAAGGCCCGCCAGGCGCCGGGCGTGCTGTCGGGAGGACAGCGCCAGCGGCTGGCCATCGCCCGGGCTCTGGCCAACCAGCCCACCCTCGTCCTGGCCGACGAGCCCACCGGCGCCCTCGACTCCGAGGGCGGGGCCGAGGTGTTGGAGTTGTTCCGCCGCCTCCACGCCGACGGCCAGACCATCGTGCTCGTCACCCACGACCAGCCCGTCGCCGACGCCGCCCAGCGCATCGTGCGCATGCGCGACGGCCGGGTCGTCGACGACGGCGGCCAGACGGCACACGCTGACCCCGCTGTGGCGCCGGCGGGGGTCTGACAGCCCGGCCGGGGCGACGACGGGCCCGGTGATGGCAGCGGTCTGGTACCGGGCCCGGGCCGAGCTGCGCCAGGACTGGCGCACCGTTGCCATCCTGGCGGTCATCTGCGGGCTGGTGGGCGGCGCCGCCCTGACGGCGGCCGCTGGCGCCCGCCGCACCGACAGTGCCTACGGCCGCTTTCTGGTGGCGCAGCGGGCCTATGACGTGATGGTCATCAACTACCCCGAGGACGGCGCCGCCGTTTTCGACCTGGCCGAGCTGGCGCGACTCCCGCAGGTAGCCGAGGCGGCCCGGGCCGAGTACGGGTACGTGAGCATCGGGCCGGGGTACCCGTACCTGGCCAGCGGGGACGGCCGGATCGGTACCGCGATCAACCGGTCCAAGCTGCTGGCCGGCCGCCGGGCCGACCCGGTCCGACCCGACGAGGCTGTCGTCAGCGTGACCTTGGCCGAGGAGGAGGGCCTCGAGGTGGGCGACACCTTCCAGCTGTTCGACCCCGCCGAGCTCGAGGCCGCGGAGTCCGAACTCAGCGAGGTATCGCTCGAAGAACAGGAGGAGCGGCGGACGGACATCGCCGAAGCGAAGGCGCTCGTGGCGGCCCTCCCCGGTGCCCGGCTGCGCGTCGTCGGCATCCAGGCGGCGCCGGGAGAGCTCCCCCCGCCGCCGCCCTCCTACTGGTGCTGGGCCAGGCGCTGCTGCGGGTCGCGGCACTGCGGACCGGCGACGATCGGGCGCTGGCCGCGCTGGGCCTCACACGAACTCAGCGCTGGCTGGTCGGGGCCGTTCTCGCCGCGTGCACTGCGGTGCCGGGAGCGGCGCTGGCGGTGGCGGTGGCGGCTGCGGCGTCACCGTTCACCCCTTTCGGCACCGCTCGCACGGCTGAGCCCGTCCCCGGTTTCGCCTTCGACCCCTTGGTGCTCGTGGGGGGCGGCGCCGGACTGGCTACCGCCGTGGCCGTCATCGGCGCCCTCGGCGCCTGGCGGGCCGGTCGACGCCCGGCCCCACCACGGGTGCGAACGGCATAACTCACGCGCTGGCTGGCCGGGCACGGCGCCGGCGTCAGCGCCGTTGTCGGCATCCGGATGGCCTTCGAGCCCGGTTCGGGGCGTACGGCGGTGCCGGTCGGGGCCACGGTGGCGGGCGTCGTGCTCGGTGTGGCCACCCTCGGCGGCGCGCTCACCTTCGGGGGCAGCCTCGACCGCCTGCTCACGACCCCCGACCTCTACGGCCTGCGCTGGACGATGCATCTGTCGAACTACGTGGACGACGAACTCGTAACCGAGGGGGCTCCGCTGCTGGCCGACGATCCCCGGGTCACCGCGCTGGCCAAAGGGTTCCTCGCCGAGAGCCTCCCACTGGAGGTGACCGGGCCGAGGGGTGGCACCGAGCTTGACGGGCTGTTCCTGGAGCCGTTGAGGGGCGACCCCTTGCCGCCCGTCGTCGAGGGCCGTGCCCCCACCGCTGCGGACGAGATCGCCCTCGGTGCCCGCTCGCTGGCCGCCGTCGGGGCCGGCGTGGGCGACTACATCGACGTGGCGCCGACCGGAGAACGGGCGGTGAAGATGCGGGTGGTGGGTCGCGCCGTGCTCCCCAACTTGAGCAGCAACGCCCGGCTCGGCACCGGAGCGATGCTGACCGAAGCTGCCGGGCCCCGTCTGTTCGGGGAGGAGGATCTCGGCGTGGACCTGTTCGTCGCCGTCGCGGCCGGCAGCGATCCGCGGGCGGTGCTCGACGACCTCAACAGGAACTTGGACAACGAGGCGTACGTGGTCGAGCGGGGCGCGCCCGCCGACCTGGTCAACTTCGGGCGGGTGGAGCAGATCCCGCTCGTCCTCGGCGGCATTCTGGCCGCCCTGGCCGCGACCACGCTCGTCCACACCCTCGTCTCGGGAATCCGCCGGCGCCAGCGCGATCTGGCCGTGCTCAAGGCGCTCGGCTTCACCCGCCGCCAGACGGCTGCCGCCGTGCGGTGGAACGCCCTGGCCCTGGCGATCGTCGCGCTGCTCGTGGGGGTCCCGCTGGGCGTCACCGCCGGCCGGCTCTCGTGGCAGGAGCTGGCCGGCCAACTCGGCGTGCTCTCCCGGCCCGTCGTGCCCACCCTGGGCATCATCGCCGTGGTGGCGGGCACGGTCGTCCTCGCCGTGGTGGCCTCTGCCGTACCCGGCCTCGGCGCCGCCCGGTTGCGACCAGCCCAGATCCTCAGGGTCGAGCGATGAGTCTACGCCTCGGTGAGGGCCACGGCTGGCGGGCCGGCGACGGCCAGGAGACGGGCGTCAGCCGTGACCAGGGGAAGGCCGAGCTGTTCGGCGACGGCTACGTAGGCGGCGTCGTAGGCGGACAGACCCCGCCCGACCCAGCCGGCGACGACCACCAGGTCCGGGTCGAGGATCCGGAGGGCGAGCCGGTCGAGCCTGGCCGCGGCGGCGCGCAGCTCCTGGTCCGGCCACCGGGCCCGCCGGCCGAGCACGTTCAGCAGCTCGAGGGGCAGGAGGGCCGGAGCGACGAGTTCGAGCCGACCCGCCTCGAACTCGCTCAACAATGCCCGCGCCGCCTCGACCCCGCTCAACAATGCCCGCGCCGCCTCGACCCCGGCCTCACCCTCGGCCTTGAACCATTTCAGGGCGACCGAGGCGTCGACGACGAGCCTCCTCACCACTGCTGGGTGATGGCATCCCGTGCGTCCCGCTCGGCCCGGATGGCGGCCGTCGCGTCGGCGGGGAAGCCGTTCCTGCGAAACAGCCCCCGAAGCTCGGCGATGGCCTCGTGCACCTCGGGCGACGCCCCGGGCCCGATCTCCTCGCCCAGGGCCTGTTCCGCGGCGCGGGAGAGGAACCGGCTGCGGGAGACCCCCTCCTTCTTGGCGACGGTGTCGATGCGCTGCAAGAGCTCGTCGTTGATGGACACCAGAACCTTGGCCACGCCCCGAGTATATCGAGATATCCGGTGGGCCGAATCGTGACCGGTGGCGTGTGGCTCTGGGTACGGGCCGAGCTGCGGGGCCGGCGGCGGGCCTGGGTCGGCGTCGTCGTGCTGATCGGCCTTGCTGGTGGCGCCGGCCTGGCTGCGCTGGCCGGCGCCCGGCGCACGGCGTCATCCTTCGACCGCTTCGGAGCGGAGGCCTCCGAGGCCCACGCCGTGATCTTCATGGAGGCCGGCGGTGACGCCTCCGTGCTCGACGCCGTGGCCGTGGCCTGGCTGGCGTCGCCCCTGCTTCCGATCGGTCTCGGCCGTCGGGCGGAGCCCCACCCCGGCTCGACCTTCGATACTGGGGTTCTGCTGCTGGGAGGGTTGGACTCGTCGGCGAGGGCCGACTCACCGCCGGCGGCCGGACCGACGTTCTGGCCATCGCCGTGGAGCCGCAGCAGGGCACCATTGGCGCCACCGTTCTGGCCGGCCGGGCGCCCGTGGCCCCCGACGAGGTGCTGGTCGGCGGCGACCTTCTACGAAACGTCAACCGGAAGGTGGGGGAGACGATTCGTCTCGGTGGCGACGCCGGCCAGGGGACTTACCGCGTGGTCGGGCGGGTGAGCGTGCCCATCATCGACAGCGACAGCCGCAGCGACGGCCTGGTGTTGACCTTGGACGGGCTCGAGCGACTGGTGTCGACGGTGGCCGGCGAGGACGGCCTGGCTCTGGTTGTCCGGTGGGCGCCGGGCACAGACCTGGCCGCCGCCCGGGCCACGATGGAAGAGGCGGGGTTCGTCTACGACCCGCCCTTCGTGCCCACCGAGGTTGACAACCTGGGCGAGCTGGGCGCCATCCCCGAGGCGCTGGCCGGGTTCCTTGCTGCGCTGGGTCTGGTGGCCACCGCTCACGCTCTGGCCGTCACCGTCCGGCGCCGCCGGCGGGACCTGGCCGTGCTGCGGGCCCTGGGCTTCACGCCGGGCGATACTCGCTGCACGGTGGCCTGGCAGGCCATGACCACCGCCGCCGTGGGCCTTGCCGCCGGCGTCCCCCTCGGCCTGGTTGCGGGGCGATCGGCCTGGTCGAGCGTCGCTAACGGGCTCGACGTTGTCGACCGGCCCTCCATGCCGCTGCTCGCTATCGTGCTGGCCGTTCCCGCCGGCCTGGTCCTGGTGAACCTGCTCGCCTTCTTCCCCGGCCGGGCTGCGGCCCGGCTGCGGTCCGCTGTCGTCCTGAGGGGCGAGTGATGGCCGGCGTGTGGTTCTGGCTGCGGCGGGACTGGCGGGCCCGGTGGCGCTCGTCGGCAGCCATCGCCGCCCTGGTGGCGATCACGGGGGCCACGGTGCTGGCCCTGCTGGCCGGGGCACGGCGCACCGACGCCAGCCTGGAGCGCTTCGACCGGGTGTCGCTCGACGCCGCCTTCATCGACGCCAGCGAGACCGACCCGGGCCCGCTACGGGCGCTGGCCGACCACCCCCAGGTCGAGGCTATGGGTGAGCTGGCGTATGTGGCCGCCTTCCCCGAGAAGGGCGACAGCTACTTTCCGCTATTGGCCAGTGTTGACGGCGCGGCCGGGCGGGACCTGTTCCGCGGCGTGCTGCTGGCTGGCCGCCATCCCGATCCGGACGAGCCGCTCGAGGTGGCCCTGGCAGAGGACACGGCGGCCCGGCTGGGCGGCGTGGGCACCCGGCTCCCGTTCCGTTCCATGACGCCGGAGCAGTGGGCGGTCGCCAAAGAGACCGACGGCGAATTTCCCGACACCTTCGCCGGCCCGGACGTGGAGCTACGTGTCGTCGGCGTGGTTCGCACCGGAATCGATCTGTCCCAGCGGTCGGAGGACCCCAACCCCGCGGTGCTCACCCCCGCCTTCTTCGAGACCTACGGCGAGCGCATGGGCGGGACCCGGGGGCTGTTCCTGCTGCGCCTGACCGGTGGGTTCGACGCAGCGCCCCGGTTCGGCTCCCTGCTCGAGTCTGCCTACCGCGGGAAGGACCTGCCGATCTTCGAACCCGGCGACATCATCGAGGGGGTCAGGGGGTCGAACCGCGTGGTCAGCACCGGGCTGGTGCTGACCGCCGCGGTGGCGTTCGTGGCCGGGCTGGGATGGCTGATCCTGGCCCTCCACCGCCACGTCACGGGAGCCGCCGCCGACCTGGGTGTCCTGGGCGCCCTCGGGCTCGGGCGCCGGGCCCAGCTCGCTCTCCTCCTCGGCACCACGATCCCGGGCCTGGCAGCGGGAGTGGTCGCCTCCGTGGTTGGCGCTGTCGTGGTCTCGCCGCTGCTTCCCGTGGGCCTGGCCCGGCGGGCCGATCCCGACGTGGGCCTCCACGCCGACCTGGGTGTACTGGCCCCCGGCGTCGTGGCGATGGCGATCCTGGGAGCCGGGTTCGCGGCGCTGGGGGCGGTGCGGGCGCGCCGGGCTGTTTTCGCCGAGCGCCCCCCCGCCCCGGCTGGCGGTCCGAGCCTCGGGGAGCGGGCCGGGGTGCGCCTGGGCCCGGTCGCCACCACCGGCCTGGCCTTCGCCCTGAGCCCAGGGCGGAACGCGCGGGCCACCCCAGTCCGCCCCGCCCTGGTCGGCGCCGTCGCCGGCCTGGCCGGCGTGGTCGCCGTCGGTGTCGTCGGAGCCAGCATGGGCCGCCTGTTGGACACCCCGGCGCGCTACGGGGCGCCCTGGGACGTGGAGGTGTCCGCCAAGGATTACGACCGCGCCGCCATCGTGGCCAATTCCGACATCGATGCGGCGGCCGTCGGGCTGTTCCAGCGGCCGGTGACCGTGAAGGGAAGCGCCGTGTCCGCCTACGGGCTCGACCCGGTCAAGGGTGGGCTGGGCCCGGTCATGGCCCGGGGACGGGCACCCGCCGCCCCCGACGAAGTGGCACTCGGCGCGGACACGATGGGCACGGCGCAGGTCACCGTCGGTGGGACGGTTGCCATCGCCACCGCGGAGAAGGCGGCGGTCGAGTTTCGCGTCGTGGGCCAGGCCGTGTTTCCCAGCCCGGACGACCCCTTTCCAGTGGCTGATGGCGCCCTGCTCACCCCGGCCGGTCTCGACCGCCTCGATCTGCTCACCGGCCGGTCGGCCGAGGAGTACGGGTTCCGCAGACTGCTGATCCGGTGGCGGCCCGGGGTCGACCACAAGGCCGCCCTGGCCCGGCTGGGCGACATCGCCGAGGAGCCAGGCTTCCCTGAGCCGGGCGCTGAGGTCGCCCGCCTGGCCGAGGTCCAGCGATTCCCCCAGGTCCTGGCCGGCTTCCTCGTTGCCGTCTCGCTCACCGCTGTGGCGCATGGGTTGGCGGCGACTGTGCGCCGCCGCCGCAACGACCTGGCCGTCCTCGGCGCCCTCGGGTTCACGCCCGGGCAGCGCCGGGGCGTGGTGGCCTGGCAGGCTGCCGTCCTGGCCGCCGTGGGTGTGGCCCTGGGCCTGCCTTTCGGCATCGTCGCCGGCCGGTGGGCGTGGGCGGCCATGGCCGGCGACCTCGGCGTGGCCACCGACGCCGCCGTCCCCGCCGCCGTCCTCGCCGCCGCCGCCGCCGGCGCCGCCGTGGCGTTCGGCCTGCTGGCGGCGTGGAGCGGCCGGGCCGCCGCCCGCCTACGCCCGGCTGAGATCCTGAGGACCGAATGACCGGCGCCGTCCGGCTGTGGTCAGCCGCCTTCCTCCGCCGACGGGCCCGTGCCGTATTCGGCCTGGTCCTGATGATCGGGCTCGGCGCCGGCTTCTCGCTGACCGCGGCCGGCGGCGCCCGCCGGGCGTCCACCGGATGGGAGAGGTTCCGGGCCGACACTTTGGCGCCGAACGCCCTGTTCAGCCTCCCCGAGGACGCACCGGCCGGCAGCCTCGAACGGGTGGCGAACCTGCCGTCGGTGGACGTGCTGGCGCCGTTCGCCTATACGCCGATCTCCCCTGCCGGGGTCCGGCGCGGAGCCAGGGGGGGATCGTTCGTCGGCCTCAGCGACGCCTTCGGCACGTCGGTGTACCGCCCACGCATCCTCGCCGGGCGCCGGCCCCGTCCGGGGAGGGGCGACGAGGTCACCATGAACCAGGCCATGGCCGATCTCGGTGGGCTGCGGGTGGGGCAGCGGGTCGCTCTGGTGAGCGGCTTTGACCCGGCCAACCTGACCGACCTGGGGCGGGTGACAGTCGTCGGCGTGCACGTCGGCTCGATCGACCTCGGGGCCAACGCCGGAAACCCGACCCTCTTTCTTCCTGCAGCGTTCCTCCGGGCTCACCGGGATGATGTCCTGCTCGGGCCCCTATCCGGCGTCGTCCGCCTTCGTGGTGGTGACGCCGCCGACGAGCGTTTCGCCCGACAGGTCGCCAGCGCTGTCGGGACCGGCGCGTTCGTTATCCCGGCGCGGGAGGAGGGCGCTGCGGTCGCTGACGCCCTCCATGTACAAGCCGTCGCCCTTTGGCTGCTGGCGGCGGTGGCTGGGGCGGCCACTTTGGTGGCGGGCATCCAGACGTTCGGCCGGCTCCTCGGCGACGCCGTCGCCGACCAAGGCGTGCTCGCTGCCCTGGGCCTCACGAGGCCGGGCCGTCGAGCCATCTGGTGGGTACCGGCCCTGGTGGTGGGGGCCGGGGCCTCCGCCATGGCCCTGGCCGGGGCGGTGATCGCTTCGCCGCTCCTGCCCACGGGGCTGGCCCGGCGGGTTGAGCCCGACACCGGCGTCTTCGTCGACCCACTCAGTCTCGCGCTGGGGTGCGGAATGGTGGTGCTCGGATTGGTGGCCGCCGGGCTGGCGTACGGCCAGAGCCGGACGCGGGCCGGTCTTCGTCCGACCGCCCAGCGGTCTTCGCTCCGACAGGCGGGACCTGTAACCGTGGGCGTCGGCGTTGGCTGGGCGCTGGCGCCGGCCCGGGGGATCGCCGGTGCTGCAGCTCGCTCCGCCCTGGTTGCCGTCGTCGCCGGCATCGCCGGCGTGGTGGCGGTTGCCACCTTCGCAACCAGCCTCGGCCACCTGCTGGCCACCGAGCGGCTCTACGGTTGGGACTTCGACGGGGCCCTCGTGTCCGTCGACGTGACCGCCGACAGCTTCGACCGCGCCGTGGCGGGGTTGGTCGCCGACCCCGCAGTAGCCGCCGTGTCCCGTGGCCATGTGGTGGGTCTGCCGCTTGGGGGCGGGACCGTTGAAGCGCTCGCCATCGACCAGGTCCGGGGGCAGGCCTATCCGACCCTGCGGTCCGGGCGCCTCCCCGTGGGTGACGACGAGGTGGTCCTCGGCACCGACAACCTCGAGCGGTTGGGACTCGCCGTGGGCGACGAGGTGGCGGTCGACGGGGTGCGCCCGGAGAGAGGTCTCCGGGTGGTCGGCGCCGCTGTATTCCCAGCCTTGGCCGTCAACGCCGACCTGGCCAACGGCGGCCTGCTCACCGGGACAGCCGCCGATGCTCTCGGCCTCGAGCACGCTAGCTCGTTCGCCCTGGTACGGGTCGGTCCGGGAGCCGACGCTGCCGAGGTCCTCTCCCACTACCAGCGGGGGACGATCGAAGTCGCCCTCCCGTCTGAGCCCCCCCGGCTTCGCAACATGCGCGAGGTCGGCTCGATCCCTGTGGTGCTGGCGGGCTTCCTCGCTCTGCTCGCCGCAACCGCCGTCGGCCACGCTCTCGCCGTCAGCGTTCGTGCCCGCCGACATGAGATCGCCGTGCTGCGGGCACTTGGCCTGGTCCGCGGCCAAGTTCGGGCGGCGGTGTCGATTCAGGCCGGCGTCACCGTGGCCATTGGACTGGTGGTGGGCATGCCCCTCGGGGTGGCCGTCGGACGGTGGGCGTGGAGCCTGATCGCCGCCGGCCTGGGCGTGCTCGATCGCCCAATGGTCGCCTGGGCGGCGTCCCTGGCCACGGTCGTCGCCGCCCTGGCCATCGCCAACGTCGTGGCCGCCGTCCCCGCCCGGGCCGCCGCCCGGCTACGACCCGCCGTGATCCTGAGGACCGAGTGAAGGAGCCGACCATGACCCAGACGACCGTCGCGACCGTGGAGACTGGAGGCGTGACGGTCGACACCGTGCCGCCGGCCGTTGCCCTCGCCGTGACCGGCCGCTCACCGGTGTGCCTGCTGGTGGCGCCGGTGTGTGTCGCCCTGGCCGCCGCCTCCCTAGCGGTGGCCGCCGCCGGTAATGGCACGGGACCGTCCGGCCTGGAGATGGTGCGGGCTGCGCTGGTCGTCGCCTGGGCGGTGGCCGGGACCGCCGTGGGGATACGCCGGCGCGAGGACCGGCTCGGGCCGCTGGTGCTGGGAGGCGCCGCGCTGGGAGGCGTCGGCGTGATGGCGTCTTCCCTGGCCAGCCACGGCGACCTCGGCGCCGGGGCCACCGATGGCGCCGATGCAGCCGCCCGGATGGTCGTAGCCCTCCTGCCCGCCGTCGCCCTGCACTTCCTGCTGGCACTGCCCGACGGCCGCCTCGGCGAGCGCGGCCGGCAAGTGCTCGTCCAGATCGGGTACGGCGTGGGCCTGCTCACCGGGGCCTACCTCGTCGTTGCTCGGCCGGACCTACCCCGATGGCCCCTGTTGTTTGAAGCGGTATTGGTGGCGCTGGCCGGGGCCTCGCCGTCCCACGCCCGCTACCTCAGCTCGGGAGGCGTTGAGCGCCGCCGCCTGCAGTGGATCGGGTGGGCGGTGGCGGTGGCGGCCGAGCTGGTGCTCGTCGTGATCGCCCTCGACCTGCTGGCCGACTGGCCGCACCACTTCGGCGAGATCGCCCTGGCCAGCACCGGGCTCGTGCCCCTCGCCCTGGTCGCGGGCACCTCGCCACGGCTGGTGGCCCGGGTGGACCGGCTCCTCACCCACACCGTCTCGATGGCCGGGCTCACGGCGTTGATCGTCGCGGTGTATGTGGTGGTGGTGATCGGCCTCGGGCGGGTGCCGGCGGGGGGCGAACGCAGCGTCCTGCTTCTCTCGATGGCCGCGGCGGCCGTAGCCTCTTTGTTGTACCTGCCCGCCCGTGACCGGCTGAGTGGCGTGGCCAACCGCCTGGTCTACGGCGAGCAGGCTGCGCCGGACGAGGCGTTGCGCACCTTCGGAAGCCGCCTCACCCGGGCCATCCCGCTCGACGAGCTGCTGCTTCAGTTGGCCGAGTCGTTGCGAAAGACCATGCGGCTGGCATCAGCCGAGGTATGGACCGGCGCCGGCGGCCGGCTGGAGCGCACCGTGTCGCTGCCGCACCGCGAGATGGCCGTGATCGAGCTGGGGGCCAAGGAGGCCCCGGTCGTTGTCCGGGCCGGCATCTCGGGCGGTACGTGGCTGGGCGTTTGGCTGCCGCAGCTGATCGTCGGCCGCGACGCCTCCCTGGTGCGGGTGGCGCCCATCGCCCACGCCGGCGAGCTGCTGGGCCTGATCGTGGTCGAGCGCCGGGCCGAGGCCGAGGCGTTCAGCGACGAAGACGACCGGGTGCTGGTGGAGCTGGCCCGCCAGGTCGGCCTGGCCCTGCACAACGTGCAGCTCGACTCCGCGCTCCAGGAGTCCCTCGACGAGCTGCGCCGGACGAACGAGGAGCTGAAAGCGTCCCGCAGCCGTATCGTCGCCGCCGGCGACGCCGAGCGCCGCCGGCTGGAGCGCAACCTGCACGACGGCGCCCAGCAGCATCTGGTGGCCCTGGCCGTGAAGATCCGCCTGGCCCATGATGCCGTCGAGGACGATCCCGCCGACGCGTTGGTCATGCTCGACGAGCTGAAGGGCGACATCCAGGAGGCGGTGGCTGAGTTGCGGGCGCTGGCCCATGGCATCTTCCCGCCGCTGCTGATGGCCGGCGGCCTGCCCGACGCTCTGCCGGCGGCCGCCGCCCGGGCCGCCCTCCCGACCACCCTGGTCGCCGACGGCGTGGGCCGCTACCCCCAGGACATCGAGACGGCGGTGTACTTCTGTTGCCTGGAGGCCCTCCAGAACGCCGGCAAGCACGCCGGCGACGGCGCCACGGCCGAGGTCCGGGTGTGGGAGGATCCGGGGATGCTCTGGTTCGAGGTGGCGGACAACGGCACCGGCTTCGAGCTCGGCGGCGCCCCGGCAGAAGGCCACGGCTTCGTCAACATGGCCGACCGGCTCGGGGCCATCGACGGCACCTTGTCGGTGGTCTCCGCTCCCGGACAGGGCACCAAGGTCACCGGAGCCATACCCCTTACCGGTTGACCGCCCCGCGGCTCGGGCTCAGTCGCCCATCCATGCCGCGTCCCCGCCGGATTCCCAGATCCGGCGGATGGCCTTGGGGCTGAGCTCGTCCTTGTTGACGTAGCCGACGGCGCCGCTGGTGCGGGCGGTTGCGGGTAGTTCGTCGAGGGCGTAGGTCGACACGAGGATGACCTTGGTGGCCGGCCGGCCGGTGACGATGCGGCGGGTGGCCTCGATCCCGTCCACCTCGCCCATGTTGATGTCCATGAGCACCAGGTCGGGTGCCAGTGCCCCCGCCATCTCTATGGCCTCCTCGCCCGAGGCGGCCTCACCGACGAGGGCGAAGCCCGGGAGCCGGCTCAGGACGGCACGTTCGGCGGCGCGGAACGGAGCCTGGTCGTCGACGACCAACACGTTCACGGCCACCTCGGTCATCTCGGCGATACAACCATGTTTACAGTCGATCGGAGGGTCCTCCACCCGGCTGGCATGTGTCCCGAGGGTGAGGGCACCACTACGACGCAGGTCTCAAGTGTTCTCCTCGGCGCCGAGGTGGAGCAGCACCGCCTTGACCCTGCGGTTCACGTTGGGCTCCTCGGTCAGCCCGAGCTTGGAGAAGATCGAGTTGATGTGCTTTTCCACCGCCCGCTCGCTCAGAATCAGGCTGGCGGCGATGGCCGCGTTGTTCTTGCCCTGGGCCATCTCCGAGAGGGTTTCCCGTTCCCGTGGGGTGAGGCGGTCGAGGTTCGACCGTGAGCGGCGGCTGCCAGCGGCGACCAGCGCCTCCACCACCTTGGGATCGATGACCGACCGGCCGGCGGCGACCTCGCGGATGGCGAAGAGCAGTTCTTCCACGTCCGCCACCCGCTCTTTGAGGAGGTAGGCCCGGCCCTCACTGCCACCGTCGAGAAGGCTGACGGCATACCCGGGGCTGGAGTACTGGCTCAGCACCACCACGCCCACGTCCGGGCGACTGGCCCGGAAGTGGGCGGCGGCCCGGATGCCCTCGTCGCTGAAGGTGGGCGGCATACGGATATCGGTGAGCACCACGTCGGGCTCCTGGTCGGCCACCAACTCGAGGAGCGAGTCGTAGTCGTCGCATGTCCCGACCAGATCCAGGTCGGCCTGGCGCTCGATCAGGCTGCTGATGCCCTCCCGCAACAGGGTGTTGTCCTCCGCCAACACCACTCGGATGGCCACCGGGCCACCATATCTAGCCGGTGCGCTTCGCCGCCTCGATCTTGGCGTGGAGCTCGTCCAGCACCGTCTTTACCTCCTGCTGCTGCAGAAGTATGCGGTCCACCGCCTCGTTCATCCGAACCGTTACCTCCGGCCAGTAGGGCACACTCGGGCGGAACCAACCGTCCTCGAACGCCTCCTGGATGGCATCGAAAGTCTTCCTCTGCTCCTTCGGAACCGTGGAGTAGGCGTCGGTGCGGATGGAGGCCCATGCATTCTCCCGGACCAGGAACTCCTGAGCTTCTTTCGACATGAGGTAGCGGGCCAGAGCCAGCGCCGCCGCCCGCTGCTTTCCCTTAACGCCAGTCGGGATCCCCAGGACGTCGCCGCCGATCACGTGGGCCGCTCGAGCAGGGCCTTTCCACCCGGCAGAGACGCTGAACTTCCGTAGGAGCCCCTCCTTGGCCAGGACAGCCGAGGTGAACGACCAGTTCTGAGCCAGCCAGCTCATCCCCGTACGCAGGTACTCCACCTCGGTGTCGTAGCGGGCAAAGAGGCTCTCCCGTGCGATCAGGCCTTCGCTCCACATCTGCTCGAGGAACGAGAAGGCTTCCTGTGAGCCGGGATCGTTGAGCACGAGGGGGTCGCCCCCGTAGCTCACGATCAGCTCCGAGATGGTGACAGCAGCCGGATCGCCTTCGGCCAGCGACAACGTCACCGCTGCCTGACCGGAGGCCGCCTTGAGCTTTCTCGCCACCGCGAGGAGATCCGCGGTTGTCTGTGGTGGACGTACGCCGGCGGAACGAAGGCGGGACTCGTCCAGGTAGGTGAGCCTCACGTTCGGGCGGAAAGGCAGAAAGTAGCTACGGCCACCGAACTTCGGCGGCACCATCGAGGTGATGACCTCGTCCGGGATGGCCACGTCGGACAGGTCCTGGACCAGGCCCGCATCCACCAGCGGGGTCAGGGCCAGGTTGTCCTGGGCGAAGAGATGCACGCTCGGGTTTCCCGGGTCATCCGTCTCCAGGGCGCGGATCAACTCCATGGAGTCGATGGTGGTCGTCAGGTTCACCCGGGATGCGGGCTGGTTGCGGAACCGGCTCAGGAAAGCGACGTTCACGCGGGCGCGGGTGCGCTTCTGGAACCGGCTCAGGAGCTCCTGGATGGCCGGCTTCTCCTCATCGGGAATGGCGATGCTGAAGGTGATCTCCGTGCCGGCGAGGTGCTCACTTCCGCGCAGGGACGCCGTGCCGCTGCCGCAAGCCGCCGTCACCATGGAGACGACGAGCAGTAGGGCGGCGCGGCTCATGTCACGCCGGCGCGGTGGGGGTGCGGCCCAGACCCGCCTCGCGGGCGACGATGATCGCGGCCGGCCGGCCGGACACTCCGAGCTTGGAGTAGACCTCGGTGATCAGGTTGCGGACCCGCTTGTCGCCGACGTGCATGTGGAGGGCGATGGAGGCGTTGTTCAGTCCCTGCGCCATCAGGTCCAGCACCTCGAGCTCCCGGTCGGTGAGCTCCGGGAACGGCCGAGGGGGTTCGATGGCTCCCGCGGCGAGGCGTTCCCGGAGGCTCTTGGCCACAGAAGGTCCGAGGATCATCTCGCCGGCGGCCACGTCTTCGATGGCCCGGAGAATGGCGTCCATTCCGGCGTCTTTGAGGACGTAACCACGCGCACCCGCCAGTACGGCGTCGAGCACCGAATGATCCTCATCGGAGTAGGTGAGGACCAGGACGGCCACCTCCGGCTGCGCCTTGACGATGCGGCGCGTCGCCTCTATCCCGTTCATCTCCGGCATCTGCAGATCCATGACGACCACCTCCGGGCGAAGGGAAGCAGCCTGGGCCACAGCCTCGGTCCCGTTGGCCGCTTCGCCGGCGACCTCGAAGCCCTCCAATGAACTGAGCAGCGCGCTCAGGCCGAGGCGGTAGACGGGGTGATCGTCGGCCAGCAGAACGCGGACCGGTTTGGGGCTCATCGCAGAGCCAAGGGGAGACGGGCCCGGAGACGGGTGCCGCGGTCCGGCAAGGACTCGACGCTGAGCGTTCCGCCCAGCTCGGCCGCCCGCTCGCGCATGGCCACGAGGCCCACGCCGGCAGGGTGGGTCACGGCCAGACCCACTCCGTCGTCCCTCACCTCGAGCTGCAACGAGCTGTGCTCCACGGCCAGAAAGATGACACAGGTGCTCGCTCGGGCGTGCTTCCTCACGTTTTCCAGTGCCTCCAGGCAGATCCGGAAAGCCGCTACCTCGACGGCGGCGGGAAGGCCGTGAAGATCCTCGGGGGCCTCCACGATCACCTCGAGGCCACTCGGCGACAGCGCGAAGCGGTCGGCCTGCTGCCGCAGCGCCCCCACCAGGCCCAGCACGTCGAGGGCCGGCGGCCGCAGGTCGTAGACCAGCCGGCGCACGTCACCGCCCGCGGCCTGGAGCTCGGTCTTGAGCCGGTCGAGAAGTTGCTCGGCGGCACTCTGGGGCCCCACGATGTTGCGCGCCGCCTCGATGCCCAGCGTCACCCCGGCCAGAACCGGCTGCAGGCCGTCGTGGAGATCCCGACGGAGGCGCCGCCGCTCCTCCTCCCGTGCCGTCACCAGCCGCTCCCGGGACCGCTGGAGATCGGCGGTCAGGCAGAGTGCGTAGGCCGCCACGCCAACCTGATCGGCGAGATCACCGAGGAGACGGCGATCGACGGAGTCGAACGGCTCATTGCCCCGTCGCGGCGCGACCATCAGCCGACCGACCGTCTCGCCCTGGTGCGCCAACAGCATCACGACCACGTCCTCCCGTGCCTCTCCGTACGCCGCCGACGCGGTTACGTCCTCACCGTGGCCGACGGTGATCGCCACGTACGGCAGCTTGAGCCCGGTCGCCACTGTCTCGACGATCGCCGGGAGCACCGCATCAGGCCCGAGGCTCGACCGCAGGGACTGGCTCAAGGCGGCGAACACCCGGTAGTCGTAGTCGCGCTTCTTGTACAGGAGCCGGTCGACGCTGCGCTGCAACTGTGCCCGCAACCGTGTGGCCAGCGGCGCGACCACCATCAAGGCCACGAGAGATAGGCCGAAGCCATGCTTTCCCGAGATGAGCGCCTCTAGAAGGCCGAGGACCAAGAGGAAGGTGGAGATGCCGACGGCGGTGAGGCTGCCGTAGACGAGCACCCGGTTCACCAGCGTGTCGACCTGGACATCCAGCTCGTACAGACCCAGCTTGAGGATCGAGCTGGCTACGGCCGCGGGAAATCCAAGGAGGGCGACAAGTCCCACCAACTGGTACAGGCCGATGGGAACGGGAGCGCCGGCAATGAGGCTCAAGGCAGTGGCCGCCGGCGGTACGGCGACCGCGGCGAAGGCCGCCCGCATTGGCCAGGTGAGCCGCGCTCTTTCGTCTTCTGTGGCTCGGCGGTACCTCCGGGTCATGCCGAACACGCACAGAGGAGCGAGAACCAGGACTCCGGCGGCGCGCCCGTTTCCTGCGACCCTGGCCATCGTCTCGTTGTCCACTAGCGGCTCCGTCGTCGCCGTGCCCAGGCTCTCCGCGGCCAGCGCGGCGAGGATCGTGGTGGTGGCGATCAGGGCCATGGAAAACCACAACACCGGCCGCCATCCCGGCGAAGGGGGCCGACCATCGGGGAACAGCAGGAACAGAACGGTCCAGATGGCGAGATATCCGGGGATGGTGATCCATGAGGCCATCCAGGCCATGGCTGCACCTCCCGGGAGGCTGCCCGGCTCCACCAGTAGGGAGTAGACCGCGTACTGCTCAGCGAAGAACCCCATGGCGAGCAAGAGCGCTCCGCAGAAGAGCCAGCCGACGTGGTTACGGGGTCGCCGGGACACGACGAAGGCGCCGAGGGCCGTGTAGCCGAGGGCAGTACCCGGTAGAACAGGGTCGAAGAACAACCGGGTGTTCGGTGTTTCACGGTTGAGCAGGTGGAGCAGGACGCCGAAGGCGGTGAGCACCACTGCTGCCGCGCACAGCAACCACGGCGACACGTGGAGGGACCGCCGACGTTCCCACGGGGCGGGGACCGCCAGGGCTGTGTGTGCGTTCGGTGCCGACACCATTGGGAAGCGGTCCCAGGATAGAGGGCCAAGGGAGCCGTCCCGTTGTTCAGCCGGTATTTCCCGGCGAGAAAGGGACAGCGGTCCCTGGTCGGCGGGACACGCCCTGGTTCATTGTGAGGAGGTAGCAGCCAGCCGAGAGCAGGTTCAGTAGATGGGGAAGACAATGGCCGTGAAGATCCTGGCGCCACGGGCGGCGGATTCGTTGGAGCGTCCCACGCCGGCGGACGCCGTCGTGAGCCTCCAGGACCATCGTGCCCTCGACCCGGCTCTGGTCGGCGCCAAAGCCGCCTCTCTGGCCCGCGCCGCTCTTCACGGCCTGCCCGTTCTGCCTGGCTTCGTCATCACCACCCGCGCGACCGACTTCGCCTCCCCCGGCGCCGGCGACGAGCCCCAGTTGGCGCCGGCAGTGGTGGCCCAGGAGCTGGAGGTGGCCTGGCGGCGCCTGTCGGAGAGCGGCCGGCGCCGGCTCGTCGTGCGGTCCTCCTCTACCGTTGAGGACGGGCATTCCAGCTCTATGGCCGGCATGTTCACCTCCGTTCTCGACGTCGAAGGTTGGCCTGGGTTCCTCATCGCCGTCGAGCAGGTCCTGAGTTCCAGGAAGGCGATCCCCGGTCTTGAGAGCGCGCCCATGGCCGTGCTCGTCCAGCCGCAGCTCGATCCCCGTGCCGGCGGCGTGCTCTTCGGTGCCGATCCCGTTACCGGCCGCAGCGACCGGCTTCTGGTGGCTGCTGTCGAAGGCGGACCGGACCAGCTCGTGAGCGGGCTGGTCGACGGTGCCCAGTATCTGCTCTCGCATCGCGGGCGATGCCTCGAGGCCGAGCGCCCGATCGACGTCATCAGCTCCGGTGACCTACGTGCTCTCAGCCAGCTCGCCGGCCAGGTGGCAGAGGTCTTCGGTGGTCCCCAGGACGTGGAATGGGCTTTGGCCGGGGACGGCACCCTGCACCTGCTCCAGAGCCGGCCGATCACCGCGGTAGGGGGGGAGGCTCGTGCCGAAGGCCCGGTCCTCGGCCCAGGCCCGGTCGCCGAGACGTTCCCCGAGTCGCTCACCACGCTGGAGGAGGATCTCTGGGTCTCTCCGTTGCGGGTGGCCCTGGGTGAGGCCCTGTCTCTTGTCGGCGCTGCTTCCCGTCGCCAGCTGGCGGCGTCGCCGCTCGTGGTCACCGTCGGCGGGCGGGTGGCGGTGGATCTCGCTCTGATGGGTCAAGCCCCGGTGGGGCGCAAGCTGCTGGCGACCTTGGACCCCCGGCCGCCGGCCCGTCGGCTTCACGCCTCCTGGAAAGTCGGCCGCCTCCGCGCCGCGCTGCCGGCGCTGGCCAGGGACCTGATCGTCGAGGTGGACGCGCAGTTGCTGTCGGTCGATGCTGTCGAGGATCAGGGCGACACCCAGTTGCTCGAGCTGCTGGGCCGGTCCCACCAGGCTCTCGTCGCCCTCCACGGCCACGAGATAATGGTGGGCCTCCTCGTGGCGCCCGGTGCCCCGGGTACCACCGGCGCCGCTCTTGCTCTCCGGGCCCTGGCCCAGGCCCGCTTCGCCGGGATGCCTGACGACGAGATTCCTCAGCACCATCCGGTGGTGCTGGCGCTGGTGCCGCCGGCCATCCGATCGGCCACGCCGCTGCCCGCCATGCCGACGATCGTGTGGTCGGCGCCGGCGGCCGACGACGCTCCCGATCCGGCCGGCGTTTTGCGCGAAGCCCTTCGCCTCCGCGTGCGGTGGGTTCAGGAGCTCACGGCGCGGGCGGCCTGGGAGCTGGGGGTGCGCCTGAGCACGAGGGGAGCGGTGCTCGACGCGGAGCTGGTTCGGTACCTCACGCTGGAGGAGCTACGGGCTGCCCTCAACGGAGCGGTGCCGGAGCGCCTGATCGAGCGGCGGAGCGCGGCTACGGCAGCTCCGCTGCCCGCTGCCTTCCGCACCACGGCCGAGGGCGATGTCATCGAGGTTCGCGTCGGAGCGAGCCGACAGGTCGGGGGCAGGGCCGCCGGTGGGGGTCGAGGAAGTGGACGCGTGCATGGCGGCGAGGGCACGCCTGATGCCGGCGCCGTGCTCGTCGTCCGCACCCTCGACCCCGCGCTGGCCACTGTGCTGCCCCAGCTTGGCGGACTCGTATCCGAGACCGGGAGCGTGCTCTCCCATCTGGCCGTTCTGGCCCGGGAGTTCAATGTGCCCGTCGTGGTCAGCGTCCCGGACGCTGTGCGCCGGTTCCCGCCTGGATCTGAGGTGCTGGTGGACGGCACCACCGGAGAGGTCAGCCTTCTCCGGGATGCGGTGACCTCCCACGACATCGAAGGGGGACGCACGTGACAGCTCGCCGAATCGCCAACGTTCTGGCTGCCGCCACCCTCGCCGGCTCCGGCACCTACCTGTTCGTCTACCTGTACCGCTGGGAATGGAACCGGGCCATCATCGCCGGCGTCTTCTTCCTTGCCGCCCAGATAACCCTGTCCACCACTGCCGTCCTCGGACGGATCGGCAGCCTCGAGGCGGCACAGCGTTCCGCCGCCGGCCCTGACGCCTCACCTCGCGTCGTGACCCACCTTCGGGAGACGGCGCCGCCGCGGCGGGATGTCTTTGCCTGGCTGCGCCCGCAACCTGATCGCCTCGGAGTGTTCGTGCCCATCCTCATGGGCGCCGGCTTCGTCCTCTCGGGCCTGGCCTGGGTGGTCGAGCGCCTGGCCCGGGCCACGGCCACTCCGAGGCTGGAGAACCGCCTGGCTGTGGCGCTTGGCGCCCTGGCCCTGCCTGCCGGCCATCTGCTCGCCACTGACAAGTGCTCCGGGCCCGGGTCGGAGTCCGACGACGTGGCTCTGCTGCTCGGACCGGCCGGGCGACCGCCACGCCCGTGAAGGTGCTGCAGGTCCTGATGGCGGCAGCAGTGCTGGGCGCCGGCGTCTACGCACTCGCTGAGGCCACTCAGAACCGCCCCGATCCGTCCTACGCCGGCCAGGTGAGCGAGCTCACCCTGAGGGTCCGGACCAAGGAGGGCTACGACCACCACCAGGCGGCGGAGGGCCTGTGGGCCCAGTGCCGCCATACCGTCCGGTCGAGGAATCTTGCCGCACCGATAGTTCCGGTGGCCGCCGGGCGGTTCCAGCTCGTGGTGAGCCCCGCCATCGGGACCCACGCCACCCGTCGGCTCGTGGGTTGTTTGGAGGACGCCACCACCCCTGGTGTCTCCGGTGACGTCGTTGACGGCCCCACCCGCCGTCCTGCCTGAACCGAGACCCGTAGTCGGCGCCGCCGTCACCTCGCAAACTCCGCCCCGGTGTTGGGGGTAGCGTCGTGAGGCGCCGTCTCATGCTCCCCTCCGAGGCCTGCACGGCCATCCGCCTTTGACGCCGGCGGGGGTCCTCTTCCGCTCCCGCGTCACGATCCCGCTGGTCGCCCTGGTCTTCGTCTTCCTGGCCACCGCCGCCGCCATCGACGACGGCTCCATGCTGCGCCGCTGGGACGAGCCCGTCACCCGGTTCCTGATGGACCTCCGCTCCCCGGGGCTGGACGGCATCATCAAAGCCCTGAGCGGCCTGGGCGGCCTCACCATCGTCAGCCTCGTGGCCGTCCTTCTGCTGCTCCTGGTGTGGCACGAGTGCCGGTCTCTGGCCCTGGTGCTGCTGGCCGCCAGCCTCGCCCGACCCTTGCTGGAGTGGAGCCTCAAAGCGCTGATCGATCGGCCCCGCCCGGACCTGGGCCAGATCGTCCCCGGAAACGGGCCGTCGTTCCCTACCGGCCACGTGATGGCGGCCGTCGCCATCTGGGGACTCCTGCCTCCGGTGGTGGCCGTGGTCAGTGGACGGCGAGCGGCGTGGTGGTGGTCGGTGGGCATCTCGGCGACGGTGATCGTCGTGGTCGGGTTCAGCCGCGTCTATCTCGGTGTCCACTGGATGTCCGACGTGATAGGCGCCCTGCTCCTCGGCTCGCTCTACCTGCTGGTCATCGAATGGCTACTCGACTGGCACCACACCCGACAACCGTGCCCCCAGCTGGAACACGGCTACGAGGCGGTGGACGCCCCACCCGAGCGAAGATCCCAGCGCCGGGGCGTGGAGAGGCGAAGATCTCAGCGTCGAACGTGAAGAGGCGCCACCGCCACCGTGGCGTGGTCGTCGAAGCCGGCGGTGCGGCGTAGGCCTCGTGTCCCCGTGGCGGCGAAGACCACCGCGAAGATGGCGGCACCGACGAGCACGATTGTTGGGCCCGACTGCACGTCCAGGTGGTAGCTCAGGTTCATCCCCACGAACCCGGTGACCGCACCGATGCCGGCCGAGACGAAGAGCATCCGGCTGAACGAGTTGGTCAACATGCGGGCGACGGTGGGGGGGATCACGAGGGTGGCGGCGATGAGGGTGACGCCGAGGACCTGCATGGTGGCCAGGATGGACGCGGCCAGCACGAGCATGAGGAGGGCCTCGACCCGGGCCGTGCGGACACCTGAGGCCTCGGCCACCTCTGGGTCGAAGGTGGTGAACAGGAGCTGGCGGTAGCCGAAGAAGACGATCGTCGCCACCACCGCGGTGACAGCCAACACTCCCAGTACGTCGGCCCGGGAGACGCCGAGGATGCTGCCGAACAGCGCCGCCTCGAAGCTGCGACCGCGACCCCCGAAGACCGAGAACAGCGCCAGTCCAAGAGCGAAAGAGGCGGTGGTTATAACTCCGATGGCGGCATCCGAGCCGATCACCCGCCGGCGGGTCACGCCGTTGATCATCAGCGCCGAAGCTGCGCCCCAGACGCCGGCACCGAGGACGAAGTTGATGCCCAGCAGGGCGCTGGCGGCAAAGCCCCCGAAGATGGCATGGGAGAGGCCGTGGCCGATGTAGCTCATGCCCTTGAGCACGACGAACACCCCCACGAGCCCGCACAGGGCGCCGGCCAGCGTGGCCATCATCAGCCCGTTGCGGAAGAACTCGAAGTCGAAGGGCCGGAGAAACTCGCCCATGTCAGGCGCCCTTTCGGTCGAAGCGCAGGACCTCGTCACCGGGCACGTACTGGTCGAGGACCACCGGCATGCCGGCGTGCTCGAGGATCTCCATCCGGGCCCCGTAGGTCCGTTCCAGTACGTCGGCGGTGAGCACCTCCTGGGGGGTGCCGCGGCCGAGGACCCGGGTGTTGAGGCAGACCAGGTTGGGGAGGTGGGCGGCCATTCCGTTGAGGTCGTGGGTGCTCAGCACGATGGCCAACCCGCCGCCGTGCAGGTCGTCGAGCAGGTGCAGGATCTCGTGCCGTGTCCGCACGTCGACCCCCGATGTCGGCTCGTCCAGGAGCAGGAGCTGCGGCTTGCCGAGCAGTGCCCGGGCGATGAAGACCCGTTGTTGCTGGCCTCCCGACAGGTCCCGGATGTGGCGCCCGGCCAGCCCCTCGATCCCGAGCCGAGCCAGCACCTCGTGAACCTCGTCCCGCTCGGCCGGGCTCCGCCACGGCAGGCGCCGACCGTGGGTGCGGGCCATGAGCACGCACTCGTCCACGGTGACGGGGAAGCTCCAATTGACGGCATCCACCTGGGGCACGTACCCGAGACGGAGGCCTGGCCGGCGTTGCACGGTCCCCGCAACCGGAGAAACCGTGCCGAGCAGGACTCGCAGAAGCGTCGTCTTGCCGGATCCGGAAGGCCCCACTATGCCCGTGAACTCGCCGGCAATGATGGCCAGGTCCACATCGGCGAGAACGCGGTCGCCGTCGTAGGAGCATGTCACCCCGTCGAGGCGGATCAGGTCGGCATCGTCTGGTCGGGCCCCGGTCACTGCGGGTACCTCGCCGTGTCCGGCGCCGATTGACGAAGCTTCACCGCCCGAAGAGCCGAGGCGTCGCCCCCGAGGGCCTCCGTCATGGTTATGAAGTTCGAGCGCATCAGCCCGAGCCAGGAATGCTCCGGCCGACCCGGTTCACCGGGCAGGTCGTCGTCCCGCAGTTCATCGACGTACGCAACGCCCGTCTCCCGGCCGATCTGCTCAAGTACCGGGCTCGGGAACACCTCGGACCCGAAGATCGCCGGCACCTTCTCGGTCCTTATCTGGTCGATGAGGTCCGCCACCGCCGCCGGCGTGGGGTCCTCGAAGTCCGAGACCTGGATGGCGCCGATCACCTCCCACCCGTATGTGCGGGCGAAGTAGGCGTAGGCATCGTGGTAGGTGAGCAACTTGCGCTCCGTAATGGTGGTGAAGGCGGCGCGCATGGCTCCGTCCAGCTCGTCGACCATCGCCGAGAAAAGCTCGAAGTTCTTAGCGAAGTACTCGGCGTCCCGGGGCTGGCGCTCGGAAAGCTCGTCCTTCACGATCTCGGCGTAGCGGCGGGCCAGGGTGGGGTCGGTCCACAGGTGAGGATTCGGCTTCCCCTCCTTCTCCGGAAAGGAAAAATCGTAGATGTAGTCGTCCTCGGAGACGGTGATGTTGCCCAGCTCCACGACCTCAGAGCCGTCTCGGGCATGCAGGCGGGCCAGCTCCCTGGTCGGCTCCTCCAGCCCCAGGCCGTTCAGGAACACGACATCGGTCTCCGACAGCAGTTCTGCCACCCTCGGCTTGGGCTCGAAGGTGTGGGAGTTGGTGCCTTCAGGCACGATCCCCTCGATATCAGCTCGGTCGCCGGCGATGCTGACGACGATGCTGGTGATGGGTGCCACGCTGGTCGTGATCTTCAGCTGCCCATCGAGGATGGCTGACGCGCCGCTGCCGTCCCCGCAGGCGCTACCCATGAGTCCGGCAGCCAGAACGATCATGGAGATGGTCCTGACGTGGTGCATGACAACGATACGGATACTAGCAGCGATCTGGATCTTATTGCGTTCAGGTCGCAACTAGTGGGCTGTGTACCCTTTGCGGGTGGCTACCACTGATCGCCTGGACCAGGTTCTGGCTGTGCTGCGTTCCAGTGGCGGGCGGATCACCAGCCCCAGGCGAGCCATCCTCAGCGCGCTGATCGAGCACCGAGGACACCCGACCGCTGAGCAGCTGACGGCGGAGGTCCAGAAACGACAGCCCGACGTCCACGAGTCGACGGTGTACCGCTTCCTTGACGAGCTGGAGCGTCTGGGGGTTGTGGACCACGTGCACCTCGGCCACGGGCCGGCGGTGTACCACTTCGCCGACGACCCCCACCACCACCTTGTGTGCGACGGGTGCGGGCTGGTGGTCGAGGTCCCGGTCAAGACACTGGAGGAGTTCCGGGGCCTGGTGCGCAGGGACCTTCAGTTCGAGATGGAGCTGCGCCACTTCGCCCTGCCCGGTAGGTGTGCCACTTGTTCCGCCTTGCGGCAGGCCGCCGCCGCTGGGCCGCTCCTGTGACCAGCCTCCAGACCCGCCTGGCCGAGGACGGAGGTCGGGAACCGAGCGACCGCAGGAGGCCGTCCGTCGAGGATCCTGTCGATTTGCTCCGCAGCCTCGTGGCCAGCGGGCGCTTCCATCTCGACACGGGGTTCGGGCGCATGTTCCACCCCGGCAAGATCTCGCTGCGCGAGAACGTGCCGACGAACAGCCTGCACATCCTGGTGGATGACAACCGGGTTTCAGCTCACGTCGATCTGGTCTCCCCGCTCGGCCTGCGGCCCCGGCCTTCCTCGCGGTACGCGACCGGACGTATCGCCGCCCACAACCTCTCCGGCATGGCCGCAGATGTCGTCCGTCTCCTCCGGGGCCGCCAGGGCGACCATCGCTGTGAGCTGGCCTGCGAGTGGTACCGACAAGGTGGCGAGGGTGCCAAAATCGGCGGCGCCGGCATTGGGCCGGGTGGGGTGGACGGATACAGCGGAGGATCCACCAGCGTCCAGTTCGAGGCGCGGGTGGGGGGACGGGTGGACGACAAGCGTCTGGCTGTCGCTCTGGCTGCCGCTCTGTGCACCCACCCCGATGCTCTGCGGGTGGTGGATTGCGCCGACGACAAAGAGCTGGCGTCGATACGCGAGGAGTTCCAGGGCTCCATGGTGCCGTTGCAGGAGTGCCCGCCGCTGCGGGTGCTGCTGGCCCATCACGCCGTCGGTGACATCCTCATGCTTAACGTCAACCACGCCGCCTCGGACGGCTTCGGTGCCCTGCGCATCCTCCAGGCCCTGGCACGGGCGTTCGTCAGTGACGGGCTGGACCTGCCCCACCTCGAGTTCCTGGCCCTGCGTGATCTCCCGGTGGGGCCCGCATCCGGGCGGGTGTCGGCTGTGAAGAAGTGGTACCTGAATGTCATCGAGAGGCTCCGCAACGCGCTGGCCCCTCCCGCCCGGCTGGTGGCCGAAGGCGCTGCCGGCGAGCCTCCCCCCCCGAACTCGGCGACCGAGACGGCCCCAGGGCGCCGTCTCGGCCCCCAGGTTCAGCCGTTCGCCGATCCGAACGACGATCCTCGCTACGGGTTCCACCTCATCACTCTCCCGCTCACTGACCATGGCGGCGGGCTATCGCTGGCCCCGCCGGCCATCGAGACCGACGTGCTCATCGCCGCCCTCCACCGGGCCATCGGCGCCTGGAACGCGGCCCACGGTTACCCCGGGCACAGGATCAGCATCCTGATGCCGTCGGACCTGCGGCCGTCTGGTTGGCCCGACGAGCTGGTGGGCAACTTCTCGGTTACGGCCCGCGTCTCCACCAGCCGGCGTCACCGGGGCAGCCTGGCTGCCGCACTCAAGGCAGTGGGCTCGCAGACCAGGCGCAACAACCGCAGTCGCACGGGCATCGCCTTGATCTCCGCCCTCGATCGCAGCGGCCTGCTCCCGCTGTGGACGCGGCAGTCGAGGATCGTCCTGGAGCCGATCACGCGAAATCGGTTCGTCGACACCGCCCTTCTCTGCGACCTCGGCCGCATCGCCGACCCGCCTTCGTTCGGCCCCGAGGCGGGCAGGACCAACGAGGTGTGGTTCTCGGCACCGGCGAGGGTGCCGGTTCCCCTTTCCATCGGTGCCGCCACCCTCGGCGGGCGGCTGCACCTGTCCATGCGCTACTCCCGGAGCCTCTTCGGCCCCGAGGCCGCCGCCCGGTTCGCCGAGTACTACCTGGTCGAGCTGGATCCAACCCGGCCGGCCCCGCCCCCCGTGGCGAGCTGACACCCCGGCCGTCGTGGTGCTGGTCGCTGTCGTGCCGGCCGGGGGGTCTACACAGCGCCACTTTTGTCAACGGCTTGGTGCTGCTGGACGGTCTCTATCTCGCCGCCGCCATGTCCTTCAGTGGCGGCGCCCAGAGCCCCCTGTCCTTCCTTGTCCTCGTCCACGTGATAGCGGTGACGTTGCTGCTGTCTTTTCGCACCGGGCTGAAGACGGCTCTGTTGCATGCCCTGTTGTTGTTCGCCGTGTCCTGGTTGCAGCGGGCGGGGGTGGTGGCTGAACTGTCGTCGGACGGGCCTGATCAGGCGTCGGTGGTACGGGCCCTGGCCCTTCTGGCCGTGGCCGCTTCCGCCGCCTGGTTCTCTTCGTTGAACGAGAGCGAGCTGCGGCGGGGAAAGGCCGAGCTGCGGGCACTGGCCGTGATGGCGCAGCGGATGGCCGCCACAAGGGAGCCGACTCACCTCGTCGAGGTGCTCATTGACGGGGTAGCGACGGCTTTCGACTTCGCCCGGATCTCCGTCGTGGTCAACGACAGGGGTACCTTCCGGACTTTCGCCGGCACCGGCGCCGGTGGCGCGAGGCAGGTAGCGGATGCTGGTTTGTGTGATGGGGCGATGGGTGCCCGCACCGAGCCGGGCGGGGCCGTGCTGACAAAAACGCTGGATTTTTCGGCGGGACCCGTGCGGGTGTGGCGACGTATCCGCGGGATGCCGAGGACGAGACATCGCTCATCGCCGCGGCCGATTATGCGCTCTACCGGGCCAAGCGGACCGGGCGAAACCGGGTCGTCCGCTTCCGCCGTCCCCGGCGCCTGGTCGCCTGACCACCGGCTGGCGGCCGGCAATCAGGCACAGGTCGGCTTGCTCAGGCCGGGACAGGACTGGCCATCGTCGCCATGGCCGCCACCAGGTTTCAGCCGCCGGAGTGGGCCCTGGCGCCGGCGCTTGGACCGACCTGTCTCAGCCGCCCATCTGCGCCATCGCCTGCTCCATGTCCTCCGGGCTCATGTCCCGGATGTGGGTGTGGAGTGACCAGTGGTGACCCCATGGATCGGTCACTACAGCGGCTCGGTCTCCGTAGAACTGGTCCTCGGGCGCCCGCAGGACGGTGGCCCCCGCCGCCTCGGCCTGGGCCACGGCAGCGTCCACGTCGGCGACGTATCGGTGAAGGAGCACGCTCGTCCCACCCAGCTTCTTGGGGTTGGCGGCGTCGCCGGGCATGTCGTCGGGAGCATCGGCGAGGAAGACGGTGGCTCCACCGATTTCAAGCTCGCCATGGCCGATCCTGCCATCGGGCATCGGCATTCGGAACCGCTCGATGGCGCCAAAAGCCTGTTGGTAGAACGAGATGGCGTCGGCGGCTCCGTCCAACATGAGGTAAGGCACTATGCGCTCTTCAAAACCGCTGGGAATCGGGTCGGGCATCGCGATTCTCCCTTCGTTGTTCGGATGCTCGTCCGCTATGGACAGCGGATCCGTCGAATGCTGCCACGAAAAAGGGGACTGTGCCGGCGGCCGGACAGAAGCCGGGATCTTGGGCCTAGAGTGGCGGGCGGGAGAGGTGCGAGAGCGGCCGAATCGGACTCACTGCTAATGAGTTGACCGGGGAAACCTGGTCCGAGGGTTCAAATCCCTCCCTCTCCGCGTACAGCGCCGTCGGCCAGATGCTCACCTACACTGACCACTCCTGCGCTCGTAGCTCAACGGATTAGAGCATCTGACTACGGATCAGAAGGTTGGGGGTTCGAATCCCTCCGAGCGCGCTGAATACATGCAGGTCACGGCGCTTTTGTCGTCCTCCCGCCAACGATTCGTCCTGGCTCATCCGCCTACATCCGTGACCAATCTGTGACCAGCCGAGTGATCGAGGGACTGCTTTGCCCAATGGCGCCCTAGGTTTCGGGGATTTTCCCCGCATGTGGCATCTGACCGGCGGTCCGAAGGCACCAAGCGAGCCGCGCCCGTGTTCTCGTGAACCACGTTCGGCTGCACGCAGTGCGCTGACCGGCCCATCGCGATGGCCGGGGACTCTCTGGTGCATCGCCCTTCACCGTCCAAGGCGACGCGCGCCCGGCCGACAACGGCGGTAGGAGACACCTCTTGACCGATTCGGTGGCGTTCGCCCGTCAGACGGCTTCGGCGACGATAAGGCTCTGCGGGCCGGCGAGTGGGACGTGCTCGACGAATCGCCAGCCGGTCGTCGGGAGCCAGTCACGAATCTCGTCGACGCTGTTGAGGACCACGACCACATGCGCGGGTGGATCGGCGGAGCCTTGGATCCGACCGAGTTCGACCTGGCCCTTGCCAACGCCCGGCTACAGGCGCTGCGCTGACCAGTGCCCAGCCGGCCGCGGTGTTCGGGTCAGGCTGCGTCCGGCCCACGTAGCAAGAGCCGCTCGGTGATGGTCACGTCGAGAGCGGCGGCGATGTCGCAGATGCGGCGAGGCTCGCTGAGCGGTAGCCGGTGGCCTCTAGCGCTGGACCTGCTGCTCGGCGACGCCGAGCACCGCTGCGGGCGTCGCAGGTCCTGCGCTGCATCGTCTGCGCCACGGTGTCGCCACCCATCTCGTTGACCAGGGAAAGGTGCTCAAGGCCCAAGCCCGGCTCGGCCACCGTGACCCAGCCACCACGCTCCGCCACTACTCCCACGCCACCCCCTCGACGACCAAGACGTAGCCGACGAACTTGATGCACTGCTCAGCGGCGGACGGGCGCCGGCAATAGCGGGGATTCACGTTGCGCTCGTGCGAGCTCGTCCCGGTAGGCGACGTGGCGGGGAAAGCGGACCGACGCGGCAGCGATGGCGTCAGCTCCCGCCTTCGGACCGGAGGCGATCGAAACGGCCTCGGCGCCAGCCACGGCCAGACGCGCCGCGTGACGGTAGAGCTTTCGATGCTTGTTCGACACGACCACGGCGATCCGGTCAGCGACCGCCGCGGTCCCTTCTACGAGCCAGCGATCGCGGTCGGCGCCTGTTGTTTGGGCATCGGCGATTCCCGCGTCGAGCAGTCCTGCGAGCGTCACCGTTTCGGGGACGAAAGCGACCTCGTCGGCAGGGGGGTTGGCTGACCTGTCGTCCCAGTCGGGTCCGGCGTCGAGGTCGGCTAACAAGCTCGCCAACACGGTTCGGCGCCACTCGCCCGCTCGCGCAGCGCCGGCACCCACGGCCAACAGGATGGGCACCACGAGTGCGCCGGCGTGGCCTCGTCCCGTCCAGTCCCCGCCCGCCGGTGCCAGCCGTGCCGCGTCATCCACCCGCCCGGCCAGCACCAGGACCACTGCGACCAGCAGGGCAGAGGGTGTCGCCGCCGACTCGTCGTGCAACCCGTCGACCAGCACGTCGATCATCTCGTCCCACCGCCCCGCCCATCGTGCCGCGGTCGCCACCGCCAGGAGTCGGGCACGGGTGGGGGCGGAGCGCCAGGCCTGGACGAGGGCGCGCAGTCGCTCGTCGTGATCCTGCGGGCCGGCCAGGCGGGCGAGGTGCTCGGCGATCCTGGCCCGCTCGCTGCCGTTGGCGAGCACATCGAGGCCCTCCCGGGCGGCCTCAGCCGCGACACGACTTTCGCCGATGGTGGTGGCGGTCTCCACCCAGGCCAGCCACACCGCGGCCTGGGTGGAGGCCTGGCGGTGGGCGAGCAGGCCGAGTCCCGCCAGGCCGGAACGGCGCATCGTGGCCTCGATCAGCAAATCCAACGCCCAGGGCTCAGAGTCGGCGCGCGAGCTGAGCTCGGCGATCCATGCGTCGAGGAATTCCTCCAGGTCCGCCACCTGAGCTGGGCGGGCATCGATGACGGCCTGAAGCGAGAGCGTCGGCAGCACCCAGCGAGCCCCGTCGATGGCCTCAATCAGCGCCCGTGCTCGCCGCTCGGCCGGACTCGTCTCGTAGACGGAGCGCAGCCACCGGGCACCGACCTCAACCCAATCGAGCTCAGGGCCGGTGTGCAGGGGCGGCAGCAGCCCCTCGGACTCAGCGTCGGACAGGATCCGAAGAAGCCTTCCGTACCCCTTGGCCGCCGTGTCGAGATCGCCGGCCAGGAAGACGCGGCCCAACCCAGCCAGGAGGCATTCCAGCTCGACCGCCCAGTCGCCGTCATCGTCGTGGCGCCAGCCCGGCTCCTGCCAGCCACCCCAGCTGTCGTCCCAGCCCGCCCACGTCCCGGCTTCGACCGCCTCGGCGAAGGCG
>DATLEK010000129.1:0-7825 GCA_035525365.1 Acidimicrobiales bacterium
AAACCTTCGCCGGCATGGAGTAGGGTTTCCGGGACCGGGCCCGGGCCGTGGACGAGTTGTTGCACAGCGCCGATACCGCGTTCGAGCTGGCCACCACGGCTCGACGCGACGCCGTCGAGGAAGGGCTGTTCTTTGCGGCGCGCTTGGTGGAATACGGCTTCGAGGTGGAGGCGCTGGTGGTGAACCGGCTCCATCCCCGTTTCGGGGCGGGGGGTTCGGAGGCGGGTTCGGTGCGAGCAGGAGCCGGCGCCGACCGGCTGCGGGCCCGAACGCTCGGGGACGCGCCGCTCGGGCCGCTCTACGCCAACCTGGCCGACTTCCGTCAGGTGGCGGAGCGGGAAGAGGCGTGTTTCTCGGCACTGGCCGTGCGGGTGACGCCGGCGCCCGTCGTGCGGGTGCCGATCCTGGCCGGCGACGTCCACGACCTCGCCGGACTGACGGAACTCAACCGCTCCCTGTTCCCCGACGACCCCCGCGTCTGGAGTACATAGCCCCCGGAATCCGGGGGCTATGTACTCCAGAACGCGGGGGCTCGGTCAGGGCGTGGGTTCGGAGGGTGCCAGGAGCGCAACCGCGGCCTCTTCGACCGTCTCGGCCACGGTGACTATGCGGTCGAATCCGGTCGTGCGCAGTAGGCGGACGAGGGTTGGACGGTTGCAGGCCACGGCTACGTCGCCCCCCAACTCCCGGGCCCGGCGGATACCGCCGATGAGAGCGCCCAGGCCGGCGGAGTCGACAAACGGGACTCCCGACATGTCGATCAGCAGGCGCGGACTGGAGGCCAATTCGGCCAGGGACTGGCGAAACTGGCTGACGGTGAATGCGTCCAACTCACCGACCGGGCGGCAGATCGTGTAGCCGTCCCCGTCCTCGGTCTGGATGTCGAGCAATGCTTTCCTCCTGGCAGACGGCCTTCGGATGGTACCCCTGGCGGAGGCCGGTTACCCTCAGGTCGTGCCCGACATCGTGCTGGCGAGTGATGAAGAGTGGGTCAGGGACGAGATCCGCTCCGCCGTTTCGGGTGTACCCGACGCCAGGTTACGAGAGGTGACCAGCGGTACCGCCGTGCTCACCTCGGTGATGCAGGCTCTGCCCGACCTGGTCGTGGTCGATATGCAGATCGGCAACATGGGGGCCATGGCGGTGTGCCTCGACCTCCGCCTGGAGGAGAGCGGGGGGCGAATCGGCCATGTGCCGGTGCTCATGCTGGTCGACCGTCGGGCTGACGTGTTCCTCGCCAGGCGATCGGGCGCCGAGGGTTGGATCGTGAAGCCCCTCGACCCGATGCGCCTGCGCAAGGCCCTGCGGGCACTTCTGGCCGGCGACACCTACCACGACGAGTCGTACAAGCCCGAGCCGGTCGCCTGACAACAGGACCGGATGCTGGCGCCGTCAGGTAGCATCCGCGGGCCACGGGAAGTAGCGCAGCTTGGTTAGCGCGCAGCGTTCGGGACGCTGAGGCCGCGGGTTCGAATCCCGCCTTCCCGACAAGTAAAAGGGCTGGTCACAGGCTCACAGAGTGCTCATCCCGGCTAGCCCGATCACCTCTCATCCCACATTCATTTGCGGTCCTCGTGTCTGCGGTCATCTCGCCGGTGGGCAAACCCCGCCGTCCTCTGGAGGGCTGTTCGCGACCAGCGGATCGAGATAATCACCTCGCCACAGCTCCTGGCTGAGCTGGCCCGGGTCCTGGCCCGCCCCAAGTTCCGCCGCTACGCCACCGTCGAGGAGGTTGAGGCGTTCGTCGCGGAGGTGGCCCGCTACGGCGTTTCCCTCCCTGACCCTGCCGACCCTGCTCCGGTCAGCCGCGACCCGAACGACGACTACTTGGTGGCCCTCGCCCGGTCGGCGGCCGCTCGCGCTGTCGTGAGCGGTGACCGCGACCTGACCGAGATGGCTGACGCCGACCCGCCGGTGCTCACGCCGGCAGCCTCCGTCGCTCAGCTTCTCTGATGCCCAGCAGCCAGTGGCTACTGCCGGCCCGAAGGGCCTTGCGCCTTCTCACGGAAGGCCATCCCCCGCGCCGAGGTGTCACCCGGCCGCTGGCCGCATGAACCGCTTGCCCATCTGCTCCGCGGCTCGGCGGTCGCCCTCGCTGGTCGCCTGTGCGTAGACAGCCAACGTGAGTCGGGGATCCGAGTGGCCGAGACGAGATTGCGCCGTTTTCAGATCGACGCCCTCGGCCACAAGGCCCGTCGCGTTGGCACGGTTGGGTCGGACCGAGGCGCGGTGTGGCCTTTCGGCCCACCCGTTTCCTCGGCCCGCCCGCCGAACCGGACGTGCGAGTTCCCCGCATCCGGCTCTCCACAAGCTCACGTCATCGGACTACACGCTCGCTCCGGTTGCCCATGGCGTGACGTCGGTGATCTGACCGCGGTAGCGGGCATAGGAAATGCCCACCGCACCGGGGTCGAACAACGCCGTCTCGCCTCTGTCGGCCACCACCCGGGTAGGTAGCGGCGACGAAGCCACTTCCAGTTGGCATGGGGGTGCTTGCGGCGCAGCCAGCCGACCACCCGGTACCAGACGTAGGCCCGTAGATAGCCGAAGGTGGCCTTGGACACCCCGTGCCGGAAGTAGTTGGTCCAGCCCCGCAGCACCGGGAGCCGGCGCAGCAGTTCGGAGAGCGGTTCAGTTTCCCCTGGAGGACGCGGTGGAGGCCGAGAGCGCCTTCGCCGCCGACGTCCTCGGTGGCGCCGTAGCCGGGATCTCCCTCGCCGACACCCGCCAGTACCTGCGCCATGTGGCCGACCAGCGGCTCGTCGGTGTGAGCGGCACGGTGTGCTTCGACGAGGCGTTCTGAGTTACGACGGCTCGACGTCCTCCTGTATCAGGCGTCCTGCGACGGGCAGCCTCGGCGTCCTGGCCGTCCAGACTTACACCGTCAGCGAGGTTTCGCTCGACCCTCGCCCGCCGGCGCCGTGCCGAGTGCCTCGTTGAGTTACTAACTTTACTCGGACTTGATCGACGCCTCAGTTGTCGTCCTCGCCCGCCAGCGCGGCCTTCGCGTGGTCACCTCCGCTCCGACGACCTCCGCCGACGCAAGTAGTTGTCGCTACACCCGGGCGATGTCGTACTTCTGGAGCTTGGCCTTGTTTTCCTTGGTCGGCGCCTGGAGGCGGAGCAGCTCGGCGTAGATGCCATCGCCTTCAGCCAGCTCGGCCGGCGAGCCGATCTCGGAGACCTTGCCTTGACGGATACCCACGATGACGTCGACGTTCTGAATAGTCGAGAGACGATGGGCGATGATGAGGGTGGTCCGACCAGCCATCAGGACCTCGAGGGCGCCCTGCACCTCTCGCTCGGCCTTGCTGTCCAGGGAACTGGTGGCCTCGTCCAAGATCAGAATCGGCGGATCCTTCATGAGCGCCCGGGCAATGGCGACCCGCTGCTTCTGGCCGCCCGAGAGCTTGACGCCCCGCTCCCCGATCTGGGTGTCGTAGCCCTCGGGAAGGCGTTCGATGAAGTCGTGGGCGTTGGCCGCTTGGGCGGCAGCGATGACTTGGTCATGGGTGAAGTCGTCCTGCCCGTAGCTGATGTTCTCGGCGACCGTGCCGGAGAAGAGCGCGGGCTCCTGAAAGACCACACCGATGTTGCGCCGCAACGAGGATTGGCTGACGTTGCCGATGTCCACACCGTCGATGGCGATCTGCCCCTCGGTCGGCTCGTAGAAGCGGAGCACGAGATTTGCGATGGTCGTCTTGCCCTCCCCGCTTTCCCCGACGAGGGCCAGCTTGGTGCCCGGCTCGATGGTGAAGCCGACATGGCTCAACACGGGCAGGCCGCCCTCGTAGGTGAAGGACACGTCGCGGTACTCCACCCTCCCCGCCGTCACCTCGAGCGCGGGTGCCCCGTCGACGTCGCGGATCTTCGGCACCAGGTCCATCACGGCGAAAAAGTCCTTACTGTCCGCCGATGCTCGCTGAATCTGGTCGACGATGAACGAGGACGCGAACAGCGGAAACTGGGCCTGCAGCAGCAGCTGAAGCATCAGAACGATGGTTCCGATCGACTGCTGTACCGGCCCGAAGGACCCGTCGAGCGCCTGTTTGATGATCAGGGCGTAGATGGCGAAGAAGATGAGATGCAGGCTGAGGCCCCGCCACACGTCGTCGCGATGCCATTGCCTGCTCTGAACCCTGGTCTTTTCCTCGATAGCTCGGCGCCCGTTGGCGAAAATCCGTCGTTCCACCGGCTCGTACACGAAGGACTTGACCACCCGAATGTTGCTGATGGCCTCTACGAAGCGGCCGTTGGCGTAGTCGGCGTCCTGGTTGATCCCCTCCTGCTTCTTTTGCCAACTACGGCTGGTGCGGCTGGTCAGCCACACGTAGAGCGGGAAGAGGGCGGCCAGGAGAAGAGCAACGATCGGCGAATAGCGGGCAAGGATGATCATGGTGAACAAGCTGGTGAGGAAGAAGCCGATGAAGGCGTTGGCCATGGACTTCACCAGCTCGGAAATTCCCTCGATACTCCTCTCGAGCCTGCCGGTTACTCGGCCCGTGATCTCGTTGTCGTAGTACTCCAGGGGCAGATCCAGGAGATGGTCGTAGTAGCGCTGACTCAGCAACGTGTGGAGCTTCACCGCCAGCAGATCCCCGATGTGGCCCTGCACGTTGCTGATCAACGAGATCAAGATTCCTGCTGAAAACAGCAGACCCAGCAGAACCACGAATCGACCGGTCTCCACGGCTTGGCCGGAGCCGCGTTTGACCACGGCGTCGACCAGAAACTTGAGCAAGAACGGATTCGCCTGGTTGAGCAGCGCCACCACCACGACCAGAACGGCCGTTGCCAGGTAGTACCGCTTCAACTCCCAGGTGTAGCGAACGATCTTGAGAATGGCTCTCACTTAGCCCATTCTAAGTTCGAGGCGCCTCCATCAGGTTGGCTGTGAGGAGCTCGGCTATCTGGATGGTGTTGAGGGCGGCGCCCTTGCGCAGGTTGTCGCCCGACACGAAGAAGGCCAGGCCGTTCTCGGCGCCCTCGTCCTGGCGGACGCGGCCGACGTAGCAGGGGTCGGCGCCGGCGGCGGCGAGGGGATTGGGCAGGTCGACCAGTTCCACGCCGGGGGCCGAGGCCAGCAGCTCCCGGGCCCGGGCCACGGTGAGGGGGCGTGCGAACTCGGCGTTGATGCTCAATGAGTGGCCGGTGAACACCGGGACCCGCACGCAGGTGGCCGACACGGCCAGGTCCGGGATCTCGAGGATCTTGCGGCTCTCGTGGCGCAGCTTGTGCTCCTCGACCGTCTCGTCGTCGACCAGGTCGCCGGCCAGGGGTAGCACGTTGAAGGCGATGGGACCGGGGTAGACCGCCGGCGCCGGGAAGTCGACGGCGTCGCCCCGCAGGGCCAGGGCGGCGGCGCCGTCGGCCACCTTGCGCACCTGCTCGTCGAGCTCGTTCACCGCGGCCCGGCCACCGCCCGAGACGGCCTGATAGGTGGACGCCACCAGCCGGCGCAGGCCTGACTCGTCATGGAGCACCTTGAGCGCGGGCATGGCGATCATGGTGGTGCAGTTCGGGTTGGCCACGATCCCCTTGGGGATCGAGGCCAGGGCGTGGGCGTTGACCTCGGCCACCACCAGAGGGACGTCGGGGTCGGTGCGCCACGCCGAGGAGTTGTCCACCACGGTGGCGCCGGCCGCGACCACCAGCGGGGCGTGCCGGCGGGAGGGGGTGGCGCCGTTGGAGAACAGGGCGATGTCGATGCCCGAAAAGTCGGCGCCCTCGGTGTCCTCCACCGCCACCTCGCCGTCGGCCCACGGCAAGCTCCGACCGACGGAGCGGGCCGAGGCGAAGAAGCGGACGTCGTCGGCGGGGAAGCGGCGCTCGGCGAGGATGGCCCGCATCACCTCCCCGACCTGTCCGGTCGCGCCGAAGATAGCCAGTCGCACAGAGCGCATCTTAGGACCCGGCGACCAGGCTGAATGCCTGGTGCAGCAAGCGGATGTACACGGGCGACTGAGTGTTGATTTCGCGGGCCGGAGGTGCCTGTGACTCAGGGCGCCCGGCGGATCCGGTCCATGTGCTCGACTCGGCGGGCGACCAGAGACGCTGTGCCGATGTCCTCTCGATGGCGGACCGGGCCCACGATCCTGCTGGCTGCTTTCTCGGCGAGTTCCTCGGCCTCGGGTAGGTCGTCGCCCAAACCGACAACTCCAAGCGCACGTGAACCAGTCAGTACGGCACCAGATTCGGTCATCTCGGCGGAAGCCCAGTAAATGCGGATCCTCGGATCCTCGAGTAGGTCAGCCGGAACCTCTATCGGGTCTCCTTGACCCTTCCCGTTCGGGTACCCAGCAGGAACGACGTACTTGCAGACGGTGGCCTTGTGCTCGAAACCCACCCTTACCTCTGACAAGCCTCCTGAGGCCACGGCGTGAGCAAGCTCGACAAAGTCCCCGGTGATGATCGGCAGGACGTTCAGCGCTTCGGGGTCGCCGAAGCGGCAGTTGTACTCAATAAGCCGAATTCCGTCTCGTGTGGCCATGAAGCCGCCGTAAAGCACGCCACGGTAAGGCTCGCTCTTTGATTGACGAACCGCCTCGATCACCATCTCGTTGATGCGCTGCGCCGCCTGGACTTCTTCCTCGAGCAGGAACGGCATGGAGAAGTCGGCACATGAGTACGAACCCATACCGCCTGTGTTGGGCCCAGTGTCTCCGGCCTCTGAACGCTTGTGGTCCTGAACGACAGGACAATGGACAACGCTTTCGCCGTCCGTAATGGTCATCAAGCTGAACTCTTCCCCTTCTAGAAGCTCTTCAACTAGGACTCTGCCGCCTTCGATGTTGTCAATCGCGTACTGAACTGCTTCCTCGAACGACTCAAAGTGTTCGGGATAGACCCGGACACCCTTGCCGCCGGTAAGTCCGTCAGGTTTGATGACAAACTCTTGCATGCGCCTCAGGTGGGCCTCGAGTCCTTCGGGCCCCTCGAAGCAGCGGTAGTCGGGATTCCCGGGGATCCCGTGGGTGTCGACCAGGCGACGAGCCCAGGTCTTACTCGACTCAATCCTGGCCAGATCCTTTGTCGGCCCGAAGCAAGGAATGCCGTGCTCTTTCAGGGCATCGGCAGCACCGGCAGCCAGTGGTTCCTCCGGTCCGATGATCACGAGTGACGGCTTGACTTCGTCTGCCCACTTGATCAGCACCGTCAGGTCGCAGAGGTCATCGACCTTCTTGACTCCCGCCTCCCCACATTTGGCCACAAGACCAGGGCTCCGAATTTCGGACAACGCCCACAGCCGTGGCCCAGCGGGGCTCTCCGCACACTTTTCGACGAGTGCGTCGGTGCGGCCGTCCTTGCCGACGAAGCCAATGTCGTCAGCTTGGTCTCGCACAGAACTCATGACGATCCAGGGGTTCCTTCTCCGACAGGAATGAAGTTGCTCGTACTAACGAGTTTCCTTGCACTCGTCCACCGAGACTTGCAGAAGTCAGCAACAGTAGGCGCATCTAGACAGAAAGCTCGCGCCGGGTCTCCCAGGGGAGACCGCACAGTCCCCTCAGCTCGTCTTGGCGACCCTGCAGGACCAGTAGCAGCGGGGGCGGGCGAAAGGTCAGCTGGCTCGGCGGATGACCGCGTGACCCTCGCGAACCATCTAGGAACGCGATGGCCGGCGCGAGTTGTAGCCTTCGCTCACAACGTGAGGGTGGCAGGAATGAAGCGGGTCCGAGAAAACCAGGAGGGGCCGGTTCCGGTTGGAGGAGACGCCAAGCTCTCACCCGCGTTGCTGGACGCGCAAACAACTGTGCAACGGGACTTCGAGGCCTTCGGATTGAGCGGTTACGAGGCGCGAGTCTTGGTCTCGCTGCTGCGAGCG
>DATLEK010000054.1:0-3723 GCA_035525365.1 Acidimicrobiales bacterium
CTCGTCGGCCATGGCCACCACGTTGGCGATCAGCACGTGGTCGTGCGGCTCGGGGTCGCCGGCCCGGGAGGTGGCGTGGCGGGTGCGGGACCACACAATGCCGTCGGTCGGGGTGCGGCGCTGCTCCCGGCCCCGGCGCCCACCCGCCTTTCGGCACCACTCATCGAGGAAGGCCAAGGTGGCGTCGGACTCGGCGTCGACGATGGCGTGCATGTCGTCGGCCCGCCCCACGATGCCGAGAATGGCCACGGACTTCTGCGCGGCCACCACCAGCTCCATGCCGGGACGCCGGGCCGCCACCAGGCGCTGGCCGGTGGTGGGGTCGACCGCCCCGCCCGGTCCGTAGACGGCGTCGTATTGGGCCTCGGTCACCGGGCCGGACAGGCCCAGGGCCTCGGCGCCCGAGCCGCCCCAGGCGAGGGGTGTCTCGCCCCGGCTGGCGTAGTAGTCGAGCGCCGCTCCGGGGTGGTCGTCGGCGCGGGCCATCACCGTGTCGCGGTGATAGGCCACCGACTCGGCCCCCATCATCCGCATCCACGCCATCGGCTCTCCTCGGCCCGGCTCCACCGGCGGGTGACCGCCAGGCAACCACCCGGTTGCAATCGTGTTCTCGTCAGTCTGGTCTCGTCAGTCTGGGGCTTGGTGGCGCCGAGGTGGTGGATGGTCGCGACGGTTGGGTTCGGGGTGCTGGTCGGGTGCTGGGGCGAGGGGTTGTGGGAAGGCCGGGTGGTGGGCGTGGCGGTGGTTGGGAGCTGGAGCCGGCGGCGAAAGGAAGAAGTGCTCAGCGGGCCCGGCCAGCCAGGGGGGTTCCGGACGACACGGCCACCCGGGTCGTGTTGAACCGGGCGGTGAGGGCCTCGACCACCGCGGCGCGCAGCGAGGCGGTGGTCAGGCAGTGGCCGTCGATGTCGACCGCGATGTGAAAGCGGACCCGGGCCGGCGTGGCGTCGTCGGCGCCCACCACCACCACGCCGGGCCCGGGGTCATAGGCGTCGGGGTGGGGCATCGAGGCCAGCTCGTAGTCGCTCAGGGCATGGGGGTCGCCGGTGGACTCCCGGTGGGCGACGGCCACGGCGTCGAACAGCGCCCCCGCCCACGACCGGGCGTCGGCGATGGGCACGACCAGGGTGGCCACCAGGGCGGGGCCGGCCACCTCGACGGCCAGGTGCTCGACCGGCTCGGGGTAGGCGGTGTCGGGGTAGACGAGGGGCGCCTCGGTGGCGTCGATGGCGAAGCGCAGCTCGACGGTGGCGGGACGCGGGTCAAAGTTCATGGCACCCACCCGGTTCTCGAGGTTGATCAGTGATCTCTCCAGCTTCTTCGACGGCTTCGGCGTCGAAGGCGGCCTGGAGTTCGCCGGCCGGGTCGTCGTCATCGCCCACCGTGTCCGCTGGCGCCGTGTCCGGTTCCGCCGTGTGCGGTGTGGCCGTGTGCGGCGGATCGACACGCGCTGCGCGGTGGCGGGCACCGGTGGCGCCGGGGTGGCAGCGGGTGTGCACCGCCTTGAGGGCATCGATCGACACATGGGTGTAGATCTGCGTGGTCGACAACTGGACATGGCCGAGCATCTCTTGGATGTGGCGGATGTCGGCCCCGCCCTCCAACATCAACGTGGCCATGGAGTGGCGGAAGGTGTGGCAGCTCCCCGCCTTGGCGGTGGCCGCCCGCACGTAGGCGCCCACCTTGGCCGTGAGGTGGTCGGGGGTGAGGTCGTTGCCCTCCAGGGTCAAGAACACGATGCCCTCATCGGGGGGGACGACCAGGCCCGGTCGGACCTCGACCAGGTAGCGGTCGAACCAGGCCAGGGCCCGCGATCCGATGGGCACCATGCGATCCCGGCGTCCCTTGCCGAGTTCGATCATGACCGTGCCCCGGTCGACGTCGACGTCATGCAGGCGCAGCCGGCACAGCTCGGATCGGCGCATGCCGGTGGAATAGAGGACCTCCATGATGGCCCGGTCCCGCAGGCCCAGCGGGTCGTGTATGTCCGGTGCGGCCAGGGCCGCCTCCACCTCGGCCAGGTTCAAGATGACCCGGGGCAGGCGGCGCTCGATGCGGGGCAGCTCGATCTCAGAAGCCGGGTTGAACAGGATGCGGTTGGTCTGGGCCAAGAAGCGGAACAGTGCCTTGACCGGCACCAGGTAGCTGGCCTGGGTGCGGAAGGAAAGCGGCGCCCCGTTGGCCTTGCGGTAGTGGAACAGACCCCGCTGGTAGCGCTCCAGCACCGGCTTGGTCACCTCGGCGGGATGGGTCACGCCCCGCTCGGCCAGCCACGCCACCAGCTGGGCCAGCGAGCGGGAGCGGTAGGCGACGGTGTAGGGGGAGAAACCCTTGGCGGCGATGGCGGCGAGATAGTCGTTGACGGCGGTGGCCATGGCGCTGCCCGACGACAGGCGCTCGGCCACCAGGCGATGGGAATGGCCGGGCTGGCCGCGGCGGGGCATCAGCGGCCACCGCGCATGGCTACGTGTGATCCCGAGCCGTTGCCCTGATGTGGGTTCTGGGCCGCCGCAGCGCCGGGGAGGGGCGAACGCCCTGCTCCTGCACCGTTTCCGGGCGACCGCGAACCCCCCTCGATGGGGGCTCGTTGGGCCCTCGTTGGGGGCTCGAACTCGTGGTTCGGGGGCTCGAAGTCGGCGGTCGTAGCCGCAGGTCCGGGGGACTCGGCCAGGGTGGCCACGTCGACCAGGCCGACCAGGTGGGGCCGGCCGTCGGTGCCGGCGCCGTCCCACAGGGCCTCGTAGACGAAGCTCTGCCCCCGCCCGCCCCGGTGCACCAGCACGTACTCGAGGGCGACCAGGCGGTCGAGGTGGGTGCGCACCTGGAAGTCGGACCAGCCGCAGTGCTCGCGCACCGCTCGGCGGGTGAAGCGCACGTCGGCGCGGGTCACCTCGTCGGTGGCGCAGATGGTGAGCACCAGGTCGTCCACGTGGCCCAGCAGGCGGCGTGTCTGGGGGGCCAGGTCGTCGAGGGAGCGGCCGAGGATCTCGTGGGCCAGGCGGTTGGCCAGGGCGATGTCGTCCAGGGTGACCTCCACGTAGGTGAGGACACCGCCGTCGTGGGCCACGGTGCGCCGCGGCCGCTGGTGCTGGTGCAGGAGGGCGACGGCGCGGATCAGGCCCAGGTACTTCATGTGGTCGCGCCGGGTCCGGGTGGCCTCGTCGGCGAAGCCCAGGCGGGGGGCGTAGGGGTTGGCAACGAGGACCGGGCGCAGCAGGCGCTGGGCGTCCTGGTGGAGCTTGACCACCCGGGCCCGCTCGGCGTCGCCCAGCAGTCCCTCCAGGGTCTGGGCGGCGCGTTGGCGGTCGTGGATGGCTCTGGTCTGAGAGCGGTCCTCGTCGACGCTCAGTACCACGCAGCGGTTCATCAGCTCCTCGTCCACGTCGACCGCCGTGGTGGTCAAGAAGATGGCGACGGGTCCGGTGACGGTGTAGGTGTGGGTGACGAGTCGGCCAGAGGCGGTGTCCTTGCCGGTGGAGGCGATGGACAGCTCGCCCTCGGACTGCAACAGCTTGAGGGCGTAGCCGGCGCGGGTGGCGCCCTCCTCCTCCACCACCGCCAGCACCTTGTGGGCCAGGTCGGCCTCGCCCATGTAGAACAGGCTTTGGCCGGTCATGGCGGAGAACTTGATGCGCTCCTCGTCGGGCACGAAGGACAACACGGCGTCCATCAGCGACGACTTGCCGGCGGCCGAGGTGGACTGGATGATCACGGCCAGGGGCC
>DATLEK010000055.1:0-63479 GCA_035525365.1 Acidimicrobiales bacterium
GCCAGTTCAACGGCCACCTGCAGCGGCTCCTCCGGGAGGACGCCACCGACGATGCCGTTTTCGCCGACGTGAAGCGCCGCACGGTCAACTACCTGGAGGAGTACGTCGAGGGTGTCGAGCGCCCGCAGCGCCGCCTGGCCACGGCGATACAACGGATCGAGACGCTGGGCCTGGCCACCGTCCTCGATCGCGCCCTGGCCGGGGCCAACCTGGCCCCCGTCGCCGGGGGCGATCCCGGGCCGGGTTGGTTGGCCGAGAGGCACCACCGCTGGAAGGCGTTGCGGGCGTGGTTCGCTCCGGAAGATGCCGGCACCCCGCTCATCGCGGGGCTGCTCGACGTGGCCCGCACCGCCATCGTCGAGTTGCTGCGGGTCCTCGAGCGCCGGTGGGACAGCCGCCGGCGATCGGCATCGGTGGCCACCGACTACCGCGCCCTGGCTCGCTGGTTCGCCGCCGTTCCCGGCGACGCCGAGGCCCACCGGCTCTTTGCCGCCGCTTTCGGCCTGTGGCCGGCCCGCCACGCCCACCTTCTCCCCCTCGACGGCGAGGAGCGGGCGCCCACCAGGTCGTGGTTGGCGACGGAGCCGGTGGACGTGGCACCTGCCCTGCGCGCCTCGGGCAGCCTGAGCATCCGGGGCGGCGTGCGTCGGGTGGCCGACCCGTCGTTCGTGCGGGCGGCCCGCCAACGGGAACAGGCCGCCGCCCTCGACACCCACGACGAGCTGCGCGACACGCTGGCCACCGACGGTGCCGTTCGCCTGTCACACTTCGCCCGGCTCCCCGCTGCCGCCTTCGGCGAGCTGCTGGCCCTGCTGGCCGTGGGCCTCGACGCTCCGGTGGGGGCAGACGGTGCCCGCCGCGCCTTGTCCACCGACGGGCGGGTGGAGGTCGTGCTGCGCGATCCCAGGGACGGCCGCGTCGCCACCGTCGGTGCCCCCCACGGCGTGCTGCGGGGGCCCGATCTGCTCGTGTCGATCGCTCTCGACGGGGCCGGCGAGGCCGGCGACGTCGAAGTCGAGCTCGAGGAGGCCAGCGGTGGCTGACTCCGACCTGGGCGGGCTCCTGGCCACCGAGCGATCGCTGGCCATCCGGTCCCTGCTGGCCGACCCCTTGCTCGACGCCGGCGCCGACCCCGATGCGTTCCGCCTCGTGTCCAGTCACGCCGGCTGGCTGATTGAGTGGTTCGAGCGCTCCTGCGGCTGGGCGCTCACCGTCGACGCCGCCGCCGGCTACGCCCGCCTGGCCAAGCGGGCATCCGAGGTCGACGCCAGCCGCCCGTTGAAGCGCACCCGCGGCGGCGCCTGGCCCTTCGACCGCCGCCGCTACCAGCTCCTGTGCCTGGCCTGCGCCGAGCTGGTCCGCCACCCGGTCACCACCGTCGGGCTCCTGGCCGGCGCTGTCACCGCCGAGGCTTCGCTCGACACCAGCCGCCACGGCGAGCGGGCCGCCTTCGTCGACGCCCTCCGCGCTCTCATGGCGTGGGGCGCCCTGCGCGCCACGGCCGGCGACATCGACGCCTTCGTCGGCAGCGAGCAGGGCAACGCCATCCTCACCGCCGACACCGCCCGGCTCCACCACCTGCTGGTCAGCACGGCGGCGCCGAGCTCCCTCCCCTCCGGGATCGGCGCCGAGGAGGCCACCGAGCGGCTCCTGGCCGAGCCCCGCTACGGGGACGGGCCGGACGGCCCCGCCGGGGCCGGGGCCGGTACCGGGACAGGCGACGAGGCCCGCAACCGCTGGGCCCGCCACAGCCTGGCCCGTCGTCTGCTCGATTCCCCCGTCGTGCACGCCGACGAGCTCACCCCCGTAGAGGCCGATTACCTGGCCAGCCCCAGTGGCCGCAGGTGGCTACGTGATCGAGCGGCCGAAGCGGGCTTCGAACTGGAAGAACGGGCCGAGGGCCTCCTCGCCATCGACCCCGACGGCATCGCCACCGACCACCACTTCCCGGCGCCGATGGGCAATGCCCACCAGCTGGCCCTGCTTCTCGCTGATCGCCTGGTCACCACCGACGCCGTGGGCCACCGCCGGCTCGGCCGACTCGGCCCCCGCCAGGTCGACGGCGAGGTCGAAGCCGTCTTCGCCCGCTTTCCCGCCTGGGCCACGGGCCAGCGTGACGAGGGTGGGCCCGAGCGCCTCGGGCGAGAAGCGCTGCAGCTGCTCGCATCCTTCGGGCTCGTCCGCCTCGAGCCCGACGGCGCCGTCGTCGCCCGACCGGCGCTGGCCCGCTACCGGGTGGGCCACCCCGTCGTTGCCGCCGGCGCACCGAGTCTCTTCGAGGAGGTCGAACCATGACTATCACCGACGCCCCTGCCACCGAGGCCGGTACCGACGGCGTGCTCACCGTGCTCTCCGCCCCGCCCCACCGGTGGCGCCCCACCCGGGCCGGGCTGGTGTCGCTGTGGCGCTACTGGGACGAGACGTTCACCTTTCACAGTGGGCGCCTGTTGCTACGGGGACCGAACGGGTCCGGCAAGTCGATGGCCCTCGAGTTGCTGCTGCCGTTCCTGCTCGACGCCGACTCCAGCCCCGGCAAGCTCACCTCGGCCTCGAAGTCGCGGGGCAGTTTGTACGACCGGGTGATGACCGGCACCGCCGACAGCTCCCGCACCGGCTTCGCCTGGGTGGAGTTCACCAGGGGCGACGAGACCTTCACCGCCGGCGCCCGCATCCGCGCCTCGGAGGCGACCCGCAAGGTCGACCTCGCCTTCTTCACCACCACCCTCGCCGTCGGGCGCGACCTTCACCTGCTCGACGCCAACCGCACACCCCTGTCGCGCAAGGCCCTGGGCGAGGCGCTGGGCGAGGCCGGCCGGGTGCACAACTCGGCCGACGAGCACCGGTCCGCCGTGCGCGAAGCGCTCTTCCCCGGGTTCTCCGCCGACCGTTACGGGTCGGTGATCACCGCGCTGTTGGCTCTGCGCAAGGAGAAGCTGTCGCAGCACCTCGACCTGGCCAAGCTGTCGGAGACGCTGTCGGAGTCTCTCCCCCCGATCGACGACCACGACATCGCCGCGGTGGCGGAAGGTTTTGAGCGCCTCGACCGCCGGAAGGCGGAGCTGGCCGACCTGGAGGCCGAGGCCGCGGAGGTACGGCTTCTCGCCGCCCGCCAGCGTGACTACGCCCGGGCCGTGGTCGTCGGCGCGGCCGGCGATGTCCGGGCGGCCGAAACCCACCGCGACGACGTCACCCGCGCCGAACGCCTGGCCAAGGCCGCCCTCGACGAGGTGGAGGCGGAATCGGCGGCGGCGGCCACAGAGCGCCGGACGCTCGTCCAGCGGATCGCGGCGATCGGGGTGGAGATCGACGCCCTCAAGGACAGCGACGCCTACCGGGACGGCGCCGCGCTGGCCGACCTGCGGGCCCACTCCCAGCGGCTCCGCCAGGCCGCCGACCGGGCGGCGAGATCAGCCGAGGAGCAGGAGGCGTCACGCCAGGCCGCCGCTGTCGAGGTCGACGACGCCACCGTTGAGCATGAGATGGCCGCGGCCAACCTGGCCGTGGCCGGGAGCGAGCTGCGGGCGAAGGCCACCGACGTCGCCGCCGAGGGAGTGGTGGGCGAGGCCGCGACCATCGAGGTTCCCGACGACGCCGAACGGTTCGTGAACGCCTGGGTCGAAGCGCAACGTGGCCGGGTCCGGGAGGTGCGCGCCGCCCTCGACGACCACACGAAGGCGGTCGAAACCCGCGGCTTCCTCGAAGCCCAGTTGGCCGAGGACGACGCCACCGTGGCCAAGCGGATCGCCGCCGGCCGCTCCGCTCGTGAGCACGAGAAGGCCGCCGCCACCACTTACCAGGCCGCCGTAGACGAATGGTCGGCGGGGTGCGGAACCATCGGCCCGGCCCGGGTGGCCGCCGCCCTGCCGTTACCCACTGCGGCCGATCCGGCCCGCGTGGCCGAGGCGTTGGGTGTCCTGGCCGCCGAGCTCGGCGCCGAGGACGCCGTCGCCCGCCGCGACCTCGCCGCCGAGCGGGCCACGGCGTCCGCCGATCGCCAGGCCCTCATCGAGGAGCGGGCCCTCTGGGCCGAAGGCGGTCTCGTCGATCCGGAGGGGCCGTCATGGCGATCCTCCCGGGAGGGGCGACCGGGGGCGCCACTGTGGCGACTGGTCGACGTGGCGCCCGGAGTGGGCCCGGCCGAGGTCGACGGGCTCGAGGCGGCCCTCACAGGGGCGGGCCTGCTCGACGCCTGGGTCCAGCCCGACGGCGCCGTCGATCTCGGCGACGGCCGGGCCGACGTGGTTCTGGGACAGCGCCCGGCCACCGGCCGCACCCTGGCCGACCTGCTCGTGCCGATCACAACGCCGAAGACGGCGGTGGCAGTCCGCGCCGGTGGCCAGGATGGGGTGAGGGCCGGCGATTCGGCGTTCCCGGCCGACGTCCTGGCCGGCGTGCTGGCGTCGGTGCCCGTCGTGGCCACGGCGGGCGAGGTCCTCGACGGCGCCGAGGTCGTCGTTGCCAGCGACGGCACCTATCGAGTAGGCGCCGCTGTCGGCCGCGGCCCGCAACGGCCCGCCCTGCTGCTCGGTGCGGTCGCCCGCGAGCGGCACCGCCTGGCCCGGCTGGCGTCCATCGACGCGGCCCTTGCCGCGGTGGAGGCGACGATGGCCGACCTCGACCGCCAGGAGGCAGCCCTCGACCGGCGCCGCACCGCCCTCGCCGCCGAGCTGGCCGCCGTACCCAGCGGCGCCGACGTCGACGACGCCCGCCTGGCCGTCGCTGATGCCGCCTCCCGCCTGGGCGAGGCGGAGGCGCGCCTCGACCGGACCCGCGCCGCGCTCACCGGCGCCGAAGTCGCGGTGCGGGAGGCGTTGCGTGCTCTCACCGCCCTGGCCGCCCGCCACTCGCTGCCCACCGAGGCCGGCGGCCTGGCCGCTGTGGAGGCCGGCCTCACACGGTTCGCCCAGGCCACCGCCACGTGGGCCCGCCGGCGCCGCGACCTCTCCGCCGCCGAGCGTGACCTCAACCGTGCCGCCGGGCGGCTGGCCGATGCCGAACGGGCCGCATCACGCGTCGCCGCCGACCATTGGGATGCCGATCGGGACGCCACGGCCGTCGAGGGCCGGGTCGCCGGCCTGGAGTCCTCGTTGGGCGCCGAGTACGCCGATCTGATCCGGCGCCTCGACGCGCTGGACGGGGAGCGCAACCAGGCCCAGCGGCGTGAGCGGGAGCTGGCTGAGCAGCTCCCTGCGCTCGAGCGCCGGGTCGGGACACTGTCCGGCGGGCTGGCTGCGGCCGTGGCCGAGAGGGCGAGCGCGGAGGAGAAACGGGCCGGCGCCCACCAGAGGTTCGCCGCCGTGGTGGCCGCCCTCGGCCCGGACGCGGGCATCGACCAACCCGGGCCACTCGACACGGCGTCCGCCCTGCTGGCCGCAGCCCGCTCCGTTGCCGCCGGCCACGAGGCAATTGATGCTGGCCCCCAGGTCACCGAGCGCCTGTCGGAGCGGGTACGCGAGCGGGTGCATCTCGCCCAGGCCGCCCTCGGTGCCCGCGTCGACGTGGCGCGGGAGCTGGCCGACGAAGGCTGGTGGGTGCTGCGCACCGTCGTCGGCGGCGTTCGCCGCGGAGCCACCGCCCTGGCCACCGCCCTCGCCGCCGAGCTGGCCGAGGGCCGGGCCGAGCTGGTCGCCGAGGAGGAGAAGCTGTTCGAGCAGACGCTGGCGGGCAGCGTTCGCCGGGCCCTGGCCGAGCGCATCCGCCAGGCCAACGCCCTGGTCGACGGGATCAACGCCCAGCTCGCCACCGTCCGCACCATGGCAGGCGGCGTGCAGGTGCGCCTGCGCTGGGAGGTCGACCCGGACCAGCTCGACGCCGTCAAGGCGGCCCGGGCGTTGCTCCTGCGGGACGCGGCCGACCTCTCCGACGACGAGCGGGCGTCGTTACAGGCGTTCGTGCGGGCCCGTGTCGACCAGGCGCGGGCCGAGCTGGAGGTGAACGCACCATGGGCGGCGAGGCTTCGCCAGACCCTCGATTACCGGTCCTGGCACCGCTTCAGCCTCCATCTGGCTCACCGCGACTGGGAGGGCTTCCAGCCGGCCACGGCGCGGCGGCTCCAGAAGCTGTCCACCGGCGAGCGGTCGATCGCCCTGCACCTGCCCATGATCGCCTCGGTGGCCGCCCACTACACGGCCGACGACGGTGGGCCGGCGAGCTGCCCCCGGCTCATCCTGCTCGACGAGCTGTTCGCCGGGGTCGACACGGCCAACCGTGCCCAGCTCTTCGGCACCTTCTCGGCGTGGGATCTCGACGCGATGTTCACCAGCGACCACGAGTGGTGCCAGTACGCCACCCTCGACGGCATCGCCATCCACCACCTCCACCCGCCCAGCGACGACGAGCCGGTGACATCCACCCGCTTCACCTGGGACGGCCGCCGACGCCACACCGACCCGCCGGCGCCATGACCGACAGCTCGCCGGCCGGTGGCGGCCCGCACCGCGCCTTCGCCGCCTGGGTACGCGGGTGATCAGCCGGGGTTACGCCGGCCTCGGTCCCCTCGACCGGCGGGAGCTGGCGCCGCTGGTCGACGAGCTGGCCCGCCGCCTCGGCGACGGCGACGTTCCCGTCGTGTTGACCCTGCGCAACATGGAGGCGGGCTCCCGGCAGGCCCTCGCCGACCTCTTCGGGCTCGACCGTGTCCCGGGCTCCCCGGCCCGAGTACGGGTGAGCCGCCTGGTGGAGGCCCTGAGGTTGGCGTCGGTGGACGAGCTGCGGGAGGTGGTCGAGAAGCTGCGGGGGCCGCTGCCCGATCGCCGTGCCGATCGCCTGGCCGACCGGGAGGAACGGGAGAGTCTGTGGGCGTGGCTGGCCGCCGAGTCGGCGCCGCTGTGGCCGGCGCTTGGTGGCCTTCCCGAGGATCGTGCCGTGTGGATCGAGCGCATGCGGTCGCAGGGCGCCAGGGGCGGCGTCGTCGTCCATCGCCACCGGCTCGACCGCGCCCTGCGGGTCATGCGGGCCTTGCCCGCCGACGGCGTCCCGCTGGCCGCCTTGGCCAACGATCTGCTCGGCGACCCGCACGCCCTTGACCACGGGCGCCGCTTGGCCGCCATCGTCCTCGACGCCGTCGCCCTGGCCAGCGGCGCTCCGTTGGCCACCAACGCCGAGACAACGCGCCATCTCTGGGAATCGGTCGGTGTCGCCCCCGACCCCTTGTCGTCCACCGTCCTGGCCCTCGGACTGGCGGTAGAAGCCCCGCCGCCGCTTGGGCCATGGTTGTCGGCGGCCAGCGCTGCCGGTGAGCCGGTGGTGCTGACCCTTGCCCAGCTCCGCCGTTGGCCGCTCGCCGCTCTCTCTCCCGGCGACACGGCGTACGTGGTGGAGAACCCCTCGCTCGTCGCCGAGGCGGCACGACGGGGCTGGCGCGGCCCGCCGCTGATATGTAGCTCCGGCCGCCCCACCGTCGCCGTGGTCGCCCTGATCCGCCAGCTTGCCGTCGGCGGCGGCTCGGTCCGCCAGCACGCCGACTTCGACGCCGCCGGCCTCGCCATCACCGCCTGGTTGGCTGACCGGGCCGGCACGACACCGTGGCGTATGAAGGCGGCGGACTACCTGGCGGCGGCGCCGGCCGCAGCAGACGCACGCAGGGGAGAGCCGTCCGCGCTCGGCGTTCTGCCCCCCACTCCCTGGGACCCGCTACTGCCCGGCGCCATGGCCGAGTGGGGGATCCCGGTGTACGAGGAGGAGCTACGGGCCGACCTCCTCGCCGCCATGGTCTATAGCGGAGGGTCGACGCAGCCCGAGGAGCCACCGCCACCGCCGGCGGGGCTGGAACGGGGATAGGGCTCGGTGTAGCCGGAGCCGGGATCGCCGGTGTTGAGGAAGCGCAGGATGCCCCTCGCCACCGCCTCCCCCTCCACCTGCTGCACGTCCGGGCGGACCAACAGCTCGGCCTCGGGCGGGTTGGACACGAAGGCCAGTTCGGCCAACACCGCGGTCACGCCCTGGGTGAGGCGCAGGATGCCGTAGTAGTCGCCGCCGGCGGAGTTGACCCGGTACTTGGCGCCGGCATCGGTGTCGGCCACCCACGGGATGGCGTAGGCCGACAGCGCCTTCACCACTTCCTCGTAGACGAGACCGGAGAGGCGCTTCGAGTCCTTGGACGCGATCTGGTAGTACGTCTCGCTTCCTGGGCCCTGCCGCGGACCGTCGGGCTCGGCGTTGTGGTGGACCGACACGAAGGCCTTCGGGTTGAGGGCCTTGACCACATTGGCCCTGGTCGACAACGTGACCCGGTGGTCACCGGTACGGGTCAGCATGGTGGCCACCCCCGCCCGCTCCAGCGCCGCCTTGGCGTGGTTCACCACGGCCAGGTTGATGCCCTTCTCACTGAGCCCGTTGGGCCCGACCGCACCGGGCTCGGCGCCACCGTGTCCGGCGTCGAGCACCACCGTCGCCCGCTCCACCAGTGTGCCCTGGACGACAGCGGTGCGGGCGCAGGGCGTCTCCACCACGAAGGCATCGCCCTCCCTTCGCAGCATGGGCAGGACCAGCCCGCTTTGTGTCACGACAACTCCCGAGGCTGTCGCCCGGGCCGACGCCACCGGGTTGGGCGCAGCGGTGGTGGGCGGCGCCAGCGCAGCGGTGGTGGCGACGGTGGGTGGAACCGTGACCGGCAGTGTGGTGGTTGTCGCCGTCGTGGTGGTGGCGAGAACGGTGGTCGTGGTGGAAGGTGCCGCCGCCGTGCGGACCGACGAACGATCGTCCCCGTCACCGTCGACGACGCCCGCGGCGATCACAGATACGAGGAAGAGGGCAGCTACGACGACACGCATGGCGAAGCGATCCACCGTACCCGAAGCTGGGATGCCCATCGTGCCGACTTCGAGTACATAGCAGGCCGATTCCGCCCCGTATGTACTCGAAACGGGCGAGGAGGGCTCAGGCCCGACCCAGTCCGGCGACAACCTCGGCCATCAGCTCGCCGGCTTCGGTGGGGTTCATCCCGACTCGCGCGCCGGCGCCGGCCAGGGCGTCCATCTTGGCCTGGGCCGTTCCCGTCGAGCCGGAGACGATGGCGCCGGCATGGCCCATCTTGCGGCCGGGCGGGGCGGCCACGCCGGCCACGTAGGCCACCACCGGCTTGATCATCCCGGCGGAGATGAAGGCGGCCGCCTCCTCTTCGGCCGAGCCGCCGATCTCGCCGATCAGCATCACCGCCTTGGTGGCGGGGTCGGCCTCGAAGGCTTGGAGGCAGTCGACGAAGGTGGTGCCGGGCACGGGATCGCCCCCGATGCCCACGCAGGTGGTGACGCCGATGCCCTTCTGCTTCAGCTCGTACAGGGCCTGGTAGGTGAGGGTGCCCGAACGGCTCACGATGCCCACCGGACCGCCCCCCAGGGCGATCTCGCCGGCGGTGATGCCGATGTTGCACTCTCCGGGAGTGATGATCCCCGGGCAGTTCGGCCCGAGGATGCGGGTAGCGGGATGGTGGCGCTTCACGGCGTTGAACATGAGGGCCTGGTCCTGGGCCGGCACTCCCTCGGTGATGACGACGATCATCTCCATCTCGGCGTGGGCCGCCTCCCGCACCGCGCCGGGCACGCTGGCGGCGGGGATGAAGATGCACGACACGGTGGCGCCGGTGGCTTCCCGGGCCTCGGCCACGGTGGCGAAGATCGGGATGCCCTCCACGTCGGCGCCGGCCTTCTTGGGGTTGGTGCCGGCCACCACCTGGGTGCCGTAGGCCCGGTTGCGCAGGCCGTAGAACCGGCCCTGGCTGCCGGTGAGCCCCTGCACGACCACCTTGGTGGAGGCGTCGACGAAGATGCTCACGCCGGCCCCGCCAACTCCACCGCGGTGCGGGCGGCGTCGAGCATGGTGGGGCGGCTCAAGAGACGGTCCGACTCGTGCTCGGCCAGGATGGCCCGCCCCTCGGCGGCGTTGGTCCCGTCGAGACGAACCACGATGGGAGACAAGATCTCGACCCGGGCCATCGCCTCCACCACGCCCTTGGCCACCTCCTCGCCACGGGTGATGCCGCCGAAAATGTTGACGAATATGGCCCGCACCTTCGGGTCGGAGTCCACCACCTCCAGGGCGTTGGCCATCACCTCGGCGCTGGCGCCGCCGCCGATGTCGAGGAAGTTGGCCGGCTGCCCACCCACCTGGTGGACCACGTCGACGGTGCTCATGGCCAGGCCGGCGCCGTTGGCGATGATGCCCACCTCGCCGTCGAGGCCCACGTACTGGAGCCCCTTCTCCCGGGCCAGTCGCTCCCGGGCGTCGAGCACCTCCATGCCCCTGAACTCGTCCCACTCCGGATGGCGGAAGGCGGCGCTGTCGTCCAGCGTCACCTTGGCGTCGAGGGCCAGAACGGTTCCGTCGGTGGCCAGGACCAGCGGGTTGACCTCCACCAGGTCGGCGTCGCCCTCCACGAAGCAGCGGTAGAGGTCGAGCAGCAGGACGATGGTGGCTTCCTCGGCGCCAGGGGCGAGGCCGGCGGAGCGGACCCACTCCCGGCACACCGGCTCGGACAGGCCGTCCACCGGATCGACATGCAGCCGGGCAATGGCCGACGGCCGCTCAGCGGCAACCTGCTCGATGTCGACCCCACCTTCAGTGGAGAGCATCCCCAAGTGGTCCCGCACGGCACGGTCGAGGGTGAAGGAGGCGTAGTACTCCTCGGCGATGTGGGTGGCCCGCTCCACCAGCACACGGGTGACGGTGTGGCCACCGATGTCCATGCCCAGGATCTCCGAGGCCCGGGAGCGGACCTCGGCGGCGTCGGCGCCGACCTTGATGCCACCGGCCTTGCCCCGGCCGCCGATTGCCACCTGGGCCTTGACCACGGCCGGGTAACCGCAGCGCTCGGCCGCGGCCACCGCCTCTTCCACGCCGGCCGCCACACCGCCCAGGGACACGGGAACACCGAACCCGGCGAAGTACTGCTTGCCCTGGTACTCCAGCAGGTCCATCTCACCTCACCCTCACCTGGCGCCAGTTGCAGTCGCAGCTCCGCGCCCGGCGGCGATACTACGCAGGTGGACCTCGACCCCTCCCGCACGCGGGCCCGGCGCAGCCGTGCCATGGTCGGAGGGACCCTCGCCGGCCTCGCCCTCGCCGCCCTACTGGTGGCCGTGGCCGTGCGCTACGCGGCGAAGAACCCCGAGAAGGCCAACCTGGGTTCCTCGGTGCTTCCCATCGACGCCGATCGGGTGGCAAAGGAGGTGGCGGAACGGGGTCCCGTGCTGTTCAAGGACCCCCTCAACCGCGACCGCGAAATCTATGTCCAGCACCTGGGGCCCGACCCCGACAAGGGCTGGGTGGCGGTGAGGGCCTACGCGTCGCGGATCAGCGTCGACTGCCTCCTGCGCTGGGACCGGTCCCAACGACGCTTCGTCGATCCGTGCACCAAGCGGTCCTACCCCCCAGACGGTGAGGGCCTTACCACCTACCCGGCGCCGGTGACCGGGGGGGTCGTGCGCATCGATCTACGCACGCCCCGTCCCGGTTGACCGGTTCCGCTTTTGTTCAGCCCTCGTGGACCCTCAGGTGGCTCTTGCCCTCGTCGCGGTCCTCGCCGTAGATCCAGACCTGGCCGGTGGTCCGCACGTCGGTCTCGAGCGACCGGGACTGGCCCAGCAGGCGCTCGATCTTGCGACGGGCTGATCCCTCGTCGGCCGCGTGAACGGCCAGCTTGGTCTCGATGAGCAGCTCGAAGGACTGCTTGTGGCTGGAGATCGTCTTCAGCCGGACCTGGAGGTAACGCACCAGGTTCGGGTCGAGCGTCTTCATCTGCTTCTTGAGGCTGGTGGCCGCCACCTCCAGCACCTGGCGACCGGAGGTCGACAGCTCATAGACCCGACGGGCCGGCCCGACGCCCGTGGTCTCCCAGTTGGGCGCCACGTAGCCGGCTGTCTCCAGCCAGCGCAGGGCCCGGTAGATCCTCCCCGGATTGCTCCGGTCGTAGCCCAAGGGCTCCAGCCGGGTCAGCAGGTCGTAGCCGTGACCGGCCCGCTCGTCGAGAAGGATGAGCAGGCACGCCCGCAGAACACCCCGCTTCGATCCCAGCTCGTCCTCGAACCTTCGCATCGTCGCTTCGTCTTGCACCATTTGAGGTCACCCTTTCACCCGAAAGGTCCCCCACCCGTTGCGAGAGACCGTGACCACTGGTCGGCCCCCCGGAGGATGTCGGCCAGTAGGCGCACTCTAGAACTCGGCCCTAGGGACCATGTCAAGGGAAAAATGAAGAAAATGTCAAACTACGTGCGCCCGACACCTATCTGAGCGTCAAAAAAGTCCCTCAACAACCTCTTCCAGCCATCCTTCAGGTTCGTCCCGAGGCCTCTTCAGGGTTTCTTCAGGTTCACTTCAGGTTTCTTCAGGGTTTCTTCAGGGTCGTTTCAGGCCGGCCCAGGCCAGCAGGAGGCGCCTCTCGCCGGCCTCGGGGAACCTCACCACGGCCTCGGCCCGGTCCCCTGATCCAAGCACCTCGAGCACCACTCCCTCGCCCCACTTGGGGTGCATCACGTCGTCGCCGGCCTTGAGATCGGGGATGTCGCTCACCGCCCAGCTCGGTTTGGTGGTGGTGAAGGCGGAGGCGGAGGCGGAGGCGGAACCGCCGGTCTTCAACGCCGACTCCACCACCCGATGGCGATGACCCATCACGGTGCGGTCCGCCGCCAGCCGCTTGCCGCCTTCGGCCATGCGGGTGAGGTTCTCGGGGATCTCGTCCAGGAACCGGCTGGGGCGGTTGTACTGGGTAGAGCCCCAGAGGGTCCGGCACCAGGCATGGGTGAGGTAGAGGCGCTCCCGGGCCCGCGTGATCCCCACGTAGCAGAGCCGGCGCTCCTCCTCCAGCTCATCGGGGTTCCCCAGCGAACGCAGGTGGGGGAACACCCCGTCCTCCATCCCGATCACGAACACCACGGGGAACTCGAGGCCCTTCGCCGTGTGCATGGTCATGAGCACGACCTTGGACTCGTCCCCGTCGAGAGCATCTACGTCGGACACCAGGCTGACGGCCTCGAGGAAGGTCGTGAGGTCGTCGTAGCCGGCCGCCACCCCCATCAGCTCGGCGATGTTCTCGATCCGCCCGGCCGACTCCACGGTATTCTCGGCATCCAGGGCGGCGACGTAGCCGGTGCGTTCGATCACCGCCTCCAGCAGTTGGATGGGCGGCGTGGCGGCGGCCACGAGGTCCCGTAGCTCGGCCAGCAAAGAGAGGAGATCGGCGATCCCGCCAAGGGCCTTCCCGGTGACGCCGGCCCGCTCGGCGGCGGCCAGCGCCTCGAAGAACGCCGCCCCCGACGAGTTGGCGAACTTGTCGAGACGCCCCACGCTGGTGTCGCCGATCCCCCGCTTGGGGACGTTGAGTATCCGCTTGAGCGACACCTCGTCGGCCGGGTTGGCCGTGGCCAGCAGATAGCCGAGCAGGTCCTTGACCTCTCGCCGGTCGTAGAACCTGGTGCCGCCCAGCACCTTGTAGGGGGTCTTGCGGCGAACCAGCTCCTCCTCGACGGCCCGGCTCTGGGCGTTGGTCCGGTAGAAGACGGCGATGTCGGCCCAGCGCACGCCAAAGCGGTCCTTGAGCCGGGCCATCTCATGCGCCACCCACGCTGCCTCGTCCCGCTCGTCCTCGGCGTGATAGCGGGTGATGAGCTCCCCGCCCACCTGCTCGGTCCACAGCGCCTTGGGCTTGCGCATGGCGTTGTTGGCTATGACCGAGTTCGCCGCGTCGAGGATCGTCTGGGTGGACCGGTAGTTCTGCTCCAGCACGATGGTGGTGGCGTCGGGAAAGGCCTCCTCGAACTCCAGCAGGTTGCGCAGGTCGGCTCCGCGGAATCGGTACACCGACTGATCGCTGTCTCCCACGACGCACACGTTGCGGTGCTCGCTGCCGAGGAGCATCACCAACTCGTTCTGGGCCCGGTTGGTGTCCTGGTACTCGTCGACGAGCAGGTGGGTGAAGCGCCGGCGGTAGTGGGCCAGCACCTCGGGCTCGGCCTGGAGGAGGTTGACGGCGACCATGAGCAGGTCGTCGAAATCCATGGCGCTGGCGGCGAGGAGCCGGCGCTGATACTCCCGGTAGACCTCGGCCATGCGCTTCTCGTAGGGGCCGCGGGCCCGGGAGGCGTAGGTCTCGAAATCGACCAGCTCGTTCTTGGCCGTGCTGATGGCGGCATGCACGGTGCGGGGCGGGAACTTCTTTGGGTCGATGTTCAGGTCCCGGATGACGTAACCGGTGAGTCGGACGGCATCGGCCTGGTCGTAGATGGAGAACGACGAGCGGTACCCGAGGCGGGAGGCGTCACGGCGCAGGATGCGCACGCAGGCGGAGTGGAAGGTGGAGACCCACATGCGTTGGGCGACCGGCTTGACCAGCGCCGCCACCCGGTGCTTCATCTCGTCGGCCGCCTTGTTGGTGAAGGTGATGGCCAGGATCGAGAAGGGCGAGACGCCGCCCTGGGTGATGAGGTGGGCGATCCGGTGAGTCAACGTCCGGGTCTTCCCCGAGCCGGCGCCGGCCACGATGAGGAGCGGCCCTTCACCGTGCAGAACCGCCTCCTGCTGCACGGGGTTCAGGCCGCTCAGCAGGTCGTCCATGACAGCTTTCAGGCTACCGGCGCCCTGTGACGCCGGCGCCCCACCGAGCTAGTGCCCCATGCCGATCTGCTGCTCCCGCTGGGCCGCCTTGCCCTCGGTCTGGAGAGCGGGGGCCACCATGACCTCGGCCTTCTGGAAGTCCTTGACCGTCTGGTAGCCGCAGGTGGCCATGGAGGTGCGGAGGGCGCCGAAGAGGTTGAGGCGGCCGTCGTTCTCATGCGCCGGGCCGACCAGGATCTCCTGGAGGCTGCCCCGCGCTGGCGTCTTCACTCGGGCGCCACGGGGCAGGGTGGGATGGAACGTCGCCATGCCCCAGTGGTAGCCACGGCCGGGGGCCTCGAGGGCTGCGGCGAGGGGCGAGCCCACCATCACGGCGTCGGCGCCGCAGGCGATGGCCTTGGCGATGTCGCCACCGCGGCTCATGCCACCGTCGGCGATGACGTGGACGTAGACGCCGGTCTCGTGGAGGTGGCGCATGCGGGCGCCGGCGGCATCCGCGATGGCGGTGGCCTGCGGTACGCCGATGCCGAGCACGCCCCGGGTGGTGCAGGCGTTGCCGGGGCCTACGCCCACCAGCACGCCCACGGCACCGGTGCGCATGAGGTGGAGGGCGGCCTGGGCCGAGGCACAGCCGCCGACGATCACCGGGATCTCGAACTCGCGGATGAACTTCTTGAGGTTGAGCGGCTCGGCCGTCTTCGACACGTGCTCGGCCGACACAACGGTGCCCTGGATGACGAGCAGGTCCAGCTCGGCGTCGACCACGGCCGAGGCGTACTGCTCGGCCCGCTGTGGGGTGACCGATGCACACGAGGTGACCCCGGCCTCCCGGATCTCACGGATGCGCTGGGTGACCAGCTCGAGCTTGACCGGCTCGGCGTAGATCTGCTGCATGCGGGCCGTGGCCTTGTCGTTGTCGAGGGTGGCGATCTCCTCGAACAACGGATCGGGGTCCTCGTAGCGCGTCCATAGACCCTCCAGGTTGAGCACCCCCACACCGCCCAAGCGCCCGACCTCGATGGCGGTGGCCGGGCTCACCACACCGTCCATGGCTGAGGCCATGAGCGGCAGGTCGAAGCAGTAGGCGTCTATCTCCCACGAGATGTCGACATCCTCGGGGTCACGGGTGCGCCGGCTGGGGACGATGGCGATGTCGTCGAAGCCGTAAGCCCTGCGACCCGATTTGCCGATGCCGATCTCGATCTCCGCCATCCACGTCTCCCTGTCTGCTCAGCGAGAGGCGAGTCTACCGCCGTCACGCTCGGCCTCCCGAGAGCCGCCGGGCGAGCTACCCCTTCTTGGCGGCCGACTGTCGGGCGCTGCTGGAGGCGCCGGCCGGGGTCGTCCGCTTCTTCACGGTGGCCCCAGCAGTGGTGGCGCCGGCCTTCTTGGCTGCCGGCTTGCGCGCAGCGGTCTTGCCCCCGGCCGTTGGCTTGGCCGTGGTCGTGGCGGACTTGGCGCCGGCGGTCCTGGTGCCGGACGCCGGCTTTCTGGCTCCGGTCTTGCGGGTGGTGGCGGAACGACGCCTGGGCAGGTCGGTGGCCGAGCCCAAGGTCTCGCCGTTGTCGCCCCTATCTGCCGTCTCCGTCGCGCCGGGGATCTCGCCGGCCTCGCCGGCGGTGGCCGAGCCGTTCAGGGCGTCACCGGGGAGCCCGGGTGCCGGCGTCATGGCCGGGACACCGGCCGGCGTGGCCGCCATGGCCGCCTCCAGCTCCTGAGCGGCCTGGGTCTCCATCTCCTCGCGGGATGTTTGCTTGCGGAACCTCTGCAACAGTTTCATGACTCTCCTATTTTGGTGGATTGGTGGCCCCCCGGCCGCGCCATTCACTACGTGCTTCCTGATCGGTGAAGATGACTGCCGGCCTACACGGCTGCAGTTCGGTCCTCAGAGGCCGGCACCGATGTCGTTCGGATGCCGGGCAGCGCCCCCGACACGGTGGCAGCAGCCTGGCAGCCGAACACGACGGCAACTGCTTCACACCCGACGAAGGCGTCGGGGTTCTTGCTGTAGAGGTTCAGCGCGCCCACGGCTTCGCCTCCGACCGTGAGCGGCACCGAAAGGCTGCTGAGAACGCCCCTGGCGGTGGCCTCTTTGCTGAAGCCGGGCCACGACCGGGCGTCGGCGGCGGTGGCGACGTTGAACACCTGGAGCTGGCGAATGGCGTCGAGCGACGGCCCCTCGCCGGTGCGGCACTGCACGGAGTCGAGCTCACGGGCGATCTCGGTGGTGCTGACCACGGGCATGGCCCGGCCGTTGCGCACGAGCGTCACCGCGGCGGCGTCACAGCCGGCGATGCTCGCTTGGGCCAGCGCGGCGACACGCTTCAACGCCACCTCTGGCCGTTCAACACCATGATCATCTCCATACCGCGCCATGGTTGCTCCGAACCCTTCGATGGGCTTCTTCACCCACTGCGGCGACCCTATCTGCTCCAACCAGGGCCGCGTAAGGCATGCGCGCACAGTGTCCAGAACACACACTGCCGCATCCGCCGGCAACACGGGCAACCGCCGTGTCAGGCGCTCTGGATCTCGTGGTGGGCCTGCACCGTCGACTCCAGCAGCTCGCGGAGCCCGCCCTTCTTCAGGTCGGCCATCACCTTGCCTGGCGTCAGTTCGGCGCGCTCCCACTGCATCCATGTCGCGAGCAGTTTCTCGGGATCGGGCGGGGGGATGTCAGCGGGCATGGGTGCAAGCTACCGAAGATGAGGAGGAGCGCCGCCCGGGCGGACGGCGCTCCTCGTCGGTATTTCGGTACGTCGAGAAGCGACGGGGCTACATGCCTCCGAGGCCGCTCATGCCGGCCATGCCCTGGCGGGCGTAGTCGGCGGCGTGCGGGTTCACCAGGGACTCGTTCTCCGGCTTGTCGGAGACGAGCACCTCGGTGGTGAGGGTGAGGGCGGCGATGGACGCGGCGTTCTGCAGCGCCGACCGCGTGACCTTGGCCGGGTCGATGACGCCGGCCTTGACCAGGTCCTCGAACTGGCCGGTCTGGGCGTTGAGGCCGATGTTGCCGGTCTCCCGCTCAGCCTGCTGGACCATGATCGAGCCCTCGAGCCCGGCGTTGATGGCGATCCACTTGAGGGGCTCCTCGAGAGCCTTGCTCACGATCCTGGCACCGGTGGCCTCGTCGCCCGTGAGCTTCGAAGCGACCTTGTCGACAGCAGCGCGGCTGCGCACGAGGGCGAGGCCGCCGCCGGCGACGATGCCTTCCTCGATGGCGGCCCGGGTGGCCGACAGCGCATCCTCGATGCGGTGCTTCTTCTCCTTGAGCTCCACCTCGGTGGCGGCGCCGACCTTGACCACGGCCACGCCTCCGGCCAGCTTGGCCAGACGCTCCTGGAGCTTCTCCTTGTCCCAGTCCGAGGTGGCATCCTCGATCTCCTTGCGGAGCTGAGAGGTGCGGCCCTTGATCTCCTCCTTGGAGCCGGCCCCCTCGATGAGGGTGCAGCTGTCCTTGGAGATGATGACCTTGCGGGCCCGGCCCATCAGGTCGAGGGTGACACTGTCCAGGTTGAGGCCGATCTCCTCGGAGACCACCTGGCCACCGGTGAGGATGGCCATGTCCTGGAGCTGGGTCTTGCGGCGGTCACCGAACCCGGGGGCCTTGACCGCAGCGGAGTTGAACGTGCCGCGGATCTTGTTGACCACCAGGGTGGCGAGGGCCTCGCCCTCGACGTCCTCGGCGATGATCAGCAGCGGCTTGCCGGCCTGCATGACCTTCTCCAGCACGGTGATCAGCTCGTGGGCGGCGGAGATCTTGGAGCTGGTGAAGAGGATGTAGGGATCCTCGAGCACCGCCTCCTGTCGCTCCTGGTCGGTGACGAAGTACGGCGAGAGGTAGCCCTTGTCGAACTGCATGCCCTCGGTGAACTCGAGTTCCATGCCGAAGGTGTTGGACTCCTCCACCGTGACGGTGCCGTCCTTGCCGACCCGGTCGATGGCGTCGGCCAGCACGCTGCCGATGGTGGTGTCGGCGGCGGAGATGGAAGCGACCTGGGCGATCTCGCTCTTGTCGTCGATGTCCTTGGCCTGATCACCGATGGACTTCACGGCGGCGGCGACAGCCAGCTCCATACCCTTCTTGAGGGCGAGGGGCGAGGCGCCGGCGGTGATGTTGCGCAGTCCTTCGCGCACCAGCGCCTGGGCCAGCACGGTGGCGGTGGTGGTGCCGTCACCGGCGACGTCGTTGGTCTTGGTGGCGACCTCCTTCACCAGCTGGGCGCCCATGTTCTCGAACGGGTCGTCCAGCTCCACTTCCTTGGCGATGGTGACACCGTCGTTGGTGACAGTGGGTGCACCGAACTTCTTCTCCAGGACGACGTTGCGACCCTTGGGGCCGAGCGTGACCTTGACCGTGTTGGCGATCTTGTTCACGCCGGCTTCGAGGGCCCGACGGGCGTCCTCGTTGAACTTGAGGACCTTGGGCACTACTTGCCTACCTTGGCCAGGACGTCGCGGCCGGTGAGGATCAGAAGGTCCTCGCCGTCGATGGTGATCTCGGTGCCGCCGTACTTGGAGTAGACGACCTTGTCGCCCACCTTCACGTCGAGGGGGATCAGCTCGCCGGTGTTCTCAGCACGCCGGCCGGGGCCGGCGGCGAGGACTTCGCCCTGCTGGGGCTTCTCCTTGGCGGTGTCGGGGATGACAAGACCGGATGCGGTCTTCTCCTCCGACTCACTGGGGCGTACAACGATGCGGTCATCAAGGGGTTGCAGGTTCATGTCTCAAGCCTCCACAGACTGTTAGCACTCTCGGGTGTCGAGTGCTAACGATAGTTGCGGAGCCTGCCCTCCGCAAATCGCCCTGGGCTCTAGGGGGCTACGGACCCGAGGCCGAGGGTGGCGTTCCCGCCGGCATTGAGGGGGGTGGGGCCGTCGGAGCGGAGGCGCCACCAGGCGGCGGCGGCCACCATGGCCGCGTTGTCGGTGCACATGGAGCGGCTGGGGAGGAACGCCTGTAGGCCGTCTTCGATGCAGACATCGAGGATCCGCTCCCGGAGGCAGGAGTTGGCGGCCACGCCACCGCCGATGACGATGGCCTTGGCACCGGTGGCGGCAGCCGCGGACCGGGCTTTGCTGACGAGAACGTCGACCACCGCTTCCTGGAACGAGGCGGCCACGTCGGCCACAGAAACATCGGGGTGCTTGCGCACGTAGGTGATCACCGAGGTCTTGAGCCCGCTGAAGGAGAAGTCGTAGTTGTCACCGGCCATGCCCCGGGGAAAGGCGATGGCCTTGGGGTCGCCCTCCATGGCCAGGCGATCGATGGCGGGGCCGCCGGGGTAACCGAGGCCAAGGAACCGTGCCACCTTGTCGTAGGCCTCGCCGGCGGCGTCGTCGAGGGTGCTCCCAAGTACCTCGTACTTACCGTGATCGGCCATGTCCACGATCATGGTGTGGGCGCCGGAGACCAGCAGCACGAGAAGGGGCGGCTCCAGATCGGGCTCCTCGAGGAAGGCGGCGTAGAGGTGGGCCTCGAGGTGGTTGACCCCCACGAAGGGCACGCCCCAGACCATGGCCATGGCCTTGGCCGCGCTGAGCCCCACCAGAAGCGAGCCGATGAGGCCGGGGCCGACGGTGGCCGCCACCGCGTCGACGCCGGTGCCGTCCGGTGCCAGTCCCGCCTCCACCATGGCCTCGGCCACGACCGGCGGGAGCAGATCGAGATGGGCCCGGCTGGCCAGCTCGGGGACCACGCCGCCGAACCGGGCGTGGAGATCGACCTGACTGCTGACGACCGACGACAGCACCTGGTGGCCGTCCACCACCACGGCGGCAGCCGTTTCGTCGCACGACGTCTCGATCCCGAGGATCTTCACCGTGAACGTTCCAACGCGGCGAGGCGGTTGGCGTAAGCCTGTGTGTCGATGTCGTGGGCCCACATGATCAGGGCATCCTCGTTGGTCTCCACGTAGTAGTTGCGGCGCACACCCTCGGGGCAGAACCCGAAGCGGCGGTAGAGGGCCTGGGCCGCGCTGTTGCTGGCCCGCACCTCGAGGGTGAGGTGGTGGGCGCCCCGGTCCACCGCCACCCGGGCGAGGTGGGCCAGTAGCCGGGTGCCGACGCCGCGGCGGTGCCAGGCCGGGTCGACGGCAAGGGTGGTGACGTGGGCGTCCTCGAAGGTGATCATGATGCCGGCGTAACCCACCACCTCGCCGCCCACCCTGGCCACCACGTACGAGCGCGTGGCCCGCAGGGTCAGCTCTCCCAGGAAGAGGCTGAGCGACCACGGCCTGGGGTACACCTGGGCCTCGATGCGCAGCACGGACCGCAGGTGGCGCCGGCGCATGGGGCCCAGCTGGATCTCGGGAGCAGCGGGTGCGGGAGCAGGAAGGCGGAGAGCCATGACGATGCCCGGCCCTCAGGCGCTGCGGCGCCCTTCCCAGTTGATCTCGGCATCGGACTTGCGCAGGTACATCGGCGACAGCTCCGACGGCTGCACGAACTCCTCGCGTATGGCCCGGGGATGAGCCAGCTCCACCAGCGACGATGCCGAGGGGTAGGCGAAACCGGCGTCGGCCAGCACCAGGTCGCCGTCGTCGAACACCTTCCTGTAGCGGATGGCGCCATCGCCCACCAGCAGGCAGTCCTCGCCCATGGCCATCAGCTCCGAGGCCAGTGCCTCGGGCGAGCACACCCGGGCCGGCGTCACCCGCTGGATACCGCCGGGTACCGGTCGGTAGAGGGCGCAGAAGACCTCGCCCCGGCGGGCATCGACCACGGTGGCGACAAGCCCCGAACCGTGGCGTTGAGGAAAGGCCAGCAGGTCCAGGCTCGAGAGCCCGATCATGGGCACCCGCAGTGCATGGGCCATGGCCTTGGCCGTGGCGATCCCGACCCGGAGGCCGGTGAAGAGGCCCGGCCCGATGTCGACGGCCACCACGCTCACCTCGCGCCACTCCACCCGGGCCTGCTCGCAGACGAACTGGATGGCCGGCACCAGCGTCTCCGCGTGCCGGCGCCCCTTGGTGGCGTGGAAGGAGGCGATGCAGCCCTCCACCCCGCCGAGGGCGCAGCCGACCTGGCTGGTGGCGGTCTCGATCCCGAGGATGATCACGTGGCCCACCGGGTGAGCGCGGCACTCAGCGGGCGGAGCCGTGTGGTCCAGGAGGGGCCGACCACGCGCAGGTCGAGGCGGCGGTGGTCGTCGTCGTCGTCAAGCTCCATTCGCACCTCCAGGAAGTCAGGGGCCAGGCCCGGCGCAACGGCGTCGCCCCACTCCACGAGGGCGACGCCGCCGTCGTCGAGCAGCTCGGGCAGGTCGAGATCGGCCAGCTCCTCGAGTCGTTCGAGGCGGTACACGTCGCAATGGACCAGCGGGAGCCGGCCCCGGTAGGTCCGTACGAGGGTGAAGGTGGGGCTCACGATCGGCTCGGTGACGCCGAGGCCGCGACCGAATCCCTGGGCGAAGGTGGTCTTGCCGGCGCCCAGATCGCCCGAGAGCAGGATGACGTCCTGGGGCCGGGCCAGCGCGGCCACCGCCGCCGCCAGCTCCCGGGTGTCGTCGGCCGATTTGGTCAGCGCCCTCATCTTCACGCCGGCACCGCCAGGTGTTCCTTGGCCCGCACCAGGTCCGCCCGGATGCCGGCCATGGACTCACCGGCTGAGCCGTTGCGCAGCACGTAGGAGGGGTGGAAGGTGGGCACGATGGTGACGGTGGCGGCGGGGCGGCCGGGGTAGGGGTAGGAGCGGCCGCGGAGCGTGCTGACGCCGGTGGTCGTGCCGAGCAGCAGGCGGGCGGCGAAGTTGCCCAGGGTGACTATCACCCGGGGCTCGATGAGGTCGACCTGGGACTCCAGGTAGGTGCGGCACGTGCCCACCTCCACGGGGAGCGGGTCACGGTTGCCGGGAGGGCGGCATTTGACGGTATTCGTGATGTAGACGCCGTCGCGGGTGAGGCCCATCTCCTCGGCCAGCAGGCGGTCGAGCAGCCGGCCTGACCGTCCCACGAAGGGCTCCCCCTGCAGGTCCTCGTCGTGGCCCGGCCCCTCGCCCACGAACATGAGGTCGGCGCCCGGGTCACCCGATCCGAACACCACCGTGGTGCGGCCGGCGGCCAGCGGGCAGCGCGTGCAGCCACTCGCCTCGTGCGCCAGCTCGGCGAGGGTAAGCACGGAATTATCGTAGTTTGAGCGAAGTTCGCCCAGAACCCAGGTCCGACACTGATGCCCGCCTATCCCTCTGGCGGGTGAACCAGCTCGTCGGGCGCGTCGGCCGGCGGGGCGACGATCTCCCAGCGGCCGGACCGCTTGGCGAAGCGGTACCAGCGGGCGTCCCGGGAGAGACGCAACTCCTCGCCGGGGCCGATGGCGACACGATTTAGCCGCACCCGCACCTTGGATGACGCCAGTCCTGCGGCGACGAGCGTCTCGCGCGCGCCGAGCATCGTCGCCGCCGGCGGGCGCCAGTCGTCCTCTTCCAGCATGCGCAATCCGGCCGTGCCGGCGTGGCGCCAAGCCAGCGCGGCGGCCACCATGGCGGTGGGCGGGCAACCCGCCCGCCTTGCCAGATCGGCGATGCCACCCGATTCGAGGACGGCGTCCGCCCGGCGGGCCAGGTCGTCCCGCTCGTCGAGGTCCAGGCCGGAGCTACCCTCGCCCGCCGCCAGCGCGGCGGCGCGGCGGGCGGCGTCGGTGACCAGGGCGCGGAGACCCTCTGCGGTGAACGGTGCGGCCTCCGGCGGATCGGCGTGCCATGGCGCCGGTCGTCCCGCGGCGGCGGGAGCCGGTGGGATGCCGGGCAGCTCACCCACCGACCGGCGCCAGGCCGCGGCGGCCGGCACGCCTTCGTCGCCCGCCCGCTCGCCATGCGCCGACCCGGCACGGCTGGGGGCACCGGCACCGGCACCGGCAGCCCGCTTCGCGCCGGCGGACCGCGCCCGGCGCACGGCCGCCAGCACGTCGACGCGGTGGCGGCCACGCAGCTCGAGCAGCCGGAACGGGTCCTCGTCGAGCAGCCCGGCAACGAGGTAGCAGACTGCGGCGGAGTGCTTGCACGGGTCGGCCCAGTCGGGGCACGAGCAGCGGGGCTGCAGGTCGCCGGCGTCGGGGAGCAGGGCCACGCCTGCGCTTCGGGCGTCCTCGACCACCGCCGGGTCCAGCTCGCCGTCGAGCAGTGCGGCGGCGTGGGCCGCCTTGGCCGCCACCGCGGCGGTCACCGCCGCCCACTCGGCGTCGGAGAAGGTCCGCACCCTGACCCGCACCTTGTACGGCGTGCGCCGCCGGCCCCACACCGACGCCAGCACCTCGCCCGACGCCACCCGGAGGTCCTCCACCCGGTTGTTGCGGGCGTAGGTGCGGCCCCGGGGCAGGCGGTTCGGGTCGAGGCGGGCGCTGTGCTCGAGGGCGTCGACCCAGGCCCTCCCCCACCACGTCTCGGCGAAGCCCCGTCCGGCCATCACCGCGCTCCCGCGCCGTTCGCCACGCCGCCGGCCCAGTCGCCACCCAGGCGGACCAGGGCCGCCAGCTCCGCGTCGCCCAGCTCCGACACCCAGCCCTCGCCGGCCCCGAGCACCCGGTCGGCCAGGTCGCGCTTGGCGGTCAGCAGCGAGGCGACCCGCTCCTCGACCGTGCCCTCGGTGATGAGCCGGTGTACCTGCACGGGCTGGTCCTGGCCGATGCGCCAGGCCCGGTCGCTCGCCTGATCCTCCACGGCGGGGTTCCACCACCGGTCGAAGTGCACCACGTGGGTGGCCCGGGTGAGGTTGAGGCCGGTCCCGCCCGCCTTGAGGGAGACCACGAACACATCCGCCTCCCCGGCCTGGAACCGGTCGACCATCGCCTCCCTCGCCGGCACCGGCACCGACCCGTGCAGGAACAGGGTGGAAAGGCCGGCTGCTCCCAGGTGGCGCTCGAGCAGGCGCCCCATGGCCACGTACTGGGTGAACACCAGCGCGTGGGCACCCTCCTCGGCGATCACCCCGAGGAGCTCGACGGCGGCGTCGAGCTTGCCCGAGCGGCCGGGTAGCGGGCCGGGCTGGCCGAGGTAGTGGGCGGGGTGGTTGCAGATCTGCTTCAGGGCGGTGATGAGCTTGAGCACCAGGCCCCGGCGCGCCATGCCCTCGGCTTCGGCGATGCGGGCCAACGTCTCCTCCACCACCGCGGCATAGAGGGTGGCCTGCTCGGAGGAGAGGGGTACGAACCGGTCGGTCTCGGTCTTGGGCGGCAGCTCCGGGACGATGGCGGGGTCGGACTTGCGGCGGCGCAGCACGAACGGGCGCACCAGCGTGGTGAGGGTGCGGGTGGCGTCGGGGTCGCGGTCGCGCTCGACGGGGACGGCGACCTGGCGGCGGAAGCGCTCCAGCGGGCCGAGCAGGCCGGGAGTCGTCCAGTCGAGGATGGCCCACAGCTCGGTGAGGCGGTTCTCCACCGGCGTGCCGGTGAGGGCGAAGCGGGCGCCCGCCGGTATCGACCGCAGGGCCCGGGCCGTGCGGGACAAGGGGTTCTTCACCGCCTGCGCCTCGTCGGCGGCGACGATCCCCCACCCCACCGTGGCGAGGGCCTCGGCGTCGCGACGCACCACGCCGTAGGTGGTGACGATGATGTCACCGGAGCCGAGATCGTCAAGGGTGCGGGCCGAGCCGTGGAAACGGCGAACGGCTACGCCCGGCGCGAAGCGACCTGCCTCCCGCTGCCAGTTGCCCACCAGCGAGGCCGGGCACACGACCAGGGTCGGGCGCCTGGTGGCGGGGTCGCTGTCGCGGGCGAGGTGCAGGGCCAGGAGCTGGATCGTCTTGCCCAGGCCCATGTCGTCGGCCAGCACGCCGCCCACCCCGAGATCGGCCATCTCGGCCAGCCATGCCAGGCCCCGTTCCTGGTAGGGGCGGAGGGTGGCGTCGAGCCCGGCCGGCGGAGCCATCGCCCGGTGCCCGTCGAGGGCGACGGCGGACAGCCGGGCGGCCAGCTCGGCCAGGGGGCCGACGACATCGGCCTCGACCCGCTCCCCGTCCACCTCGATGCTGCCCCCGAGGGCGGCGGCCAGGGCGGACCCCGCCCCGATGGTGCGGCGGCGGGCGAGGAGGGCGAGGCGTTCGGGATCGGCCCGCACCCATCTGCCCCGCAGGCGCACCACGGGGCGCTTGGCGTGGGCGAGGATGGCCAGCTCCTCGTCGGTCAGCTCCTCGCCGTCGAGGGTGGCCCGCCACCGCAGCTCGCAGAGGGACTCCAGACTGAACCCGGCGGCGGTGACGGCCGCCGGGCTCGGCGTGGCGATCTGGGGCCGCAGCTCGACGGGCCGCAGCACGTCCACCGGCCACAGCACCTGCACCCCGGCGGAGGCCAGGTCGTCGACGACGGGACCGAGCAGGTCCGCGGCCTCGTCGTCGTCGAGCACGAGGAATTCCGGGCGGGCGTCGTCGAGCAGGCGGCCGAGCGGGGGCCACACCCGGGAGCCCCGCCGCAGCGACAGCAGCATGGCCGTCTCGGCCTCCTCACCGAAGCGGGAGACGACGGCGTCGGGGGCGGCCCAGAGATCGGCCGCGCTCACCACCAGGCTCGGGTCCCGCCTGCTCTGCAGCTGGAGCACGGCCAGGAAGTCGGCATCCGGCGGCTCGGGCGGCTCGAGGCGCAACGACGCCGCCGCCTCGTCACCCGTCCCGGCGGTGACAGCCACCAGCCAGTCGGCAGCGGCGGCGGGGAGGCCGTCGCCACCCCCGGGCTCGGGGGCGATGGGCTGTCGAGCGGCGGCGCCGGGTGACGTGTGCCCAGCCTGGCGCCGGGCCCCCCGGCGTGGCGCCTGTGGCCCGGTTACGGCAGGCGTGGCGAAGGCGGCATGGCCGGCGACCAGCGGGGCGGCAGCCGTACGCGGCAGCAGGTCGGCGACGGCATCGGAGAACGAGGCGACTGCTGCCTCGGGCGACATCACCCGCAGCGGCTTCGGCCCCGGGAGGGGTACGGCGTGGGCGGCGGGCGGCAGCGCCGCAGCCAGCGCGGCGCGGCGGGACACATCGGCGGCGTCGAGCGGGCCCAGGACCCACACGCCGGACCCGTCGGCAGCGATGCTCGGCAGCAGCCGGCCCCGGGCGGCGAGGTCGACAGCCAGCCGCACCGCCACCGCCCACGCCCGCACCGAACCCGAGACCTCCTCAGCGGCGGAAAGGCGCACGAGGTCGTCGATGGCATCGCGCAGGGCGAGTCGGCGGACGGGCAGCGTCCTGCGGCGGACCCGGGTGCCGACCGGAACGACGAGCTCGAGCTCGGCGTCGGCGCCGTCAAGGGGGACGCCACCGGCTCCTCCCCACAGAGCCAGCCAGGGTTGGTGGTCGCCAGAGGAGGCGACATAGGTCGCCTCCACCCCGGACCACCACACGGCGCCGACCGTAGTTGTTGACAACCGGCATCGGTGCGCCAAAACCGGTACCCTTCGGGCGGGGAAGGAGCGGGACATGTTGTATCCGGTGGGGATCGTCGGTCTGGCCTTGCTGGCCGAGCGATGTCGTACGCGAGCGAGAGGAGTTAGCCCGCCTGCGTGTCCGGGAGGAGCAGCTGCGCCGGCGTGAGGAGGAGTTGCGCCGGCGTGAAGAAGAGCTACGTCGCGGCGGCGACAAGGACTGAGCGACCGCCACATCAGCCTCCGGCTGCCGTCCCGAGGTAGCGGCGGGCGACGCGGGCGGAGATGCCGCAGAGGATCTCGTAGGGGACGGTGCCGAGCAGTTCAGCCCATTCGGTGGCGTCTATCCGCTGGTCACCCTGGCGGCCGAGCAGGACGACCTCGTCGCCGGCGGTGACGGTGGAGTCGGGGCCGCAGTCGACGAGGAGCTGGTCCATGGTGACGCGGCCGGCGATGGAAAGACGGCGACCGCCGATGAGAGCCTGGCCGCCGACGGCGGAGTAACGGCGGGGCACGCCGTCGGAATAGCCGAGGGGGACGGTGGCGATCACGGAGTCGGTCGGGAGCTCGTACTGGAGGCCGTAGGAGACCCGTTCGCCGGCCGGGAGCCGGCGCACGAAGGACACGCCGGCCTTGAGCGACATGGCCGGGCGCAGCTCGACCCGATCGGCCAGGGCGGCCGACGGCGGGCAGCCGTAAACGGTGATCCCGCAGCGGACCATGTGGTTGTGGGCCCCCGGGTGGGCGAGAAGCGCCGAGGAGTTGGCCGCGTGAACGATGTCGGGATGGATACCGGCGGCGGAGAGGCGCTGGCGGACCTCCTCGAAGCGCCGGAGCTGGCCGGCGGTGAACTCGTTGTGGTCGGGATCGTCGGCCGCTGCCAGGTGGGTCCACAGACCCTCAAGGTAAAGCTCGACGGCGGCATCGACAGCCAAGGCAACCGCCATGACTTCGTCCTGATCGGCACCCACCCGGTGCATGCCGGTGTCGACCTTGACGTGGACGTGCAACGGTCCACCGCCGGGAGCAGCGGCGGCGGCCTGGCGAGCCGCCTCGATACCGCCGGCGGTGTAGATGGTGGGGGTGAGACGGCCGGCGGCGGCCAGTTCCATCACCTCGGCCAGTGGCTCGGAAAGCAGGAGTATGGGCGCTTCGATCCCTGCCTCTCGCAGGGCGATGCCCTCCTCCACCAGCGCCACGGCCAGCCACGTTGCTCCGCCGGCGAGGGCAGCCCTCGCCGCCGGCACGGCGCCGTGGCCGTAGGCGCCGGCCTTCACCACGGCGCAGAGGGCGGCGGGCCAGGCCAGGCCGGCCAGCACCGCACAGTTGGCGGCGATGGCGTCCAGGTCCACCTCGGCCCACGCCAAGCGGGAGGAGCCAACGGCGGCGCCGGTGGCGCTCACCCGAACCACCTCGACTGCGAGTACATAGCGGGCGATTTCCGCCCGCTATGTACTCGCAACGTGCTTTGGTCGCCGGAGTTCAGCTCGGAGAGCCAGCGGGCGATCAGCTCGGGGAGGTCGCCGGCGAGGAGGCCGTGCTCGTAGCCGAGCGACGCGGCGGCGCCGTGGGCGTGGGCGGCCAGGGCCGCGGCCTCGAGGGGCGCCAGGCCCTGGGCCAGGAAGGCGCCCACCACGCCGGCCAGGACGTCTCCGCTGCCGGCGGTGGCCAGGCGGGAACTGCCACTGGCGGATAGGAGAACCTCGCCGTCGGGCGAGGCCACCACCGTGGTGGGGCCCTTGAGCAGCACGGTGGCACCCGTGCGCTCGGCGAGGGTGCGGACGTCACCTATTCGATCGCCGCCAGGTTTCGAACCAAACAGGCGCTCGAACTCGCCGTCGTGGGGTGTGAGCACCAGTGGCGACTTGGCCAGCGGCACGTCGGCGGCGTCGGCGAACACGCCGAGGGCGTCGGCGTCGACCACCAGGGGAACGGGCGACTTGGCCACCAGCCTCCGCACCTCGGCCAGAGCAATGTCCGCCCGTCCGAGGCCGGGACCGACGACGATGGCCTTGCAGCGACTGGCGGCCTCGAGGACGGTGACGGCCCAGTCCTCGTCGGGCAGGGCGATGCCCACTGCCTCGCTGGGCGGCAGGTCCTCCAGCAGCGCCCCCGGCACGCCGAGGCGAACGGTGCCGGCGCCGGCCCGGAAGGCGCCACGCCCCACGAGCCGCGGTGCCCCCGTCATTCCCGGCGATCCAGCAGCCACGAACACGGCGGCGTTCCACTTGTGGGCGTCGCGGGAGCGGGGCGGCAGGAACCGCGCGACATCGGCGTCCTCCACCACGTGCATCGAGCAATCTTCCACCGAGAGGCCGATGTCGACCACCTCCACCCGCCCGGCCCGCTCCCGGCCGGCGCCGAGCAATAAGCCCGGCTTCAGGGCTGCAAAGGTGATGGTCAAGTCGGCAGACACAGCGTCCCGGCCTGCCTCGCCGGTGAGGCCGTCGACGCCCGACGGAATGTCGACCGCCAGCACAGGGGCACCGCCGGGATCGGGAGCCTCGTACTCACCCCGGAAGCCGGTGCCATAGGCGGCGTCGATCATGAGGTCACACGGCGGCAGCTTTAGTCGGGCAGCGGTGCCGGAGCCGATTGCGGCGTCGCCGGCCGATGCACCCGCACGGATTGAGGTGCCGGACGCGCCGGCGGATTCGATGCCGGACGCGCCGGCGGCTTCGGTGCCGGGCACGCCGGCGGCATCGCTGCCCGCCGCCTCCACAACCGTCACCCGCACGCCGGCCCGGCGGAGGCGCTCTGCGGCGACCCGCCCGTCGGCGCCGTTGTTGCCCTTGCCCGCCACGACCACGACGCGGCGGCCGTAACCGCCACCCATCATGCGCAGAGCCGCACGGGCCACCGCTGCGCCGGCACGCGAGACCAGAATCTCGGTGCCCGCCGCGGCCGTCTCGTCCACGGCCTTCATCTCGGCCGGCGTCAGCACCGGGATCACAGCGCCGCCACCACGGCGTGGGCCGTCACGTCGGTGTGAGTTATGGACAGGTGAAACGATGTGACGCCTCGCTCGGCAGCCAGAGCGGCGGCAACGCCGCTCAGCCGCAACGAGGGTGCCCCGCTCGCCTCCCGCACCACCTCCACGTCGTGGAAACCGAAGGCCCCCAGCCCCACGCCCAGCGCCTTCATGGTCGCCTCCTTGGCCGCGAACCGCCCCGCCAGCCGCGGCGCTGAGTCCACGAACCGCGCCGCGTAGGCCCGCTCCTCATCGGTGAACAGCCGCCGGGCCACCGCCGGCGTGCGGGCCAGGACGCGCCGGAACCGGTCCACCTCCACCGCGTCCAAGCCGATCCCGATCACCGCGCGGCCACCGCCGTCGCCGGCGGCGCCGGCGTCACGCGCGCCAGCGGTCGGCCAGGACATGGACGGGCGCCGACAGCAGGTCGATCACCGGCACCTCGCCCAGCACCTCGGCCGAGAAGACGGGCTCGGTCTCGGTGACGGCGTCGACAAGGGCTTCGTAGCGGTCCCGGTACCCGAGCAGCACCTGCTCGGCCTTCGACGGGGGGAGGCGGTCGTGGAAGCGCACGTGGAGCAGCGTCATGCCGACCACCTGGGTGTCCTTGGTCTCGGGGACGAGGATGACGGTGCGCCCGTCGTTGCGACCCCGCGCCACCGTCACCTCCCGCTCGGTGGCGGCCCGGTGCTTGGTGCCCCGCAGCCGGGGATCGCTCTCGGTGCGCGAGGTCATCGCCTGGGCCAGGCCGCCCTTGTCGACGACATGGGCCGTCGAGGAGCCGTCGCCCAGATCACCCTCGATCCGGTAGCGGGTGTAGCCGAGCACCTCCACCACCGCCTCATCGAGAGCAGCGAGGGTTCGAAGGGCGCGGTAGCCGAGCCGGTCGCGGGCGGCGCCGGCACCCAACAGCTCCTGCACCAGGGGAACGTTGAACAGCGCCTCCTCGGAACGGGAGATGCCCACCGTGACGGTCTTGGCCTGGTGCTTGATGGCGTCGACTGGCCGGGTCAGCTCCTCGATGGCCCGGGTGAGGGCGTCGGTGAGGTCCTGGATGACCACGCTCGGAGTGCCCAGCTTCCCGAACTCCATCTCGTAGGCGTCGAGCGACGATTGGCGCAGGCCGTAACGGAGAAGGGAGGTGACCCGCACCGCGGTGCTGGCCTCGAGGTGGCCGTCGTAGCTACCCGCCCGCAACCCGTCGAGGAAGGCGGCGGCAGGAGCCTGGAGGAGCGGGGCCAGCGCCGGCAACGGGTCGATCCCCTCGAAGGAGGAGGCAGCGGCCTCGATGGCAGCTCTGGCCTCACGGAACGGGCGGGCCTGGGCGTCGATGGCCAGCGCCGCCTCGTAGGCGAAGAGATGGCCGGCCATGGTGACCAGTACGAAGGCCAGCGCCGGATGGGCGGGGGGAACCTCGATCACCTGGACGGCGGCGCCGAAGCGCTCCTGGCCGTCGGTGGCGATGACTATGGGCGCCGCCTTGTGTGCCCGGTAGATGGCCACCTCCTTGGCCACGTCGTCGGCATTGGCATCGCTGAGCCCGGCGGCACAGACCACGATGAGCGGCTCCGACGACAGGTCGATGTGCTTCTTGTCCTCGGTGTTGTCACAGGCGATCGACTTGTAACACAGCTCCGACAGCTTGATCCGCAGCTCAGAGGCGGCGATACGGTTGAGGCCGTTGCCGACCACCGCCCAGTGGCGTCGAGGCGGCGCATAGTGCTGGGCCGCCTTGGCGATGTCGTTCCGGCGGGCAAGCACCACCTCCATGGCCTCGGGGAGACGCCGCAGGGACGAGAGCAGCTCCGAGACCAGCCGGCGGTCTCCCAGGCCGGACTCCTCGGCGATGGCCATTGCCAGGAGGTAGCCGGCGGCGACCTGGGCGTAGAAAGCCTTGGTGGAAGCCACGCTCATCTCCACGTCACGACCGTCGGAGGTGTAGAGCACGCCGTCCGCCTTTTCCACCAGATCGCTGTTGCGACGGTTGACGATGGCCAGCACCGCCGCTCCCCGGGCCCGCACCAGGTCGACGCTGCGGTTGGTGTCGGTGGTGGTTCCCGACTGGCTTACGGCCACCACGAGGGTGTCGCTCATGTCGTCTTCGAGACCGAAGCCGGACAGCTCCGCCGCCGATATCGCGGAGACGACCATCGGCGAGCCGGCGAGCAGGCCTGACAGAGCCGAGGCGAGAGTCTGGCCGGCCACCGCGGCGGTACCCTGGCCGATCACCAGCACCCGCCGGAACACGCCCGACCGCAGGCGGATCCGGACCGACAGGGAAAGGGTCTCTGCCGGCAGGGTGACGGTGAGATGTCCCTCCTCGCCGGTGATCTTCCCCCGCAGCGTCTTGCGGAACGAACCCGGTGCCTCGGAGATCTCCTTCAACAGGAAATGGGGGTAGCCGCCGCGGTCGATGTCCCGGGTGGTGATCTCGGCGGTGGCCACCTCGCCGGGCTCCACCGGCAGGGGCCTGCCGCCGTAGGTGCTGCGGTCGATGCCCTCCAGGGTGCCGGCAGAGTCGCCGTTCAACACCACGATCTCGCCGCCCGACTCGCCGTCCATGCGCACGTAGCGCTGCGTTTCCTCCACCACCCCATAGGGCTCGCTGGCCACGACGTAGGAGTCCTCGGCCAGCCCGACGTACAGCCCCTGGCCGCTTCCCCTCAGGGCCAGGTACAGCCGGCCGGGATCCTCGGCGGTGGCAGCGGCGATGGCCACGGATCCCTCGAAGGAACCCACCGTTGCCCGGAAGGCGTCTACCGGGCCGAGGCCGTCGGACAGGTGGCGGGACACCAGGGTGGGGATCACCTTGGCGTCGGTGGTGACCTCGTGGTGGATGTGCAGGCCTGCCGCAGCCCGCAGTTCGGCGTGGTTGTCGATGTCGCCGTTGAGGGCGGCGGCCACGTAGGGCCCGTCGGCGTCGTCCTCCTCCTCGTGGTTCAGGGGGTGGGCGTTGGCCTCGGAGATGATCCCCACGCTGGCCCACCGGGTGTGGCCGAGCACGGTGGCGCGAGCCGTCTCGGCGGCCAGCGCCCGGCGCAACAGGCCGTCGGAGGCGACGGCCTGGCGCAGGCACCTCGAGTTGTCGCCCAGCTCGCCGATCTCGGCCGCCGCTTTGTAGACGAACGCCAAGGCGCCGGCGGGCACCGGCACCCGGACGGCGAGCGACGTGAAGAGCCGGTTCTCGGCCCGCTCGGCCAGCAGCGGCGATACCTCGGGGTCGCTCAGGTCGAGCCCATGGCCCTCGACGAGGACGTGGAGCCCGGCTGAATCCCGCCCGCGCACCTCGAGCCGGTCGAGGGCGGAGAGAGCCACCTGGATGGAGGTATAGGTTTCGATGGCCGCGGTGCCGGGATGGTCGCCGGCCAGCTCCCCAACGGCCCGGGCGGCGCGGAGGCGGTCGTGGCCGATCGACCAGGAGGCGTCCTTGATGCGCAGCAGGGCGGCATTGACCATCTCCAGGTGCTCGGCGTCGAGGGACAACCCGCCGGCATCGAGCGCTGATTCGAGCCGGGTGACAGCCTCAGCGAACCTGGCCATGCGCCGCTCGACCTCCGGCGCCAGCGCCACGTGGCCGAGCAGCGAGCGCACGCCGGGTGTACCGCCGAGAGCGGTGGCGACCTCCTCCAGCCGGGTGGCGGCGGCCACCAGCGACGCCGGCCCTCCCACGGCTGTCCATGCCGCATCGAGCCCGCCGAGCACCTCGTCACTGGACGGGGGCCGGCGTGAGCTGGGCCTCCGCAGGATGGCGATGATCCCGCACATGGGTGGGGGGAGTCTACGGGGCTACGGCTTGGGTGAGCCGCTCGGCTTCAGCGGCGACGCGTGCCGCCATCGCCTGGGCCAACTCCTCGGTGGCCGCCTCCACCATCACCCGGACGAGCGGCTCGGTGCCGCTGGGGCGCACCAGGACCCGGCCCGCTTCACCCAGTTCCGCTTCGGCCGCCTCCACCGCGGGGCGCACCAGCTCCATCACCTCTGCGGTCCGGCCGGCGGGCACGACCACGTTCCGCAGCACCTGGGGCATCCGCTCCATGGCCGCGGCGGCAAGCTCGGCCAGCGGCCGGCCGCTGCGGACCACGAGGTCGAGTAGCTGGAGCCCGGTAAGGATGCCGTCGCCCGTGGTGGCCAGAGCGGTGAAGATGACGTGGCCGGACTGCTCTCCGCCGAGCGACCAACCCCCGCGCTCCAGCGCCTCCAGGACGTAGCGGTCTCCCACCACCGTCTCCTCGACTTTCACGCCGGCGGCGGCCATGGCCCGGCGGAACCCCAGGTTGGCCATCACCGTGGCCACCACCGTGTGGTCCCGGAGCCGGCCCCGGGCCCGCAGGTCGAGGGCGCAGAGGGCGAGCACCTGGTCGCCGTCGACCAGGGCTCCGAGATGGTCCACGGCCAGCACCCGGTCGGCATCGCCATCCAGGGCCAGGCCGGCGTCGGCTCCCGCCGCGACCACCGCCCGTTGGAGGGCGGCGGGGAAGGTGGAACCACAGCCGTCGTTGATGTTCACGCCGTCGGGTTCGACGGAGAGAGCCTCGACCTCGGCACCCAGAGCTTCCAGCACCCGCGGCGCGATCTGGGAGCCGGCGCCATTGGCGCAGTCGATGACCACCTTCAGGCCCTGAAAGGTCCGCCCCTCCAGGGACGCGGCCAGGTGGTCCTCGTAATCGGTGACGACGCGGCCCGGCGGCTCGAGGCGCCCCACGCCGGCTCCGGCGGGGGCCGGACCACCGGGGCCTTTGGCGAGGATACGGTCCAGCTCCGCCTCCAATGACTCCTCGGTCGCATCGTCCAGCTTGCGCCCGCCGGCGGCGAACAGCTTGATCCCGTTGTCGGAGAAGGGGTTGTGCGAGGCGGAGATCGCCGCTCCGGGGCAGTTCTCCGAGGCCGAGGCGAAGGCGACGGCCGGCGTGGGCGCCACCCCGAGGTCCACGACCGTTGCCCCCTCGGCGGCCAGACCAGCGGAGAGAGCGGCCTGGACGAGCGGCCCCGAGAGACGGGTGTCACGCCCCACGACAAAGCGCTGCGGCCCGAGGACCCTGGCCGCGGCCCGCCCCAGGGAGAGAACGAACTCGGCCGTGAGATCCCGGTTGGCGACTCCCCTGACTCCGTCGGTACCGAACCGCAGGCCCAAGGGGGAAGTGCTCAGCGCTTCGAGTACTGCGGCGCCTTGCGGGCCTTCTTGAGGCCGTACTTCTTGCTCTCCTTCTCACGGGAATCCCGTGTGAGAAAACCCGCCCGCTTGAGGGCGGTGCGCTGCTCGGGGTCGAGTTCGACCAGGGCGCGGGCGATGCCCATGCGCAGGGCGCCGGCCTGGCCGGACACCCCGCCACCGTCGATGGTGGCGTCGATGTCGTACACGTCGTCCACCTCGGTCAGCCGGAGGGGCTCAGTGGCCAGCGTGCACTGCACTGCCGACGGGAAGTACTCCTCGAGGGCCCGGCGGTTGACGGTGACGACACCGGTGCCGGGGCGCAGCCGCACGCGGGCTACAGCCTCCTTGCGCCGTCCTGTTGTCTGGGTGAGGGGCTTGGGCATAATTTGCGCGTCACGCGCCTTTCGATGCGAGGGGCCGGGCGGTCAGCTGGAGGGGCTGGGGTTGCTGAGCCTCATGAGGATGGGTGGGGCCGACGTAGATCTTGAGTTTCTTGACCATGCTCCGACCAAGGGGGCCTTTGGGCAGCATGCCCCGCACCGCCTTTCGGATGGCCTGATCGGGCTTGGTGGCCAGGAAGATGTCGTAGGTCTGGCTCCGCAGGCCGCCGGGATAGCCGGAGTGGCGGTACGCCAGCTTCTTGGACGCCTTGTCCGAGGTCATGGTGATCTTGGCCGCGTTGACCACGATCACGTGGTCGCCGGTGTCCATGTGGGGGGCGAACATCGGCTTGTGCTTGCCCCGCAGAATGGCGGCCACTTCGGAGGCCAGGCGGCCGAGAACGAGGCCGTCGGCATCGACCACGTGCCAGGCGCGTGTGATGTCAGAGGATTTCGGGGAGTACGTGCGCACGAAAGAACCTTCCGGTGGGCCCGGGACCGGGCTCTTCAGGATAAGGCGGGAAGGGCGGCGCCGGCAACCTAGGTGCTGAATTCGGGCGGGTAAAGCGCCTCCCAGAGGCACAATCCGTGGGGCGGCGCCGGCTGGGCCGCCTGGGCGCGGTCGCGGGAACGCAGTATCCCCCCGATGTCGCCGGCCCGAAGCCGCCCACGCCCCACGGCCACCAGGGTGCCGACGAGGGAGCGGACCATCTGCTGGCAGAAGGCGTTGGCCTCGATATCGAACCGCAGCAACCCGTCCCCGAGCTGCAGCCACCGGGCATACCGCACCACCCGTACCAGAGACGCCTCCTCTCCCACTCTTCGACAGAAGGCCGACCAGTCGTGCTCGCCGATCAGGGGGTCGCAGGCCAACTGCATGGCCCGAACGTCGAGTGGTTCAGGGACGTGCCAGGCGGTGGCGGCGAGGAAGGGATCGGGCAAGGGCCGGTTGAGGACGGTATAGCGGTAGCGCCGGCCGATGGCGGAGCGGCGGGCATCGAAGCCTGGGGGGGCCACTTCCGCCTCCCGTACCACGATCTTGGGAGCGAGCATCCGGTTCAGTGACCGCTGGAGCCCGACGAGAGCCTCTGCCTCCGCGTCCGGCGGGCTGACATCGAGATGCACCACCTGACCCCGGGCGTGCACTCCCTTGTCCGTGCGCCCGGCGCAGGTGAGCTCCACGTCCTCCCCCAGCACCTTGGCCAGCGCCTCCCGCAGGGCGCCGGCGACGGTCACCACGCCCGGATTGAAGGCGAACCCGTGGAACCCCGATCCCTCGTAGGCCACCGTCATCCGGAGCCGGGTCCGCGGCCCGGTGGACCGCTCGACAACCGGCTCAGGGGCGACGCTGGAGAGCGGGTCTCCCGCGTCCCCGGCGTCGAACAGCGTCACACGCTGGAAGTCGGACGGACCGGCGTCAGACGAGTTCGATGCGGGCCATGGGAGCGTTGTCCCCGTGGCGGGGGCCCAGCTTCAGGATGCGCGTGTAGCCGCCGGGACGGTCGGCGTAGCGGGGGCCGATGTCCTCGAAGAGCTTGTGGGCCATGTCCTTGTCCCTAATGAAGGCCACGACCAGGCGGTGACGGTGGACGCCACCCTTCTTGGCCTTGGTGATGACCTTCTCCATGACAGGCCGAAGGGCCTTGGCCTTGGCCTCGGTGGTCACCAGTGCCTCGGCGGCGATCAGCGACGCCACCAGGTTGCCGAACATGGCCTTCTGGTGCGACGCGCTCCCGCCGAAGCGGGCCCCCTTCTTCGGAGTCCCCCTCACCGCCTCCTACTCCCCGCGGCTGCGCAGGTTGAGGCCGCGCTCGTCGAGCTTCTGGAGCACCTCGTCGAGCGACTTCTGGCCGAAGTTGGTGATGGCCAGCAGCTCCTCGTGGGTCTTGTTGAGCAGCTCGCCGATGGTGTTGACCTGCGCCCGCTTGAGGCAGTTGCGGGGACGCTCGGACAGGTCGAGGTCCTCGATGACCAGGTCGAGATCGGGCGATCCGCGGGTGGACGAGCTGACCTCGCCCAGCTCCAGGCCCCGCGGTGCGTCGGTCATGTCCGCCACCAGTCCCACCAGGGACCGCAGTGTGTCGCCGGCCGAAGCGAGGGCCTGGGCCGGGGTCAGGGAACCGTCGGTCTCGACATCGATGATGAGCCGGTCGAAGTTGGTCGACTGCTCCACCCGCGTGGGCTCGACCGTGAAGGCCACCCGCCGGACCGGCGAGAAGATGGAGTCCATGGGGAGGACGCCGATCGTGGCCGAGTGCTTGTTCTTGTCGGCCGAGACGTAGCCCCGGCCGATCTCGACGGTGAGGTCGGCGGCGAGGCGGCCCTTGGCGCTGACGCTGGCGATGTGCAGCTCCGGATTGAGGACCTCGACGTCGGCCATGGGCAGGATGTCAGCGGCGGTGACCGTGGCCGGGCCCCTGACATCGAGACGCAGGACGACAGGATCGTCGGTGTCGACCCGCAGAACGAGGTCCTTCAGGTTGAGCATGAGGTCGGTGACGTCCTCCTTCACGCCCGGCAAAGTGGTGAACTCGTGGAGGGCGTCGTCGAAGCGGACCTGGGTGACAGCCGCGCCGGGGATCGACGAGAGAAGGGTGCGCCTGAGCGAGTTGCCCAGCGTGTGCCCGAAGCCAGGTTCCAGGGGGCCGATGGAGAACCGCTGGCGGTTCGCCTCCACCTCGCCGGCAGCTTCGACCGTTGGACGTTGGATTATCAGCAAGGAATCTCCTACCGCTACTTTTGAATGGTTACTTGGAATACAGCTCGACGATGAGCTGCTCACGAACGGGAACGTCGATGTGCTCCCGCAGGGGCAGGTCGCGCACGGTAACCTCGAAGCCCTCGGCACCGGACTCCAGCCACGGGGGTACCTGGCGATCGAGAGTGTCGGCGTTGTGGCGGACCACCACCATGGTGCGGGAGCGCTCCTTCAACGACACGACCTCGCCCTTGCGCAGGCGATAGCTGGGGATGTTCACCCGCTTGCCGTTGACCAGCACGTGGCCGTGACGCACGAGTTGGCGGGACTGGTTGCGACTGGAACCCCAGCCGGCGCGGAAAACCACGTTGTCGAGGCGAAGCTCGAGCATCCGCAGCAGGTTCTCGCCGGTGATGCCGGACTGGCGGGTGGCCTCCACGTACATGTTGGCGAACTGCTTTTCGAGCACGCCGTAGATCCGCCGGGCCTTCTGCTTCTCCCGCAGCTGGTTCAGGTACTCAGAGCCCTGGCGCATGCGGTCGCGGCCGTGCTCGCCCGGCGGGTAGGGCCGGCGCTCGATGGGGCACTTCATGGTGTCGCACTTTGCGCCCTTGAGGTACAGCTTCATCTTCTCGCGCCGGCACAGCCGGCAGACGGGACCGGTGTATCTCGCCATCAGACCCTCCGCCTCTTCTTGGGACGGCAGCCGTTGTGGGGGATCGGGGTGACATCCTTGATGCCGGACACCTCGAGCCCGATGTTCTGCAGAGAGCGGATGGCCGTCTCGCGACCCGACCCAGGCCCCTTCACCAGGACCTCGATCTTGCGCAGGCCGTGCTCCATGGCCCGCTTGGCGCACTGCTCAGCGGCCAGCTGGGCGGCGAAGGGGGTGGACTTCCGGGACCCCTTGAAGCCCACGTTGCCGGCCGAGGCCCAGGCGATGACGTTGCCCTCGGTGTCGGTGATGGACACGATCGTGTTGTTGAACGAGCTCTTGATGTGGGCCACTCCCACGGTGACGTTCTTGCGCTCGCGCCGGCGGGGGCGCCGGCCTCCGGGCTTGGGCTTTGCCACTAGCGCTTCCCTACCTTCTTCTTACCGGCCACAGTCTTCTTGGGTCCCTTTCGTGTGCGCGCGTTGGTGTGGGTGCGCTGGCCCCGGACAGGAAGGCTGCGACGGTGGCGGATGCCCTGGTAGGACCCGATCTCCATCTTGCGCTTGATGTCCTGCTGGACGTTTCGGCGCAGGTCCCCCTCGACCTTCAGGTTGGCGTCGATCCAGTTGCGGAGCCGAGCCACCTCCTCGTCGGTGAGGTCCCGCACGCGGGTGTTCATGTCGACCTCGGTCTCCGCGCACACCTTCTGGGCCGTGGTGCGGCCCACCCCGAAGATGTAGGTGAGGGAGATCTCGAGGCGCTTCTCTCTCGGGATGTCGACCCCTGCGATACGTGCCATGGCTCTTGGTTCCTCAGCCCTGCCGCTGCTTGTGACGAGGGTTGGTGCAGATGACGGTGACCACGCCGTGGCGGCGGATCACCTTGCACTTCTCGCACATCGTCTTGACGCTCGGGCGTACTTTCATCTCGTCACTTGTACCGGTAGGTGATACGGCCCCGGGAGAGGTCGTAGGGGGTCAGCTCCACTTGCACGCGGTCACCCGGAAGGATCCGGATGCGGTGCATGCGCATCTTTCCTGAACTGTGAGCCAGAACCTTGTGGCCGTTCTCCAACTCCACTTTGAACATGGCATTCGGCAGGGGCTCCACGACCGTGCCTTCCAGCACGATTGCGTCTTCCTTGGGCTTGGGCAGGTCTGCTCCTTGTAAAACCTTGCGACGGCGGGACTGCTACTTGAACGAAGAAACGGCATGGTCCCGCGCCAGGCGCGCACGCACGCCGGGGGACGAAAGATCATACCATCACGTCTGCTGCTGTCCGCAAGGCGAGCCGTCGCTTGAAGCTGTCCTTGTCCTACGGACACGGGTTCGGCCTTAGACTCTCACACCGCCGGATCTTGCGCGAAGCGACCCTCTCAGCGGACTTTCTTTCACTACAGTGGCTCTCGACGGTTTTTCTTCCGAAATCCCATGGCCAGGCAACCGGTGACTCAGTGGCCGACCACCCCAGGATCGGTCTTCTTCGGCGACGTCGCCAGCGACGCCACGCTGTCCCGCGCAACCAGGGATGGCCGCATCCGGCGCCTGGTGCGCGGCCTTTACTCGGCCGATCTCCGAGCAGAGCCCACAGAGCTCATCGCGCGCAACCGATGGCGGATCGTCGCCCGCTTCGTGCCCGACGCGCTCATAGCCGACCGCTCAGCGACGGAGGGCGGGATGCCCGCGGGCGGGGTCCTGACCGTCGTCTCGAACGAGCGGGTCGAAGACGTCACGCTTCCCGGGCTCATCGTCGCTCCCCGGCCCGGTCCCGGTCCCTTCGACGACGACAACACGTGGCCGGAGGGGTTGCATCTCACCTCTGACGCGCGCACGCTCGTGGACAACCTCGCCGTGTCGCGCGGCCGCGCCGGGCGGCCGGCGCGGACGCTCTCGCGAGACGAACTCGAGGATTGGGTCGTTCGCGCCGCACAACGGCGGCCCGACGGATGGCTCGGAACGTTGCGCGCCCGCGCGCTCGAGCTCTGCGACGAGCTCGGAGTGCCGGAGCGTCGCGACGCGGTCGCGGACATCGTCGGCGTCGTCGCGGGGACCCGTGAAGCACGCGCCGGCGCCGGCCACCTGCTCGCAGCGCGCGCGGCAGGGCTCGAGTACGACCCCGAGCGCATTGATCGGTTCGACGAGTTGGCGTCGTACCTCGGCGACATCCCGGCGACGCTCGATGTTCCGGACCACCTTCGGGCGTTCGCTGAGGAAGCGTCCGCCTCGCTGCCATTCTTCGAGGCGTACTTCTCCAACTTCATCGAGGGCACCGAGTTCTCCATCGACGAGGCCGAGGCGATCGTCGAGTCAGGCGAGATCCCGGACGAGCGAGCCGAGGACGCGCACGACGTGCTCGGCACGTTCGAGGCCGTACATGACCCGGTGCTCCGCTCCGCGACACCCGCGACCGTCGAGGAGCTGTTCGAGCTCCTCGAACGCCGGCATCGGCTGGTGATGGGCGGCCGACCCGACAAACGACCGGGACGGTTCAAAGAAAAGCCGAACCAGGCCGGCTCGTACATCTTCGTCGCGCCGCCGCTCGTCGAGGGCACGCTCGTCGAGGGGTTCAAGCGTCTCGCGGACCTGCCGCCAGGCTTCGCCAGGGCTGCCTTCGAGCTCTTCTTGATCTCGGAGGTGCACCCCTACGACGACGGCAACGGACGCGTCGCTCGTGCTGCCATGTGTGCCGAACTGACCGCCGTCGACCAGTCACGCATCGTGATTCCCATCGTGTTCCGCAACGAGTACCAGACCGCCCTTCGGAATCTCTCTCGTGAAGGACGGTCCGACCTCTACGTGCGGACGCTTGCGCACGCGTGGCGTTGGACTGCGGCGATGCCCTGGCAGGACCGAGCGGCCGTCGATGGCCAACTCATCGCAACGAACGCCCTCACCGACTCCACGGACGCCGAACGCACGGGCGTCCGCCTGGAGCTCCCTTGAGTCCCGCCAGGCCGGAACCCGATCTCCGGAACACGACTGTTCCCACCGTTGGTGGTGACCACCCGTTGGGGCTGAGCCTTGTCGGTGAGGCTGGAGAGCCGCCCGGCGTTGCATAGCCATGTTGGGTCAGTGTCACCTCGTCGGTGGCGGCGGGGGTGTTGGGGCTGGCGGGGCTCAAGGCGACACCGGTGGCGGTGGCGGAGAGCTCGCCGTGGCGGTAGCGAAGCCCGGTGGCACCCGCGGCGTCCTCGGTTCGAAGACCGGTACAACACCAGCCTAACCGCCGAAGCTATTTCAGCGACGGACCACTAGGGCGCAATGAGCTGCGTACTATCTCAATGGGTGGGCATGCTCTTGCTTTTTCCGTCTCCCCTTCATTCCAATTTCGCCTTAAGAGATCGCAGCAGCCAATACTCGGCTAGTCCGACGCCTGAGGTAAATATGCCTAGAGGAACTATCAGATTAGGGGTTCAAGATGAGATCGCCCCAGCCCTGCCACTCCTCGTCGAGAGACATCAGCTGGCCAGTGATGACAACTAAAGCGAGGATCGCTGACCACGCCAGAGCGAGAAGAATGGAAATCCCAATTCTCAACTTGACCGTCATCTGCAGCGGTAACAGTTTGACGCGGTATTCGAATGGCCGCCTGCGACAAAGCTAGCGCTAGCAGCGTTTGAGCTAGCGCTGCCCTTGAGCCGCCCTTCCTTCAACTGTTGCCCTAGCTCGGCACCAAAGCGATTATTGATGAGATCACCGGGACCATCCCTGTTGTTAGAGTAGCCCTCGTACGCTCGCCCAAATCCCGGGCTCCACCTAAATCCGAGGCCATGGGACACCATCAACGCATGCCAATAAACATGTTTGAATGCGTCCCACTCAACACCCCGCAAGCCACACGCCACCATAGCCTGAGAGGCTTCATCGTGGTTCTATATCGACGGCAAGAGGTGCGGAGTGCAAACCACCATTTTCAGCAAGGACCCGGTGCTGCAGGTGGTCGGGCCAGAGACCCCCCCGCAGCTCTTTCAATACGCTCGAAGACATGGACAGGTTGGTCCCAGATCCACACCTTCCTCAATGCGTAACGGATTCGCGGTGACTGACGCGCCTGATCCTCCAACCATCGAAGGTCCGCTTCACAGTCGCTTATGAAGTTCTCGAGAGGTCCGGCAGCGACATCGTCAAGGCATCGTGGGCTCGTCGCATGCTCAACGAGAGCAAGCAGGCCGGCGCGTACGAGGTCATCTCGAGCCCACCATGCTGCGCTCATCCACAATTCGACCGCCCACCAGTCCGGGGGGTCGATGTCCGCTTCGGAGGGAAGGTTGTCAGAGTACCGGCACCACGCTCTGGCGATGTCGTCAACGGAGACACGGGCGAGGAGATCATCGATCCGATCTTCATCGACGAGCATCTGGAAATCGTTCATGACAGGATCGGGCTCCAATTCCAGCCGATTGGTCCAATATTGAACATGATCGACGAATCCCACGGGTATGCCTTGGTCGCCCACTTCCTACCAGCAGCAACGTAGTCCATCTGGCCAGAAGTGATGTCAGGATCGTCCCAGCAGTCGTTGTCATCCCACCGCTTGATCTGCTTCCGCAGATGGCGCTGCTCGCTTTCATAAGCACGTTTGTGACCCGAATCTTTGGACATGAACTTCTTTTGTTTGAGGTAGCGCGTCGCCACGCCCTTCATGCCGCGTTTTCCCTGCGATCCGTATTGATCACCAAACAACGAACGCCGAATCTGATTAACGATGCCCCCACAGTCGGCTTTAGTGCCTGAGAGGTCCGTTGCGTTGATGGGGTCCCCAAAGACGTAGGCGTAGTCGTTGCTGCACCCGCCCGCCACGGGGTCGACTTGGAGGAACCGTCCCAGGGCGGGGTCGTAGAGGCGCACGCCCATGCGGATGAGGCCGAGGTGCCCGCCGCTGGAGTAGCGCTGGTGGGTGCCGAGCCAGCCGAGGCGGTCGGGTGGTGCGTCCCCCCGGCCGAACTCGTCGGTGACCGGAGTCGGGGTGAGCACGCCGGCGGTGTCGGTGGTGGCCACCACGTCGCCGTGGGCGTTGGCCAGGGGGTAGGTGGGAACCCCGGCCACGTCGGTGGCCAGCAGGCCGGCGGGGCCGGTGATGTAGGTGGTCACGGCCTGGCCGGCCAGGGCCCGGGCGTAGGCGGGGGAGTCGCCGCCGCCGTCATAGCCGAAGGCGGTGTCGTCGCCCACCACGTTGGTGGCGGTGTCGGTCACCACCCGGCGAAGCACCCGGCCCGAGGGGCTGAGCGTCTCGGCGATGCGGGATACGCCGTCGTCGATCTGGGTGGCGTGGTCGTTGGCGTCATAGGCGATGATCTGGGCTCGGTTGCCCTGGGGTCCTCGGTCTCGCAGGGTCGCCGATGTGAGGTTGCCCCGCCGATCGTAGGCATGGGCGCTGGCCAGCGGCGAGGACACCAGGCGATCGGCGTTGTCGTAGGAGTAGGTGGAATCACAGGCGGGCTCTGCGGCACAGCGGTTGGAGTTGGCGTCGTAGGCGTAGGCACGGGTCGTGGTGGCCGTCGGTGTCTGCTCGGCGGTGGAGACAAGGCGCCCGGCGGAGTCGTAGGAAAAGGCGCGGCTCCGCCCGGTGGTGGCCTCCGTCGCGATGGCGCCCGAGGCCCGGCGGGTGTAGGTGAAGGCGGAGAGGGCCACGCCGGCCCGGGCGTGGGTGATCGACGACAGCCGCCGGCGTGAGGCGTCGTAGGCGTTGGTGGTGACCACCCCGTTGGGCCGGGTGGTCGTCGATGGCCTTCCGGCCGCGTCGTAGGCGAAGGTGGTGGTGCGGGCAATGCCCGAGACCTTGTCGGTGAGGCTGGAGAGCCGCCCGGCGTTGTCGTAGCCATGCTGGGTCAGTGTCACCTCGCCGGTGGCGGCGGGGGTGTCGGGGCTGGCTGGGCTGAAGGCCACGCCGGTGGCGGTGGCGGAGAACTCTGTGTGGCGGTAGCGAAGACCGGTGGCGCCGGCGGCGTCCTCGGTGCCCACCGCGGTGGGCGAGGAGTCGCCGTCGGTGGCCACCGACTGGTACATGCAGGCGGCCTCGCCGTTCTCTTTCAGCTGGAGCTGGAAGGTGTTGGCCCCTCCGGTGGAGTAGTGGGGCACGGCGTTGAACTCCACCACCAGGGCACGGTTGGGGGCGCTGCCGGTGGTCTTGTACTTGACAGTGCCCCCCACGCCGGGGTTCAGGTCCTCCCAGAAGCACGCCATCAAGTCGTTGGGGGTGCCGGGGTTGGGCGGTGGCGGCGGGGTGTAGGAGGTGCAACCGCTGGTTGCAAAGCACAACAGCCCGTTGCTGGAGATGAACACCGAGGTCTTGGCCTGGCCGTACCAGGAGAAGGCGAAGGGCATCGAGATGGCCGCGCTCAAGGTGTCGTCGCCCAGGCCCACGGTGGCGGCGCCGGTGGTGTCGGCCCAGGAGAAGGCGACGGTGTTGCAGGCATAACCCCCCGCATCGGGGCCGGAGACCTCACAGGGCGAGGGCGGCGGTGGGGCGGGGGCCACGGGAAGGCCGCCGGCGCGGTAGGTGGCGGCCAGGCGACCGGCAAGGTCATAGCTTCGACGGGTCCGGGTGCCGTGCTCGTCGGTGTAGGCCGAGGGCCGTCCCAGCCAGTCAGAGGTGGCCTTGGTCGTGCGTGAGGCCCCGGAGGAGTCGGAAAAGGCGGTGGTGACCACCGCCGGGGAGCTGTGGTCGAAGACCGAGGTCTTGGACGACCAGTCCCGCTCGGAGGCGACCCGGCCCCGGGCGTCGTAGGTGGTACACGACCATGCGGGATCCCCCACCACCCGATGCGCCACCCGCCGCCCCGCCCCGTCGTAGCGGGACTCGCGCACGATGGGGCTCTGGGGGCCGGCGCCGTCGGGATCGGCGGCGGTATCGGACTTGAGGTTGCCGGCCTGGTTGATGGCCTCCACGGTTCCGGTGCAGGGATTGTCCGCAGTCTCGGTGGCGCCGAAGTAGGCGTAGGACACCGTGGTGGTGGCGCCCTTGGGAAGGGTGCGGGCGGTACGGCGAAAAAAGCCGGAGGTGGACGGCTCGTGGTGGTGGTGGAGCGCAGGTTGAGCCCGGCGGGGTCAACGACCGTGGCGGTGGCCAGGCCGAGCTCGGGGCGGTCGTACTCGGTGACGGTGCGCTTGGCATCGGCGTCGGTTGACGAGGTGGCGAGGCCGTAGCGCGGTGCGAGGTTGGCGCCGGGCACGACACTTTCTGTCCCACCGGGCGGGGTCCAGTACAGCGCTAGGCGAGAAGGGCCGCCGGACTCGTAGTAGTCCACCCGGATCCTGTGACGGGAGCCGGCCACAGCGTTGGCCACGGTGCCCGAAGGCGAATAGCGGGCGGCGTGGTCCGACCAGTCCTCGGTGACCAGCACGTCGTCGACGTAGAGCCTGGCGCCGTCCTCCGAGAAGGTGCGAAAGCCGTAGGTGCCGGCGGTGGGGAGAGTGATCTCGCCGCTGAAGCGGGCCGACCAGCCGTCGGCCGGCACCCCGGTGGCAGGCGCGGCCGTGCCCCAGTCCCGGTCCAGCTCGCCGGTCGGTTCGCCGACGCCGGTGCCGTGGGCAACGGGGGTGCCAGACAGCGCGGCGTTGGACCAGTAGCGGGCGGCCAGGCTGCCGATGCCCTCGTCGTAGGCGGTGGTGGTGCGGGGAGCTGTGGCCGACCGCCCGGCCGCGTCGAATTCCGACGCGCTACCAGGTCCGTAGGTGTCGGTGGGCCGTCCGGCGCTGTCGTAGATGGAGTTGTAGACGACGTTGGTCTCCGCGTCGGCGCCGAGGGCGACCCGGAAGTAGAACTGGACAGCATCGCCATCGGGGTCAGAAGCACTGACCCTGAGCAATGGCCTCAGGTCGTGGAACGAGGCGCCGTTGGCCGGCGACAGCGGAGTGGCGATCGACGGTCCCGAGTTCACCGGGCGGAAGGACCACACCCAGTTCGGGTTGGTCTGGTACTGGCCGTCGTAGGTGTAGACGTGCCAGTAGTAGGTGGTGTTCCACCCGAGGGTACCGGCGGGGATCGCGATGGAGGTAGCGGTGGTCCAGCCGGAGTTGTAAACGGTGTTCGTCTCCGCGTCGGAGCCGAGGGCGGAGGCTTTGGCTCGCTGTAGTCAGCCGCTCGAGGGGCCGGGGCGCCGGCAGCCGCAGGCGACGTGATAGGTGGAATTGGGGCGGAGCTGCGGTCCTTGGCAGGTGCCGCCGCCGTCGCGGCCGGCCCGACGATGAGCGCCGGGAGTTGGGCGATCAGCGCCGTGGCGACAATGACTCCGACGATGCGACGCCCTGGGCGATTCATCCCCCGCTTCCCCCGTGAACCCCCGAACGCTCGGGTTGTAGCAACTACGAGCGCGCTTGTCCCGGAAGCAAGGGGCAATGTAAGAATTTTGTTTCGCCTATCTGTCGCTACAGGACAGTCAGGACCTCCGGCCCGTTGTCGGTGATGGCGATGGTGTGCTCGGCGTGGGAGGACAGGCTGCCGTCGGCGGTGACGACGCTCCAGCCGTCGTCGAGGACGCGGGTGCCGACGCCGCCCATGTTCACCATGGGCTCGACGGCGAACACCATCCCTACGCGCAGCTTCGGGCCCTTCCCCGGAGGGCCGTAGTTGGGGACCTGGGGCTCCTCGTGCATGGCCGTGCCAATGGCGTGGCCCACGTACTCGCGTACGACCGAGAAGCCGGCGGCCTCGGCCACGGTCTGGACGGCGTGGCCGATGTCGGAGAGGCGGTTGCCGTCGACCATCTGCTCGATCCCCTTGAACAGGCTCGCCTCGGTGACCTGGATCAGGCGGAGGGCGGCGGGATCGACCTCGCCCACGCCCATCGTGAAGGCGGCGTCGCCGTGGTAGCCCTCGATGATGGCGCCACAGTCGATGGAGATGATGTCGCCGTCGTTCAGGCGGTAGTCGCCGGGGATCCCGTGGACGATCATGTCGTTGGGCGAGGTGCAGATCACCGCCGGGAACCCGTGGTAGTTCAAGAAGTTCGACCGGGCGCCCCGGCGCTCGAGCACCTCCCTGGCCACCTTGTCGAGCTGCAGGGTCGTCACGCCCGGGCGGGCCGCCTCGCGGGTCCGCTCGTGCATCTCGGCCACCACCCGTCCTGCCCGGCGCATCTTGGCGATCTCTTCAGGAGACCGCCTCACCCCCGAGTCACCTCCAGGGTCACTTCTGTCTGCCCTCGCCCGGTGTGCGTCGGAGGCGACGGTCGATGGCGCCGATGAGCCGGCGGGTGACCACGTCGGGATCGCCCACGCCGTCCACCGCTATCAGCTTGTCCCGCGTGAGGTACCACACCACCAGCGGCTCGGTTTCCTTCTCGTAGAGCTTCAGGCGGCGCTCGATGGCCGCCGCCGTGTCGTCGGCCCTCTCGATGACCTCGCCACCGCACCCGTCACAGGTCCAGCCGGCGGTGGGAGGTACGCCCAGGCTGTAGTTGAAGCCACATTCCCGGCAGACGCGGCGGGTGGCCAGCCTCCGTAGGACCACCTCGGTGGGGACCTGGAGGTCGACGGCCATGTCGATCTCCATGGGGTCCAGCAGCTTGGCCAGCGCCTCAGCCTGGTTGGCGGTCCGGGGAAAGCCGTCGAGGACGAAGCCGCGCTCCACGGTGTCGTCCAGCTCCAGGCGCTCGGCCATGGCCGCCACCACCAGCTCGTCGGGGATGAGGTCTCCGGCCTGCATGTAGCCGGCCAGCTCCTTGCCCCACTCCGATCCGGACTTTTCCGCGGCCCGGAACATCTCGCCGGTGGAGATGTGGGGAACGCCGTAGTGGCGGGCCAGGCGACCGCACTGCGTGCCCTTTCCCGCACCCTGCTTTCCGAGGATGACGAGCCGGACGCTCGGGTCGGTTGCCAAAATCAGTCCTGACCGCTCGCTCTCGTCGAGAGCGGCCTCGTTGTCACTTCAGGAACCCTTCGTAGTTGCGCATCATCAACTGGCTGTCGATCTGCTTCATCGTCTCCAGGGCCACGCCGACGGCGATGAGAAGCGTGGTCCCGGCGAAGGGGTAGTTGTTGATACCCCACACGGCGAGGAACAACGACGGGAGGAGGGCGATGAAGGCCAGGAACAGGGCCCCGGGAAGGGTGATCCGGTTAAGGATGTACTGCAGGTGCTTCTCGGTCTGCAGGCCCGGGCGGATGCCGGGGATGTAGCCCCCCTGCTTGCGGATGACGTCGGCCTGCTGGTGAGGGTCGAAGGCGATAGCTGTGTAGAAGTAGGCGAACAGGATGATCATCAGCCCGTACAGCACGATGTAGGTGACGCTGGTGGGTTGGGCCAGGTTGTTGTCGATGAACGACGCCACGCTGCCCCACGGCACCACGTTGGACAACAGCACCGGGAAGGACAGAACCGAGCTGGCGAAGATGATCGGGATCACACCCGACTGGTTGACCTTGAGCGGGATGTAGGTGCTCTGGCCGCCGTACATGCGCCGGCCCACGACACGCTTGGCGAACTGGACGGGGATACGTCGCTGGCCCTGTTCTATGAAGACGATGGACACGATGATGGCCATCGTGAGGAACAGGATGATGGCGAACTTGACGTCGCCGCCCGTGGCCCGCACCGCTGCTCCGCCCGCCGGCAGCCCCGAGACCACACTGGCGAAGATCAGGATGGACATACCCTGGCCGATCCCGCGCTGGGTGACCAGCTCGCCCAGCCACATGATGAAGGCCGTTCCCGCCGTCATGGACAGCACCACCAGGAGCACGCGGGGAACGGTGAAGTTCGGGATCAGGTCGACGCCTTCAGGGATGCCCAGGGCGCTGCCGCCGCGGTGGAAGGCGAAGGCCAGACCGGTGGACTGCATGATGGCCAGGGCCACGGTGAGATAGCGGGTGGTCTGGGTGATCTTCTTCTGGCCCACCGGCCCCTCTTTGCGCCACTGCTCGAGCTTGGGGATCACCACGCCCAGCAGCTGCACGATGATCGAGCTGGTGATGTAGGGCATGATCCCCAACCCGAACACGGCGAAGCGGGTGAGCGCTCCGCCCGAGAACAGGTTGAGGAAGCCGAGCACCCCGCTGGCCTTGGACTGGTCTTGGAGGACCTGGACGGCCTGGAAGTCGATCCCCGGCACCGGCACGTGGGACCCCAACCGGAACAGGATGATGATGAACAAAGTGAAGATGATCTTGTTCCGGAGGTCCGGAACCTTGAACATGTTTTTCAGGCTGGAGAGCATTGGGCTCCTGGTGCGGCGGGCAGCTAGCGGTTGGTGAGCGCGTTGCCCTTGGCGGGAGGTCGCCCGTTGCCGAAGGGCGGTGGAATGACCTCCACGCTACCGCCGGCACCGGTGATGGCTCGTTCAGCCGATCTGGAGAAATGGTGGGCCTTGACCCTGACCGAGCGGGTGAGCTCGCCCCGGCCGAGGACCTTGACCAGGCCGTGCTTGTGCACGAGGCCTTTGGCCCGGAGGGTCTCAGGCGTGACCTCGTCGGCCTCCATGGCCTGGAGGGCGTCGAGGTTGACTACGGCGTACTCCACCCGGAAGGGGTTCTTGAACCCCTTCAGCTTGGGTACCCGCTGCGTCAGGGGCAGCTGGCCACCTTCGAAGCCGGGCTTCACCTGGCCGCGTGCATGCTGGCCCTTGGTACCGCGGCCAGCCGTCTTGCCGCCCTTGCCGGCGGTACCGCGGCCGACGCGACGCCGACCCCGGGTGGAGCCGGCCGGCGGCTTCAGCTCGTGGACTCTCATGTCTTGGTCGCTTCCTCTTTGTCTGCGTCGCCGACCTCGATGAGGTGCGGGACCCGGGCGATCATGCCGCGGATCTCTGGACGGTCGGGCAGGACATTGGTCTTGCCGATGCGGCCGAGCCCCAGAGCCCGGAGGGTGCCCTTGTGCTTGGGCTTGGACCCGATCGCCGACTTCACCTGCGTCACTTTCAGATCCCCCATGGTCAAGCGACCTGACCAGGCGCGGAATGGCCCCGCTGACGCTGGGTCTCCTGGTAGGCACGGAGCATGCCGGCGGGGGCAACTTCCTCCGGTGACTTGCCCCGGAGCCTGGCTACCTCGTCGGGCGACTTGAGGGCCTTCAGCCCGGCGATGGTGGCGTGGGCCACGTTGATGGCGTTGGAAGACCCGAGCGACTTGGCCAGCACGTCGTGGATGCCGGCGGCTTCGAGAATGATCCGGGCCGCCCCGCCGGCGATGACACCGGTACCGGGAGCAGCCGGCTTGAGCAGGACCCGCCCGGCCCCGGCCTCGCCAATGACGGGATGGGTGATGGTGGAGCCGGCAAGGGGCACGACGAAGACGTTCTTGCGGGCATCGTCGGCCGCCTTCTGCATGGCCAGCGCGACCTCCTTGGCCTTCCCGTAACCGAGGCCCACCTTTCCGTTGCCGTCACCGACAACCATCAGCGCGGCAAAGGAGAACCTACGCCCGCCCTTGACCACCTTGGCCACACGGTTGGGGCGCCCAATGGGACGCTCTTCGAACTGAGAATCAGCCATATCGCCTTTCAGAGCTCCAGTCCTGCTTTGCGGGCAGCCTCGGCCACCGCAGCCACCCGGCCGTGGTAGGCGAACCCGCCACGGTCGAACACCACACGCTTCACGCCGGCCTCGCTAGCCCGTTGAGCAACCAGCTCACCGACCCTGGTAGCCGCATCGGTGTTGCTCGTCGATCCAGCCGTCCTGATCGACGCCTCCACCGTGGAAGCCGCCGCCAACGTCCGCCCGGCAACATCGTCAATGACCTGAGCCACGATGTGCCGATTCGACCGGAACACCGCCAACCGCGGCCGCTCAGGCGTACCCGCAACCTTCTTCCGAACCCGCCGATGCCGCCTCTTCCGCAACCTCTGAACCTTGGACTCGGTCACTTCGCTGCCTTCCCGCTCTTGCGGGCGACGTGCTCGCCGGCGTAACGAACACCTTTGCCCTTGTAGGGCTCGGGCTTGCGCAGGCTGCGGATGTCGGCCGCCACCTGACCCACCTGCTCCTTGTCCATGCCCTTCACCGTTATCCGGGTGGGGACGGGGATCTCGAAGCTCACGCCGGGTGGAGCCTCCACGGGAACCGAGTGGCTGAAGCCGAGGGCCAGCTCCATCTTGTTCGGCCCCTGGGCTGTGGCCCGGTAGCCGACGCCGACGATCTCGAGGTCCTTGGTGAACCCGGTGGTGACGCCTATCACCATGTTGTTGACGAGGGAGCGCACGAGCCCGTGCAAAGCTCGGCTCTGGCGCTCGTCGTTCGGGCGCTCGGCCAGGAGGGTGTCGCCATCCTGGCGGATGGTGATCTCGCCGGGGATGTCGCGCTCGAGGGTCCCGTTCGGGCCCTTGACGGTGATGTGGCGACCGGCGACGGAGACCTCTACGCCGGCAGGTACGGGAATGGGGGAACGACCGATACGGGACATGGCGGCTACCAGACGTAGCAGAGGATCTCGCCGCCCACTCGGCGCTGGCGCGCCTCGCGGTCGGTCATGAGCCCCTGGCTGGTCGAGAGAACGGCGATGCCCAGCCCCCCCAGCACACGGGGAAGCTTTCCGGCCTTGATGTAGACCCGCAGGCCCGGCTTGGAGATGCGCCTGATGCCGGAGATGGTGCGAACCCGGTCGGGGGTGTACTTCATCTGGATCTCCAGCACCCGGCCCGGGCGGGCAGGGTCGTCGTGGATGGTGAAACCGTCGATGTAGCCCTCGCGCTCGAGGATGACGGCAAGGGATTCCTTCAGCTTCGACGACGGCATCTTGGTGGTGTCGTGCATGGCCGTGTTGGCGTTGCGCACGCGCGTCAGCATGTCGGCGATCGGGTCGGTCATGGTCATGGTCGCGTCACCTACCAGCTGGCCTTGGTCACACCGGGAAGGTCACCCGCATGTGCGAGCACGCGCAGGCATATACGGCAGAGGCCGAACTTGCGGAACACGGCGCGCGGGCGCCCACACCGACGGCAGCGCGTGTAGCCCTGCACCTTGAACTTGGGCTTGCGCTCCTGCTTCTGGATCAACGCCTTTTTTGCCATTCTGCCTCGTGTCTCCCTTGTTCCTTACTGTTGCCCGGGGCGGCGGAAGGGGAAGCCGAAGGCCTCGAGTAGGGCCTTCCCCTCGTCGTCGCTCCGTGCCGTGGTGACGATGGTGATGTCCATGCCACGCGTCGTGTCGATCTTGTCGTAGTCGATCTCGGGGAAGATCAATTGCTCGGTGACCCCGAAGGTGTAGTTGCCGTGGCCATCGAAGGAGTTGGCCGGAAGACCGCGGAAGTCGCGTATCCGGGGGATGGCCAGGCTGATGAGCCGGTCGAGGAACTCCCACATGCGGTCGCCCCGCATGGTGACCTTGGCGCCGATCTCCTGGCCCTCGCGCAGCTTGAAGGCGGCGATCGACTTCCTGGCCTTGGTGACGAATGGCTTCTGACCGGTGATCAGGGTGAGGTCGCGGACAGCACCGTCCCGCAGTGACGGCTGGGCCGTGGCCGCACCTACGCCCATGTTCACCACGATCTTCTCGAAGTGGGGCACCTCCATGGTGTTGCCCAGCCCGAGCCGTTCCTGCAGCTCGGCCCGGATCTCGCTGTCGTAGCGCTGCTTGAGCCGTGGACGCTCGGTGGTGGTTGCGGCGGCCATTACAGGTCTCCTCCGCACTTCCGGCAGATGCGCACCTTACGGCGACCGGGCCCGGTGTCCTCGAAGCGGTAGCCGACCCGCGTGGCCCCGTCTGTGGGACAGATGATGGCCACGGCAGACGCCGGCAACGGCATGTCCTTGTCGATGATGCCGCCCTGCATGGTGGTCTTGGTGGCCCGCTGGTGGCGCTTGGCCACGTTCACCCCGTCGACGATCACCTTGCCGGCTTCGGGGATGACGCGCATGATCTCGCCTTCCTTCCCCCGGTCCTTGCCGGCGAGGACGCGGACACGATCGCCCTTCTTCAGCTTGACCACCTTCGGCGGGTCGGGTCGGCGGTTGCCCATCAGAGGACCTCGGGGGCGAGAGAGACGATGCGCATGAAGCGCTTGTCCCGAAGCTCGCGACCAACTGGGCCGAAGATACGGGTGCCCCGTGGCTGCTGTTGCTCGTTCACCAGCACGGCGGCGTTCTCGTCGAAGCGGATGTAGCTGCCGTCGGCACGGCGCTTCTCCTTCTTCGTGCGGACGACGACGCACTTGACGACCTCACCCTTCTTGACCGCCGCTCCCGGGATGGCGTCCTTGACCGTGGCCACGAACATGTCGCCAATGGACGCGTACCGGCGGCGCGAGCCACCGAGGACCTTGATGCAGAGAACTTCCTTGGCGCCGGAGTTGTCGGCGACCCGTAGACGTGATTCCTGCTGGATCATCGTGCCCGCTCGATGATCTCGACCACACGCCAGCGCTTGAGCTTGGACAGCGGGCGGGTTTCCTGGACACTCACGCGATCGCCGGTGCGGGCGTCGTTGTGCTCGTCGTGTGCGTAGAGCCGCTTGGTGCGCTGCACCGTCTTGCCGTAACGGCGGTGGCGCACACGCTCGACGACCGACACGATGACCGTCTTGTCCATGGCGTTGGAGACGACGGTCCCCTCACGCACCTTGCGCCGGTTCACGGGACGCTCCGCGGAGGCTGCTGCCTCGGTACCGGCTGTATCAGCCATTTGCTGCCTCCGTCTCTTGTTCGGCGGCGGCGATCTCCTGCTCTCGCATGATGGTGTTGATCCTCGCCACCTCCTTCCTCAGCTGGCCGAGGCGCGACATGTTGTCGAGCTGGCCGGTCACGTGCTGGAAGCGGAGGTTGAACAGCTCCTGCTTCACTTCTCCCAAGCGGCCCTCGAGCTCCTCGACTCCCATACCTCTGTAGTCCTCCACCTTCGACCGGGCCATCAGATCTCGACCTCCTGGTCGCGGCGGACCACGAACTTGGCCTTCATGGGCAGCTTCTGGATGGCCCGCTCCATGGCGGCACGGGCGAGGTCCTCGCCCACGCCGGCCAGCTCGAACAGCACCCGTCCCGGCTTGACCACGGCGACCCAGTGCTCCGGGTTGCCCTTGCCGGATCCCATTCGGGTCTCAGCCGGCTTCTGGGTGACCGGCTTATCGGGGAACACACGGATCCAGACCTTGCCGCCGCGCTTGACGTGGCGGGTCATGGCGATACGGGCAGCCTCGATCTGGCGGGCCGTGACCCAGGCCGGCTCGAGGGCCTGGATCCCGTAGTCGCCGAAGGTGACGGTGGAGCCGCCTTTGGCCAGACCCGACATTCGGCCGCGCTGCTGCTTGCGGTGCTTGACCTTCCGCGGCATCAGCATCAGTCGTTGCCCTTGCGGAAGTGGGGAGCCTCGTGATGCTCGCGGGTACGACGCTCGATCTCTTCTTCTTCGGCCAGCAGGCGCTCGATGTCGGGGTCGACCTCGGGGATGATCGGCTTCGCCTCGATGGCGTCAGCGCCCTCGCCGTCCAGGTCGTCCGTGCCGGCCGGCACATCGGGCAGGGCAGTGCCGGGCTCACCCTGATCGGGTCGCCGGCGACCGCCACCGGCGGAGATGATGCGGCGGGGCCCGCCCTGGCCGGACGTCTCACCGACAGCCATGGCCGCTTCCCTGTTGATCTTGTCCTCGGTGGAGATCTTGTAGGGGAGGATGTCTCCCTTGTAGATCCACACCTTGACGCCGATGCGCCCGAAGGTGGTCTTGGCCTCACGGAAGCCGTAGTCGATGTCGGCCCGCAGGGTGTGCAGGGGAACGCGGCCCTCGCGGTAGGCCTCGCGCCTGGCCATCTCCGAGCCGCCGAGGCGGCCGGCGCACTGGACGCGGATGCCCTGGGCACCGGCCTTCTGCACGGTCTGGACGGCACGCTTCATGGCCCGCCGGAAGCTCACCCGGCCGGTGAGCTGATCGGCGATGCCCTGGGCGATCAGAGCGGCGTCGAGCTCGGGCTGGCGGATCTCCTGGATGTTGAGCTGGATCCGGGGGTTGTTGGTGAGCTTGGCCAGGTAGGTGCGCAGCCGGTCGGCCTCAGCGCCGCGCCGGCCGATGACGATCCCAGGCCGGGCCGTGTGCAGGTCGATGCGCAGGCGGTCTCGGGTCCGCTCCACCTCGATACGGCTGACGGCGGCCCGCTCGAGCTGACTGCTCAGGTAGTCACGGATCTTCCAGTCCTCGATGACGTGGTCCTGGTAGTCGCGCTCGTTGAACCAGCGCGACTTCCACGCCGTGGTCACGCCCAAGCGGAACCCGTAGGGGTTGACCTTCTGGCCCATTACTCGCCCTTCTCTTCCGTCTGCTCGCTGGTGGCGCCGGGTTCGGCGGCTTCGCTGGTCTCGGCGCCGGCCGTGTCAGCCGCGGCGCTACCGGTCGTCTCGGTCGTCTCGGTCGTCTCGGTCGTCTCGGTCGTCGGTGCTACCTCGGTCGCTGCGGCTTCCTCGGTGGTGTCGGTGGCCTCGGTAGCAGCCTCGGTCTCGGTGGTGTCGGCGCTGTCGGCGGCCGCTGTCTCGTCGGTGGCCTCGGCCGGCTGAGCGGTGGACGGTTCCGGCGCGGTGCCCGGCATCCGGGCGTCACGGCGGGTCGAACGACCCCTACGGCCACCTTCGACACGGCGGGCCCGGCTACTGGCCGCGTCGGCGGCGTGGCGAGCCTTGGCCCGGGCCAGCTCGTCCTCGGGGAGGCGACTGACGATCACCGTCACGTGGCAGGTGCGCTTGCGGATGCGGGTGGCCCGCCCTCTGGCCCGGGGGCGCCACCGCTTCATTGTCGTTCCCTCGTCGGCGTAACAGGCTGAGACGAACAGCTCCTCGGGATCGAGGCCGTTGTTGTTCTCGGCGTTGGCCACGGCCGAAGCCAGCAGCTTGCCTACGAGCTGGGCGGCGTCACGCTCGCAGAACCGCAACACGTCGCGGGCCTGCCCCACCTCCAGGCCACGGATCAGGTCGAGAACAACGCGGACCTTGGTGGCCGAGGTGCGGGAATGGCGCAGGACGGCACGGGTGCCCTCCCGCTCGTTGGTCTTTGTGCCCGGCACCTCTACCGCCTCCCCGCCCGTTCCTGGCCGGCGTGGTACCGGAAGGTGCGGGTGGGAGCGAACTCGCCGAGCTTGTGGCCGACCATCGACTCGGTGACATAGACGGGCACGTGCTTGCGGCCGTCATGGACGGCGATGGTGTGTCCCACCATGTCGGGGATGATCGTGGAGCGGCGCGACCAGGTCTTGATCACGCGCTTCTCGTTGCGGGAGTTGAGAGCGTCGACCTTCTTCAACAGGTGATCGTCGACGAAGGGGCCCTTCTTCAGGCTACGGGTCATGACATCTACCTCCGGGACCCGCGGGTGCGGCGACGGCGAACAATGAGTCTGGTGGACGGCTTTGTCTTGTCTCTGGTGCGACCTTCGGGCTTGCCCCATGGCGAAACGGGATGGCGCCCGCCGGAGGACTTGCCCTCGCCACCACCGAGGGGGTGGTCGACCGGGTTCATGGCCACGCCGCGGGTCTGGGGGCGGATGCCCTTCCACCGGTTGCGGCCGGCCTTGCCCACCTTGATGAGCTCGAACTCGGCGTTGCCGACCTCGCCGATGGTGGCGCGGCAGTCGATGGAGACCCGGCGCATCTCGGTGGAGGGGAGGCGCAGCGTCACGAAGTCGCCCTCCTTGGCCACGAGCTGGATGCTCATGCCCGCGCCGCGCGCCATCTTGCCGCCGCCGCCCGGCTGCAGCTCCACGTTGTGGATGGTGGTACCGACCGGGATGAAGCGCATGGGCATGGCGTTGCCGGGACGGATCTCGGCCCCCTGCCCGCTCTGGAGTATCTGGCCCACGGTGACGTTGGCGGGAGCGAGGATGTAGCGCTTCTCCCCGTCGTGGTAGTGGAGCAGGGCGATCCGGGCGTTGCGGTTGGGGTCGTACTCGATGGCCGCGACAGTGGCGGGAACTCCGTCTTTGTTCCTGCGGAAGTCGATCTTGCGGTACTGCTGCTTGTGGCCGCCGCCACGGTGGCGGGCCGTCTTGCGACCGTGGGCGTTACGGCCGCCGGTGCGGGGCTTGGGGTCCAGTAGCGCCTTCTCAGGATGATCACGGGTGATCTCCGAGAAGTCGGAAACGGTCTGGAACCGCCGGCCGGCGCTGGTGGGCTTGCGTTTGCGTAGTGCCATGTCTCCTCGTCAGCTCTCGAACAGATCGATGCGGTCTTCGCCGGCGAGGGTGACGATGGCCCGCTTGGTGTCCGGCCGGGTCCCGAAGGTGGCCTGCTTACGGTTGCGCTTGCGCTTTCCCTTGCGGTTCAGCGTGTTGACGTTGGTGACCCGGACATTGAAGATGGACTCGATGGCCTGGCGGATCTCGGTCTTGTTGGCGCTGGGATCGACGACGAAGGTGTAGACGCCGTCGTCGAGCAACGAGTACGACTTCTCCGACACGACAGGACGCAGGACGATGTCGCGGGGTTCCTTCACGGCTTCACCTCCACTGTCTCAGTTGCCGGCGCCGGCGGCTTAGCCGAGGGGAGAGTGGCCTGGCTGAACACGACCCAGTCGGCGCACAGTACGTCGTAGGCGTTGAGCTGGCTGGCGGCCAGCACGTGCACCTCGGGGAGGTTCCGGAACGACTTCGCCGCCGCCTCCTCGTCGTTGCCGAGGATGACCAGGACCTTGCCGTCCAGGCCCAGGGCGGCCAGCGCCGCTCGTGCATCTTTGGTACGGGGGATGGTGAAAGGCCAGGCGTCGACCACCATGACCTTGCCCTCAGCTGCCCGATCCGACAGAGCCGAACGCAGGGCCAGCTGCACCATCTTCTTCGGGGTCTTCTGGTTGTACTTGCGGGGCTTGGGGCCGAGAGCGACGCCGCCACCGGTGAAGTGGGGCGCTCGGTTGGAACCCTGACGGGCCCGTCCGGTGCCCTTCTGCCTCCACGGCTTGGCGCCGCCGCCACGAACCTCGGCTCGGGTCTTGGTGGATTGGGTGCCGGAGCGGGCGGCAGCCAACTGGGCGGTGACCACCTGGTGCAGAACGGCGGCGTTGGGGGCGATCCCGAACAGCGTGTCGTCGAGCGTCACCGATCCGGCTGTGGACCCGTCGACCTTGCGGACATCTGCGGTCGCCATGGCTACTTCCCGCCCTTGACGGCGTTGCGTATGAGGACCATGCCGCCGCGGGGGCCGGGGACGGCGCCGCGCACCAGCAGCAGGTCACGCTCACCGTCGGACTCGACCACCTCGAGGTTCAACGTGGTGACCTTCTGGGCGCCCATCTGGCCCGCCATCTTCATGCCCTTGAACACGCGCGCCGGCGTGGCACAGGCGCCGATGGCGCCGGGGGCCCGGTGCTTCTTGTGGTTACCGTGGCCGGCGCCCTGGCCCTTGAAATTGTGCCGGCGCATCACGCCCATGAAGCCCTTACCCCGGCTGATACCAGTGACGTCCACGCGCTGGCCGGCCACGAGCTGGTCGACCTTGAGCTCCTGGCCCACCTCGTAACCGCTGACATCCTCGAGGCGCAGCTCGACCAGCCGACGACCGGCTTCGACGCCGGCCTTGGCGAAGTGCCCGGCCTCGGGCTTGTTCACCCGGCTGGGCTTGACGGTCCCGAACGTCACCTGCAGCGCCGAGTAACCGTCACGCTCGAGCGTCTTGACCTGCACGACGCGCACCGGCGGCACCTTGACGACGGTGACAGGGATGGACCGGTTCTGGTCGTCCCAGATCTGGGTCATGCCCACCTTCTCGCCGACGATCGCTGTACTGGCCATGTTGAGGTTTCTGTCTCTTGTCTCTCACGCGAAAGCTCCGCCCGGGTAGACCCGGCGGAGCGAATTTGGGTTGTGCCGTGGGGTTCCCGCAGGCGACCACGGACGTCAGTTGAACCGGGAACGACTCTAGCAGTTATTGCAGTTTGATCTCGATGTCGACCCCAGCCGGAAGGTCCAGGCGCTGCAGGGAATCGACGGTCTTGGCGCTGTGCTCCACGATGTCGAGCAGGCGCTTGTGAATGCGCATCTCGAAGTGCTCGCGGCTGTCCTTGTACTTGTGGGGTGAGCGGATCACCGTGTAGCGGTGCTTCTCGGTGGGCAGCGGGACGGGCCCACGGACCTTGGCCTGCGTCCGCAGCACCGTCTCGACGATCTTCTTCGTTGACTGGTCGACCACCTCGTGGTCGTAGGCCTTCAGCCGTATCCGGATCTTCTGCTTGCTGTCAGCCATCTTCGTCTCTCGAACTACTTGAGGATCTTGGTGACGCGGCCGGCGCCCACGGTGCGGCCACCTTCGCGGATGGCGAAGCGGAGGCCCTCGTCCATGGCGATGGGCTTGCCCAGCTCGACCACCATCGTGGTGTTGTCGCCCGGCATCACCATCTCGGTGCCCTCGGCCAAGGTGATCGAGCCGGTGACGTCGGTGGTGCGGAAGTAGAACTGCGGGCGGTAGTTGTTGAAGAACGGCTTGTGGCGCCCGCCCTCGGCCTTGTTCAGGACGTAGACGTTGGCTTCGAAGTTGGTGTGGGGGGTGATGGAGCCGGGCTTGCACAAGACCTGGCCACGCTCCACCTCCTCCTTCTTCGTGCCGCGGAGAAGGGCGCCGATGTTGTCGCCGGCCCGCCCCTCGTCGAGGATCTTGCGGAACATCTCGACACCGGTACACACCGTCTTCGACGTGTTGCGGAGGCCGACGATCTCGACCTCGTCACCGGTGCGGACGATGCCCTGCTCCACCTTGCCGGTAACCACGGTGCCGCGGCCCTGGATGGTGAAGACATCCTCGATGGGCATGAGGAAGGGCTTGTCGGTGTCACGGGCGGGCTCGGGCACGAAGGCGTCGACCTCGTCCATGAGCTTGACGATGGAATCGGCATAGGCGGCGTCGCCCTCGAGGGCTTTGAGGGCGCTGACGCGCACGACGGGCGTGTCGTCGCCGGGGAACTCGTACTCGCTGAGCAGCTCACGGACCTCGAGCTCCACCAGGTCGAGCAGCTCCTCGTCATCCACCATGTCGGCCTTGTTCAGGGCGACGACGATGGACGGAACGCCGACCTGTCGGGCCAGCAGCACGTGCTCCCGCGTCTGGGGCATGGGCCCGTCAGCCGCCGAGACCACCAGGATGGCGCCGTCCACCTGGGCGGCACCGGTGATCATGTTCTTGATGTAGTCGGCGTGACCCGGCATGTCGACGTGGGCGTAGTGACGGTTGGGCGTCTGGTACTCCACGTGGGCGATGTTGATGGTGATGCCACGGGCCTTCTCCTCCGGCGCCTTGTCGATCATGTCGAAGGCGGTGAAGGAGGTGGTCCCGGAGGCGTCGCGCTCGGCGAGAACCTTGGTGATGGCAGCCGTCAACGTGGTCTTGCCGTGGTCGATGTGACCCATCGTCCCGATGTTGAGATGGGGCTTCGTGCGCTCGAACTTCTGCTTGGCCATGTTTGTGTCCTCTTGATCGCTATCGTAGAAAAGCTGTGGTTACTCGCCGCGTACCCGGGCGACGATCTCTCTGGCGATCGTCTCGGGGACCTGCTGGTACGAATGGAACTGCATGGTCGACGTGGCCCGTCCCTGGGTCTTCGACCGCAGGTCCGTAACGTAGCCGAACATCTCCGACAGCGGCACCTGGGTGCGGATCACCTGGCTGCTGCCTCGCTGCTCCATGCCCTCCATCTTCCCCCGGCGGCTGTTCAGGTCGCCGATGACGTCGCCCATGTACTCGTCGGGGGTGACGGCCTCCACGAGCATGATCGGCTCGAGAAGGCAGGGCTTGGCCCGCTTGGCCGCCTCCTTGACGGCCATGGAACCGGCGATCTTGAAGGCCATCTCCGACGAGTCGACATCGTGGTAGGAGCCATAGGTGAGGATGGCCCGCACGTCCACCATCGGGTACCCGGCGACGACTCCGGAGGTCAGTGCCTCCTGGATGCCGGCATCGACCGAGGGGATGTACTCCTTGGGGATAACGCCACCGGAGATCTTGTCCACGAACTCGTAGCCGCCGCCGGGCCCGGTGGGCTCGAGGCTGATGACCACGTGGCCGTACTGGCCCCGGCCGCCGGTCTGGCGCACGTAGCGCATCTCGACCTTCACGACGGCCTGGGTGATCGTCTCCCGGTAGGCCACCTGGGGCTTGCCGACGTTGGCGTCCACCTTGAACTCGCGGAGCATGCGGTCGACCAGCACCTCGAGGTGCAGCTCACCCATGCCGCCGATGACGGTCTGGCCCGTCTCCTCGTCGGAGTGGACCTGGAAGGTGGGATCCTCCTCGGAGAGCGACTGGAGCGCCTTGGACAGCTTGTCCTGGGCGTCCTTGGTCTTGGGCTCCACGGCCACATGGATGACGGGCTCCGGGAACTCGAGGGACTCAAGGACGATGGGCGAGTTCGGGTCGCAGAGCGTGTCGCCCGTGGTCGTCTGCTTCAAGCCCACTGCGGCCACGATGTCGCCGGCGAAGACGGCGTCCTTGTCTTCGCGGTGGTTGGCGTGCATCTGCAGCAGGCGGCCGATCCGCTCCTTGCGGTCCTTGCTTGAGTTCAACACGGCGCCGCCCTTGACAAGGGTGCCGCTGTAGACCCGGAAGTAGGTGAGCTTGCCCACGTGGGGATCGCTCATGATCTTGAAGGCGAGGGCCGAGAACGGCTCGCTGTCGTCAGCCCTGCGCTCCAGCTCCTCGATCCCCTTCAGGTCCAGCCCGGTGACGGGCTTGAGATCGAGCGGGCTGGGCAGGAAGTCGATGACGGCGTCCAGCATCGGCTGGACGCCCTTGTTCTTGAACGCCGACCCGCACAGCACGGGTACGACCTGGTTGGAGATGGTGCCGTGCCGCAGCGCCCGGCGCAGGTCGTCGGCCGTGATCTCCTCGTCGCCGATGAACTTCTCCATGATCTCGTCGTCGAAGGTGGACAGCACGTCGATGAGGGCCTGGCGCGCCGCCTCGGCATCGGCCACCAGCTCGTCGGGTATCTCGTCGACGGACCAGGCCTCGCCGTGGTCGGTCGTCTCGTCCCAGGTGAGGGCCTTCATACCGATCAGGTCGACCATGCCCTTGAAGTGGCCCTCGGCCCCGATCGGGATCTGCACGACGGCCGCCACGGCATCGAGGCGGTCGCGGATCATGGCGACGGAGCGGTCGAAGTCGGCGCCGATGCGATCCATCTTGTTGACGAAGCAGATTCGGGGTACCTCGTACTTGTTGGCCTGGCGCCACACCGTCTCGGTCTGGGGCTCCACGCCCGCCACCGCGTCGAACACGGCCACGGCCCCGTCGAGCACGCGCAGGGAGCGCTCCACCTCGACGGTGAAGTCCACGTGGCCCGGCGTATCGATGATGTTGATCCAGTTGTCGCGCCACATGCAGGTCGTGGCAGCGGAGGTGATGGTGATCCCCCGCTCCTGCTCCTGGATCATCCAGTCCATGGTGGCGGCGCCCTCGTGGACCTCGCCCATCTTGTAGTTCTTGCCCGTGTAATAGAGGATGCGCTCGGTCGTGGTGGTCTTGCCAGCGTCGATGTGGGCCATGATGCCGATGTTGCGGGTCCTCGCCAGCGGGAACTCGCGGATCACTGGTGCCATAGGAAGTTTCCTCGAAGAGTCGTTGCGGAGGAACCGACCTGGGTCACAGGTCGATCCCGTGGTGCTGGTCCTGCCCGCCGGCCGCGAGTCACCTCGACCGGCGAGGCACTACCAGCGGTAGTGGGCGAAGGCCTTGTTGGACTCGGCCATCTTGTGGAGGTCCTCACGGCGCTTCACGGACGAACCGATGCCGTTGGAAGCGTCGAGCAGCTCGTTGGCGAGGCGCAGCGCCATCGTCTTCTCCCGCCGCTGGCGGGAGTAGCCGACCAGCCAGCGGACCGACAGCGTGGTCGACCGCCGCGGCCGGACCTCGACGGGCACCTGGTAGGTGG
>DATLEK010000023.1:0-20044 GCA_035525365.1 Acidimicrobiales bacterium
GGCGAGGATCGCGGCGCTTTTCGCAATCCGGCTCGGGCCTCGCCTCCGGTGGATTCTGAGTCCCGCCGGCCTCATCTCGCGGGCTGAGGACCGCCGGGACATTCTGCCGGCGCTGCGTTCTGTGGCCCCTGTGGAGCGCACCGATCCGATGCTTGGCCTGCGGTCCCCTCAACCCACACCTCGATGGTCCCACCACTGGGTACTGCCTTGCGCGGAGCGCTGACGGGCACCGCGAGCAGCCCATCTTCGACGATGCCCCAGTTGACGTATCCCACCTTCACGGGAACACAGCTTGTTTGGGACTGGACCGTCTTGCGGACCTCATCAGCGGTCTGAGGGTCCGCTGGTAACTCGATTATCCAACCGTTACGTCCGGAGAAGGCGCACTGGAGAGCATGAAACGGTGGCGAGTTGACCAGGATTACAGCGAACGCAGCAGCGCCGACGCCGACGCCGAGCACGAAGCAGCCAAGGCGTGCGAGCGGTCCTCGAGGAAGGCGGGCGCGAAGGCCGAGTGGGCGCACAGACCCAGTTTGCCGTGATCTCGGCGTTTCTCGTCGATCTCGGTCTTGTCAGCAGCACCAGGGTGGGCCTGGGTAGAAACCGGGAACAGGTTGGAGGCGGCATTGGTGCCCCCCAGCCCCGGAGGTATGAGCCGCATGATCTGGAAGCGATCCCTTTCGTCGGCGGCGATGCGGTACGCGTTGGACACGCTCTGTTGGTCGTGGTCGGACGGTGCCGGGTACGACCGGGCCTTCACTGGCGTGGGAACTGGCGTAGTACACGCACAGATGGACGGCGACCGTAGGGCTCTTGCGTTGCCTGACCTGGAGCACCCCGTTGTGACCATCCGGGAATTGGCTATGGCAGTCCACTTCAACCAGGCGATACGGCGCCGATGAGTCAGAGGTGGAGAACTTGGGCGGATCTGTGCTCCCGAGTCTCGCCGCGATCGTCGAGGCTTCTCCTGACCTGGTCCTGATCGTCAAGGCCGACGGCGCCATCGCCTACTGCAGCCCGGCGGCGGGGCCGATGCTCGGGCGGGTGGCCGAGCGCCTCGTCGGCCAGCCGGCGGCAGCACTCGTGCACGCCGAGGACCAGGTGAAGCTGGCTGAGCTCGTTCACCGGCTGACCAGAGGCGAGTACGCCGGCGAGGCGACGGAGATGCGCATGTCCCACGTCCTCGGTAGCTGGGTCGACGTCGAGGTCACGGCCATGGACCTTCGGGAGCACCCTGATGTGGGCGGCATGGTCCTCCACGCCCGTGATGTCCGGACCCGCAGGGAGCAGGACGAGCAGCTGCGTCACCTGGCGCTGCACGACGCCCTCACCGGCCTGGCAAACCGCGCCCTGTTCCGCAACCACGTGGAGCACGCTTTGGCCCACCTCCGGCGTACGCCTGTCCGCCACGCGGTGTTGTTCTTCGATCTCGACCGGTTCAAGACCATCAACGACAGCCTCGGCCACGCCGCCGGCGATGAGTTGCTGATCCGCGTGGCCGAACGGCTGCGCTCCCGGCTCCGCCCCGGCGATATCGGCGCCCGCCTCGGCGGCGACGAGTTCGCCGTGCTGCTGGAGAACACGTCCGAGCGCGACGCCGTCGAGGTGGCCCAGCGGGTGCTCGATGCCCTCCACATCCCCTTTGCCATCCAGGGGCGTGACGTGGCCATGACTGCCAGCGTCGGCATCGCCTTCAGTGACCTGGCCGAAAACGCAGAGGCGCTGCTGCGTAACGCGGACGTGGCCATGTACAAGGCCAAGGCATCGGGCAAGGGCCGCCACGCCCTGTTCGAGCCCGACATGCACCGGACCGCTCTGCACCGGCTGTCCATGGAGGCGAGCCTGAGCAGGGCGGTGGAGCGCGAGGAGCTGGTGCTGCACTACCAACCCATCGTGAACCTCAGGAGCGGCGAGGCGACGGGCATGGAGGTGCTGGTGCGCTGGCGCCATCCCGAGCAGGGCCTGGTCCCGCCGGCCGAGTTCATCGCCGTGGCCGAGGAGACGGGCCTCATAGAGGAGATCGGCAAGGACGTTCTGGTCAGGTCCTGTGCCCAGGTCCGAGCGTGGCAGGAGCGCTTCAGTTGGCCGGCGCTGCGTCTCTGCGTCAACGCCTCGGTGCGCCAGATCGAGAGCCAGCGCTTCGTGGCCGACGTGCAGCAGGCCCTCATCGAATCCGGTCTCAGCGCGAGCCAGCTCACGTTGGAGATAACCGAGAGCCTGTTCATGAGCGACATCACGCCCACCATCGATCGGCTGCGCCGGCTCAAGGAGCTGGGGCTCAAGCTGGCGGTGGACGACTTCGGTACCGGCTACTCGTCGCTCAATTACCTGCGCATCCTGCCCATCGACGTGTTGAAGATCGACAAGGCCTTCGTGGACGGCGTGACCAATGGGCCGGAGCAGTCGGCGGTGGCACGGGCGGTGGTGAAGCTGGCCCGCACCTTCGGCCTCGAAACCGTCGCCGAAGGAATCGAGAGGCCGGAGCAGCTGTCCGAGCTGGTCGGAATGGGAGCCGATTTCGGTCAGGGCTACCTCTTCGCCAAGCCTCTGGGTGCCCAGGCCATGGAGGCTTACCTGCGGCAACGGGCTCCCGCGACCGTTGGGGCATCCGGCCTTGTTGCCGCCGGCAGGTTGCCCCGCTTCAGTCTGGCCAAGCGCTGACGACGAACCGCTGCGGCCCCGGCTCCCCCTGGAGTGGCCGTCCTGTAAGACAAGGCGGCTGGCGGGGGTCCGGCGGAAGAGGCGGGGCCTGCCGGTAGACTCGGCCGCTGATGAAAGCGGTCGTCGAGCCCCTCGAGGGCAACAAGGTCAAGCTCTCGGTCGAAGTCGACGAGCAGGAGTTCGAAAAGGCCCTGGACGACGCCTTCCGTCGCATCGCCCGTGAGGTGCGTATCCCGGGCTTCCGTCCCGGCAAGGCTCCCCGGCGTCTGCTGGAGGCCCGCATCGGAGTCGAGGAGGCCCGCACCGAGGCCCTCCGGGGTTCCCTGCCCGACTTCTACGCCCGTGCTCTGCAGGAGACCGACGTAGATCCCATCGCCCCTCCCGAGATCGACATCACCGCCGGCAAGGACAAGGGCCCCGTGGCCTTCGACGCGGTGGTCGAAGTCCGTCCCCAGGTCTCCATCGCCGGCTACGGCGGCCTGCGGGCCACCGTGCCCTCGCCGCTGGCCGCCGACGAGGATGTCGACCGCCAGATCGAGAAGCTCCGGGAGCAGTCGAGCGAGCTGGCTCCGGTCAAGCGACCGGCCCAGACCAGCGACCACGTGTCCATCGACGTCAAGGGCGAGAGGGGTGGCGAGCCGGTGCCCGGCATGTCGGCCGACGACTACCTCTACGAGGTGGGCAGTGCCCTGCTCGTGCCCGAGCTGGACGAGAACATGAGGGGCGCCAACGTCGGCGACATCCTCTCGTTCAGCGCCAAGGTGGACGACAACGGCCCGGTCGACTTCCGGATCCTGGTCAAGGACGTGAAAGAGCGGATTTTGCCCGAGGTCACCGACGAGTGGGCCGGCGAGGTCAGTGAGTTCGAGGCGGTGGAGGCGCTGCGGGCCGACATCCGCCGGCGCCTAAGCACGGCCAGGCGCATGCAGGCCACCCTCGCCCTCAGGGACGAGGCCATAAATGCTCTCGTGGAGCTGGTTGACGACGAGGCGCCCGAGCCCCTCGTCCAACCGGAGATGGAGAGGCGCCTCCAGGACATGAGCCGGCGCCTGGAGGCGCAGGGTGCGAGCCTGCCCGACTACCTCGCGGCCAGCGGGACGGCCGAGGAGGAGCTGGTCGAGGAGCTTCGCACCGAGTCGGTGCGGGCGGTCAAGGCCGACCTCGCCCTGAGGGCCCTGGCCGAGGCCGAGAACCTCATCGTGGCCGATACCGAGCTCGACGAGGAGGTCGAGCGCCTGGCCAAACGGCTGGGCCAGAAGCCCGCCGTTCTGCGCCGTGAACTTGAACGGCAGGACATGTTGCCTACGGTACGCTCGGACCTGCAGAAGGCCAAGGCCCTGGAGTGGCTTGTCGAGCACATAGAGATCGTCGACGAGGAAGGCCACACCGTCGACCGAGCTGACCTAGAGGGAGCGGAGACCAAAGAGTGATCGAGCCGGTTTACAACTATCTGGTCCCCACGGTGGTCGAGTCCAGCAACCGCGGCGAGCGCGCCTACGACCTGTACTCCCGCCTGCTCAAGGAGAACATCATCTTCCTGGGGACGCCGATCGACGACACCATCGCCAACCTGGTGTGCGCCCAGATGCTGTTCCTGGAGTCGGAGAACCCCGACAAGGAGATCAGCCTCTACGTCAACTCCCCGGGCGGCGACATCACCGCCCTCTTCGCCATCTACGACACCATGAAGTTCATCAAGCCCGAGGTGTCCACCTTCTGCTTCGGCCAGGCCGCCTCCGCCGCCGCAGTCCTGCTGGCTGCGGGCACCAAGGGCAAGCGCTACGCCCTGCCGCATGCCCGGATCCTCCTTCACCAGCCCTACGGCGGGGCCGCCGGCCAGGCCACCGACATCGAGCTCCAGGCCAAGGAGATCCTGCGTATGCGGGACCTGCTGAACGAAATGTTGGCTTTCGATACCGGCCAGGACGTCGACAAGGTCAAGCGCGACACTGACCGCGACTTCATCATGAGCGCGGATGAAGCACAGGCATACGGAATCATTGACGAGGTGATCACGACCCGTGAGCTGGCCGAGGTGCCACGCGCTGCGGGCGTGGCCTAGGACGAGGGGGAACTGAATGGCCAAGTTCGGAGACGGCGGCGAGCTCGTCAAGTGCAGCTTCTGCGGAAAGTCGCAGAAGCAGGTCAAGAAGCTCATTGCCGGGCCTGGCGTCTACATCTGCGACGAGTGCATCGACCTGTGCAACGACATCATCGAGGAGGAGCTGGCCGAGACCTCCGAGCTCCGCTTCGACGACCTGCCCAAGCCCCAGGAGATCTTCGCCTTCCTGAACGACTACGTGATCGGCCAGGACCGGGCCAAGAAGATCCTCTCGGTGGCCGTCTACAACCACTACAAGCGGGTGGAGGCCGAATCCGGCACCGACTCCGACGTGGAGCTGGCCAAGTCGAACATCCTGCTCCTGGGCCCGACCGGCTGCGGCAAGACGCTGCTGGCCCAGACGCTGGCCCGGATGCTGAACGTTCCCTTCGCCATCGCCGACGCCACCGCCCTCACCGAGGCGGGCTACGTGGGCGAGGACGTCGAGAACATCCTGCTCAAGCTGATCCAGGCCGCTGACTATGACGTCAAGAAGGCCGAGACGGGCATCATCTACATCGACGAGATCGACAAGATCGCCCGCAAGTCCGAGAACCCCTCCATCACCCGGGACGTCTCCGGCGAGGGCGTGCAGCAGGCCCTGCTCAAGATCCTGGAGGGCACCACCGCATCGGTGCCGCCCCAGGGCGGGCGCAAGCACCCCCACCAGGACTTCATCCAGATCGACACCACCAACATCCTGTTCATCTGCGGCGGCGCCTTCGCCGGCCTCGACAAGATCATCGACAGCCGCATCGGCCGCAAGGGCATCGGCTTTCGCGCCGAGATCCGCCGCAGCAGCGAGCAGGAGGAGGGCGAGGCCCTGGCCCAGGTCCTTCCCGAGGACCTGCTCAAGTTCGGCCTCATCCCCGAGTTCGTGGGCCGCCTTCCCGTCATCGGTGCGGTGTCCGGGCTCGACAAGCCGGCGCTCATGCGCATCCTCGTCCAGCCCAAGAACGCCCTGATCAAGCAGTACCGCAAGGTCTTCGAGCTGGACAACGTGGAGCTGGAGCTCACCGACGACGCCCTCGAGGCCGTGTCAGAGCAGGCATTGTTGCGGGGCACCGGCGCCCGCGGCCTGAGGGCCATCCTCGAAGAGGTTCTCCTCGAGGTCATGTACGACCTGCCCAGCCGCTCCGACATCGGCAAGTGCGTGATCGACCGCTCCGTAGTCCTCGACAAGGTCAACCCCACCCTCGTCCCTCGCCCCGCCGAGAAGGAGACCCGCCCCCGGCGGGCTGCCTCCTAGGTCAGGGGCGCTGCTTGCCGGCAACGTGGCGTCAGCTCCGGGCTGCAAGTCAGGCGAGGCACCATGGCTCGGCGACGCCGATGGCCAGGCGCGCACGCTATGGACCGAGCAACGCTGCGGGTACGACAGCGATGCCGTCGTCGCGACGATAGGCAAACGTGCCCGTGGTGAGGATCACCGCGTCGAGCAGATCCCCACCGAGCCGTTCACGGAGCCACAACAAATGCTTCACGTCGGCTCCCGTCACTGTTGCCGCGACCTTCGTCTCCAATGCGACGACCCTTTGGTCATCCCGCTCGACGATCAGGTCCACCTCGTGCTCGCCGCGGTGAGTGCGGAAGTGGCTGGTCGTCGCCTCGGCTGCCTGCGCGTAGATGCGCACGCTCTGCGCCACGAGAGACTCGAATAGCGCTCCGAGAAAGGTGCCGTCCCGAGGAATGCGCACCGTGCCTCCTTCTCCCCTCAGTAGCGCGGCAGGTCCCAGCCCGAGCAGGCTCGTGGCGAGTGCCGGATCAACGAGGTGGTGTTTGGGTGTGGCGGCCAGCTCCTTGATGTGGTTGTTGGTGGGGAGCCAGGCCGGGATCGGGTCGAGGACGTAGAGACGCTCCAGCGCGTCCCGATACGGCTGAGTGGTCGTCTTCGCCGGTTTGTCTCCCTGTCCGGAGGTCGCCGCGTCCCGGATCGCTTCGTAGGACGCTGCCGTTGACGTCGCAGCCGCGTAGGCGGCGAGCCACCGCCGTAGTGCCGCTGCGTTCCGCAGCGTGCGGCCCATCTCATTGATGTCCCGGTCGATCACCCTGTCGACGTAGCCGCGCAACTGGGCCCGGCGGACCTGCTCGGGCAGGGCGCGGATGCCGGGAAACCCCGACGAAGTGATCTGAGCCACGTAGTCGGTCAGGCCGACTGCTGTCCGCCCCAGCACCGCCGGCCTCGCCCCGGTCAGAAGTGCGCCGAGAGACACCGAAGGTGCCTGGACGCCACGCTCGCACAGGCTCATCGGGCGCATCCGCACCTTGAGAATCCTTCCGGCACCGCTGTGAGTACCCGGGTTCAGCGCTGACGCCGAACCGGTGAGGAAGAATTGGCCGGGATCCGCCCCTGCATCGACGGCGCGCCGCACGGTGTCCCAGGTCGACGGAAGATGCTGCCACTCATCAATGAGGACGGGCCCGCCGGCCAACATGAGCTCCGGTGCCGCAGACAGGATCTCGCGTGTGGCCGGATCCTCGAGGAGGAACTCGGTCGTGACCCGCTCGGCAGCGGTGGCGCTCTTGCCGACAGCCTTTGCACCTTCCAGCGCGATTGCGCCGGCCCCGGCCGAGAGGTCGTCGAGCTCGTCATCGACAACGCGTCGCTGGTAGGCCATGGCCCGAACGGTCCCGCTCACGAGGGCTACCCTACCATTCCGGGATTCTGTACCATACGATATCGGGATGAATTATTCTACTATTTCGGGCTGTCGGTCTCCGTGGTCCTCGACAAGGTCAACCCCACCCTCATCCCCCGACCGGTGGAGAAGGAAGCCCGCCCCAGGCGGGCTGCCTCCTAGCGCCAGACTGGACCCGGCCTCCGGGGCCAAAGTTTTTCGGCACACGAAGAGCGCGGCGGCGCGATGGTGGCCGTCAGCTCGACCGACGGATTTCGCCCGAACGTCGCGAGAGAAGCGGACTAGTAGCGCGCGGGCGTCTGCGTAGTGTATGCTCCTGTGTAAACGAGAGTGAAAGGCGGGCACGGGGTGGACGAGGACCAGGCGGAACTAGGGGATGGTCGGCCCTGGCAGGAACTCTGGCCCCAGGCAGCCGAGCTGTGCCCGATACTCGAGGACCTCGGGCTCGCCTCCTACGAGGCGAGGGTTCTCATCGCACTGGCCCGAGCGGGAGAAGCGACCGCCGCCCAGCTGGGTGAGCTGTCTGGCATCAGCCGTCCCAATGTGTACGCGCCTCTGGAGTCCCTGGAGGCAAAGGGCCTGGCCGAACGCCGTACCGGAAAGGTCGCGCGCTGGGGGGCACCGCCCATGGCCGACATCATCGGCCGCCTCCAGGCAACCCAGGAACAGCGGCTGAAGGACCAGCTTTCCCGGGTCGAGACCCTCGCCGGCGAGGCTGCCCGTCGCTTCGCCGCCGGCTTGGCCGCCGATGCCCCCCGGACCGGCAATGCCCATGTCCAATTCGCGGTCGACGACATCCAGCTCGGCCTGTTCTACGAGCGGCTGATCACCGAAGCGACTACCGAAGTGTTGGTCTGCAACCGTGGCCCCTACCCCGGCGAGATGATTGTCTCTCCTGAGGTGATCGATGCGCTGGCACGCGGCGTGAAAGCTCGTGCTCTCTACCGCTCAGCCGAACTGGAGGGCGAACAAGCCGAAGCGCTCCGGCGGACCGCCGAGGCCTACCAGGATGCCGGCGTTGAAGCCCGCATCGTCGACGACCTCCCGCTGGTGGCAGCGATCTTCGATGGTCGCTTCGTCCTACTCGGTCTTCCCGACCCGGCGGACCCCGACGCGCTGTCTGTTACCGATCTCATGGTCGACCACCCCGCCTTTGCCGCCTGGTGCAAGGCCGCCTTCGAGCAGCTCTGGGCGTCAGCAAAGCCCTACAGGCCCCGAGCGAGCGGGCAGATCTCCCGCTCTTCGAGCAAGGAATCGAGCAGCGCGATATGACGACCACTCCGAAGTTCACCCGCCTTGTGCTGGCCCTGACGCTGGCAGCAGGCCTTCTGGCCGCCGTCCCCCTTGCCCGCGCCACCTCGGCCCCCTGGACCACTCAGTACACCCACCCCGCGGGGGGTCTCAAGGCTATTGCTTTCGCACGACAGAGCCCACTGGTCGGATATGCCGTGGGTTTTGCCGGTTCGGTCAACTACACCGGCGGTTTCATCCTCGCCACCCGCGACGGCGCTAAGACCTGGCAGGAGCAGTTCGCTTGCCTCACTTCTTCGCCGTGCTCGGCATCGTCACCGGACCGTGTGCTTTTTCGCCAACTCAACGCAGTGTCCTTCGCCGATGCCAACAACGGCTACGCAGTCGGGTCCGGGGGAACGATCTTGGCCACTAGCGATGGCGGCGCCACCTGGCGCTCACAGGACAGCGGCACCGACAAGGAGTTGTTCGATGTGTCCTCGGTGGTTCCCGGCAGGGCTCATGCCGTTGGCGACGGAACGTTCGAAGAGTCCCGAGGTCTGAAGCAAGTCGAGGTCTTCGCCACCACAGACGGACGCACATGGAAGGCGCAACCAACGGGCCTCCCCGCCGGCGGCTACAGATTCACCTCTGTTTCCTTTGCTGATGCGGACAAAGGTCTCATCGCCGGCGTCAACCAATCGGTTAATCCGATGAAGGCATTCTTTATGTCAACGAGCGATGGAGGTCAGACCTGGACCAAGTCAGACCCGCCCGACGCGGTGGCCTCCATGACGCTCGAAAGTGTCTCGTTTGTGGGCGACTCTGAGGGTGGCCATGGCTATGCGGTCGGCCACTCCGACTACGCCAGCGGCCACATCCTTGCCACCACCGACGGAGGGCGAATGTGGTCGGTCCAATTGACGTTGACGGGCTCGCCCCAGCAAACCTTTCATTCAGTTGCCTTCGCTGATCGAAATCACGGCCGGGTAGTCGGGCTGACCGGCGAGGTGCTGGCCACTTCGGACGCCGGCGCTACATGGCTGCCGCAGGCAACTGACACCAACGGCCCGTTCATTGGCGTGGAATTCCCCCAGATCAACCACGGCTACGCACTCACCATGAACGCAATCCTTAGCTATGACCCATCGGTAGAGGCGCCCACGCCCTACCCCGGCACCTGGCAGGCGACCTCCCCGATGTTGCTGGAGCGCGATCTTCATACCGCCACGCCTCTACCCGATGGGCGCGTTGTCGTCATCGGTGGGCGGTTCTCCAGGTTTACAGAGCGCCCTGACCACGCCTCAGCGGAGGTTTACGATCCGGACGCGCAACGATGGTCTCACGTCGGCAATCTCACAACTTTGCGAGCGGGCCACAGCGCCACCTTGCTGAGCGATGGGCGCATACTTGTGGCGGGCAGTCGAATTTCATCCGGGGGTGGTGGGACGAGCAACGAGCGGTCAGCCGAGGTGCTCGACCCTGTCAGTGGGCGCAGCCTGCCCACGCCGGAAATGGCCAACCCACGTGCGGGTCACACCGCAACGTTGGTGGCGGGTGGAAAAGTCGTCGTTGCCGGCGCCTACGGCGTCGAGGAAGTCTACGACCCTGCTGCCAACTCCTGGGCCTCAGCTTCGACTCGAAACCAGGTATCCGCCCCAGGCTCGGCCAGCCCACCTGCGGCAAATGGTGCGATATTGCTCGAAACCGATTGTGGATCCAGATGCGGGCGGGTGCTGGTCGTTCGTGGTGCCAGCGCGGAACTCTACGACCCGACGACCAACACTTGGTCGCCTGCGGCTTCACCCGGCCTCCCCGCCGGCTCAACCGCATGGACGATCATCGGGCTCAAAGACGGCAAGGTCATGGCAGTCTCTGATGCAACCAATCCCTTTGTGAAATTCTACGAACCATTGTCTGATACCTGGACCGCCGGTGCGCGTCCTGGCCCGGAAATGACAAGTTTGAGTTCTCTTGCCAGCGCCGCCGACGGCAACGTGCTGGCAATGTTTAGGGGGAATGACAACTCATTGCGTGCCGTGGCCTACCGCCCGGCGTCGGCCTCCTGGCACCCGGCGGCCCCGCCGTTGGTCGATCGCTACGCCTTCACCACAACACCGCTGCCCGATGGACGGGTCCTGGTGGCAGGCGGGGCTCTATCGTCAGCGCCACCGTTCACACCGACTTCGGGATATGCGGAGCTGTTCGACCCGGGGTCCACGGCGCCCTCTCCACCCCAGATAAATGAGCTGAAGCCCAGCTCCGGGCGCGCCGCGGGTGACACCGAGGTGACCATCACCGGCCTGGCCTTCGGTCAGGACTCCCAGGTGTTCTTCGGCGATGTGGCGGCAAAGGCCGTCACGGTGGTGTCGGGGACCCAGATCAAGGCCGTTTCTCCTGCCCACAGCCCCGGGGTGGTCGACGTGACGGTGAGGGTTCCTGGTCGGCCGACTTCGAACGTCCATATGCGGACCGGCTTTACCTACGCCGGTACACCGCTTAGCTTCGGGCCCCTTCCGGCCATGAAGGTCCCCCGTGGCCAACACGGCGCCGTGGCCCTACCCGGGGGCGAACTGCTGGTTATCGGCGGGTCGGTTTTTCACGAAGACTTTGCTCAAAAAGACGCTGCTGGGTCCTCGGAGCTTTACGAGCCGAACAAGGGCGAGAATGGCGAGTGGAGACTGATCCCGAGGACCACGTCGGTGACAGAAGGTGTCACACAGCTACGAGATGGCAGTGTGTTGGTGGCTCAGGGCAACCAGGCTGAGGTGTTCAGCGCAGCTTCGAAGACTTGGTCCTCCGTCACGGCTATGGGCGTCCCTCGTACAGGCCATACCGCCACGCTTCTTGCCGACGGCCGCGTGCTCGTGGCGGGCGGAGAACGCCTTTACGATGAGGTCGCGGACGTACCAGATCAATTCATCCACGGAACTGGCCCGCTTGCCTCGGCGGAGATCTACGAATCCCAAGAGCCGTACGTGGGCCCCTGTGCGTTCCATGCAGAGAGCGCGAATTCGTCAGCTCGCGGCCTTGCTTCCTGACGGGAAGGTCCTGGTCGCAAGCTCAACTGTCCCAGGCTCAAATTATGACACCTCCGCCGAGTTGTACGACCCGACGAACGACACGTGGGCTATGACCGGTTCCCTCGCCAGTTTCCACAGTCCACTAGGTGTCCGAGCTACAGCCACAGCTATGGCCAACGGCAAGGTGCTGATCGTTGACTTCGACAGGCCCTCAGAGCTGTACGATCCGGCATCGGGTACCTGGAGCCTCACCGGGCGGGGGGTATATCCTCGAACGCGTCACACGGCTACAGCAATCCCTGACGGGCGTGTCGTGGTCATCGGCGGCGTCGGCAAGGCTCCGCCGGGTGAGGTGGTGCAGCCGCCGGTCCTGTCGGGGGAGGTGTACGACCCGGTCGCCAACACCTGGACCGAAACCGAACCACTTGATACTGGGCGCCAAGAGCACGCCGCAACTTTGCTCGGCGGTCGGATCGTGGTAACCGGCGGATGGGGCACTAACCAGAGTCCGACGTTCAACTCTGTCGAAGTTTCTTCGGCGCTTCCACAGGTACCCCTCGTCAGGTCTATCGATCCCCCGGCCGGCCCCGCGACTGGCCACTCTCTTCCTGTCATCATCAGCGGAAGTCACCTGGCGGGCGTAAAATCGGTCCAATTCGGCGAGGTGAGCGCACCAGTCAACGTCGTGCGTTCATCTGAAAAGATCGAGGCGACCGCCCCGCCACAAGCGCAGGGCACCGTCGAGGTCAAAGCCCTGGGCGACGGGGGTATTTCCCACAGTTCGGGGGCAGCTGAGTTCACCTACGGATCGGGTTCCTGGTCCTTCGCCGCTCCTATGCCCGAAGGGACCGACACGCCAGAGGGGCGGCGTCAAGAACACACCGCCACCTCGCTCTCTGACGGCAGGCTCCTGGTGGTGGGGCCATCTTCGAGTTTGATCTTCGACCCCGCTACTGGTACCTGGGCACAGACGGGGTCACTGAACCAGTCGAGGGTGGGCCACACTGCAACGTTGCTCGGTGATGGGCGAGTCCTTGTCGCTGGCGGCAGGGGACCCTTGGTGTCGAGTGGCCTGGACTTCGCCGGCCGCGCAACGGCCGAATTGTACGATCCGAATACGGGTTTATGGACCTTGACCAGAGGTCAGATGGGTTTCGCCCGCCTGAGCCACACCGCAACATTGCTCGAAGATGGCCGAGTTCTAGTAGCAGGCGGAATACGTGACGAAGGAGGTAGGGGGCAGGCTGAAAGGAACTACGCTTCGGCTGAGATCTTCGATCCCGTGACGGAGCAATGGACCTTTACTGAAGCGCTGCGAGAAGCGAGAAACCTCCACACTGCGAGTCGGTTGGCCGATGGGAGGGTCCTGGTGGTTGGGGGAATCGGCACACCGCTAATTGATCTTGCGCACCCCCTCTCCTCGGCCGAGATATACGACCCTGAATCACAACGCTGGTCCTCTGGCGGCACCCTGTCGATTGCGCGCACCTCGCACACGGCCACAACTCTGGCAAATAGCGATGTTTTGGTGGTAGGCGGGGTCGGCGGAGGCAAGGGAGGCCTGGTCAGCGCGGAGCTGTATGACGCCGACACCGGCACATGGAGAGCCACAGGAGTCCCGGCAGTACCCCGCTCGGGTCACACCGCCGCACTTCTCGAGGACGGGCGGGTCCTGATCGCAGGAGCGGGATACCTTTATCCGGGCGAGAACGCCGCTGAGCCGACGACGACCGCGGAGGTTTACGACCCGGTCACCAGTCGATGGAGTTACACCTCGGGCATGGCGGAAAAGCGTGGCATGTTCACCGCCAACCTCCTCGGTGGCCCTTCGTGCCAGACTGCCTCACGACCCTCTTATTGCGGGAAGGTGCTCGCCGTTGGTGGAGGGGAGGGCAGTTGACCGCCTTAGAAAGCTGTTCAAGCTGCCCAGTGCACTCTTCCGCTGAGTTGTACACACCTGCACCCACCGTGAGGGCGCTCGTTCCGGACAGGGGCGCAAGCGGCGGTGGGACGCCCGTGGTCATCAGCGGGCACAACTTCGACGAGGTAAGCGAGGTGCGCTTCGGCGATGTGCCTGCCACTCGCTTCGAGGTTCGCTCGCCGACTGAGATCGTGGCCGTGAGCCCCGCCGGCACCAGTGGTCCTGTCGATGTGAGCGTGGAGAACCCCGGCGGGACCTCCGCCCACATCGTGCCGAAGGCGGTGAGCCGCTTTGTCTATGTCGGTGGTCCCGGTGACATCGCCGACCTTGTGGCCAGAGCCATCTCCGACAGTGTCATCCAACTGAGCTTCACCTCGCCCGGTGACGGCACCAACCTGGGGCCGGCCACCACCTATGTGGTGAAGCAGTCGGCGACGGAAATCCGCGACGAGGCGAGCTTCGCCGCGGCCACAAGCCTGTGCGAGGGCGGCCTTTGTAGCTTCGGCCGTGCCGTTGCGGCGGTGCTGACCGTGGACGGCTTGGAGCCCGATACGACCTACCACTACGCGGTGCGCGCCCTTGGCCCGCTCGGTGAACTCGGGAACATCTCCAATCCAGCATCGGACACCACGTCCGCGCGTGGGACAGGCAACGGTCTCGGCGGGCGCGGTTCTTGCCCGGCGGTCCCCGAAGCGGTACCCGGCCAGCTCGTGTTCCCGGGCGGTAAGTACTCCCTCGTCGGGTTGCCCGGCGGCACGCGAGTCGGAGCCAACGGTCCCTTGTACTCCTGGTTCGACCTCGGAGCAGGGGGCAGCTACTCCTCTCAGGGCGGCGCCGAGCCAGTGTCGGAGGGTCGCGGGTACTGGGCCTGGTTCGCCTGTCCGCGCCTCGTTGATCTACCGGCTGTCGGTACCAGCGAGGTCAACTTCCCCCTTGGCGCCTACCACGCTTCCATGGTGGGCAACCCCTCCACCGGGGCGTCACAGCTCACCGGCCACGACTTCGCCGCCCACTGGGACCCCGAGGCCAACAACGGGGTCGGCAGCTACCGGATCTCGGGCTACCGAGATACCCAGTCCCTCGGCGTAGGCCAGGCGGCATGGGTCTTTTCCTACGAACCTACGACCATCAGGGTCCAGGCGATCGGCTGACGCCGGACCGGCAGCCGGCGAAGGCGAGTAGGTGGCGCCGGCCGATACCTCGAGTTTCACGAGAGTTCGTCCTGGTTATCTACGTGCGCCTCGGCAGGTAGCGCCGGCCGCGGCGTTCCCCAACGGCGATGAGAAGGCCGCGGCTGACGGCTGTCTCCAGCATGCCCCGCGCCTCCGCATCGTTCACGCCCATCAGGCCTCGCACATCACGATTGGCCACGGAGCCGTTTCGTTCGGCGCACGCCACGATGGTGCGAAGGCGTTCGCTGACGCTCGCCGCGTCTCCGGCCGACAACTCCGCGGCGGCTTCGGTCAGTACATAACGCGTGCCTCGCCCGCGTCCGATGGCGGCCATAAGACTGCGGGCCACGAGGTCCTGGAGCACGGACCGGCTGCGCTCGCGGTCGAGCCGGCGTGCCTCCCGCAGCTCCTCGTTGGACACGCTCCCCTGGCGCCGGGCCTGGACCATAGCGACCTTGGCATCGGCCGGCAGCGCGAGGTTCTTGAAGCGGCCCACCCAGAGCCGGTCCTCGGCGGTGAAGACCGTGCCCCCCTTGAACCGGACAAGGAAGGAGCCGCTGCGCTCCTCGAAGTCCGGGGGGTCCAGTAGGGCGTCCTCCATCTCGCTGATCATCTTGTCGATCCCGGTGCCGGCTTCCTCTGCGAGCCTCAGGCGCTGGAGGTAGTCCATGATGCGGACGTTTCGGGAGTACTGCGCATCCCGGAGGTTGTCCACCGTGACGTAGCCAGCGAGGGTGCCTGGGCTCTCGATCTCAACGGCATCGTCGAACAACCGCACCTCGACAGAGGCACCTCGTTGGCCGTAGTCGCGATGGCCGACCGCGTTCACGAGCGCCTCTCGGATGGCGACGGGCGGGAACTCCGGGACCTCTTCGCGTACAAGCCCACGGACGACGGCATCGCGGCGCATCTCCTCGTACACTGCTCGATCAGCTGCCTCCACGAGGTCGGGCAGCGGCCCACCCAGCTCATTGCGATCCCTGAGCACCGGCCGGCCTTTAGACGCACCCTCGTAGCGGCTCACTACGATCCCGAACCGCCGATTGTCACGTTGCGGCTCGCGCCCGAAGACGAGCAGAGTGGCCAGGCGCACGTCACCCTCGGCTGTCACCATGCCGAGGTCGCGTACGGCTGCGGGTACGTCGACCCTCCGCCGATCGAGGCGCTCGGCAAGGAAGCGGCGGAGCCGGTCGGTCGCGAGGTCCGAAATGGCGACCCCAGCGACCGCCTGATCCTCGGCGGGCTCACCGCTACGCTCCTGCGTGAAACGGGTCAACTCGGGGCCAATCAGTGTTCGGTTGGTGGGCCCGGCTCGGACGATCACCCGGCCGTCGCTGGTCTGGACGTACCCAGTCGCTGTCGGCGCTACATGGATGGCCGCCAACCAGGCGCCATCGACCTGGAGCCACTCGAGACTCAAGGCGACCGGTGGATGAGTAGCCCTCGCCAGCTCCTGGACCCGCTCCTCGAACGCCTGCCCCGGCGGTACGCCCAGCAATCGCCGGGGCCTACCTTCCGTCACGCCGACAACGATCGTGCCACCGCGGTTGTTTGCGAAAGCGACCACGGGCTCCTGGATGCGGGCCACCTTGGGCAGCGCCTGCTTGAACTCGAGTTCACCGCTTTCGTCTTGGCCGTAGAGGTCCCACAGGTCAGCGGCAGCAATTTCTTCGGCCATCGAGCGCACTTTAGATGAAGAAAGGGCCGGATATCGTGATTCTCTAACTAATGTTGCCCGCTTCGAGTCAGAAATCACCCTCGAAGACCTTCTACGCCTCGATAGGTTTGACGCAGCTTGGGGCACGGGATGCTTCGCCCTCTCGCTGCCTCCGAAGAGCTTCCCGATCCAGCGGACGCCGCCGCCCAAGGCGGTAGTACCAAGAAGAGGTGGTGAACACGCCACCGCTGGTGAGCTCGGCCGCTATCGGCTCCGGAGCGCGATCGGCGAGCACGTCAAGGAGTGGGCGGTCGTCAACCACGACCGTCATGAAGTCGGGTTACTCGTTGGCGAGATCGGGGTCGTCGGCGCCGATCGCAGCGATGGCTTCTTCGTGGCCGCCACATCTGAGCCACTCGAGCACCGATTCGAGGCTTTCCGAAGGGATCCTGGACTCGAACTTCGGGAACGGCCCGCGTGGCAGCTCACCCATCTGCTCTGCGCGGCAGCGTGCTCGTTGGACGACCGCCGCCAACTCGGCGTCGAGGTGGAGCTTCGCCACTGGCGTCAGGATATCTGGGCCTGGCGGCGCCGGTAGCGGAGCTCGGCGAGCAGGTCCGCCGTCACCTTCTGCGGGAAGGGGAGGGCACCGGCTCGAATCTCCTCCTCCAGGCCAGACAGCCGCTCGGTCAGACCGTCGAGAACCCTGACGGCTGCCCGCTCCGGCAGTCCGATGGCGCCGGCGAGAGCGAGTAGGTGGCGCCGGCCGATACCCCGGGTACGGCCCTGGAGCGACAGGGCCAGGCTGGTGTCGCCGTATGGCACCGTCGAGGGCAGGTCGTAGGCCGGGGATACGCGCCACTCACCCTCCACCGTCGCCAGCACCGAGAGGTTCTTGGCGTGCACGTCTCCATTGCCGGTGAGCCACGCGTAGCAGAGCTGTTGGTACAGAACCCGCAGGGCCACAGCGCGAGCAGGGCAGCAGTCGGCGAGAGCGACCACGACCTGCTCGGTGGTGAGGTTGTACTTGTCGGCCGGCCAACGGCCGAGCACCTGGCAGGCGTCTTCACACGCCAAGGGCTGCGTCGTGCCATCGGGAAGGGCGAGGCGGTCGAAGCGACGGACGAGCAGGCCAGGACGATCCGTCGCGTCACGAACGATGGAAGCCGAGGCGCTCCGGACTCCGACGCGGTGCGCCAAGGCGAGGAAGAACGCCTCGTTCTCCACCACGTGCGGGTACTCCGGCGGGTCGACCTTCAACAGGTACCGTTCTCCGGCACGCCCGACCGGGACCGAGATCATCCGAGCGGAGGCCTTGTCCTGGATGCCGGGTAGCGCGACGGGATCAACGACGCCGGCATCCTCGAGCACGTCGGAGAACCGCACCTCCGACCAGTCCCTCGTGACCTGCACCAGCGGCTCGGCCGGGCTCGGCTCAATACCTTCGGGAACGACCTGGACATCGCCTATGGCGTCGCGCCCCACGGCCAAGAGCAGTGAGAGCTCGTCGTCGGCAGAGGTCTTGACGGCCCGGCGCAGGCTGGAGAGCCGTCGACCTTCAGGCAGGAGGCCGGCAAAGAAAGGGGGAACAGCGCCGGCGTGGGTCCGCACCGGTTGCTCGGTGAGTGGCAGCGTGGTCGCCACAGGGGGAGAGCCACGTTCGAGGTAGTCGCTGCGGTAGGAGAACTCGACGGCATCCACCAGACGCCGGAGAACTCCAGCGGCCACGCCAGACTTGTAGACGTCGGCGACTGCCACGCCGGTCAGAGACTCGAGCTCGCGGGGCTTCATGGCGAGCGGCGAGGACGGGCCGACAGCTCGAGGCCGAGGGTGTCGAGCACGGCCAGCAGCTTGTCGAGGCGGACCGTCGGCTTCCCGGCTTCGAGATAGCGGACAAAGCGCGTCGAGCAGCCGGACAGCTCGGCTACGTCCTCCTGGGTGAGCAGCAACGACTTCCGGCGATGCCTAATCTGTTGTGCGAGCGAGGTCAACCCTGGCAAAACTGCTCCTCTCGGGATAGGCAGGATCGTGCCGTTTGTGCCTAACAATAGGCGCTCTGAGCCACTGCAGGTGCTTATTCGGCATGATCGTGCCTAAACCCATGTTTCTGCTCATCCAGCGGGGATCTGGAGCCAAAGCGGCAGCGTCGTGTCTCGTCACCGGCAAACGACAGGCACGATGGCGATGGGCAGGCAGTCCGATGGTACCTATGTGTGGTCGCCGCTCGGAGCCCTCCTTGACAAGATCTCCGATGCACCCACCGGCTTGTTCTGGATCGGCGACTGGCCCGAGGCGAGCAGGCGGTGGCAGCGATATCTTCGGCCATCGAGCCCCCTTTAGATGAAGAAATGGCAGAGATCGGCATTCTTGAACTGTGAAGACCAGGGCAGAGCCCATCTGGCCGTGGTCGCCGCTCGGGAGGCCGTCTGCCGTGTGCGGCATCCCGAAGAGCCTGACGACCCGTTGGTGTCTTTCATGTCGGATGTGACCGACGGACCGGGCAGGAGCTCGTTCTGGTTCGACATGGCTGATGCCGAGGCGTACGACGGGCTGGTGGAGGAGGTACTCGAGGCCATCGTGTCCGCCGCGGCAGCGCCGGGACTGACCGATGGGAACATAAGGAGCGAGACGGCGCCGGACGGCGACCAGCTCCGGTGACGGGTGCCGCTGATTCACAGGTGGAGTGTGGAGAGACTGTGAGGTGCTGCGATTGCGGACCCCCTCAGCGCGGCAGTAGGCCGCTGAGCCCCCGATGTGCCTAGCGGGCGTGAAGGAATCAGCCGAGGTCGCCCGTCTGGGTGCTCGTTGATAGGCCCGGTGGCCAAGTGGCGCGGCTGGTCGGACACAGGGCTGGTGGGACCAGCTCATTTTCTGGATTTTTTTCCGAAAGTGCTTGACTCGGAACGTTCGTTCGTGTAGAGTCCTTGGTGACGCCTCGAGGTGCCGGCGATACGGGCCCTCCTCTTTGAAGCCATTACGAGAGGAGCGAGGAGGTGTCAATGTTCGACGGCTCGACGATGAAGGGGATTCGAGGCGCGGTCTCGAGCTATGCCGCCTCCTTCGACCCCGGTGAGATCTCTGCTCAGGTGGCCCAAGGTGTCGTCGAGGACGCCATCGCCGTTGAGAACATGGTGGCGACGGTCAAGGCGCTGGCGGCCAAGCGGGTGGCCGACACCGAGCTTTGGAAGAGAGAGGGCGACATCAGCCCTGCTCATCACCTGGCCCGCAAGTCGGGGACCAGCGTGTCCAAGGCCAAAGAAGAGCTGGAGACCGCCGCTGGGCTGTCTCAGCTTCCGGAGCTTGAAGCTGCCGCTCGCTGCGGTGAGGTCTCTTCTTCTCAGGCCGGCGCCATCGCCGATGCCGCCACCAAGAACCCCAAGGCGGAGTCCCGGCTGATGAAGGCGGCCAAGAAGGGTTCGCTGTTCCAGCTCAAGCAGGAATGTGACGCCGCCAAGGCCGCCGCCGAGCGTGATCCCGACGCCCGCCAGGCCGCCATCCACCGCTCGCGCTTCTTGCGCCAGCGCCGCACCTCCGACGGGGCCGGCGAGATCGTCTACCGCTCCACCCTCGAAGAGGTGGCCGAGATGATGTCGATCGTGCGGGGCTTTGCCCAGCGGGTGTTCGAAAAGGCCCGGGCCGAGGG
>DATLEK010000056.1:0-8623 GCA_035525365.1 Acidimicrobiales bacterium
CTCGCGCTTCTTGCGCCAGCGCCGCACCTCCGACGGGGCCGGCGAGATCGTCTACCGCTCCACCCTCGAAGAGGTGGCCGAGATGATGTCGATCGTGCGGGGCTTTGCCCAGCGGGTGTTCGAAAAGGCCCGGGCCGAGGGTCGCCGCGAGCCCGAGGAGGCCTATCTGGCCGACGGCCTGCTCAACGCCACCCGCGCCGGGGCGGCTGCGGCTGGGGCTGCGGCTGCGGCCAGGAAGGCGAAGCCCGCCGGTGGGGCGCCGGCGGGTGGCGGGCCGGCGGGTGGTCGGCCGGCGGGTGGTGCGCCGGCGGGTGGCGGTGGCGGGGCCGGCGGTGGTGGCGGCGGTGGTGGCGGGGCCGGCGTCGGCAGCGCCGTCACCCCAGACGAAGACGACATCGACCTCGACAACGAGGAATATCCCGCCGATCCCCTGGCGCCACCGGTGCGGCCGACAAAGGTCATCGTGCGCATCGACTGGGAGTCCCTTGTGAGGGGCTGGCCCATCGACGAGGAGATCTGCGACATGACCGGAGTGGGACCGGTGCCGGTCACTGCGGTGCGCGAGATGATCGCGTGCGGCGACGTGTTCCTGGCGGCGATCGTCACCAAGGGCCAGGACGTGGTCAACGTGGCCCATCTGGGCCGGCGCCCCAGCGCCACCCAGCGCACCGCCTTGGACTGGATGAACCCGAGTTGCACCGCCTGGGGCTGCAACGGCTCGGTGCGCCTGCAGATCGACCACCGCGAGGACTGGGCAGACATCAGGATCACCCTGTTGAGCCTGCTCGACGGGCTGTGTGCCCACCACCACCACCTCAAGACCTACAAGAACTGGATGCTGGTGGAGGGCAAGGGCCGAAGACCCATGGTGGCTCCCGATGACCCACGCCATCCCAAAGCCCGAGCCGGGCCGGCGCCACCTTCATCTCGGAGCGCGTGATCGATGCCGGCACCGGTTGCTCCCTCGCGCTCTGATGGCCCCATGCCACCCCGGGGCGGTGGCCAGAGCGCCTGATGACGCCGGCGCCAGTGCTGCGGCCCGTCTAGAGGACCCACGGTTGGCGGTGGGCATTCGGGCCGACGAGTTCCTGCTCCACCCCAGGGCAAGGTGGACGCTTAATTGCGGGACACTCGCTCGGCCCACGCCATCCCAGGTCGGGCGGTTGCGCGCCGGCTAGCGAAGGCGGCGCCGCACCCCACTGACAGCGCCGGCCGACGCCATCGCCGAGAGGGTTCCCGTTCAGGCGGACCTCAGTTCTGTACGAGGCGCGGTCAAGGCGGTACTACGGTTTAGATATGGGAAAAATCGTCAAGTTCACACTGCTCGGGGGAGCCCTCGGAGCCGGGTACACGGCCTACAAGGCGTTCAAGCGGGACGAGACGATCGACCAGATGATGAACGAGGCGGCCAAGGTGGGAGCTGAGGCTGCGGCCGCCGGCGCCGCTGTTGGCCTGGTCCTCAGCGCGAGGGGCCGGCGCCGGCGCAAGAGGAAGGCCGCCCGCCACGCCGCCGTGGAAGCCTTCAAGGGAGCCGCATCGCTGGCCGCGGCGTCTGCCCCGGTAAGGGACACGACCAGGTCCAGCCGCAAGGCCAGGAAGAAGGCGCGCAAGCAGCTGGGCCACGCCGGCAGCGAACTCGTCACTCTGAGCCGCAGGAAGGCGCGCAAGGCGGCCAAGGCGGCGGAGAAGGCGGGCCGGCGGGCCGCGAAGCGGGCCACGGTGCGGGCCCGGGCCGCTCTGGAGTCACCCCTGCACACATTGGACGACGCCAAGAAGCTGACCAGGCGCAAGGCCCGCAAACTCGCCAAGGCCACCAAGAAGGCGGGCCGCAAGGCCGGCAAGAGGGTGAGCGGGACGGCCGCCGCCGCCGGCGCCGGTGCACGTGAAGCGCTCGAGGCGCAGCTGCACACGCTGGAGGACGCCAAGAAGCTGACCAGGCGCAAGACCCGCCAGGTCAAGAAGGCGGCCGAGAAGGCAAGGAAGACGGGCAAGAAGAAGGCACGCAAGGCAGCGGCCATGAGCCAGGACAAGGCCCGGGAGGCCGCCGACGTGACCCGCCGGCGGGCCAAGGACGCCGCCGCAGCGGCACGCGAGAAGGCTTCGGCCGCTGCCGACACAGCTCGGGACAAGGCTTCGGCCGCCGCCGATACCGCACGGGACAAGGCTTCGGCCGCCGCCGAAACAGCTCGGGACAGGGCATGGGCTACCGCCGATACCACTCGCGAACGTGCGGCCCGGGGCGGCGCCGGCACCAACGGCTCCCGCTCGCCGGCGCCGGCTCCCGCGGCGCCGGCATCGCCGCCGCCGATCTTCGTCGAAGTGGCCTGATCACTCCCCAGCCCCGCCCGGCGGGAACCACGGCCCACGGTTGGGCCTACCCCGATGCCCTCTCCTACCTGGACGGGCTGGTCAACCTCGAAGCCGTGCTGGCCGGCGACGTGGGTCGACCGACCCTCGAGCGCATCCGCCAGCTCATGGCCCTCATGGGCGACTCCCAGCGGGCGTACCCCGTCGTCCACCTGACGGGGACCAACGGCAAGGGCTCCACGGCGAGGATGATCACGGCCCTGCTGGCGACCATGGGCCTGTCGGTAGGCACCTACACCAGTCCCGACCTGGAGCGGGTGAACGAGCGCCTGGCTTGGAACTCCGAAGCCATCGGCGACGAGGATCTGGCCGCTCTCATCGAGGCAGTGGCGGCCTTCGAGCCCCTGCTCGACGAAGCACCGTCGCGCTTCGAGATCCTCACCGCCGCCGCCTACCGCTGGTTCTCCGACATCGCCGTCGACGCCGCCGTGGTGGAGGTTGGCCTGGGCGGCCGCTGGGATGCCACCAATGTGGTTGACGCCACCGTGGCCGTCGTCACCAACGTGAGCGCCGACCACGTCGAGATCCTGGGTCCCACCCTGGCCGACATCGCCACCGAGAAGGCGGGAATCGTGAAGCCGGGCAGCCTTCTAGTCCTCGGCGAGACCGATCCCGAGCTGGCGAGGATCTTCCGGGAGGCGGCGCCGGCCGAGGTCTGGGAGCGGGATGTCGACTTCGCCGTCGAGACTAACCGTCTGGCCCACGGCGGGCGCCTGGTGAATATCCGCACGCCCGGCTCCTCCTACCGGGAGCTGTACCTGCCTGTCCACGGCGCCCACCAGGCCGACAATGCGGCGGTGGCCCTTGCCGCAGCCGAAGCCTTCTTCGGCCGCCCGCTGCCCACTGACGCGGTGGAGGTGGCCTTCGCCGGCCTGCGCCTCCCGGGCCGCATGGAGGTGGTCTCCCGCCAGCCCCTGGTTCTGCTGGACGGGGCCCACAACCCCGCCGGCGCCCGTGCCGCGGCAGCAACCCTGGCCGAAGAGTTCGAGGCCTCCACCTCACGGATCCTCGTGCTGGGCATGCTGGCCCCCCGGGACCCGGCCGAGATGCTCGAAGCCCTGGACGTGGCCGGCACCCGCCTCGTCGTGGCCGTGGCCCCACCGTCACCCCGAGCCGTGCTCGCGGCCGAGGTGGCCGCCGCCGCCGGGAGCCTCGGGGTGAGGGCCGAGGTGGCCGGCTCGGTGGCTGAAGCGCTGGCCCTGGCCCGGGCCGAGGCGGCCGACACGGACATGGTGCTCGTGACCGGGTCCCTCTACCTGGTGGGCGCCGCTCGGGCCGCCCTCAGGGCCGAAGAGGACACCAGGTAGGTTGCCGCCGATGCAACAGACCTTCGTCATCTGCAAGCCCGACGCCGTGGAGCGGGGCCTGGCCGGGGAGATACTGGCCCGCCTCGAGCGCAAAGGGCTGCGCCTGGTGGCGGCTGAGCTGCGGGCCATAGACAAGGAGACGGCGGCCGTCCACTACGAGGAGCACAAGGAGCGACCCTTCTTCGCCGGCCTGGTGGAGTTCATCACCCGGTCGCCGGCGCTCCTCCTCGTGGTGGAGGGTCCCGAGGACACCTGGAGCGTGGTGCGCACCCTCGTCGGCGCCACCGATCCGAAGACGGCGGCCCCGGGCACCATCCGGGGAGATCTGGCCCTAGCGGTACCCGACAACCTGGTGCACGCGTCTGACTCCGCCACCTCCGCCGAACGGGAGATCCACCTCTTCTTCCCCGGCCTCTGATATAGGCGCACTGGCGCTTTGGGAGCCGGGGGCCTAGCCTGACAAACTCACCCAGGGTTCTGGGAGGAATTCCGCCATGTCCGAAAACTTCTTCTCCGCGTTCCTCGGCCGGGACATGGCTGTCGACCTGGGCACAGCCAACACCCTCGTCTACGTGCGCGGACGCGGCATCGTGCTCAACGAGCCTTCGGTGGTGGCCATCAACGTGAAGGACGGCCGTCCGCTGGCCGTGGGCATCGAGGCCAAGCGCATGATCGGCCGCACCCCCAGCCACATCCAGGCCATCCGTCCCCTGAAGGACGGCGTCATCGCCGACTTCGAGATCTGCGAGAAGATGCTGCGCTACTTCATCCAGAAGGTGCACCATCGCCGCTTCGCCAAGCCCCGTACGGTCATCTGCGTGCCCTCCGGCATCACCGGCGTCGAGCAGCGTGCCGTCCAGGAGGCAGCCGAGTACGCCGGCGCCCGTAAGCCCGCCTTCATCATCGAAGAGCCCATGGCCGCGGCCATCGGCGCCGGCCTCCCCGTCCACGAGCCCACTGGCAACATGGTGGTCGACATCGGTGGCGGCACCACCGAGGTGGCCGTCATCTCCCTCGGTGGCATCGTCACCAGCCAGTCCATCCGCATCGGCGGCGACGAGCTCGACTGGTCGATCATCCAGCACATCAAGAAGGAGTACAGCCTCGCCCTCGGCGAGCGCACGGCCGAGGAGATCAAGATCCATCTCGGCTCGGCCTGCCGGCTCGAGGAGGAGCTGCATGCCGAGATCCGTGGCCGGGACCTGATCACGGGGCTGCCCAAGACGATCGTCACCACCACCGAGGAGGTGCGCGAGGCCATCGACGAGCCGGTGTCGGCCATCATCGACGCCGTGAAGGTCACCCTCGACAAGACGCCCCCGGAGCTGGCCGCCGACATCATGGAGCAGGGCATCGTCCTCACCGGAGGTGGAGCGCTGCTCACCGGCCTGGACGCCCGCCTCTCGGCGGAGACCGGCATGCCCATCGTGATCGCCAAGAACCCCCTGCAGTGCGTCGCCATCGGAAGCGGCCAGTGCCTCGAGGAGTTCGAGGCGCTCAAGCAGGTGCTCATCTCCTCCAACGGGCACTAGGAACCGCCCTTCGTGGCGATGTCCCGGCGTTCCGCCCGCCCCCGCTTCACCCTGCTCCTGCTCGTTCTCACCGCCGTCACCCTGCTCACCCTCGACGAACGAAGCGGCGGGCTCGGAGTCGTGGGGGTCATGCGTGACGGCGCCCGGGACGCCTTCGCCCCCGTGCAGGACGCGGCCGACGCCGCCTTCCGCCCGATCGGTGATTTCTTCCAGGGGGCGGCCCACTACGGCGACGTGGAGGAAGAGAACGCCAGGCTGCGACAGGCGCTGGCCGAGCGCGACGGGGAGCTGCTCCGAGCCGAGGACGCGGCGAGGGAGCGGCAGGCCCTCCTCGACCAGCAGGACCTCGACTTCGCCGGCGACATCCCCACGGTGGCGGCCAGGGTCGTGGTCGGGCCGGCGTCGAGCTTCGACCTGACGGTTCAGATAGATCGGGGCAGGAGCGCCGGCATCTCCCCGGGCATGCCGGTGGTAGCTGGCGCCGGTCTCGTCGGGCGCGTCGTCGACGTCTCCCGTTCCCGGGCCACGATCCTGTTGATCACCGATCCGAAGTCCAGTGTGGGCGTGCGTCTGGCCGACTCCGGTGATGTCGGTGTGGCCGAGGGCAGGGGATCACGCTCCACCCTCCGTCTGGATTACGTGGACCCGGCCACGACGGTGAAGGAGGGAGAGGCGGTGGTGACGAGCGGCCTTCAGCAGAGCGTGTTCCCGCCCGGGGTTCCCATCGGAACGGTGGTGGCGGCCCGCTCGGGCGCCGGCAGCCTTCAGCAGGACGTCACCGTGGAGCCGGCGGTGGACCTGCGCCGGCTCACCTTCGTCAAGGTGTTGCAGTGGAGCCCGGCCACGTGACCCGGATCGGCCTCCGGCTCATTCTGGTTCTCTTCGTAGGGCTCACACTGCACCTGTCGCTGTTCGCCACCGCCCGAATCGGTGAGGTGCGGCCCGACGTGCTGTTGCTGATCGCCGTGGCTGCGGGGATCGTGGGTGGTCCCGAGCGGGGGGCGGTCATCGGTTTCTCAGCCGGCATCGTCGCCGACCTGTTCCTCCACACGCCTCTCGGCCTGTCGGCCATGGCCTTCAGCCTGGTCGGGTTCGCCGTCGGCACCGTGCAGTCGAGCGTCATCCGCTCCGCCTGGTGGATCCCACCGGCCACCGCATTCGTCGCCAGTGCCGCCGGCATCCTGCTCTACGCCATCCTCGGCGCCCTCATCGGCCGCCCCGAGTTCCTCGAACCCCGCGTCCTCGTGGTGGCTGCCGGCGTGGGCGCGGCCAACGCCCTCCTCACCCCGGCCCTCGTCCCGGTCATGGCCTGGGCCCTCCCCACCCAAACCGAAAGATCGTTCGCGTGAATACGGACAGCGCCAGGCTCCGGCTGAGCATCGTGGGGATCATCGTGATCTCGCTGTTCTCCGCCGTGTTCGCCCGCCTCTGGTACCTGCAGGTTCTCGACTCCGAGACCCTGCAGGCCGAGGCCGTCCGCAACCAGAAGCGCCTGGTGTACGAGCCGGCGCCCCGTGGCCGGATCCTGGACCGCCAGGGCCGCCCCCTGGTGGAGAACCGGGTTTCCGAGGCGGTGACGGTGACGCGCATCGAGGTCAAGGGCAACGAGGCGGTGCAGGCCCGGCTGGCCGCGCTCCTCGAGATATCGGTGGTCGAGTTGAAGCGCCGCATCGCCGACCTCCGCTTCAGTCCGTACCGCCCTGTTCCTGTCGCCGAGGGCGTGCCCGAGGAGAAGATCGTCTACCTGCGGGAGCATGCGGCGGATTTCCCCGGCGTGCAGGTGCAGGCGCTGGCGGAGAGGGCCTATCCCAATCCCGGGATCGCCGCCCACGTCCTCGGCTACGTCGGCGAGATCAACGACACCGAGCTGGAGAAGAGAAAGGACGCCGGCTACCGCCTGGGCGACGAGATCGGGAAGTCCGGCGTCGAGCAGACCTACGAGTCGGACCTCCGGGGCCGCCCCTCCCGCCTCGTCCTCGAGGTGGACTCCGCCGGCCGGGTCGTGAGCACGCTGGCCTCCCGTCCTCCCCGGCCCGGACATGACGTCCAGCTCACCTTGGACCTCGACGTCCAGCGCCTGGCCGAAGAGTCCCTGGCCCAGGGTCTGGAAGCCAGTCGCGGGCGTGTCGACCGCGAGGACCGGAAGAGCTTCGTGGCGCCGGCCGGAGCAGCGGTGGTGCTGGACCCGAGGGACGGCTCGGTCCTGGCCATGGCCTCTTTCCCCACCTACGACCCGGCCGCCTTCGTCCGGGGGATCAGCCCCGAGCTGTTCCGCACCCTCCAGGACAAGGCCAACCACTACCCGCTCACCAACCGGGCCATCCAGGGCCAGTACGCCCCGGGGTCGACTTTCAAGCTGTTCACCGCCCTGGCCGCCCTCCAGCGGGGAGCCATCAACGCCAAGACCACCCTGCTCGACGAGGGATCCTTCCGTCTCCGTAGCTGCCGAGGCGAACGCTGTGTGTTCCGTAACGCCGGCAGCCGTGCCTACGGGCGGGTGAACCTGACCCGTGCCCTCACCGTGTCGAGCGACGTGTTCTTCTACAACCTGGGCGCCAACTTCTGGTTCGGGGGCGGCCCGAACGCGCTGGCCATCCAGGAGACGGCCCGGCAGTTGGGGCTGGGCGAGCGAACCGGCGTACCCCTGGCCGGCGAGCAACGTGGAAGGGTCCCTGACCCCGAGAGCCGTCGCCGGCTCAACGAGCTGCGACCCGATGCCTTTCCGGAAGGCAAGTGGCGGGCCGGTGACAACGTCAACCTGTCGATCGGCCAGGGCGAGACGGTGGTGACGCCCCTGCAACTGGTCAACGCCTACGCAGCCTTCGCCAATGGCGGCACGCTCTACGAACCGCGGATAGCCGCCCGTGTACTCGACGGCGGCGGCAAGGCCGTCCGTGATGTGGCGCCCAAGGCCCTCCGAACAGTCCCCCTCGATCCGAACGTCCGCACGCCGATTGTCGCTGGCCTGCGGGGAGCGGTCTACGACCCCTTGGGTACGGCGGCCGGCGCCTTCGCCGGCTTCCCGCTCGACACCTTGTCCGTGGCGGGCAAGACGGGCACGGCCCAGGTGTCGGGCCGGCAGGACACGGCGCTGTTCGTGGCGTTCGCGCCGGTGGAGAGCCCCCAATACGTTGTGGCCGTGGTGATGGAGGAGGCCGGTTTCGGCGGCTCGGCGGCCGCCCCGGTGGCCCGGCGAATACTGGCAGGCCTGGCCGGCGCGCCCCCTGGCCCGGTGCAGCTGGTTGGGGGTATCGACTGATGGCAACCACCACCACCACCGCTCTGCCGCCCCGGCGCGCCGGCTTGTCCCGGCGCAGCTCCTCGGCGCCCTGGCGCCACATCGACGTCACCCTGGTGGCCGCCGTGGTGTCCATCGCCAGCCTCGGCGTGCTCATGGTCTACAGCGCCACCCAACGC
>DATLEK010000032.1:0-52797 GCA_035525365.1 Acidimicrobiales bacterium
TCTTCAGCGCCCTGTCGCGACTGCGCCTCATCCCCGCCACCGCCACGACCCCCGCCGTCATTCCCGAGCCACCTCCATTGCAGGCGAACTTGCTCGAGTTGCTCGATGTCGATCCCCGCGTACCCCGCTGATCGCAGGAGCACCGTTATGACTCATTGGCCGACCCACGACCCTCGATGTGCGGAACACCCAGCTAGCCACCGGCGAGAGAATCCGCCGGCTGCTACGGGCTCTCGGCCGGGTGAGCCGCCAACCGGCGACGGTATATCTGACGGGCGGCGCCACAGCCGTTCTACTCGGTTGGCGCGAGTCCACGATCGACGTCGACCTGAAGCTCGTGCCTGATTCCGACGAGCTTCTTCGTGCCATCCACGACCTGAAGGAAGAGCTCGAGATCAACATCGAGCTGGCGTCTCCGGACCTGTTCATCCCGGTGGCGGACGATTGGCAGGAGGCCAGTCCTTGGGAGACCACCGAGGGGACGCTGACTGTTCGCCACTTCGACCTCCGGGCCCAGGCGCTGGCGAAGATCGAGCGCGGCCACGAGCGCGACGTAGGCGACGTCGAAGCCATGCTCGCCCGCGGCCTGGTGTCTGCCCGAGACCTGTGGCTGTACCTCGAAGCGATAGAGCCCGACCTGTACCGATTTCCCGCCATCGACGGACCGTCACTGCGAAAGGCGGTCGCTCAGGTCCTCGGTTCCCGACCTGCGTAGCCGACCGACGGTGCGTCTACTTGTAGGCCGCAGCCTGGATCCCGTACAGCTCGGCGTACTGCCCACCTCGGGCCACCAGGTCCGCGTGGGCGCCCACCTCCACGACTCGTGAGCCGTCCAGCACCACGATCAAATCCGCCATCCGGACGATGGAGAACCGGTGTGACACGAGGATGGTGATACGGCGGGTGCGGGCGGCAGCAGCGTCGGCGCCGGCCATGGTGTCGCGCTCCTGCGGATCCACCGGCTGCCGGCGGGCGGCGGCGGTGTAGCGCTCGAAGAGGGCGTGCTCGGTCTCGGCGTCGAGGGCGGCGGTGGGCTCGTCGAGCACGAGCACCAGCGGGTCGTCGCGCATGAACCCCCGGCCGAGCGCCAGCTTCTGCCACTGGCCGAAGGACACCTCCACCCCGCCCGGCCACGTGGGCCCCAGCTGCGTCTCCAGTCCCGCCGGCAACCGGTCCACCACGTCCTGCGCGCCAGCCCGCGCGACGGCGTTATCCACGGCGAGAACGTCGTCGAGCCGGGGCTCGTCCCCGACGCCGACCGACTGACGGGCGGGAAGCTCGAAGCGGAAGAAGTCCTGGAACACCGCCGTCACCCGGGACCGCCAGTCGTCCACCGCCATGGCCGCCAGGTCGACGCCGTCCACCTCAATGGTGCCGGCCTGGGGGTCGTAGAGGCGGCAGAGCAGCTTGGCCAGGGTGGTCTTACCGGCTCCGTTCTGGCCCACGATGGCCAGCGACGATCCGGCAGGGATGGTGAGGTCGAAGCCTTCGAGCACCGGCTGCTCGGAGGCGGGGTAGGCGAAGGTGACGTCCCGGAAGCGGACCTCACGGGCGGGCATGTCGGCCGCCGGGACGGGCGGGCTCGGCGGGGGCGAGAGAGCTCCCCGGGGGGGCATGGCCGCCTCGAGACGAAGGACGGCCACCACCGGCGCGGTGGCCCCGTCCATGGCCCAGTTGAGGCCCCCGAAGGCGATGGCGCTGGTGCCCACGGCCACCTGGGCGAACACCACCAGCCCGGCGAGATCGAGCCGCCCCCCAATGACGGCACTGGCCAACGACCAGAACACCACCACGTTGGCGCCGGCCACGAGCAGCAGGCTCCAGATCAGCGGCCTCTGCCGCAGGCGGGTGGCCCGGTACTGGAGGTCGACCAGCTGGGTACGGCGGGCGACGAAGCGTTCGATGGTCCACCCGGCCAGGCCGAACAGGCGCAGCTCCTTGGCCGCCGGCGGGTCAACAGCCAACTTGTAGGCGTATTCGGCGTGCCGCTGCGCCTCGCGCACGTCGTCGGTGTTCCGGTCCCTCACACCGAGCTCTCCCGGAGGAGCCAGTGGGTAGCCAGCCAGGCCCCGCCCAGCACGAGCGGCGCCCACCAGGCATATGCGAACAGGACCACGGCCGCCGCCGCCCCGGCCACGGCTTCGACCAGACCGCCGGCGATGAAGTCCATGTTCATGTGCATGGGCGGCCCGGTCATGGCGTAGTCGAACTCCCGGGCGACGGTGAGGTCGCTGGTCAGCTCGGGGTCCTCCAGATGGCCCATGCCCGGAGGGCGGACGCAGGCTTCGGTGAGGCGGTCGTAGAGCCAGGCCGACCCCCGGCTCCCGAGGTTGGCGCTGACCGCCTGGTGCACCGGGGCCAGCGCCTGGAGCATCACGAAGGCCACGCCCATCAGGATGAGGGGGCCGGCGAGGCTGTCGCCGTCCTGGACGGCCCCGATGAGCAGGCCCATGAACACGGCGAAGGCAGCCGGGAGGACGCCCCGGAGCACCAGCACGGTCCACCAGGCGACGGCGAGGCGGCGATCGGCGCGGGGAAGCACACCGAAGAACTTCCATTCGGGTCGCTCCCGCAGGCGGGTCAGCACGGCTGGCGCGAATCGATTCGGTGTCGGGTCATGGCACGGTCACCGCTTGTGATCGGGGCGCTCGACCGACTCGGTGAGGCGGGCCACCGCCCGCTCGAGGTCGTCGGCGGTCACCACGTCGGCCACGGCCAGCCGGATGGAGGCCAGCTCGCGGGCGAGGTACTCGGTGTCGGAGAGAGCGCGGGCGTTCAGGGCACGGTCCCGTTCGGAGTCCTCGCGGTCCCGTGACTCCTGGCGGTTCTGGGCCAGCAGGATGAGGGGGGCGGCATAGGCGGCCTGCAGCGACAGGGCCAGGGTGAGGAGGATGAACGGGAACGGGTCGAATCGGCGGGGCGAGACGACGTTGAAGATGATCCACACGATCACCACCACCGTCTGCAGGACGAGGAAGCGGGCAGTGCCGATGAACCGGGCGATCGACTCCGAGAAGCGGCCGAAGGCATCGGGGTCGTAGTGGACACCGACCCGTAGTCCCCCGCGTGGGGTGGAGAGGTCCTCCCGCCGCCTCACCGGCCCCGCCACCCCGCCGGCAGCACCCGGTCGAGCACGTCGTCCACCGTCACCGCGCCCACGAGCCGGCCGGCGTCGTCGCACACCGGCAGGGCGATGGCGTCGTAGGCGGCGAGGCGGCGGGCCACCTCCAGCTCGCTCAGCTCCGGACGCACGGTGACCGGCTCACCTTCCACGCAGCCACCCACCGGTGATCCGGGTGGCTCCCGCAGGAGGCGCTGGATGTTGACCCACCCCAGGTAGCGGCCGGTCGGTGTCTCGGTCGGGGGCTCGACCACGAAGACCTGTGCAGCCAGGGCGGCGGGCACGTCCCGGTCCCGCAGCCGGGCCAGGACCTCGGCCACGGTGACGTCGGCCGTCACGATCAGAGGCTCGGGCGTCATGAGCCCGCCGGCGGTATCGCCCTCGTAGGCCAGCAGGCGGCGGAGCGGCCTGGCCTCGTCGGGCTCCATGGCCTCCAGCAGCTCGTTGCGCTCGTCGAGAGGCAGCTCGGCGAGGAGGTCGGCGGCGTCGTCGGCCTCCATTTCCTCCAGGACCGAAGCGGCCCGCTCCACATCCAGGCTCTCGATGAGCCGAACCTGCTCCTCCTCCGGCAGCTCCTCGAGCAGGTCGGCCAGACGGGAGTCCTCCATGGCCTCGGCCAGTATCCGCCGGCGCTCCGGAGGCAGGGCGGCGATGGTCGCCGCCAGTTCGGCGGGGTGGAGGCCCCGCAGGGCGGCGACCTGGCGGCCTGTGGGGCCGGTGTCGAACAGCTTGGCGTGTTCCGACCAGGGCACCACCTTGTCGGCCCGGCGTCGGCGGATCAGGCCCCCGGAGCTGAGCGAAATGGACGTCACCTGCCACCCCGGCGGCTCGGTGGTGGCGATCAGGGCGATGTCGTTGACGACGAGGGTGCCCACCTTCTTGTCGAAGATCGCCTCCTTGGCCAGCACCTCCCCGGGGCGCAACTCGAAGCGGCGCAGGTCGACCGTCCCGGTCTGCATGCGGGCGCCGGCGTTGTTCAGCTCCCCCACCCGGTTGGCGTTGACGAAGATCTTGCGGCGCTGGACGGTGGCCACGAACCCGAGCACCCGGGGAGGCGCGTCAGGCCCGCCGGGCGGTGACAGGACCACATCCTCCAGGTGCCCTATCGGGAACCCGTCGGCTCCGAGGAGGGGCAGGCGCACGAGCCGGGAGACGTATATCAGCGGCGGCGCCATAGGCGAACTCTACGGGGGCTGATGAATTATTCGATTGCCACTCGACGAGTGGCGGTCAGTGAAGGCTTCAGCCAGGGCGCCAGGGCGGACGACCGTCGGTCTTCACGCTCACCGGCGAGGCATCGCGGCCCGTGCGCCCTCCCAGGTCGGTGGCGAAAGCGTTGGCCCGCTCCCGGTCCCACCCCTCTGCCGCGGCGACTACCTTGCCATCCTCCACCATCACCAGGGTGGGGACCGAGGTGATGTCGTAGGCCTCGGATGTGGGATGCCCGTCGGCGTCGTCGAGGAGGAGGGTGCCCTCGAAGTCCACATCCTCCAGCCACGTGACGGCCTCGTCCTCGGGGTTCTGGGAGACGGCCACCACAGGGATCTCGTCGCCGTAGCGCCGGGCCAGCTCCGAGTACACGGGGAAGGCCATCTTGCACACCGGGCACGAGGTCTTGAAGAAGACGAAGAGGGCCGGGCCCTTCGCCGTCAGGTCCGCCAGCGTGCGGTCGGCGCCGTCGCCATCGGGAAGGTTGAAGTCGGGCGCCTCGGCGCCGGCAGCGAGGGGCATGTCGTTACTCCAGTGCGTCCAGCTCGGTGGCAAGATCCAGGTCCGCCTGGGTGACACCGCCGGCGGTGTGGGTCCACAATTCCAGCTCTACCCGGTTCCAGTGGATGGCGATGTCGGGGTGGTGGTTGCGGGCCTCGGCCCGCTCGGCGACGGCGTTGACGAACTTCATGGCTTCCACGAAGTCCTTCCGCTCGACCGTCTTCACCAAACGGTCACCGGTCTTGCCCCGCTTCCAGCCGAGGCCGCCGGCCAGGGCGGAGTCCACGACATCGTGCGGGAGACGCTCCACGAGGTGGAGCTTACGCGGGTGGCCAACCTGCTCATCTGACGCTGAAGCCACTGATGCCCTCGGGCTCTTCGTCGGTCACTTTGACGGAGGTGACCACAGCCTGCGATGGGCCGCTACGGCACCAGGTCACGAGGCGGTCCACTGCTTCGGGATCACCCTCCAGTACAACCTCGACGGCACCGTCTGCGCGGTTGCTGGCCCAGCCCGAGACCCCCGCCTGTCGGGCCACGGTGCGGCAGGTGTCGCGGTAGAACACGCCCTGGACCCGGCCGTCGACGACAACCCGCCGGCGGACTGTTCCCGGGTTGACCACGGCGGCGAGGGTAGGCGCCGTAGCGTGCGGTCTCGTGGCTGGCGAACTCAGAGGCCAGGGGTAGTCGGCGTGGGAGGATCGTCCTCGGCCGGCAGGAGGATGCCGCGGCCGATGGCGTTGGGCGTCGTGCTGGCGCTGGCCATGGCGTGGAGCGCCTGCTCCCGTGAGCCGGCGGGAAGGCGGGTGCTTGCGCCGGGTGAGCGGATGCCCGAGGGCATGACGCTCACCAGTTCCGCCTTCCAGGACGGCGAGCCGATCCCCGAGCGCTACTCGTGCGAGGGCGAGAACGTCCCGCCCCCGCTGCAGTGGACGGGGAGGCCGGCGGGGGCGAAAGAGGTGGCGTTGGTCATCGAGGACCCCGACGCCACCGGCGCCATCTTCGTCCACTGGATAGTGGTGGGCATCGACCCCGCGGTGGGATCGATCACGCCTGGGGCGCCCCCCGCCGGCGCCGTGGAGTTCGAGGGCAGCTCCGGCATGGCCTCCTACATCGGGCCCTGCCCGCCCGACGACGGCGGGCGCCACCGCTACCACTTCGAGATCTACGCCCTCCGGGAACGCCCGAGGCTCGTGGAGGGCTCCCGGCCAATCGAGAAGGTAAGAGCCATCCGCAAGGCGGCCATCGCCGGCGGCCAGCTCATCGGCACCTTTGAACGCTGAGACGCCTCAGCGGAAGTCGCGGGACCGGGTGGCCATGGACAAGTCGAGGGCTTCGATGCGGTCGGCCACCACGTTGATGACGCCCTCGGCCCGCTCCAGGCGGCCGCGGATGAGCAGCGCCGGCGCCGAGCGGGCGACCTGGCGGTAACGGGCCCACACGCCATTGGAGCAGACCACGTTGATCAGGCCGGTCTCGTCCTCCAGGTTGACGAAGGTGGTGCCCGAGGCGGTGGCCGGGCGCTGGCGGTGGGTGACCACGCCGGCCACCAGCACCCGGCTGCCGGGCTCGGCTTCCCAAAGGCCGGCGGCGGTGACCACGCCGAGTTCATCGAGGTGGGGGCGGACGAACTCGGTGGGCGAAGACGTGGGTGAGATGCCGGTGGCCCACAGGTCCGAGGCCGCCTCCTCCAGCGGCGTCATGGGTGGCAGCGGTGGCGCGTTGGCGCCGGTGACCACGCCGGCCAGCCTCCCCGGTCCGCCCTGGCTCACCGCCCCCGCCGACCACAGCGCCCCCCGCCGGTCGAGGTCGAAGCACCCGAAGGCGCCGGCGGTGGCCAGCGCCTCAACCTGGGCCTGGCTGAGCCCGCACCGGCGCACCACGTCCTCCATGCCGTCATAGGGCCGCCCCTCGGCGATCCGTCCCGCCAGCTCCTTGCCGATGGTCCGCACGTACTCGATCCCCAACCGCACCGCCTGTCCCTCCATCGTGCACCTGGCCGTGCTGGCGTTGACGTCGGGGGGCAGGACGGTGACGCCGTGGCGGCGGGCGTCGGCCACCAGGGTCTGGGGGGACCAGAAGCCCATGGGCTGGCCGTTGAGGCAGGCGGCCAGGAAGGCGGCCGGGTAGCGCCACTTGAACCAGGCGCTGGCGTAGACCAGGTAGGCGAAGCTCACCGAGTGGCTCTCGGGGAAGCCGAAGTTGGCGAAGGCGACGAGCTTGTCCCAGATGGCATCGGCCACCTCGCCCTCCACCCCCCGCTCGGCCATGCCGGCGTAGAGGCGGGCCCGGAGAGCCTCCATGCGGGCGTGGCTGCGCTTGGCGCTCATGGCCTGGCGCAGCTGGTCGGCATCGGCTGCGCTGAAGCCGGCCACGTCGATGGCCATCTGCATTAACTGCTCCTGGAACAGTGGTATCCCCAGCGTCTTCTTGAGCGACCGCTCCAGCAGCGGGTGGAGGTAGGTGACGGGCTCGTCGCCGTTGCGCCGGCGGAGGTAGGGGTGGACCGATCCCCCCTGGATGGGGCCAGGACGGATGAGGGCCACCTCCACCACCAGGTCGTAGAAGCAGCGGGGGCGCAGGCGGGGCAGGGTGGCCATCTGGGCCCGGCTCTCCACCTGGAACACGCCCACCGAGTCTGCCCGGGACAACATGGCGTACACCTCGTCCTCCTGGGGCAGGGTGGCCAGGTCCACCTCAGCCCCGTGGTGGGCCCCCACCAGGTCGACGGCGTCGTGCAGCACCGTCAGCATGCCCAGCCCGAGCAGGTCGAACTTCACCAGGCCCACCGCCGCGCAGTCGTCCTTGTCCCACTGCAGCACCGTGCGCCCGGCCATGCGCCCCCACTCCACCGGGCACACCTCCACCACCGGCCGGTCGCAGATCACCATCCCGCCGGAGTGGATGCCGAGGTGGCGGGGGAAACCCTGCACCTCCTCAGCCAGCGCCATCACCGTCGCCGGGATGGAGTGGTCGGGGGCGAGGGGGTCCCAGTGGTCGAGCTGCTTCGACCAGGCGTCCTGCTGGCCCGGTGAGTGGCCGAGGGCCTTGGCCATGTCCCGCACCGCCGACTTGGGCCGGTAGGTGATGACGTTGGCCACCTGGGCGGCGCGCTCCCGGCCGTAGCGCTCGTAGACGTACTGGATGGCCTCCTCCCGCCGGTCCGCCTCGATGTCGATGTCGATGTCGGGGGGCCCGTCACGCTCGGGCGACAGGAAGCGCTCGAACAGCAGGCCGAGGGCGACAGCATCGGCGTTGGTGATGCCGAGGGCGTAACAAGCGGCCGAGTTGGCGGCCGACCCGCGGCCCTGGCAGTAGATGTCCGAGCGACGGCAGAACTCGACGATGTCGTGGACGACGAGGAAGTAGCCGGCGAAACCCAGCTGCTCGATCAGGTCCAGCTCGTAGGCGATCTGGCGGTAGGCGCCCTTCACTCGCTCGGCTTCAGGTGGGCCGTAGCGCCGACCGGCGCCCTCCAGGGTGAGTTGGCGCAACCAGGTCATCTCGGTGTGGCCGGGAGGAACGGGCCAATCGGGCAGCTTGGGGGCGACGAGGCGCAGGTCGAAGGCACACTCGTCGCCAAGGGCGGCAGCCCGCTCCACCGCCCCGGGGTAGCGGGCGAAGCGCCGGGCCATTTCATTGCCGCTGCGCAGATGGGCGGAGCCGGCGGGGGGCAGCCAGCCGTCGATCTCGTCGAGGGAGCGCCGGGCCCGCACCGCGGCCAGAGCGGTGGCCAGGCGCCGGCGGGCGGGGGTGGCGTAGTGGACGTTGTTGGTGGCCACCACCTCCACCCCGGCCCGTACGGCCAGCTCGACCAGGGCGTCGTTGCGGGCCGAGTCGAGCGGGTCGCCGTGGTCCCACAGCTCGACGGCCACGTTGTCCCGCCCGAAGCAGGCGACCAGATCGGCCAGGGCCCGGGCGCCGGCGGTGGGGCCGTGCTCCACCAGGGCCCGGGGCACCGCCCCCTTGCGACATCCGGTGAGGACAAGCCAGTTGTTGCCGTGGGCCTCGCACAGCGCGGACAGGGAGAACCGGGGCCGTCCCTTCTCCCCGCCGGCCAGATGGGCGTCGCTGATCACCCGGCACAGGCGGGCGTACCCCTGTGGTCCCCGGGCCAGGACGACGAGATGGTTCGCATCGGGATCCGGCGTGCCCTGCCTGGCCGCTGCCGGAGCCTCCCCGGCCGACTCTGGAGTACATAGGGGGTGGTTTCCGCCCGCTATGTACTCCCAATCGCCTGGGCTATGGCTGAGACGGCGCCGGGCGGGGGTGGGGTCCCCGCCTCGGCGAGGAGCCCGGGGTTGGGGCCCCGGGCGGGGAAAAGGCATGGTCAGCTCGGCTCCGAAGACGGTGGGCAGGCCGACGGCGCCGGCGGCCTCGGCGAAGCGGACCACGCCGTACATGCCGTCATGGTCGGTGATGGCCAGGGCGGACAGGCCGAGGCGGGCCGCCTCCTCGGCCAGCTCCTCAGGATGCGACGCACCGTCCAGGAAGCTGAAGTTGGAGTGGCAGTGCAGCTCGGCGTAGGGGGTGGCGCCACCGGAAACAGAGGGTGGCGCCGGCGCCGGCGGATTGTTCCAGCCCATGCCGCCAACTCTAATAGAATGTATGTTCGATATGTCTAGCAGAGTGCCCGCCCGCCAGTGAGGCAGCCGAACTGCTCAGGTTGTCCCGTTCCTTCGTGGCGGATGCTCAAACAACGGCGTCATCGCTCCGAGCTGCTGCCACGCAGCCGCACCGCCGGGTTTTCTCGCCGATGCGCCCTCCTGGCACTTGGTTTCTCAGCTCCTCCGTCCGGGTAGAGCGTCAAGACGGGCGAGCACCTCGTCCCATCTCTCGTGTGCTGCCTCCTGCGGGTGCGTGAGGATCTGCATCACCCAGAGAAAGAAGCGCGCCCCCATGGCCACCAAAAGCACCCCCACGACCGAAACCACGGACGAATCCTCGGTGGCGATGGGTGGCACTGCACCCACCAATGCTGTGACGGACCGGTGGGTCACCGCCAGTCCGAAGGCCGACGCCACGGACCCGCAGACCCTTCCCCGGGCCGTCGCCGACTCCATGGACATCGAGGACGACACACCTGCGCTCGATCCCAACGACGACGCGTCGTCGATAGCGATGGGCGGCATGGCTCCGACCAACGCCGTCACCGACGAGTGGGTCACGGCCAGCCCGAAGGCCGACGCCACGGACCCCACGACCCTCCCTGGGGCCTTGGCCGACGCCCTTGACGGCACGGACCACTCCGGCGACGCTCCCACGCCTGACGGCGGCGGGCAGGTCTTCGACGAGTCCGTCGCAGCCGCCAACCGGCGTTCCGCCCAGTAGCAGTACTGCTCCCGAGGCCCTAGCCCGGTGAATGCAACCCGCCTCGCCGGCGCCGAGGAGCGGAGAGTCAAACTCGTCCATCGCAAGTCAGTCGTAGGCGGCTTCGGCCCACCAGCGGCCGGACTCGATGAACAGCAGCCAGGCGGAGCCGTCGGAGGTCAGAACCTGGAACCGGGCCCGCCGGCGATGGGCGGGGCGGTCCCACCAGCGTTCGTCCACCGGCCAGGGTCCGGCCCACGCCACCACGTCGGCCCAACTGTTTCGTGGGCCGGCGCCTCGGTTTCGGTCGCCGGCCCAACCGGTTCGTGTGCCGCGTGCCATTCCACTGGAGCCGACCAGCAGGCGTTCGGGCGCCGCCGTCACGGTGAACCGGCCGGTGACACCGACCGAATGGCCGGCGGCGTCCACCACCTCAGCCGGTTGCGGTTCGGGAAAGACGGTGGCCGGCGCCGGCGGGGGCAGGCGCCCCGGCCACGGCGGCTCCGATGGGCGGGACGGCTCACGCACGTCGCCCCACGGCACCAGGGTCACCTGCTCGGCCGGAGCCCGACCACCATTGGGTATCGCCGTCAGAACCGCCTCGGGTCCGAGCATCCCCTGCACCCGGGCCAGTGCACGCGCCGTCCGGGCCGCGGCCTCGCCAGTCCCGCCCCAGAAACCGGCTTGGCGCCCGTCGTCGGGCACCACCTGATCGGGGACGAGTCGCAGCAGTGACAGGCCGGCAGTGGGGGTGGGATTGCCGGCGCCAGCCGTGCCCCCGAGCCACCCGTCGAGCTGCCATCGCACCCGCTCGGCCATCCCCCCCGGGCTCAGGGCCCCCTCTGTGTTGTTTCGCCCGGCCGGGGCCCCATCCCCGACCTCCTCGCCGAGGCGGGGTCCCCATCCCCGCCCGGCGCCGTCTGTCCGCCACAGGCGGGTGAGGGTTTCGCCGTGTTCGGTCTCGGCCTCGACGGCGATGCGGGTGCAGGCCAGGCCGAGACGGGCCAAGCGCTGGTGCAGCTCGTCGGCCAGAGCTTTGGCCGCGAAGGCGGCGGTGTCCACCCGCAGCGCCGGCGGGTCGAGCTCCACCTGGACGGCGAAGTCAGGTGGCGGCACCCGTGCCCGCAACGGACGCTCCTCGATACCCCGGGCCAGGCGGTGAGCGAGGGCGGCATCGGGCCCGAAGCGGGCCAGCACGTCGGCAGGGGGCAATGCGGCGAAGGCGCCGAGGGTGCGCAGGCCCAACCGCACCAGCAGTCCGCACAGCTCGGGACGCTCCAGGGTGGCGACGGGGAAGGGAGCCAGAAAAGCCGGCGTCTCCCCCACAGGGACTATGAGACCTCGCCGAGCCGCCAGCCCCGCGGCGAAAGGGCCGTCAGCGACACCTACCTTGCACTCCACGGGCACACATCCGAGAACCCCGGTGACATCCAGGCCCTGTTCATCCGTCCTACCTCTGAGTTGGCCAGGTGCCAGGTGAGGCGGCATCGCCGCCTCCACCACAGAGATCATCCGGGCGACCAGCGCCTCGTCGCCACCAAAATAGCGGGACGGTCCCCGGGTGGCGACGGCGCAGACGCCGGGTCTCAGGATCTCCACTCCGGGAGCCAGGTCCTCCACCGCCGCCACCACCGGCTCGAAGGCCCGGGCATCACGTGCAGGGTCTTGCTCCAGGACCATCAGGTGCGGGCAGCAGGCCTGGGCCGCCCGCCGGCGTAGGCCCCGTTTCACGCCCTCGGCCCGGGCCGCGGCCGAACACGCCACCACCCGGTTGGCCGACACCACGGCAGCGGGAACGCCCGGATCCACACCGGCGGCGACCACCGGCCAGTCGGGCCACCACACCACCAACGTGCGCACCGGCCCTCCCACCCCGCCCGCCCCACCGGCCCCTCGCTCCGCGCCTGCCGGTCCGGACTCAGGAATGGCGCAGGCAGTCACGCTGGCTCCACCCCTCCGCCCTCAGCGGGCAACCAAAGCCGGTGCCGGCGGGGTCTTGACGACACCCCCCGTCCCTCGGCCACCACCTCCACCCGGCGAGCCCGCAGATGGCCATGGCCGGCCTCCAGGCCAACCCATTGACACCCCGGCCCCGGCTGTCCCGGCTGGCCCGACTCGCCCGACTGGCCCGACTGGCCCGACTGGCCCGAAACCGGATCGGCCACCGACAGGCGGACCTCGGCACCGTCCCAACCTCCCACCACCAGCAACACCGCACCCCGCTCCCGTGCCCGGGCCACAAGCCGGCGGGCATCAGCAGGCCGCACCCGCTGGCCCCCTCCCACCCCAACCATGACAACGTCCAGGGCGTCGAGCAGGGCCGCCACGACCGCCGGCCAGTCGGGTCCGGGCGCCGGCACCATGGCCAGGCGGTCCAGCACCACCCCCATCTCGGCCGCCGCCACCAGGCCCAGAGCCGGCAGACCCACTGCCGCGCACCATGAACCGGCAGCCGACGGCCCCGCCAGCACAGCCAGCGCCAGTGATGTGGATCCGGTGACGGCGACGGTGGACCCCCGGCGCAGGCCACCTCGAGGAAACAGGCTCTCCAGCGCCGGCGCCACCGGCAGCAGCCGCTCCCCCGCCAGCGCCCCCGCCACGGCGCCGGGCGTGGATGGGGACCCCGCCTCGGCGAGGAGGCCGGGATTGGGGCGGGCCATGGGACCATCAGTATGCGAACGTATGTTCTCGCCTGTCAACTGGGGCACGCAGGGGAGTTAGTTCAGCCATCATCGGGGTACGCACTGCAAATGACCGATCCTCATCTCGAGGACCATCTCGTGGGTCTCGAGCTTCAGCTGGTGGAGCAGGTCGAGCAGCGGGAACGGGCCACTGTCCAGCACCGACCGGAGGACGCCGCCCGTATCGAAGAGGAGATCGAGGAGCTCACCGAGGAGATGGCTCGCACCGCTGAACAGGTGGCCAAGGCAGACGCCGAGAGCCCTGTCATCGATGCTCCCGAAGCCGGCACGGTGGCTTTAGGGGAACAGGCCGCGGGCGGCTATGGCCTCGGCCACCCGCTCCAGGGCGATCCCGAAGGCGGCCCGGCGTAGAGAGACTCCCAGCGCCTCGGCCTTGGCCCACACCGAGGTGAAGGCGTCGTCCATTCCCACTCGGAGCCGCGTGGCCACGGTGTCCTCGTCCCAGGCATAGCCCTGCCGGCTCTGGGCCCACTCGAAGTACGAGGCGGTGACGCCGCCAGCGTTGGCCAGGATGTCGGGCACCACCGCCACGCCCCGCCGCTGCAGCACGGCGTCGCCCGTCGGCGTGGTGGGACCGTTGGCCGCCTCCACCACCACCTTTGTCCGGAGCGCCTGGGCCACACCCTCGTCGATGGCGCCCGACAGCGCCGCCGGCACGACCAGCTCGCACTCGATCGCCCACATGGCGTCCTGACTGATGGCGTCACCACCGTCGAAGCCGACCACCGAGCCTGTCGCGGCGACGTGGTCGGACAGTGCCGCCACATTCAGGCCGCCGGGGTTGTGTACCGCTCCGCCCACGTCGCTGACCGCCACCACCCGCATACCGGCCGAGGACAGGAGAAAGGCGAGGGGACCGCCCACCTTGCCGAAGCCCTGGATGACGGCTCGGCTCCCCACCAGGGGCACGTCGATGGCCGCGAAGATGGCCCGCGCGCACAGCAACACTCCGCTCGACGTGGCGCCGGCGTGACCCCGGGTACCCCCCACTGACAACGGCTTTCCCGTCACCACGCCGGGCAGCAGCACGCCCTGCATCATCGACAGGGTGTCCATCAACCACGCCATCACCCGTCCGTCGGTGTTCACGTCGGGAGCCAGCACGTCCTTGTCGGGGCCGATCAGGGGCGAGACCTCCAGGGCGTAGCGGCGGGTCAGGTGCTCCAGCTCCCGGAGTGACAGCCGGCTGGGATCGCAGCGCACACCCCCCTTGGCCCCGCCGAAGGGCAGGTTGGTCACCGCCGTCTTGAACGTCATGCCGGCGGCCAGCGCGGTGACCTCGAGCACGTCGAGATCAGGGTGGAAGCGCAGGCCCCCCTTGGCCGGCCCCCGGGTGGTGTCGTGGTGCACCCGCCAACCCTGGAAGACCTCCACCCTGCCGTCGTCCATCCGCACCGGGACCGCCACCTCCAGCACCCGTCGGGGCGTGCGCAGCATCCGGTGGATATCCGGGTGGATCGCCATCAGCTCGGCGGCGTCGTCCAGCCGCTCCAGCACCGCCGCCCATGCGTCCGCCCCCGAGCTCATGGGTTCACATCAACGACCAAGTCACTCGTCGGGAACCTCAAGGGATGCTGGGCTGCACGCCGTCGCGATAGTGGATGAACAACTTCTCGATCATCTCCCGCAAACCATCGGAGCTCACTCCATGGGCAAGCTCCACCGTGATGGTGTTGGAGTACACGTGCACGGAGATGATCCCGCCCCGCTCGAACAGCCGGAGGGCGAGCACATCGGGCGGGCGATCGCCTTGGGCTTCCTCTATGGACCTGTACTTCTCGTGGCCCATACCCGTGAGGCTGCGGTTGATGTCGAACCGGACGATCCACGGCTTCGTAGAGGGTTTCTGGACGACTGTTACGGGCTGGCCCATGACCGGAGCGACCCTAGCTGCCCGGTACGCTGCCCACGATGCCGCCGGATGCCGCCGCCTCCGAACGGCCGGTCCCGTGGCGCACCATCTTCGCGGTAATCGGCTCGGTGGTCGTCACCATCGCCCTCTACAAGATCGTGCTCCAGGTGAGCCGCGTCCTCATCTGGATGATCATCGCCGCCTTCTTCGCCGTGGTGCTCAGCCCCCCCATCGACTTCCTCGAACGCCGCTGCCGGGTCCGGCGGGGCATCGCCACACTCCTGGTGTTCTTCGTCGGTTTCGGCGCTCTGTCGGCCTTGATCTATTCCTTCGTCACGCCGATCGTCAGTCAGTCCCAGGAGTTCGTGGACAACTTCCCCCGCTACCTGGAGGATGCCAAGGCCGGCCGTGGTCCGTTGGGCGGCGTGGTCAAGCGCTACAACCTGGACGAGCGTCTGGAGAACCGCCAGGAGGACATCGACAAGGCACTCACGGCGCTGAGAGAGAACAGCGTGTCCATCCTCCAGGGCGTGGGCAACGCCGTGGCCGCCACCCTCACCATCGTCGTTCTCACCATCCTGATGTTGCTGTCGGGCCCCAAGATGCTGCAGGGCGGGCTCGGGGCGCTGTCGCCGCCCACCAGTCAGCGGGTGCGCCTGGTGGCGGCGGACGCGGCCAAGGCCGTCACCGGTTATGTGGCCGGGAACCTGCTCATCAGCGTCATCGCCGGCACCGCCAGCTTCACCTTCCTCTTCTTCGCCGGCATCCCCTTCCGGGGCGTCCTCGCCCTGTGGGTCGCCTTTGCCGACCTGATCCCGCTGGTCGGCGCCACCCTCGGCGCCATCCCCGCCGTGGCCGTGGCCTTCCTCCACTCCACCGGCGCCGGCATCGCCACCGTGGTGTTCTTCATCCTGTACCAACAGTTCGAGAACCACGTCCTCCAGGTGACGATCATGTCCCGGACGGTCCGCCTCAATCCGCTCGTGGTACTGGGCAGCGTGCTGATCGGCGTGGAGCTGTCGGGCCTGCTCGGAGCCCTGCTGGCCATCCCGGCGGCGGGCATGGTGAAAGTGATCGTCCGGGACCTCTACGACACCCGCAGGGGTCAGCTCAAGCCCGAGCCCACGGTGGGCACGGGTGAGATCCCGATCACAGAGATCGTCGCCGAGGAGGTGGCCAGGGACGACCTGCCCGAGGCCCCGAAAGAACCGGTCGCCTGAGTGCCCGTCACGGAGGTGGTGGAGATGGAGGGCCACATCGTGGACTCCCTCATCCTGGCCAAGGTGATGGACCTGATCCTGGCCGCCGGCGCCGATTACGAGGTGGTCGACGTCCACATCGGAAAGACCAACGTCGACCTGAGCCGCGCCCGGATCGAGGTCACCGCCGGCGACGAGGAGACATTGGAGAACCTCCTGGTCGAGCTCCAGGCCCACGGCGCCAACCGCCTGTCTCAACTGGACGCCGAGGTGGCGAAGGCGGACCAGGCCGGCGTGCTGCCCGCCGGCTTCTACTCCACCACCAACCTGCCCACCGCCGTCCGCCTGGACGGGCACTGGACGCCGGTGGAGAACCCGGAGATGGACTGCGGCCTGGTGATCCACGGTGACGGCAGTGTGCGGACGATCCCCATGCACCGTGTGAACGTCGGCGACCGCGTGGTCATGGGGACCGAGGGCATCCGCGTCACTCCCCCCTCCCGCCCGCGGGGCGCCAGCCCCTTCGAGTTCATGAGTTCGGAGGTGTCGTCGGAGAAGCCCAAGTCGCTCATCGTGGCCGACGTGTGCGAGCGCATCCGCCTGGCGCGCGAGGCCGGCACCAAGGTGCTCGTGGTCGCGGGGCCAGCGGTGATCCACACCGGCGCCGGGCCCGCCGTCGGTCGCCTCGTGCGGGAGGGGTGGGTGGACGTGCTGTTCGCCGGCAACGGGTTCGCCGCCCACGACATCGAGTCGAACGTGATGGGGACGTCCCTTGGCGTATCGGTGGATGCGGGCACGTCGGCCGAGGGCGGCCACGCCAACCACCTCCGGGTCATAAACGAGGTGCGCCGCCACGGATCGATCGCCGCCGCCGTCGAAGCCGGTTACGTGACCGGCGGCGTGATGTTCGAGTGCGTGCGCCGGCAGGTGCCGTTCGTGCTCGGCGGGTCCGTGCGTGACGACGGGCCTCTCCCCGACGTGTACACCGACGTGGTGGAGGCGGCCGACGCCATGCGGGCGCTGCTGCCCGGTGTCGGAGTGGCCCTGATGCTGGCCTCCACCTTGCACGCCATCGCCACCGGCAACTGCCTTCCCTCCGGCGTGGAGACCTTCGTCGTGGACATCAACCAGGCCGTGGTCACCAAGCTGGCCGACCGCGGCAGCCACCAGGCCCTGGGAGTAGTCACAGACGTCGGCCCCTTCGTGTCCGCCCTCTGCGCCGAGCTCTGCGCCGTTGCGAGTACATAGCGGGCCGTTTCCGCCCCCTATGTACTCGCAACCGCTGTCGTGGGGGAGGCGGTACCTCATGTGCCCGCCGGAGCACTTCGGGGTGCTCTACGAGATCAACAGCTGGATGCACGCCGAGGTGGCGGTGGACCTGGAACGGGCCCAGGCGCAGTGGGAGGCGCTGGCCGATGTCCTCCGGGCGGCGGGCGCGGAGGTCGAGGTGCTCGATCCGGTGGAGGGCCTGCCCGACCTGGTGTTCACGGCCAACGCCGGCATCGTCAACGGCCGCCAGTACGTGCCGGCCCGGTTCCGCCACCCACAGCGCCAGGGAGAGTTGGTCCACGACGAAGCCTGGTTCGCGGCCGCCGGCTTCACCGTGAACCCGCTGCCCGAGGGCGTGGTGCACGAGGGGGCGGGGGACGCCCTCCCCTTCGCCTGCGGACTGGTGTCGGGCTACCGGACCCGCTCCGACGCCGCCTCGCATGCCGCGCTGTCCCGGCTCACCGGTGTGCCGGTGCGTTCGGTGGAGCTGGTCGACGAGCGGCTCTATCACCTGGACCTGACCTTCTGCCCCCTCGACGACCGCCGGGCCATGGTGGCGCCCCACGCCTGGGACAGCTACGGCGCCAAAGTGATGGAGGCGCTGGTGCCGGACCCGCTGGTGCTGGAGCAGGAGGCGGCGCTTGCGTTCTGCGCCAACTCGGTGGTGGTCGGCACCACGGTCGTGATGCCGGCGTGCCCCCCGGACATCGGCCGGCGATTGGAGGCGTGGGGCTTGGATGTCGTCGTGTGCGACGTGAGCGAGTTCGCCAAGGCCGGCGGCGCCTGCCGCTGCCTCACCCTCGCCCTCGATGTCGACCTGCACGCGTGAGGCTGAGGGCACGCGGAGAAAAGGTGGCTTTCCGGACGACGGGGCTGCATTCAGACCGCCTGCGGCTCCACCTCGAAGGCCTGCCATAGCCGGGCGTAATGACCTCCCAGGCGGGCGACCAGCTCGGCGTGGGAGCCCTGTTCCACCACCTGACCGCCGTCGATCACGAAGATGCGGTCGGCGCTGCGGGCGGTGGGCAGGCGGTGGGCGATGATCAGCGTGGTTCGTCCCTCGGCCACCACGCCCATGGCGCGGGTGACACGGGACTCGGTGACCAGGTCGAGGTTCGACGTGGCCTCGTCGAGCAGGAGGATCGCCGGGTCGACCAGGCGGGCCCGGGCGAGGGCGATGAGCTGGCGCTGGCCGGCGGACAGTGACCGCCCCCGCTCGCTGACCACGTTCAGGTACCCGCCCGGCAGACTGGCCACCAGGTCGTGCGCACCCACCGCCCTGGCCGCCGCTTCCACCTCGGCATCGGTGGCGCCGGAGCGCCCGTAGGCGATGTTGTCGCGGATGGTGCCCGAGAACATGAACGCCTCCTGGGGCACGTAGCCGAGCTGGCGGCGGTAGGCGTCCATGTCCAGATCGGTCAGGGGCACGCCGTCGATGAGCACCCGGCCCTCAGTCGGGTCGTAGAAGCGGGCCACGAGCTTGACGATGGTGGACTTGCCCGCGCCCGTCTCGCCCACCAGCGCCACCGTCTCCCCCGGCTCCACGACCAGGTCGACCCCCGACAGCGCCTCGGCCGCCGTGCCCGGGTAGCGGAACCGCACGACTTCGAAGCGGATCGACCCCAGCACCCGACCGGGATCCACCGGATCGACAGGGGCCGGCGTCGAGGTGGGGGTGGATAGCAGTTCGCCGATCATGGCGGTGGAGGCGCGGGCCTGCTGGTAGGTGTCGAATACGTGGGACAGCTGCTGGATGGGAGAGAACAGCTGGTTCAGATAGAGCAGGAAGGCGATCAGCTCCCCGGGGCTGAGACTGCCTCTCGCCGCTAGATGGGCCCCCACCCCCAGCACCACGGCGGCGGCCACCTCGGAAAGGAACTCCACGAACGGGAAGTAGGTGGCCACGAGGCGCTGGGCCGTCATACGGGCGTCGAAGTACCGCTGCGCCACCCCACGGAAGTTCCCGATGTTGCGCTCCTCGCGCCCGTAGGCCTGGGTCACCCGGACGCCGGAGATGCTCTCCTGGAGATTGGCGTTGACGGTGGCGATGCGTTCGCGGGCGGTGTCGTAGGCCCGGGCCGAAAGCCGACGGAACCACACGGTGGCCACCACCAGCGGCACCAGCACCACGAAGGTGGCCAGCGAGAGCGTCACGTTCATCAGCAGCAAAACGATGACGACGCCGACGAAGCTGAGCATGCTCACCACGGCGACGATGAGCCCATGCTGGAGCAGGGTCGACAACGCCTCCACGTCGGTGGTCATCCTGGTCATGATGCGACCGGCCGCCTCCCGGTCGTAGTAGTCGAGGCCCAGCGACTGGAGGTGGGCGAACATGCGCACCCGTAGGTCGAACAGGAGGCGCTCAGCCGTCTTCCTGGTCTGGCGCTGCTCGGCCCACACATTGAACCCGTTGGCGACCACCACGGCCAGGTAGGCCAGGCTCGCCAGGGCGAGAGTGCGGCCGGAACCCTCGACCACCCCGCGGTCCACACCGAGGCGCACCAGCGCCGGACCGGCGATGGTGGCCGCGGTGTCGAGCACCACCAGCCCGAGCCCGACGCCCAGCCGGCGGCGGTAGGGGCGCACCATCCTCCGCAGGGTGAACTCACCGTCCGTCGCACCCGCCGGCACCGCCGGCGCCCCTGGTGTCAACTGAACCAGCTCGACCTCATCGGTGATCGGAGGAAGGGCGGCCACGGCCTCGAGTAGCCCGGGAGTCGGATCGAGCATCACCGCACGCTCGGCCACGCCGCCGTGACCAAGGGTCATCCCGCCGCCCATCCCGTGGCCCATGAACAGCTCACCACCATGGGACGGAGCTACCCGGTGGCCGGAAGCCGCCGGGCCGGACGGGACGGTCCAGGCCGACGCCGTCACCTCCGCCGGCCGCGCCTCTCCGGTACCCACCTCTCCACTGCCGGCACCGTCGGCCGCCGCCACCGGCTCCTCACACGTCTCGCCCGGACCGGCCAGGAGCTGGCGGTACAGAAGGCAGCGGCCCATCAGCTCCTCGTGAGTGCCGACGTCGAGCACGCGGCCGCTGTCCACCACGGCGATGCGATCGGCCAGCCGCAGCGTGGAGCGGCGGTGGGCGACCAGCAGGGTGGTGCGGCCCACGGCGAGGCGCCGCAGGGTGGCGTGGATCTCCTCCTCCACCCGCGAGTCCACCGAGGACGTGGCGTCGTCGAGCAGGAGTATCCCCGGATCGGTGAGAAGGGCCCGGGCCAACGCGATGCGCTGTCGCTGGCCGCCGGAGAGCGTGAGCCCCCGCTCCCCCAGAAGCGTGTCGTATCCCTCCGGCAGGGCGGCGATGAAGCCATCGGCTTCGGCGGCCCGGGAGGCGGCCACCACCTCCTCGTGGGTGGCGTCGGGACGGCCGTAGGCGATGTTGGCCCGCACGGTGTCGGTGAACAGGAACGTCTCCTCGAACACCACTCCGATCTGGCGGCGCAACGACTCGAACGTCACATCCCGCACGTCGGTCCCGTCCACCCGCACAGAGCCGGCGGACACGTCGTAGAACCGGGGCAGGAGCATGGCCACGGTGGACTTGCCGGATCCCGAGCTGCCGACCAGGGCGATGGTCTCCCCAGGCGCCACTCTCAGGCTGAACCCGCCCAGGACCGGCTCGGAACGCAGGTAGCCGAAGGTGACATCTTCGAACACGACCTCGCCCGCCAACGCCGGCAGTTCCACGGCGTCCGGTCGCTCGGCCACCACGGGATTGGAATCCAGGATGTCGAAGATCCGCTCCGCCCCGGCACGCGCCTGCTGGGCCACCACGAGCAGGGCGGAAAGCATGCGCACCGGTGAGACCAGCTGACCCACGTAGGACGAGAAGGCCAGGAAGGTGCCGAGGCTGATGCGCCCCCGTAACGCCAGCCAGCCCCCCAGGGCCAGCACCGCCACCTGGGACAGGGCCGGCACCACCTGGAAAGCCGCCCCGAAGCGGGCCTCGATTCGAGCGGCCCGGACCCTGGAGCCGTAGAGAGAGGCGCTGGCGTTGCGTAGCCGCTCCAGCTCCTGGGCCTCCTGGCCGAAGCCCTTCACCACCCGCACCCCGGTTACGGCCTCGTCCACCACCCCGACCACGCCGGCCGCTTTCTGCTGAGCGTCCCAGCTGGCCGGAAAGACGCTGGTACGCAGGCGGCGGGCCAGCACCACCAGGATGGGAACGGCGACCAGGGCGACCACCGTCAGCAACGGCGAGAGGGCCACCATGATCACCAGTGACAGCACGAGCAGCAGCACATTGCCCGTCGTCAGCGGCAGGAAGGCGAGCATGCCCTGGACGAGGGCGACATCAGAACCCGCCCTGGACACGAGCTGGCCCGTCTGAACTTCGTCGTGGCGAGCGAAGTCGAGGCGCTGGAGCCGTTCGTACACGGCGTTGCGCAGATCGTGCTGCACAGCGAGGGCGACGCGCCCGCCGACGTAACGCCGGAGATGGGCGGCGCCGAAGCGGAACACTCCGGCGACCACGAGCAGCACCAGCCACGGGGTCACCGATCGGCCCCTGCCGGCCACCACATCGTCGACGATGGTCTTCTGCACCAGGGGTGTCAGGGCGGTGACGGTGAGGCCGGCGAACGAAGCCCCGAACGCCACGATCACATCACGGCGATGCGCTCCCAGGTACGGCCACAGGCGCCGCACCCATCCGCCGCCCGAATTCTGATCCTGCACGGTCCGATCCTGCACGGTCCGATCCTGCACGGGGTTACGGTCCCCCGACATCCTTCAGGGCCTGAGCGGCGAAGTCGCCCACGAACCTGCGCAGGACGGTGGGATAGGTGTCATCTGCCTTGACCTGGACGAGCCCGTCGTCGACGACCTTCTTGAGGTCTGCCCGATCTTTCGGCATGGCCAGGGCGTAGATCTTCTTGTCGGCATCGGTGAAGATCTTGGTCACCGCCGTCTTGCCTCCTGAGCTGCTGGCCCGGAAGGCGTTGACGGGAAGGTCGTGGATCACGGCGTCGATCTGGCCACCCTCGAGGGCACCGAACAGCTCGTTGCCATTTCCGGTGGCCGAAAGCTCCTTCACGGTGGCGGCGCCGGCGTTCTTCTTGGCGTACTCGGCGCCGGTGGTGCCGCCGGCCACGCCGATGGTGCGGCCGTTCAACGATGCCAGATCCTTGTACTTCCCGGCATCTGCGGACCGCACCAGCAGGGACGGGTAAACCACGAAGTACGGCTCCGAGAACAGATGCGACTTCTTGGCCGCTTCGGTCATGGCCATACCGGCGACATCGCACTTGCCGGCATCGATGGCCGCCAGGGCGTCCTTCCCGGGCGTGGCGACGAACTCGCCGCTGAGGGCGAAACGCCCGGCGAGGCCGCGCACCAGCTCGGGGTCGATACCGTCGATCTTGCCCCCCTCCTCGAAGCCGAAGGGGCGGCTCGAGGTGTCGGCGCAGGCGGTCAGCTTGCCCTGGGCGATGGTCTTCAGCTTGGCCACCTCTTCCTGACTCAGTCGGGTCTCGCTGCTGCTGGGCGCCTTGTCGTCCTTGAGCGAGGCGTTGTCATCGTCTTTGGTGCAGGCGCCGGCCACGAGGGTCAGCCCCGCGATCAGCATGAGCAATCGGACGCGAACCATGCGGGTGGTCATTTTCACAAAAGTTCCTCCAGGGAGACAGGCAGTGTCGGTTGGGTGGGCGGAGCCGGTTGTTGCACGCCCCACGGCAGGTGCTCCATGAACACCCAGGTACGACGGTGGATCGAGGACGGGCCCCAAGCCTTGAGCGCCGCCTTGTGGCGGGGGCACGGGTAGCCCTTGTTGAAGTCGAAATCGTAGCCGGGGTAGTGCTCGGCCTCGGCCCTCATGATCCGGTCACGTGTGACTTTGGCGAGGATGGACGCGGCGGCGATGGAAAGACAGGTGGCATCACCCTTGACGATGCGGCGCGTGACATCGGGGCCGCGGCCCACGAAGTCCCATCGCCCGTCGATGAGCACACGGTCCGGAACGAGGCCGAGTGCATCCACGGCGCGGGCGGCGGCGAGCTTCTGGGCGGCCGACATGCCCAGACGGTCGCACTCCTCCTGGGAGGCATGTCCCACCGCCCACGCCCGGCACCATGAGGCCAGGCGGTCGAACAGGCGCTCCCGCTCGATCTCGCTCAGCATCTTCGAATCCCGCACCCGGTAGACTCGCCGGTCGGTGGGGAGCACGGCGGCACCCACGCTGATGGGCCCGGCCCAGGCGCCACGGCCCACCTCATCGATGCCGACTACGACGTCGTGGCCGTCGCCCCACAGCTCCCGCTCCACCCGGAGTGAAGGGGGCGAGGCCCGCAGCGACGGGCGGAGGGTCATGCGGGGCGACGCCACGGCGGCCGACCCTACCGGGCCGTCCCTGATGGTCCTGCGGTGCGATCAGCCGTCCAACTCGATGCCGGCCGGGCCGGCGGCGACCTCGCCAATGACGGCGAACAAGCCGTCGGTGTCAGCCACCAGGCGCTCGGCGTCGGCCGGCGTGAGGGCGGCCAGAAGGCCGCCCGAGGTCTGGGGGTCGTAGCCGAGGGCTTCGATCGCCGGCGGAGCGGTGGATACGACGCGACCTTCCAGATGGACGCGGTTGCGGGCGTCGCCGCCGGTGCGCACCCCGGCCTCGGCTGCGGCGACGGCGCCTTCGTAGAAGGGAATGGTCCTCCCGTCGAGACGGAGACGGGAGCCGGAACGCTCGGCCATCTCCCAGCCGTGACCGAGCAGGCCGAAGCCGGTGACATCGGTGACGGCGTGGGCCGCACCATCCCCCAGGGCCGACAGGGCCTCGGCCGCAACCCGGTTCAGAGCCCGCATCCGGAGGATGGCCGCCGCCTTGTGCTCGGGCGAGCCGCCGGCCAGAAGGATGCCCGTGCCCACGGGCTTCGACAGCACGAGCACGTCGCCGGGTGCGGCGCCGGCCTTGGTCCAGACCCGGTCGGGGTGTACCAGGCCCTGGACGGCGAGCCCGAAGATGGGCTCCTCGGAGCGGATGGTGTGGCCGCCAGCCACCACGCCCCCGGCCTCGGCCACCACGGCTCCGGCCGCGCCCAGGATGGCGGCCGCCGCCTCCACGGGAAGGCGCTCGGGGAAGGCGGCGATGTTGAGGGCGAGCACGACGCGGGCGCCCATGGCGAACACGTCGCTGCAGGCGTTGGCCGCGGCGATGGCCCCGAAGTCGGCCGGGTCGTCGACCAGCGGCGGGAAAAAGTCGGTGGTGGACACCAGTGCCAGGTCGTCGCTCAGGCGATAGACGGCGGCGTCGTCGAAGGGCGCCAGGCCCACCAACAGCTCGGCTGAACCCGCCGCCAGCTCCTTGATAAGGGCGTTGAGCGGCGCCGCCCCCCACTTCGCCGCGCAGCCCCCGCAGGCTGTCCATTCGGTGAGCTTGAGCTCGTCGGTGGCGGCGGCGATGAGGGGCGCGGTCATGGCCGAAAGCCTACGGTGTGCCGTGGCCCTACCTCACTGCGTCCAGGTGCAGACCACCGCCTCCAACCGCGAGGAAGCAGGCCGGATCGCGGATGCCCTCCTGCGCCGCCGGCTGGCGGCATGCGTCCAGGTGATCGGCCCCGTCCAGAGCCGCTACTGGTGGCACGGCGAGCTGGAGGAGTCCGAGGAGTGGCTGTGCCTGGCCAAGACGACTGAGGGGCGGGCAGAGGAATTGATCCAGGCCATCGGTGAGGCCCACAGCTACGAGACGCCGGAGATCATCGTCATGGCGATAGTGGACGGAAGCGAGCCATACCTCCGGTGGGTCTCGGACGAGGTCGAAGAAGACGAACTCCGGGCCTAGCGTGAGGGCCGTGGCACCGCGAACCGTCGCCATCGTCCCCCACACCCACTGGGACCGTGAGTGGTACGCCCCGTTCCAGGCCTTCCGCCTCCGCCTCGTCGACCTGCTCGACGATTTCCTGCCCCTCCTGGAATCCGAGCTCGGCTACGCCCGGTTCCTGCTCGACGGGCAGATGGCGGTGGTGGACGACTACCTCGAGGTGCGACCCGAGGCCGAGCTTGCGCTGCGCCGCCTGGCCGCCGGCGGCCGGGTGGCTATGGGCCCCTGGTACATCCTCATGGACGAGTTCTGCGTCTCGGGCGAGACCATCGTGCGCAACCTGCAGATGGGGATGGCCAGGGCCGCCGCCTTTGGCGGCGCCTCCACCGTCGGCTACCTGCCCGACATGTTCGGCCACATCGCCCAGATGCCCCAGATCCTCGCCCAGGCCGGCCTCCACCACGCCGTCGTGTGGCGCGGCGTGCCGTCGGCCGTCGACCGCTCCGCCTTCTGGTGGTCGGCCCCCGACGGCTCCACCGTCAGGGCCGAGTACCTCCTCACCGGCTACGGCAACGGCGCCGCCATACCGGACGACGCCAAGGCGCTCGTGCGGCGAGTCGCCGCCCACGAAGCCGAGCTGGCGCCGTTCCTGTTCGACGCCCCCGAAGGGGGCATCCTCTTCATGAACGGCACCGACCACCAGGTGCCCCAGCCGTGGCTGGGAAGGGTGGTGGCCGAAGCCAACCAGATCCAGGACGACTACCGCTTCGAGGTCACATCCCTCGGCGAGTACCTCCCCACCGCGCCCACCGAGGGCCTCCCCTCCTGGCACGGCGAGCTTCGGTCGAGCGCCAGGGCCAACCTGCTCATGGGCGTCACCTCCAACCGGGTCGACGTGAAGCAGGCGGCGGCCCGCACCGAACGCTCCCTCGAGCGGATGGCCGAGCCGCTGTCCGCCTTGTTCCTCCCGCCGGATCGGTGGCCTTCTTCGCTGCTCGACCTGGCCTGGAAGGAGGTGGTGCGCAACTCGGCCCACGACTCGATATGCGCCTGCTCGGCCGACGAGGTCGGCACCGCCGTGCTCCACCGCTTCGCCGAGGCGGGCGAGATCGCAACGGGTCTGGCCACCCGTGCGCTGGCGGCTCTTGGTGCCTCCATGACCGACGCCGGTCCCGTGGTGGTCAACCCGTCGGCCCGGCCCCGCAGCGGGCTGGTGGAGCTGACTTTGCCGGGTGAAGGAGAGGTGGAGGGCGCCCTTGTGCAGGTCCTGGAGGAGCGGCCGGCGGTGCTTGTCGACTTGGCCCTCACCGGCCGCGAGCTCGGCGGTTTCCTCGGCCAGATCCGCAGCCAGCAGCTCGACGACGGCACCTTCGTGAACCGGGTAGTGGTGGAGGAGGGCGACGACGGCATCGACATCGTCCTCCACGCCGAAGCGGAGCTCCGCACCGAGATGGTCGTGGAGGAGGTCAAGCGGGACCTGTACGCCCGCGTCGGCGCCCGTCCCGAGATCGCCTGCCGGGTGCGGGTCCAGCAGCCACCGAGCCGCCGGGTCATAGCCCGGGTGGAGGACGTTCCCGGTTTCGGCTGGGCCGCGTGGCGGCCGCAGGCGCTGGCCTTCGAGGCCGTCGCCGTGGACGGTGCGGCGCGCATGTCCAACGGACTGGTGACCGTCGAAGTCGACAAGGACAGTGGCACCTTCGCCGTCGACGGGCTGGCCGGCTTCGACGGCCTGGTGGACGGAGGTGACCACGGCGACACCTACAACTGGTCCCCGCCGGACAACGACACCATCGTCTATTCGCCGGTCGGAGTGGCCGTCGACGTGGTGGAACGGGGGCCGCTCAGGGCCCGCCTCGCCGTGCGCCGCTCCTTCCTCTGGCCGGAGCACATCGACGACTCGGCCAGAACCCGCACCGGAGAGCAGCGGGTGGCCGTGATCACGATGCTCGAGCTGCGGGCCGGTGAACGCCTGGTGCGGGTGCACACCACCTTCGACAACCCCTGCCGCGACCACCGCCTCCGCGCCTACTTCCCCCTTCCGGAGCCCGCCGCCACCAGCAGGGCGGAGTGCGCCTTCGCCATTGTGGAGCGGGGGCTGACGGCGGAGGGAGGGCCAACCGAGCAGGGCCTGCCCACCTTTCCCTCCCGGCGGTTCGTCCAGGCCGGTGGCCTCACGGTGGTACACGAGGGGCTCCTGGAGTACGAGCTGGTCGACATCGACGGCAACGGTGGTGGCGCCCGCACCCTCGCCCTCACCCTCCTGAGGGCCACAGGCATGCTCTCCCGGGTGGAGATGACCACCCGGCCGCTGCCGGCCGGCCCGTCGCACCGCCTCCACGGCCCGCAGATGCTGGGCCCGGTGGAGGCCCGCTACGCCGTGCACGTCGGCGATGCCGATCCGTACGCCCTGGTCGACGACGCCTTCCTCCCCCTCGAGGTCGTCACCGCCGGCGGCGGCGGGCCGCGGCCGGACCGGGGCTCGGCTCTGGAGGTGTCGGGTGCTGAGGTCTCGGCCCTGCGCCGGCAAGCAGGTGGACTGGAGCTGCGGGTTTTCAACCCCACCGACCAGGCCGTCACCGTCGGCATCGGCGGCGCCCCCACCGGGTGGCTGGTGGACCTGCGGGGCCGGCCGTTGCAGGCCTTCGACGGCTCATTCGAGCTCGGCCCCTGGGCCGTCGCCACCGCCCTCCTCCCCGGCTGAGACAGCGTCAGCCCGGGATCACAGCTCGGCCTTGACCCCCCTCTGCATGAGGGCAGGAAGGGCGTCAGCGGGCTTCCTGCCGTCGTAGAGCACGGCCACCACCTGCTCGGAGATGGGCACCTCAACGCCGGCCGCCGCGGCCAGCTCCACCACCGCCGGTGCTGAGTTCACGCCCTCGGCCACCATCCGCATCCCGGCCAGGACCTCCTCCATCGTGCGGCCCCGGCCCAGCTCCTCGCCGACATAACGGTTCCGGCTGTGCCGGGAGATGCAGGTCGCGACCAGGTCTCCCATGCCGGCCAGACCGGCGAAGGTCGACGGCCGGCCGCCCAGGTGCTTCCCCACACGGGTCAGCTCAGCCAGGCCCCTGGTGATCAACGCCGCCTTGGTGCTGTCGCCAAAGCCCATCCCGTCGGCCATGCCCGAGGCGATGGCGATGACGTTCTTCAGTGCCCCCGCCACCTCGCAGCCCAGGACATCGTCGTTGGTGTACACCCGGAAAGCCGACGTGGAGAACAGCTCCTGGAGCCCGGTGGCCAGATCACGATCGGACATGGCCAGCACGCTGGCCGTGGGATGGCCGGCGAGGATCTCGCCGGCGAAGTTCGGGCCGGTCAATACGCCCGCCGGTCGCCCCGGAGCGACCTCGCCCACGATCTCCGACATGCGCCGGCGTGAGCCCTGCTCCAGGCCCTTGGCCAGGCTCACCACCGGTGTCCCCTCCGGGATGAAAGCGGCGGCGGCACCGAGCACGGCGCGAAAGCCGTGCGAGGGAACGGCCATGACCACCACGCCGGCGGCTTCGAGCGCCTCCTCCAGCGAAGCGGTGCAGACGAGACCCTGCGGCAGCACCTCCTCGGGGAGGTAATCGACGTTGTGGCCTGTGGCCCGTACCGTCTCGGCCAGCTCCGGGCGGCGGGCCCACAAAGTGGTGGCCGCCCTGGCCGAGGTGAGGGCGGCGAACGTCGTCCCCCAGGACCCCGCCCCCAGTACGGCGACCCGCATCACACGCCCACGCTAGGTGGCCGTACACTCGATTGCCGTGGCCCGGGAGGCATTCGTCATCGCGCAGCTCTCGGACCTGCACTGCGGTTCGCCGTACTTCGACGGCGCCCTGCTGGAAGCGGCCATCCGCGAGACCATCGCCGTGGCCCCCGACCTGGTGGTCATCGGCGGCGACCTCACCGCCGAGGGTTACGCCGGCGAGTTCCGCCAGGCCCAGGAGTACCTCGAGCCGCTTTTCGAAGCGGGGCTGCGGGTTCTCGTCATCCCCGGTAACCACGACTCCAAGAATGTCGGATACCTGCACTTCCGGGACACCTTCGGCAGCGGCGAGGGCGCCGGCAAGGGCGACTCGATGCTGCACGTCGTGGGTGGAGACGATCTCTCCATGCGCGTCGTGGCCATCGACTCGTCCAAGCCCGACCTGGCCGAGGGGGAGGTGGGCAGGGAGCGGTACGACTGGATCCGCAACCAGTTCCTGGGCGACGCCGACGTGCGCACCTTCGTTCTCCATCATCACCTGGTTCCCGTCCCGGGCACGGGCCGGGAGCGGAACACCGTGTGGGACTCCGGCGACGTGCTGGCCCTGCTCCACAGCCTCGACGTGCACCTCGTGCTGTCGGGCCACAAGCACGTCCCCCACGTGTGGTTGCTCAACGGAGTGCTGATCGTGAACTCAGGGACCGTCTCCTCCTACCGCGTGCGGGGCTACACCCGTCCCTCCTACAACGTTCTGGAGGTGACCGAGGAGATGATCCGCGTGACGCTGAAGTACCCGGCAACGGGAGAAAGGGTGGCGGCGGAGCTGGACCGGACAGCCCTGCAGCTCCACACCAGCCCGGAGCTGGCCGGCATGTTCTCGAAGACGACCTGGAGGTCCTGACCCATGACACAGGTGATGCGGATGTTCCAGACCGCCATCGACCCCGTAGATGTCGACGCGTTGCGCCGGCTGTTCAGCGAGGATGTGCTTCCGGTCTACACCCAGCTCCCTGGTTGCCTCGGAATGGAGCTGTTCATCAGCGTGCAATCGAGCGCCGGCGGTCTCGTGGAAGGCGCCGCCGTCTCCCGCTGGTCCAACCTGGAGGAGATGGAGAAGGCCATCGGGTCCCGGCCCGTCGCCGAAGCCCAGGTGCGCATCCTCCAGCTGCTGCGCCAGGAACCGGTGATACGCGTCTTCGAAGTCCTGGCGTGACCGGCGCTGGCCCAGCGGCGCCGGGAGTCGCCGTCCTGGTGCCGGTGAAGGCCTTCTGCGTGGCCAAGGCTCGGCTGGCACCGGCGATGAGCGGTGAGGCCCGGGAGGCACTGGTGCGGGAGATGGCGGAGGCGGTGGTGCGGGCCGCCCGTCCCCTCCCGGTGTCGGTTGTCTGCGACGACGCGGCCGTGGCCGCATGGGCTTCGTCTCTGGGTGCCGGCGTGGTGTGGACGCCGGCCCGCGGCCTCAACGGGGCCGTGACCCACGGGATCGCCGTCCTCGCCGAAGGTGGCGCCACCACGGTGATCGTCGCCCATGCCGATCTCCCGCTGGCCACTGAGCTGGCACCCGTTGCCGATTTCGAAGGCGTCACTATCGTGCCCGACCGCCGTGACGACGGCACCAACGTGGCCGCCGTACCCAGCACTGCGGGATTTCGCTTCTCCTACGGCCCCGGTTCCTTCGCCCGCCACGTCGCCGAGTGCCAACGCCTCGGCCTGCCCCTCCGCGTCGTGCGCGAACCTCTGCTCACCTGGGACGTGGACCTTCCCGTCGATCTCGTTCCCGGATGAATCCAGGTGAGACCTTCACGGTGACCTCCAGGCTCTGACCAAACCTGCAGGCGCCGCGCCCGGGAGCTGGCCTCCCGGGCGACGGCTCCAGGACTACTACTTCTTCTTGGCCGCCTTGGTGGCCTTCCTGGGGGACTTGGCCGTGGGCTTGGTCTTGCCCGCGGCGCTGGCCTTCTTGGCCGTGCCCGACACACCGCGCCCAGAGGGCCCAGGCTTGGTGGGGATGACCTTCTTGGCCATGCCCGGGCTCTTCGCCACCTTGCGAGGCGTCGACCCCGCCTTCTTCACCGCCTGCTTGGTCGCCTTGTTGGCGCCAGTGGTCTTGGTGGCCACAGGCGACGCCTTCTTGGCAGGGGCCGCCTTCTTGGGAGCGACCTTCCTGGCCGGTGTCGCGGCGGCCTTCTTCCTGGTCGGCGCCTTGCTGGCCACCTTCTTCACGGCCTTCTTGACGCCGCCCTTGCTGGCCGCAGGTGCTTTCTTCTTCGCTGGTGTGGGGCTCATTGTCCGTACCGGCCTTTCGCTAGCGCTTCTTGGTGGACTTGGAGGCCTTGGCCGACTTGGCCGCCTTGGCCGGAGCGGCCTTGGTGGACTTCGCCGCCTTGGTGGCCTTGGCCGGAGCGGCCTTGGTTGTCTTGCTTGCCGTCTTCCCGGCAGCCTTGGCCGGTGCCGACTTCTTGGCGCTCTTGGGGTTCAGGGCGACCTTGAAAGCCGATGCCGGCGCGAAACGCACACCTTTGGAAGCGGCGATCTTCACCGGTGCACCCGTCTGGGGGTTCCGCCCGGTACGAGCGGCACGAGAGGACGGGTTGAAGGTGCCGAACCCGAAGATGTTGACCCGCTCGCCCGCCTTCACCGCGGCGATGACCGAGCGGACGGCGGCCTCGACGGCCTCTTCGGCTTGGCCCTTGGCCAGACCGACTTCGCTTCTTACCTTCTCGACGAGCTCAGCTCTGTTCAACGATCCTCCTGAATTCCGTTGGAAGTTGCGCCTATCAAAGAGGACAGAAGCACCTAGGTCAAGCATTTCATTTTTGGGATGCCCTTCTGGCACAAGGGTTATTCTGGCTCTGGGTGGCGAAACCCTTGTGTTGCAAGGGTTTTATGCGCGTTAGCACCCTCCCCTCCAGTGAACAGGTTTGCGGTCGATCCGGTGGTGGCAAGTGGCAAGCGTGACGTCCGACAGGTTTCGTAGGGTTCCGTGGGCCCGGCTGGCGATCGTGGTTGCCGCCCTGCTCGTCCTCATTGTGGTCGTCCCGCCGCTGCGCCGGGCAGCGGCCGTTGTGACAGGCAAGGTCATCCTCGTCGTCCTGTCCCCTGTCGCTCCCGACATCTCGAACTTCGACGATCTCGCCACCGGTACCAGAGTGCTGGCGGCCGATGGCACCGTCCTGGCCGAGCTCGACGGGGCCCGGCGGGCCGAGCCGGTCCGCCTCGAGGGCCTGCCGGACCATGTGCCCAAGGCGGTCCTGGCTGCCGAGGACGCCAACTTCTACGAGCACGAGGGGGTCGACCCCGCCGCCGTGCTCCGGGCCATGGTGCGCACCGCCCAGGGAAGCCTTCAGGGCGGCAGCACCATCACCCAGCAGCTGGCCAAGCTCAACTACACGAAGTCGGAGAAGACCGTGCTGCGCAAGGTGCGTGAGCTGCAGTACGCGGTTCGGCTTGAGGACCGGTACTCGAAGGACGAGCTGCTCGAGCGCTACCTCAACCAGGTGTACTTCGGCGAGGGCGCCTACGGCATCTCCGCCGCGGCACAGTCCTTCTTCGGTGTGGCTCCCGAGGCCTTGAGCCCGCCGCAGGCTGCTGTGCTGGCCGGCAAGATCAAGTCACCGGAGATCCTCGACCCCCGGAAGCGCCCTGACCGGGTCAAGGCCAGACGGGACCAGGTACTGCGCAACATGGCCAAGCAGGGGTGGCTGAAGGCCGACGAGCTGGCCGGCGCGCTGGCCGCGCCGATCGAGCTGACTCCCGCCACCGCGGCCACGGCGGCGAGGGCTCCTCACTTCGTGGAGTACGTGAAGCGGGAGGCGGCCGGCATCGACGAGCTCGGAGGTTCGCCGGAGTCACGGGGAAAGCAGCTGTTCACCGGTGGGTACACGGTTCGCACGACTCTCGACCCGAAGGCCTTCGATGCCGCCGCCAAAGCGGCGCAGACCATCTTGGGCAGGGACGAGGATCCCGAGGTCGCTGTCGCCACCGTGGAGCCCGGAGACGGGGCCATCCGTGTGCTCTATGGCGGCCGCGACTTCGCCAACCGGAACTTCGACCTGGCCAGCCAGGGCCGGCGCCAACCAGGATCGTCCTTCAAGCCTTTGGTCGAGCTGGCTGCTCTCCGGGACGGCATCGACCCGCGCTCGACCTTCGACGCCTCCTCGCCCAAGCAGCTGGAGTACAAGGGCGAGCGCTACACCGTCAACAACTACGAGGGCAAAGGAGGCGGGCGCTCCAGCATCCACGACGCCATGACCGACTCGATCAACACGGTCTTCGCCCAGCTCATCTTGAGGGTGGGGCCTCCCGATGTCATGAAGGTCGCCGAGAACCTGGGGATCGCCGATGTCGAGAAGAACGTCGGGACCAGGCCGGCCATCGCTCTCGGCGGGCTCCGCAAAGGTGTCACGCCCCTCGAGCAGGCCGCCGCCTTCGCCACCTTCGCTGCCCGCGGCACCTACGCGGAGCCCTACGCCATCGAGTCGATCACCGACCGTTCTGGTCGCAAGATCTACAGCCACCGCCGCCAGTCGAGCCGGCGGTACGAAGCGGGGGATGTCGGTGTGGTGAACGCGGCCATGGTGAGCGTGGTGACCAAGGGCACCGGCAAGGCCGCCGCCATCGGGCGACCGATGGCCGGCAAGACCGGGACCACCCAGAACTACGGCGACGCCTGGTTCGTGGGGTTCGTGCCCCAACGTTCGACGGCGGTGTGGGTGGGTCACCCCGACAAGATCGTGCCCATGACCGACGTTCGCGGGCGACCGGTCACCGGTGGATCGCTACCCGCCCGCATCTGGGCGGCGGCCATGAAACCGGCCGTTGCCGGCCTACCGGCGGAGCCGGTGTACACCGCCTCACCCGACAGCCTCGGGCTCGAACGCATAGACGGCCGGCGCTCCGGCCCGACCGGCTCCTCACCGCCCTCATCGGCGACCTCCTCCACGCTGCCACCGTCCAGCACGTCGTCTTCGAGCGTCCCACAGACCGAGTCCACCGAACCCTCGCCACTGCCCACCCTCACACCCTCGTCCACCACGACCAGGGCGCCGGCCAGGCCGGCCAGCTCGACCACCAGCAGCAGCACCAGCACGACCACGCCGCCCAGCTCCAGCACCACCACGGCCACTCCGACCAGCTCCACCACCCGGGCCCCCTGAAAGGGCGAACCGGGCCCTACTCGGGCGGCCGGCTCCCCTTGATCAGGTCCTTGAGGTCGGTGACCTGGTCGGGCGGCGGATCAGCGACATCGGCGTCAGTGCCGAAATCGAAAAGCTCGAAGGTGGCAGTGAGGACGCCGGAGGGCTCGGCTTCATTCTTCTGGGTGGGCAGATCGACCTTGGAGAGATCCACCCGGTACTGCAGCTTTCGCAGGCGGCCCTCGCCATCGATCCACACGTCGCTGTCGATGGTCGTGCTACCCAACTGCTCGATGATCTGGGCGATGTCGTCCTTGAGCTTCGTGGGCGACCCGCGAGCGGCCTTCCTGAGGTCGATCAGGGCCTTGTAATGGGTCGTGTTCTCCCCCCGCACGTCCTCCCGGCCCACCACCTGCACGTTGTCCGTCACACCGCGCAGGTAGTTGAGGGCCGCCGTCGGGTCGTTGCTCTGGATCTGGCGCAGTTGGGAGACATCGATCCCGGTGACCTCGTCCAGCTTGCTCAGGTCGATCTTCACCCAGGGCCGGGCCTTCAGCTGGGGCAGGTCGAAGGGAAGCTTCATGAAGACCAGATCGGCGTTGAACACGATCTCGGTGGTCCCGGTCGCTCCCTGGAGCCCGAGGGAGCTCAGGTCGAGCACGAGGCGGCCACGCTGAGACTTGAAGTCGAACACGCCGTCGCCCTTGAAGTCGACCGTCTCGACGCCACCGTCGACACTCACGTTCAGCGCGACCTTCGAGGTACGGGATCCGACCGTCTCCCCGGGGGCGGCGGCGAGGACCTGTTGCGGGGTCTGCTCCTTGTCTCCTCCGCATTTCACGGCACCGACGAGCGCCACGAGCAGGAGTACGACCGGCAGCGGCCTGCGCATGCCGATCACAGTAGGCGGGGTACCCCGCATCCGGCCTCTACTGGTCTAGTTGCCGCCGCGCAGCTGCGACAGCTGGCGCACCAGCTCGCTGCGCGAGGCCGTCTGCGTGTCCGCCGCCGTGGCTCCGCCCTGATCAGGCGACGGTGCGGCCGCCCTCGGGGCGGCTGCCGGCTCGACCGAGGCCGATCGGGATTCCGGCGCGGCGGGTGAAACGGCGACAGGGGATTCGAGGGGACGAGCGGTCACGCTGGCCAGACCGGCGTCCACCAACGCTTTTACGGCCTTGCAGGCCGCGAACTCGCCGGCAGAAAGCCGGGTGGCCACCTCCGCCACCGTCCCCCCGGCGCCGACAGCGGCGACAGTGCGCCACTCGTCCGCCCCGATCGTGATGTCGCCACCGCTGCCGCCATCGGCATTGAGGGCGACCAGAGAACTCATGGTGGGCACGACCGCTTCGATCTCGCGCCACTCTCCCAGCTTGGCCCTGGCGTCGACGAGAACCGAGGCCACCTCCAACGGCGGCCCGAGGGAGGGGGGCGCCACACCGTCGTCGAAGGAGAATCGCCCCTGATCCAAGCGGAGCAGGTCGAAGACCACGATCGCCGGCTCCTGGTCGGTCCCCGACTGGCCACCCACCAGATGACCCGAGTCGAGCCATACCCGACCGCTGCGACCACCACCCTCCACGACCAGTACACCGGTCTTCCTGGTGGACGCCAGGAGCACGAGGATGTCGTCGACGTGGAAATCGGCGAGCGTGCCGAGCAGGGCCATGCTGCACTATCGGCCGGCCGGATAGCCGGATTGAGCGGAGGCTCAGACCACCACAGGAGGACGGGTGGTGAATCCGAGAGACCATCCGTCGTCCGACTCGCCGTCGACGGTGAAACGCCAGGTGTAACGGGCCCCTGCGCTCAACGGGAGCGGACCGAGGTTGATGGCCAGAGGCAGATCGATCGGGCTTCCGGCGGGGACGCCCTCAGGCCGGCCGACCTCGAAGTCGCCGCGGATCTCGATGAGCTGGTGGCCGTCCGGGGTGTCGACACCCACCTCCCGGCCGTCGGCATCGAGCAGGAACAGCTCCCAGTGGTGGGCGGTGGCCGCCTCGTGCCAGTCGACCTCCAGCTTGAGGGCGATAGCCGAAGGAGCGGGATCAGGGCCGATGACGCTCCACCCACCGCCGAGGATGTACAGCTTTCCGTCGGCCACCTGGGCGGCGTCGCACAACAACATCGTCACCTTCACGGAGCCGACGCTAATGGGGATGGCAGCACCCGGTACCGGGCGAGCAGCCGCGACGCGGCATCGGCGCCAAGTCGCTTGAAATCCTCCGGTTCCACCACTTCGGCCTCGGGGCCGAGCCGTAGGAGCAGGCGCTCCAGCCAGTTCGGCCCCGTCACCTCCAGCACCACCTGCATACGGCCATCGGGCCGCTCCTCCACCCCACAGACGGGATAGGTCTCGGCCACCCAGCCAGCCGACGAAGGCAGCGCCAGGATGACGGTGCGAGTGTCAGGGCCCGGGGTGAAGGCCCGCTCCGGCGGGGTCGCCTCCTGGTTCTCGAAATGCTCGCCGGTGGGACGGACTGACCGCATGCGATCCACCCGGAAACGGCGGCGCCCTTCGGCGTGGTGGCAGTGGGCGTCGACGTACCACCTGCCGGCGAGGGAGTAGGCGACCAAAGGGTCGATGCGGCGCTCGGTGACCTCGTCGCGCCAAGCCGAGTAGTAGTCCACCTCCAGCCGCTCGTGATCGGAGATGCCCTGGCGGACCACGGCCAGCTCCGGCGGGGGATCGATGTCCACGGCCAGGCTGCCGCTCTCGCCGACCACGGCCTCCAGCTTGGCCAGAGCGCGCGTCAGCGAACCATCGCGGTCGGCTCCCGGCACGGCCAGCAGGGCCCGGCCGGCAGCCAGAACGGCGAAACCCTCGGCCGGCGTGAGCCGCATGGGCCTGGTGAAGAAGGGGCCCGCGAAAGCGCTGACCCACCCGTCCTCGTCGACAATGACGTCGATGAGGTCGCCTCCGCCGTACGGAGGCACACCGCAGAGACCCACCAGACCGAGGTCGCCGATGACCTCGGATTCGTCGATGCCGAAACGGGCGGCGATCTCCGGTACCGAGGCCCCTCCCTCGCTGAGCAGCCAGGGGACCATGGCCAGCAGCCGGGTGAGCCGGGCGCCATGGTCGCTCCTCCGGGCGCTCACGAAGACGCCTGCCGGGCCTTGCCGGCCAGAGCTTCCAGCCAGGCCACCACCTCGGCCCGCAGCTCTGGAGGACCCAGTACCTCGGCGTGGCGTCCCAGTCCGAGCAGCCAGCCTCGGAAGGCGGCCCGATTGGTGACGGGAAAGGCGAACACGGTGGGTCCATCGCCCCGCTGCTCACGCACCGCCACCTCGCCGAGCTCCGCCGTCAACTTGCCGGCGAGCACCGCGTCGACAGCCACCACGGCCGTGACAACGTCTTCGGCGCCCACCAGCCACGGCTGACGAGGCAGCGCCTCGCTTGCCTCGAACTTCGGCGGATCGAAGCTCCCCGCCGCCCCGGCTTCCACTTCGCCCTTCATCCTGTCCACCCGGAAGTTGCGCTGGGCGCCCCGGTCGAGGTCCCGGCCGGCGAGGTACCAGTACCCGTCCCGGAAGAGCAGCCCATGGGGCTCCACCCGCCGGGGCTCAGCCCGGTAGCCGAATCGGACCACAGCACGGTCCCGTACCGCCGCGTGCAGCAGGGGTAGTGCTGGGAGGGCGGGGAGATCCACGAGCCGGCCAGCTACGGGAACGGCCCCGTCGGAGATCCCGTCGCCCACCTCCGCCCCGCCGAGCTTCCGGAGGGCGGTTCGGCCCTGCTCGGGGCTGATCGAGACGGCGGCCAGTGCCACGTTCAGCGCCACCCTCTCGTCAGGGGCCAGGTCGAGCTCCGGCAGGTAGTAGTCCTGCGGCCTGATCCGGTAGCGGCCGTTCTCCTCGCTCAAGGGCACACCTTCCTCGCGGAGCACACGCTTGTCCCGCTCGAAAGCCTGCCGCCTTGCTGCCGCGCCGGAGGGATAGCCGGGCACCTGCTCCAGGACGTCCTGCTGGCTCACGGGCTGTCGGGTGTGAAGCAGGAAGGTGACGAGATTGGTCACCCGCTCGAAGCGCGCGTCGCCGGAGCCATTTGTAATGGCTGGATGGTAGGTGCACTCGGTACCAGTAGGGACGCGCCACGACTACACGCGCACCACCAGGTCCGGGCTAAGCCCAGAGGCCCCTCTCGCTCAGAACCTCCTTCAGCAGCGCCGGCCGGTCCGAGAAGATCCCGTCCACGCCCAGGTCGATGAGGCGTTCCATCTGTGCGCGCTCGTTGACAGTCCATACGTGAACAGCCAACGACTGGCCGTGGGCCGCCTCCAGGAACCGCCTGTCGAGCACGGGCACCCTGCCGCGGCGGACAGGCACCTGGGCGCAGGCGGCCGGCATGCGCCGGGGAGCAGGGAGCCCCCAGCTGTGCAGGCGGAGCAGGGCCACAGCCGTCGACCCCATCCAGGTGCAGACACCGTCACCGGTGAGGGCCCGCAGGCGGTGGACCCGGCGATTGGAGAAGGAGCCCAGGTTGACCCGGTCGTGGGCGCCGGTGCGGTTGACCGCCTCGACGAGGGCAGGGACGGCGGCATCGTGCTTGGCATCGATGTTCATCCGTGCCTCCGGCCAGGTACCGAGGATGTCCTCCAGCAAGGGGATCGGCTCGCCCTGTACCCTCGCCTGGCTCACGTAGGAGTACGGAAGCTCAGCGACCCGGCCGCGGCGATCGGCGACGCGATCGAGGGTGTGGTCGTGGAAGGCGAGGAGCACGCCGTCTGACGTCACGTGAACATCGGTTTCCAGGTAGCGGTAGCCGAGATCAATGGCCGCGGCGAAGGCGGCCATGGTGTTCTCGGGATGGTCGGCCGCTCCGCCCCGGTGGGCGAAGGCGATCGGGTGGGGCCAGTCGAGGAAAGGCCAGCTACGGAGGCGGGAGGGGGTCAGGCCAGCGCCGAGCAGCAGGTCTCGACGATCAGGCGGGTCACCGTGTAGGGATCGCAGTTGGCGTTGGGGCGACGGTCCTCCAGGTATCCCCTGCCGTCCTTCTCCACCTGCCAGGGGATGCGCACCGAAGCGCCGCGGTCGGAGACGCCGTAGTTGAACTCGTTGTAAGGGGCGGTCTCGTGCTGGCCGGTGAGGCGCATCTCGATGCCGTCGCCATAGTTCATCACGTGGTGGTCGGCGTTCTTGCCGAGCGCCTCAGCCGCGGTGATCACCGCGTCGTAGGACTCACGCATCGCCCTGGTGGAGAAGTTGGTGTGGGCGCCGGCGCCGTTCCAGTCGCCCCGCACCGGCTTGGGGTCGAGGGTGATGGAGATGCCGAAGTCCTCGCCGATGCGGTGGAGCATCCAGCGGGCGAGCCAGAGCTGGTCGGAGACCTCGAGGGGCGAGAGGGGGCCTACCTGGAACTCCCACTGACCGGGCATGACTTCGGCGTTGATGCCGGAAAGAGACAGGCCGGCCTGCAGACAGGCCTCCATGTGGGCCTCAACCACGGGGCGGCCATAGACGTCGTCGGCACCCACGCCGCAGTAGTAGGGCCCCTGCGCACCGGGGTACCCGCCGCTCTCGGGAAAGCCGAGAGGGCGGCTCCCCTTGAACATGGTGTACTCCTGCTCGATCCCGAACCACGGCTCCTGGTCGGCATAATTCTCCATGACAGTGGCCAGCATGTGCCGCGTGTTGGTGGGGTGCGGCGTCATGTCGGTGAGGAGTACCTCGTTCATCACCAGCAGGTGGTTCCCGCCGCGGATGGGGTCAGGGCAGGAGAAGACGGGCTTGAGCACGCAGTCCGACGCCTTGCCGGGAGCCTGGTTCGTGCTGGATCCGTCGAACCCCCAAATGGGCAGTTCAAGGGGGCTGTCGACGATCTTCGTCTTCGAGCGCAGGAGCGGCGAAGGCTCAGTTCCGTCAATCCAGATGTACTCGGCCTTGATGGTCACGATATCTCCCGGGGGTTGCTTTTCCGATGGGTGTCGCCAGAGTCTGCCACTGCAACATTTCCCGTGCTTTGCACAAATGTGAACGGAAAGTTTCCTGGGCTAGACCTCGTCGGCCCAGACTTCCATGAGCGTGAGATCCGCCGCCCCCCAGGTGGTGACCATGGCCGCGTCCAGAGCGTCCCGCCCTCGGGCGTTCACCACCCGTCCGACCCGGGGTACGTTGTTGCGCGGGTCGAAGGTCCACCAGCGCCCGTCCAGCCAGACTTCCAGCCACGAGCAGAAGTCCATGGGCAGGTCCGGCGGGGCGACACCGATGTCGGGCAGGTAGCCGGCGACGTAGCGGGCTGGGAAGTTGAGAGCCCGGCACAGGGTGACCATCAGGTGGGTCAGGTCCCGGCAAACGCCGGCACGGGACTCCCAGACGTCGTAAGCGGTGGTGAGCGGTGTGGTCACCCCGACCTCGTACCGGATGTTCGCGTTCACCCAGTCCGAAACCGCCTGCACCCGTGACCATCCGTTCTCGATCCCGCCGAACAGTTCCCAGGCCTCGTCGTGGAGCACCTCCGGCCAACAGAATCGGCTGGGGAGCAGGTACACGAATGCCTCGTCCGGAAGATCCTCGACGCGGACCTGGGCCGCGCCCTTCCCGATGGGATCGAAGGTGGACGGCACCTCGGCGGTGGCGTCGTAGCGCAACGAGGATGTCCCCTGCGGCAGCATGAGCCGATCGCAGACGTTCCCGTAAGAATCGAGGTAGGTGTGGGCCGGCGCCGGCGGGTCCCACTGCTCGGTGACGATGAGATGGTCGCCATCGGGGCGCGGCCGAACCTGCCAGAGCGACGGAGCACGCTCCATCACCTGGTAGTCCAAGCGGCACCCGATGCGGACCAGCATCTGTCAAGTCTGCCCGAAGGCGGTGAACGTCTGGGCGCCTCCCCGTTTCCGTGCCGTTAACCGGCGACCGGTGACGGCTTGAGTAACCAGAAGGAAACGCCCGGCTGCTAACGATTAGGACCGTGGGTGACCTGCTCGACGGCTACCGGAGCGCTACCTGGGACGAGATGTTCGAGTCCCCCGGTGTTCCGCGCTCCGCCTGCGCCTCCCTCCACGAAGCGCTCCAGGCCCTGTCCGACGAGGACTTCGAGCGCCGGTGTGCGGCCCGTGACCGGGCCTTCCGGGATCAGGGCATCACCTTCTCCCTCTCCGGCGAGGAGCGTCCCTTCCCGCTCGATCTGGTCCCCCGCATTCTGGCCGCCGACGAGTGGGCGACGCTCGAGGCCGGCGTAGCCCAGCGGGTGCTGGCCCTCGAGGCCTTTCTGGAGGACATCTACGGCTCAGGCAAGATCCTGTCCGACGGCGTCATTCCCACCGCCCTGGTCGCCAGCTCGACCCACTTCCACCGAGCTGCGGTCGGTGTCTCGCCGGAGAACGGCGTGCGGATCCACGTCGCCGGCATCGACATCGTGCGTGACGGCGATGGCGTCCTCCGGGTGCTGGAGGACAACGTGCGCACACCCTCGGGGATCTCCTACGTGGTGGAGAACCGCCGCACGATGTCCAGGGTCTTCCCCGAGCTGTTCGCCAGCCACCGGGTTCGCCCGGTCAACAGCTATCCGGCCCGTCTCTTCGAAGCGCTCCGGGGCGCCGCACCAAGCGGGTCCAGAGAACCCACCGTCGTCGTCCTCACCCCTGGCATCTACAACTCGGCGTACTTCGAGCACACGTTCCTGGCCCGCCAGATGGGCGTCGAGCTGGTCGAGGGGCGTGACCTCGTCTGCCGCAACAACACCGTGTACATGCGCAGCACGACGGGCGAGCAGAGGGTGGACGTCGTGTACCGCCGGGTGGACGATGACTTCCTCGACCCCCTCCATTTCCGCACCGATGCCAGGCTCGGTTGCCCGGGCATCCTCAACGCAGCACGCGCCGGCAGGGTCACCATCGCCAATGCCGTCGGCAACGGTGTGGCCGACGACAAGCTCATGTACACCTACGTCCCGGAGATGATCGAGTACTACTTCGGCGACAAACCGATCCTGCCCAACGTCCCCACCTACCGGCTGTGCGAACCCGAGCAGCTGGAGGTCGCCCTCGACCGCCTCGACTGCCTCGTGGTCAAGCCGGTCGACGCCTCTGGTGGGCGGGGCCTGCTCATCGGCCCCGCGGCCAGCGACGAGGAGTTGGCCGGAGCACGGGAGGCCATCCTCGCCAACCCCCGCGGTTGGATCGCCCAAGAGACCATTCAGCTTTCCACCGCGCCCACCTGGGTCGGTAACCGTCTGCTCCCCCGCCACCTCGACCTCCGGCCGTTCGCGGTGAACGACGGCGAGCGGGTGTGGGTGGTGCCGGGCGGGCTCACCCGCGTGGCGCTGCCCGACGGGAGCCTGGTCGTCAACTCGAGCCAGGGTGGCGGGAGCAAGGACACCTGGGTGCTGGCCGACGACACCGGTCGGAGCGCACCGCAGCAGAACGAGCAGCGCGGCGGTGGCGAGGCGCCGGAGGGCGAACCGCGTGTCGGCCCCCGGCCCGATCCGGGCCCGGCGGTGGCCCAGGCCGCCCAACAGCAGCAGCAGAATCAGCAGGGGCCGGGGCTCGGCGCATGCTGAGCCGCATCGCCGAGTCGCTCTACTGGGTGGGCCGTTACGTGGAGCGGGCCGAGGACACGGCCCGGATCCTCGACGTGCACGTCCACCACATCCTCGAAGACCCGACGCTCGGCGAGGAAGCCGCCTGCCGGATCCTCCTCGGGGTGATGGGAGCCACGGCGCCCGGTCGATCGGTCAATGCTCAGAAAGTGGTCGAGCTGCTCGGGTTCGACGAGTCCGATGCGTGCTCGATAATCGGTTCTCTCGGCGCGGCGCGGGAGAACGCCCGTGGCGTCCGTGAGGTGCTGTCCACGGAGATGTGGGAGTGCCTGAACGCCAGCTGGCTGGCGCTACCGGCCCAGCGGCGACAAGCCGCCGACATGGGACCGCACGTGTTCTTCCAGTACGTGAAGGAGCGGGCAGCCATGATGGCCGGGCTCACCGACTCCACCATGGCCCGCGACGACGGGTGGAGGTTCCTCGTCCTGGGTCGCAGCCTGGAGCGGGTCGACATGACGGCGCGACTCCTGCTGGCGGGTTTCTGCGATCCTTCGGATTCTCCGGACTGGGTGACGACCCTGAGGTCGTGCTCGGCCCACGAGGCCTTTCTGCGGACCTACAGGCGGGGGGTGGACTCCTCACTGGTGGCGGAGTTCCTCCTCCTCGACCGGCTCTTCCCACGCTCGGCGTTCCACGCACTGGGTCTGGCCGAGCGGTGCCTGGCCGAGCTGGGTCCCTCGACGGGGCGGGCGGGGCAGGAGGACGAGGCCCGCCGGATACTCGGGCGGGCCCGAAACGAGCTGGAGTTCGCCGGCGTCCGGGAGCTGCTGGCCGACGTGCCGGCGCACCTGCGGGCCCTCCAGACGGCGTGCGCCGAGGCCGGAGCGGCCGTGGCCCGCCGCTTCTTCCAGCAGTCTGCGCCGGTGGAGTGGCGCCAGGAGAGGGTGAGGCCGCTGTGAGCTGGACGATGCGCATCCGCCACACCACCGGGTACCGCTACCAGGGCGAGGTGAAGTCGTCGTACAACGAGGCGCGCGTCACGCCCCTGTCGACAGATCGCCAGCTGGCGCTGGAGGCGGCGGTGGAGGTCAGCCCGGCAACACGCACCTACCGCTACTGGGACTACTGGGGCACCCTGGTCGATGCCTTCGACCTGGACGAGCCGCACACCGAGCTGTCGGTGGTCGGGACATCGGTGGTGGAGACGTCGCCGCCGGCGGAGCCCTTCACCACCGCCGGATGGGAAGACCTGATGTCCGGCGTGGTGAAAGACCGATACGCCGAACTGCTGGCGCCGACCTCTCTGGTACCGGCCATGGCCGACGTGTGGGCGGCGGCCGACCACGGCCGTCCGGTCGCCGAAGCGGTGGAGGCGGCATCGGCCTGGGTCCATGACACCCTCGCCTACGGAAAGGGCACCACAAACGTGAGCACCACGGCGGCCGACGCCCTTCGCATCGGCAGCGGCGTGTGCCAGGACTTCGCCCACCTCACCCTCGCCGTGTTGCGGGGAATGGGCATACCCGCTCGTTACGTGTCCGGCTACCTCCACCCCTCCAACGATCCCGGGATCGGGACGCCGGCCACCGGGGAGAGCCATGCCTGGGTGGAGGCGTGGACCGGCGACTGGTGGGGCTTCGATCCCACCCACCTGGGCCGGGTGGGTGAACGCCACGTGGCCGTCGGCCGCGGCCGTGACTACTCCGACGTATCGCCTCTGAAGGGCGTGTACTCCGGTGCCCCCGCCGAGGCTTTGACCGTGAGCGTAAAGATCACCCGCCTGCGCTGAGCTCGCGCCGGCGCCGGCTTCTCAGCCCACGGAGGTGGGAAGTACCTCCGGGACGGCAATGGCCAGAAGTCCGTAGAGAACGAGGATGCCGGCGGCGACCAGCGCCACCCGCTCTCCGCCCGGTAGTGCCTTCTCGGCGAAGACCAGCGCGGCGACGCCAACCATGGCGGCCACGTTCATGACGCCGATGGGGAAGAGAAGCAGGAAGAGGACCCAGCAGCAACCGACGCAGTACAGCCCGTGGCGAAGACCCATGTTGAGCGCGCCCCGGCGCCCGTCCCGCCAGTAGCTGAGCATGAACGAAAGCGGGCTGCGGCAACGGGACAGGCACACCCGCTTCAGCGGGGTCAACTGGTAGACGCCGGCGGCCACGAGGAACCCGCCGGCTATGCGGGACATGTTGTCGATGGCCCAGGTCGAGTCGCCGGCGAGGTCCTCGAAGAGGAGGGCGAGGCCGTAGCCGAGGAGCCCGAAGAAGAACCACACGGCCAGGTAGGGGGCGACGAACAGCCATGTCGGGATGAACTCCCCACCATCGGCCCGCTTGCGCGACTGCGAGCGCTCGAAGGCCAGGATCATCGGCGCCGACGCCGGGAACATCATGGCGACCATCATCGCCACCCACATGGCCAGGAAGAGCGGCGCGGCCATGCCCATGGTGAGGTCTATGCCCCCCATCTCCATCCCCATTTCCATGTCCATCCCCATGGAGTAGTGGTCGGCGCCGTCCATGGTCACGGCCTGCCAGATCACGATTGCCCAGCCGGCCACGGCCAGGGCGGACAGCACCAACAGCAGGAACCGCCGTTCCCCCTGGAGCGGCGGCGCCTTGACCGTCGCCGTCATCGGCGCGGTGTCAGAAGGACCAGTCGAAGGGCACGGCGGCGCCGTTCCCCAGGGTCTCCCACTGGCGGAGGTCAGGGTCGGATACCTTGCCGCTGGCCGTGGCCAGCTCCAGGGTGTCGACGGCGAATCCGGCCGCCAGCGGCGAGTTGAGCATCACCGACTGCTTCCCGTCCTCGGTCTTCATCCGCTCCATGGACATCTCGGCGATTCCCTCGACCTTGACGCGGGGGTTGTCGCCTCCAGTCACCTCGACCTTGAGCGTCTTCGACGGCAGGAACTCACCGATCATTCCGGCGATGCCCTCCCATACACCGCCCCTCTTGCCCTGGAAGATCGCCTCAAGCTCTTCACGCTGCTCCGTCGAGGACGCCTCGTCGAGGTACAACAGCGCCTTGTCGATACCGCCGAAGAAGTCGCCGGGCAGCTCGGCGTGCAGGGCAAGCTTCACCCCTGCGAAGTCCACTCCGTTCGATTCGCCGGAATCCACGGCAAAGGCCAGAAGGCCCGAGCACCAGCCCTGGTCCGGCTCCGCCGGTCCGAGGTTGCAGGGACAGAACAACTTGCAGCTGCAGGATTCGTACCAGGTGCCCTTCAAGGTCCAAGCCATAACAACCCTCCCTTGTCGACGGAAGCAAATTCTGACGCGATCGGAGAGCCGCGTCAACAGGTCACGCGGCCGCCTGCGCCCGTTCGAGGAAGCGCCGGCGCAGCCGGGGCGCGTGCTCGGCCAGCAGCGCCACCGCCGTGGTGTGGGCCAGGTTCCCGGTGTAGATGCCGAGGAACCCGGCGGCAACCGCTATGACCAACAGGGAGCCCCGGAGGTCGAGCACGAGCATGACGTGACGGATGCCGGCGTAGGCCAGGAAACCGGCCAGCGCCCAGACCGGGAGAAGCCCGAACATGGTCAGCACTTGGTGGGAGAACACCAGACCGAGCGTCAGGAAGGTGGACCCGAGAAGGACGTTCATGGCGGCACTTCGGGCGCCCAGGCGGACATGGGCGGACAGACCGCTCGACCCGTGGCACATCGGCATGCCTCCCGTCACCGCCGAGAGCATGTTGGCGACACCGCAGGAGAAGCCGACACGGCCCGGTGTCACTCGCCGGGCGGCTCGACCGAAGTGCTCGTGGGCAAGGTCGCTGACGCCGACGACAGCGTTGCCGAAGGTGAGAGGGAGCTGCGGGACCACCAGCAGCACGAAGGCGGTGCCGAACACCCCCCATGATGGGAACCCAACTTCAGGGACGTGGAGACGAATCTCTCCGAACCGCGGCCTCGCCACCAGCCAGGCAGCTGCCGTGCCCAGGGCGAGCAACGGGAACGTCACCGAGTACCAGCGCCGGTGAGCGGCCAGCCCCACAACGATGAGAGTCGACAGGGCGAGCACGATCCCCCAGGAGGGGGACATTGCCGCTTCGAAAATGGCCGGCGGATAGCGCACGAGCTTGACGGCGGAGACGACGAGCAACGTGCCCACGCCGAACTGCAGAGCACGGATGACCGGCCGGGTGAACACCCGGGACAGACGGTCCGCCGCCCCGGTGACGGTGAGGAGTATCAGGAGTATCCCGATCTCCAGGCCGGCGGCGTGGATGACATCGGGTGAAAGCTGCTGTGCGATGGCTAGTGCGGCCAGCGCCTTGAGCGGCTGAACCGGGAACGGCAGATCGAAGAACAAACCGGAAAGCACGACAGTCAGGCCGGCCATGACCAACACCGACCCGACATCGAGACCGTTGACCAGAACCAGCGCAGCCGACAGCGGCACGAAGATCCCGAGATCGCCCACCGCGCCCGATAAGTCACCGGATGTGGGCCGCAGCACGAGATGAGCGTAACGGCGGGCCAGTGCGCTTTGAGTGGGATCGTAAAGGCTTACGTGCACGTCATCACGACGACGTCCCAGGTGCCGCCTCCGCCTCTGCCCTGTGACGGGCGACAACGCGCTACAGGCCCTCGTCGAGATACTCGAACAGCTCCAGGCGATCGTTCCGGCCGACCAGGCCGTGTGGGACGACAGCCTTGTCGTGCGTCTTGCCGTCGAGCGCCTACGGATCGTCGCGGGCAACACGGCTGAGGAGTACCGTGGGCCGCAGGATCCTGACGCCCGAGGTGAGGCTCTCCTCTTCTCGCCACGGGAAGGCGTGCGCGCATGTAGCCCATTCCCGACATCGTGACCGGCGCCAGGCACCACCGTTGGGAGGAGCTCGCGCCGCTGGCCCAGCGGCACCGGTTCATGCACTGGCTGACGGCCTTCCCGCATGTGCTGGCCCGCGACCACCCCGGCTTCGACGCCGTGGTGGGCAACCCGCCCTGGGAGGAGGTCACCGTCGAGGCCCTCGCCTTCCTCGGGCTCTTCCGGCCGGGTCTTCGCAGCCTGCCCGAAGCAGAGCGCGATCAGGCCGTCGCGCTGCTGTTGGCCGAGCGGCCGGCCCTGGGGGACCGTTTGGCCTCGGCCCAGGAGCGCTCGGCCGCCGAACGGGCCTACCTGGGCGCGGCCGGCTACCCGTCCATGCCGGGCGACCCGGATCTCTACAAGTACTTCTGTGCCCGCTACCAGGCGCTGCTCCGCGACGGCGGCCGCCTGGGCGGGGTCCTGCCCCGCAGCGCGTTCTCGGCCAGCGGCTCCGGCGGCTTTCGCTCATGGCTCTTCGAGGAGACGAGCTGCCACCGCCTGGACTTCTTGGTCAACAGTGGCCGCTGGGCTTTCGACTCCGAGCCCCGTTACACCGTCGCCCTGGTTGCTGCCGAGCGGGCCATTCCGGCCGGCGACCACCGCACGGCTGTGGCCGGCACGGCGTCGTCGCTGACGGCGTGGGAGACCCAGGCGGCGGCGCCGGGCCTGGCCCTCGCCCAAGGAGCGTTCGGCCCCGGCCGCACCGTGCCGCTGCTGCGGAGCCAGGCCGAGGCGGAGCTGCTGGCCAAGCTGGTCACTACGACCCACACGTCGCCCGCCTGGCCCTCGAATGGTTCGAGGGGCTGTGGTCGTCCGCAGTCGACTGCGATCCGGTGGTGGCGCTGCCGCTCGGGGCCGAAATTGCCGACGAGGCGCTCAGCGTTGTGGCCGTCGTTACCGTGCGCAGTCGTGCCGTACGGCAGCGGACTCGGGCACCGAGGTGCCGCCGGCCAACAAGTGGTCCGCGCTTTGTAGCATCATTGGCCGGCGACCCTCATCGCGAACTCGGAGGCCAGCTCTGTGGTGAAGCGATCGTTGGATACCGACTACCTCGTCGTGGGCGCGGGGGCGATGGGCATGGCCTTCACGGACGCGCTGATCGATCACGCGGATGTGCACGTCACGCTGGTCGATCGTCGCCACGCGGCTGGCGGGCACTGGCTAGACGCCTATCCGTTCGTCCAGTTGCATCAGGCGTCCTTGTTCTACGGTGTCGCGTCGACCGTCCTGGGGAGCGGCGCAGTGCAGCTGAGCGGGCCGGAGGCGGGACTTCAAGAACGGGCGCGTCAGTCGGAGATCCAAGCGTACTACGACGACATCCTGCACCGCCGCTTCCTCCGGTCGGGGCGGGTCACGTTCCTCGGGGGAAGCGACTACCACCCAGAAGCCTCGTCCCATCTCGTTACGTCCCGAGTGTCGGGAGAGACTGTGCAGGTGGATGTGCGACGCCGAGTCGTCGACACCACGTATCTGTCGCCGACGATTCCCGCCACGACGCCGCCGCCGTTCAGTGTTGCTGATGACGTCCATGTCGCGGCCATCAACGAGCTCGCCAGGTTGACCGCGGCGCCGAGCAGCTACGTGATCGTCGGTTCTGGCAAGACAGCCACCGACGGGATCGTGTGGCTGTTGGTCAACGGCGTGCCGCCGGACCGCATCGTCTGGGTGCGCCCGCGCGACCCGTGGATGCTCAATCGCGCCGTCGTCCAGCCCGACCCGGTGGTGGGGCTCGGCCTGGCTGGGGACACCATGGAGGCAGCCGCCTCAGCCGAGTCGCTCGACGACCTATTCCTGCGCCTCGAAGCTGCCGGCGTCATGCTCCGGATCGACAGGGACGTCATTCCGACGATGGCCAAGACCCCGACCCTGGCCGCATGGGAGCTCGATCTCCTCCGCACTATCGAGAATGTCGTTCGTCTCGGACACATCAAGCACGTGACTCGTGACGAGATCGTCCTCGACGACGGCTCGGTCTCAGTGGCGCCGGGCTCGCTCATCGTGCACTGCGCGGCCTCCGGACTGCAGTACCCACCGCTGGTTCCCATCTGGGGCCCCGACAGGATCCGACTCCAGACGATCCGGGTCGGCTTCCCGTGCTTCTGCGCGGCTCTAGCCGGCTACGTAGAAGCAACCCGCGACGACGACCGGGAGCGCAACCAATTGTGTCCGCCCAACACCCTGCCCGACAGCCCGCCCAGCTGGGCACGGATGCAGGTGCGTGGAACGATCGCGGCGCGCACGTACGGCGCTGAGCCGGACATCGCCGCCTGGGCGAACAGCTGCGCTCTGAACCCCGCGCGCATTGAACCCTCGCAACGCAATGACCCTGCTGTGCAGGCTGCCGCCGCCCGCCTAGCTGATCACGCCGAGAGCGGCCTCACTCGGATGGCCGAACTCGCCCACGAGCCACTGCCCAGCATCGAGGCGGTCTGAGGGTCGCCGCTGGTGATCGGTGAGGACGACTCGCACGAGATCGCTCGATCTTGTTGTCGGTCTCCTTGAGCTTGCCTGACTCGTAAGCGTCTTGCGAGCGAGGAACAGCCTTGTCGAAGTCGCGGCGACGGCCGCCATGTCCATCGGCTCATCCTGTGCCAGCAAATGAAGATCGACGAGATCATGGGCTCGCTCGTTCCGTCCGTCCCTCGAGTTCACCGTTGTACATGCGTGGAGCTTCTGCGCGACCTGATGGTCGACGGCGAGCACGGGGATCGGGGCTGGTCTGTCGAGTCCAAGGATCTCGAACATCTCAACGATGTCGGGGGCAACGCGGAAGTCCTGGTTCTTGGTGCTGCCGATCTCATCGCGGCCGAGCTCGAATGTGACGGTGAGCCAGTGCTGGCTGGAGTAGGCGAGCTTGATCTCGAAGGGGCGCATCACATACTCGTTCGGTACCCCTTCGGGCTGTGGAGAGTCGAGCACGACGACGGTTCCGGTGAATCGGCTCCATCCCTCGGCGAGAAGGTCGCCCAGCTGGTCGAGGTAATCATCGAGCGTGATCGTGTCTGAGCGGGATGCATCGAAATCGGGAGTGAAACGACTCCTTGCCTCACCGATCCGCAACTTCATGGCCGTACCGCCCTTCACGACGCTCGGTGGCAGCATCTGGCCGACGACGGTGTTGGCGACCGCCCGCTGAACGCGGCGAACGGGCCGGCCTGTTCCGTGCGCCAGGTTGTCGATCCGCTTCATCAACGCCCTCAGGTTGGGCGGCTGATTCGCCCGCTTGATGCTCACGCAACGGCACCCAGCTCAACGAGGACGGCGTGCGCCTCGCTGCGACGAAGCAGGCCCTGCTGCGCAGCACTTCGCGCCGCGTCGAGGAGTCGCTGGCCCATCACCAGGCCACGACAGTCGAGGAGCGCCTTTGCCACCGTCGTGGTCGGAATGCCCTCGTGAACGGTGAGGTCGTGTAGATCGACCTCCTGCCGAATGACCTTGATGTGCGTGGGCTGGCGCGCCCGAACCCGCCTGGGCGTCCCCACGCGAATCTGGCGTGGATTCACCAGTCCCAAGCCGTGCAGGTCGAGCACCGCATCATGGGTGAGGTAAGCATCCGGGCCAACCCGGAGGACCGCCTCCATGAACTGGTCACGGTCGGTCCTCGGGATGTCGGCGAACCTGTACAGGCCGTAGGCGACGTGGTCGAGACCACCGCGCGCGGCAATCTTTCGCAGCTCGACCGGCGGTACGTCAAGCTCTGCGGCTGCACGGGTGGTGACGAAACCGTACTGGTCGAGCGCGAACTCGTGCAGCCTCCGCCGGTAGGTGTCGGCCAGCGCCATCGAAGTCTCCCTTCTGGCACTAGAGTACCGAAAACAGTACGGTGTTGCCACTCGCAGTTGGGCCGCCCCCGCCGTGGCCGACACGCCCGGCGACCTGGGGCAGCTCCACGCCTGCGCCGAGCAGGGTGGTCACCACGAAGTGGTGAAGCGAGTGGAGGTGGATCTCTCGATTGAGGCCGATGGCATCAGCGAGGTGGCGGAACTTGCGGCTGGTGGAATCCGGCCGCCAGGGCTGAGACCCGTCGACCTCGCCCGAGAACAGATATGCGTTGGCCGGCAGGGCGGCGCCGCACATCAGCGTCTGCTCCGCACAGCGTTGGTGATGGGCGCTAAGCACGGCCATGGTCGTGGCGTCGAGGGAGATGGTGCGCAGCGACGAACGGGTCTTGGGCTTCTTGCGCTCCACCAGGCCGTCGGTCCCATCGAGATGACCCGGGAGAAGGTCACGGTGCCGGCGTCGGTGTCGAGATCGGTCCACCGCAGCGCACACAGCTCGCCGCGCCGGGCTCCGGTGAGGGCGGCCAGGATGAGGAACACCGCCAGTGCGGGGTTGTCGCGCTCGGCGGCGTCGAGCAGTGCCAGCACTTCGGGCACCGCCGGTGGAATCACTTCTGCCTGCTCCACCTTGCCCGGCGATGCCCGCGACGCGGGGTTGGCGGCGATCCACTCCCAGGTGACAGCCTGTTCCAAGGCGGCGTGAATCACCACATGGATCCGCCGGACACTGGCCGCAGACAACGGCCCCCCCTTCTCGCAGAGCTGGGACGCGTGGTCCTGAGTGGGGCTATGGCCGCACCTACCTCCCCTGGTGCGCAAGGTGGCGTAGAAGGACTCGAGCCCCGAGGTACGCAGTTTCTCAAGCGGGGCCGTTGCCAACCTCTGCCGAGAACGCTCTCCCGTTACGAAAAGTGCCTCTGAAATGCTACTTTACTCGCAGCCCCAACGGGATTCGAACCCGTGCCGCCACCTTGAGAGAGTGGAATTTTCGCGATACTACCGAAAGCATTTCGGCTGGTCAGAAGGGGCGGCAAGCCTCCTACCAGGACTTTCGCGAGTTTGGGCTGTCCGGCTTCTGCCGCCTTAGACCGCCCGGTGACGCCTTCTGACGGGGTTTTTTGGCTCTCGTATGTCCGGCTCGTATGTCCGGGGAGCCTGCGAGCTGAGGGCAGGCGGTCGACGATCAGGCCGCGGTGGTCGTGTGGCGCAGCTCATCCCAGTGCCCTGTCGCCGTCTCGGCGCCGCTGTCGAGGAGCTGGCGGAGCAGGGAGTCAAGCGTCTCCGCAACGTCCATCGTCAACCACTTGGTGCCACAGGACGGGCACTCCTCCATCGGCACGCCGTGGATGACGGCGACACGTCCATCTCGTTCGACCATCTTGGCGCGGCGCACGGGGAGTCGCTCGGCCTGGTCGCACGTCGCACAGCGCATCAGCGCCTCCTTCGGTAGTCGGCGGACCAGTGGCTCGGGTTGGGCTCGTACACGGTGATCACTCGCTCCTCAGACCTGGCGTCGTCGACAACGACGACCACGTGCAGCGGGCGAATCCAGTTTAGGTTCAAGAGCACCTCCTTGGCCTCGCCGGGGGCCAGTTCGGTGACCTCGATGACCTCCGTGACATCAGCGAGGACGACACGGAACTCGGCGAGTGTGAGGTCGAGGTCCCAGAGTTTGTCGAAGACATGCTCGGTGAGCACGACGTCGTAGGACCAGGACTTTGGCGCAGGCAAATCGTCCACCGGCTCTCCTCCCCTCGATCATCAAGACCCCGCAGCGTAAGGCTCGGCATCGACCGCCGACGCCGAGCCCTGCGGCGATCAACGGCGCGCTCCAGACCTGAGGATCTAGAACTTGGCCAGCCGGGCACGGACTTCGTTCTCGGTGTCGGCGCCGCGACGCACGTAGGTGGCGATGGTGAACGAAACGTTGTGGTGGCCGAGGATGTGGCTGACCTCCTCCCAGGGAAGGCCGGCGTCGTGGTGCAGCC
>DATLEK010000048.1:0-24416 GCA_035525365.1 Acidimicrobiales bacterium
GCTGTTCGACGACCTGGTCTGGCGGGGCCTCGTGCACGACGTCACCGATCCCGCGCTCGGCGATCTGCTCGGGGCCGGGCCGCTCACGGCCTACCACGGCATCGAGCCGACGGCGGACAGCCTGGCCGTCCACCACCTGCTCGGGATCATCGGGATGATCCGCCTCCAGCAGGCGGGCCACCGCGTGCTCGCCCTCGTCGGCGGCGGCACGGCCATGGTCGGTGACCCCTCGGGCAGCTCGGGCGAGCGGAGCCTGCTCGACCTCGAGGAGGTCAAGGCCAACGTCGAAGGGGTGCGCTCGCAGATGGAGCGCCTGCTCGAGCAGGCCGGCGGGCCCACCCCCGTACGGGTGATCGACAACAGCGAGTGGCTCTGGCCGTTGGGCCTCATGGAGTTCCTGCGCGACATCGGCAAGCACTTCACCGTCAACGCCATGCTGGCGAAGGAGTCGGTGCGCGCCCGCCTCGAGGAGCGCGAGCAGGGGATCTCCTTCACCGAGTTCAGCTACATGCTCCTGCAGGCCTACGACTTCCTCCACCTGTTCGACACCCATGGATGCCGACTGCAGCTGGGCGGCAGCGACCAGTGGGGCAACATCGTCATGGGCGCCGATCTGGTGCGCCGGGTGCGCGGTGAGCAGGTCTTCGGCCTCACGACGCCGCTTCTGGTCGATGAGCACGGCGGAAAGCTGGGCAAGACCGAAGCCGGCGCCGTTTGGCTCGACGCCGCCCGCACCAGTCCCTACCGGCTCTACCAGTACCTGCTGAACACGGCCGACACGCAGGTCGGCACCCTCCTGCGAGCCTTCACCCTGCTGCCCCGCGAGCGGATTGAAGGGCTCGACGCCGCCACCGCCGAGCACCCTGAGCGACGGGAGGGCCAGCGGGCTCTGGCCCAGGCCGTCGTCTCACTGGTCCACGGCGCGGCGGAGGCGGAGCGGGCCGCCCACGCCGGCGCCGTGCTGTTCAGCGAGGACATCGCCGGCCTCGACGAGGCCACCCTGCTCGACGTGGTGGCCGAGGCGCCGGTCACGACCATGCCCCGCTCTTCATTGGCCGACGCCGGCCTGTCACTGATCGATGCGCTGCAGGCGACGGAGATGACACCGTCCAAGTCGGCAGCCCGCAGAGCCATCGACCAGGGTGGCGCCTACGTGAACAACCGCCGCATCGCCGACGTCGACCAGGCCCTGACGGTCGCCGACCTCCTGCACGACCGCTACGTGATCCTGCGCAAAGGCAAGCGCGACCACCATCTCCTCCGCTTCGAGGCCTGACTCCAGTTGCCAGCCTCCGGGCGGCTTTGACGGCAGGATCCGTCGCTATTCGACGGATTTTGCCGCCAGAACAAGTGGGGCAAGGCAGCCGGCCAACTAGTCGGAGCTTTCGTCGGCAAAAAGGTTCGGATATCGGCCCTTTCTGCCGAGAAAAAACGCTGGTCCAGTTGGGCGGCGGCTCAGAGGGCGCAGGCAATGCGCGCCGCCACGTCGGCCATCTCCGCCTCGGACGCGTAACGCTGGCGGGGCCAGAAGAAGCCGCGGAGGCCGTCTCCTTTGGTGCGCGGGACTACGTGGACGTGGAGGTGGGGGACGCTCTGGCTCACCACGTTGTTCATGGCCACGAAGGTGCCCTGGGCGGCCATGGACGAGGTGACCGCGGCGGCCACTCGGCGGACGGCGTGGAAGAACGGCGCGGTTAAATCAGAAGGAAGGTCGAGCAGAGTCTCGTGGTGGGCCCGGGGCACGACCAGCACGTGGCCGGGGAAGAGGGGCCGCTGTTCCAGGAAGGCCACCACCTTTTCCTCGGCCATCACGAGATGGGCACGGACATCGCCGGCAACGATGGCGCAGAACGTGCAGGCGTCGCCCATGGGGCGGTGAGCCTACGATCGCACCATGCCGATCTCCCGGCGGGGCCCCAACCCCGCCTCCTCGCCGAAGGCGGGGACCCCAACCCCGCCCGACGCCGTGATGCCGATCTCCCGGCGGGGCCCCAACCCCGCCTCGTCGCCGAAGGCGGGGCCCCATCCCCGCCTGGTGCCGTGATGTCCGACTCTCCTGTCACCCTCTCGTCCGGCTTGCCGGAGACTGTTCTTCCGCCGCCGTCCCCGGAGGCCGCCTCACGACTGGAAGCGGCGCTGGCGGAGCCGCCGGAGCGCCGGCGGGACGCGGTGGCGAGTGTGGTTGCCACCTTCCCCGCCTATCTCGACGGGTGGGCCCGGCTCGGCGAGCTGGCCCGGGACGACGTGGAGGCCTACGCCTGCTTCCGCGTTGGGTACCACCGGGGGCTCGATGCCCTGCGACAGGCCGGGTGGCGCGGCTCGGGGTACGTCCGATGGAGCCGCGAGCCGAACCGGGGGTTCCTGCGGGCGGTGGAGGGGCTTCGCCAGTCGGCGGCGGCCATCGGCGAGGGGGCCGAGGAGGAGAGGTGCGCTCAGTTCCTCCGCCAGCTCGACCCTGAATGGCGGGGCCTGCCGGCCTGATCTCTGCGTGAGCTGACACAGGTGCTCTCGCCGGCAGACCGTGACGTCACCGCCTTGGCCCGCACGATCGCGGACCTCGGTGAGGGCGAGAAGGCCAACGTCTACAAGATGTCGTGGTGGAGCGAGCGCATGCTCGGCTACGCCATGTCCCACCCGTCGTTCCGCACGCAGTTGTTCCGCTTCGTCGACGTCTTCCCGGCCACGACGGGCGACGCCGACGTTCTGCGTCACGTGGACGAGTACTTCGAGGGCACCGATGCCCCGCGGGTGCTGGAGCTGGGGATCGACGTTGCCGACCACCTCCCGATGGGCGACCGCGTCACCGCGGCGGTGGCCCGGCGCAACATCGAGCGCATGGCCAGGCAGTTCATCGTCGGCCAGACCCCCGGCGAGGCCGTGGCCGGACTGCATCAGCTGTGGCGCCACGGGAGCGCCTTCACCGTCGACCTGCTCGGCGAGAAGACCCTCACCGAAGCCGAGGCCGACCGCTACGCCGCCCGGGTGGACGAACTCATCCGAGCCCTTCTGGCCGGCACGGCCTCGTGGGCACCCGACGGCCATCTGGAGCGCGACGACCGTGGTCCGTTGCCCCGAGCCAACATCAGCATCAAGCCGACGGCGTTGTCGTCGAAGTACGCCCCCCTCACCCGCGACGAAGGTCTGGCCCAGGCAAGAGCCCGGCTGATGCCACTGCTCCGGTTGGCCGCTGACGAGGGCGCCTTCGTCTGGTTCGACATGGAGAGCTACGACATCAAAGACCTCACTCTCGAGCTGTTCCGCTCGCTCGTGGAGGAGCCCTCTCTCGCCCACCTGCACACCGGGGTCGTGCTGCAGGCCTACCTGAAGGAGTGCCGGCTCGACCTCGCCGATCTCGTCGCCTGGGCCCACGGATTGGACCGACCCACGCCTGTAGGCGTCCGGCTGGTGAAGGGCGCCTACTGGGACGCCGAGACGATCACCGCCCACGCCGAGGGATGGCCGGTGCCGGTGTTCCTGGACAAGGACGAGACCGACGCCAGCTTCGAGCGCTGCACCCGGCTGCTGCACGACCATCACGACACGGTGCGGGCCGCTTTCGGGTCACACAACCTGCGGTCGTTGGCCTACGCCGTCTCCTACGCCCGTGCCAACGGCATTCCGGATACCGGCTACGAGCTGCAGATGCTGTACGGGATGGCGGAGCCCATACAGGCCGCCATCCGGCGCCTCGGCCTGCGGCTACGCATCTACGCGCCGGTCGGTGAGCTGGTGCCGGGCATGGCCTACCTGGTGCGCCGCCTGCTGGAGAACACCTCCAACGAGAGCTTCGTGCGCCAGCGCTTCGCCGAGGGGAGAGAGATCGAAGAGCTGATCGCACCGCCCCAGGTCGACAAGCTTCCCGATCCGGAAGTGCCGACTCCCAGAGAACCGACAGATGCGCACGCCGTCGTCGCCGCTTTCGAGGACATAGGGGGCGGAAACGGCCCGCTATGGACTCGCAACGCCGGGGGCTATCGTCCCGAGCCGCCGGCCGAGTGGCGGCGGAACACTGTGAGGACCGAGTTCGCCGCGGCGGTGGCCGGCGCCGATCCCAGGGCGCAAGGTCGCCGGCCGATCGAAGTACCGGCCGTCATCGCCGGCGAGCGGGTGAGCACCGCCGGTTCCATCGCATCGGTTGACCCGGGTGATCCGGAGTGCCTCGTCGCCACCTCGGCGTCGTGCCAGCCGGCCGAGGCCGACGCCGCCGTTGAGGCGGCGATGAAGGCGTGGCCGGCGTGGCGGCGTGCGCCGGCGGTGGATCGCGCCGCCGTCCTCTTCCGTGCCGCCGACTGGATGCGCACCCGCCGTGCAACGCTGGCTGCGCTGGAGGTGTTCGAGGCAGGAAAGCCATGGGCTGAGGCCGATGGCGACATCTGTGAGGCCATCGATTTCTGCGAGTACTACGGCCGCCAGATGCTGCGCCTGGACCGCGGGGGAGAGGTGGCCTCGCCGCCGGGGGAATCCAATTGGATGCACTACCAGGGCAAGGGCATCGGCGTGGTCATCGCCCCGTGGAACTTCCCGCTGGCCATCCCCACGGGAATGGTCGTGGCCGCCCTGGTCGCCGGTAACGCCGTGGTGCTCAAGCCGGCGGAGCAGACTCCCGCCACCGCCTACCGTCTGGTCGAAGCCCTCGAGGCCGGCGGTCTTCCTCCCGGGGTGTTGAACTTCCTTCCCGGCGTCGGGGAAGAGGTGGGCGCCCGGCTGGTCGAGCACCCGGACGTGTCCTTCATCGTGTTCACCGGATCGAAGGCGGTCGGGCTGGCCATCAACCAAACGGCCGCCGTGCACGGTGAACGCCAGCGCCACGTCAAGCGGGTGGTGGCCGAGATGGGCGGCAAGAACGCGTTGATCGTCGATGCCGACGCCGATCTGGACCAGGCCGTTCCGGCCATTGCCAGCTCCGCTTTCGGCTACGCCGGCCAGAAGTGCTCGGCGGCGTCCCGTCTGGTGGTCCTCGACGCGGTGTACGACGAGCTGGTGGGCCGCCTGGTGGGGCACAGCCGCGAGCTACGGGTGGGGCATCCCAGGGAGATGGCGGTGAAGCTGGGGCCCGTGATCGACGAGGAGGCCTGGACGCGGGTCCGGAGCCATGTCGATCGGGCAGGAGCAGAGGGCACGGTTCTGCTCGGTGGGACCGAGGTCCCGCGGGAGGGATGGTTCATAGGCCCCACCATCGTCGGTGACATCGCACTCGATTCATCCCTCGCCCGGGACGAGATCTTCGGTCCGGTCCTCACCGTGTTGCGGGCCGAGGACCTCGAGCATGCCGTCAGCATCGCCAACGACACCGGGTACGCCCTCACCTCCGGCATCTTCTCCCGTTCTCCGACAAGCATCGCCTATGCCTCGGCGGAGCTGCGGGGTGGAAACGTCTACGTGAACCGCTCCATCACCGGTGCCGTCGTCGGGCGCCAGCCCTTCGGCGGGTACGGGATGTCCGGAGTCGGCTCCAAGGCCGGCGGCCCCGACTACCTGCTGCAGTTCCTCGATCCCCGGGTGGTCACCGAGAACACGATGCGCCAGGGTTTTGCCCCCGACGACGTGGGCGAGCCGGGCCGGAGCGCTGGCTAGTCGAGGGCCTGCACGCTGCGCTGGTGCCGTTGGGCCAGGTCGGCGTAGTAGCCGGAGTTGGTGCGTACCCAGTCCTCACCGGGGGATCCTTCGACCGGGCGGCGGATGTCGGCTGGAACTCCCGCGGCCAGGAAACCGTCGGGGATGACGGCATCGGAGGGAACCAGCGAATGGGCCGCGACCATGGCGCCGGCGCCGATGGTGGCGCCGTCGAGGACGGTGGAACCGTTGGCGACCATGCAGCCCTCACCGAGAACGGCGCCGTGGACGAGGCACAGGTGGCCCACGGTGGCGTTGGCGCCCACCTCGGTGACGGTGCCCGGGCGGCCGTGCAGCACCGCTCCGTCCTGGACGTTGGCGCCGGCGCGCACGATCACCTGAGCGCAGTCGCCCCGCAGGACCGCGCCGTACCAGACCGATGCCCCGGCCTCCACCACCACGTCTCCCACGACCGTCGCCGTCGCCGCCACGAAAGCGTCGGGGTGGATGTTGGGGGACTTGCCTTCGAAGGAGTACAGCGCCATGCCGACGACAGTACCTACTTCTGCGCCTTCCGACTGGCTCCGCGCCCATCTCACCGAACGCCGTCCGCCTCCGCTGGTGCGGTGGGGAGGCTTTTTTTCGGCATGATGTGCGGCTGGCGGGTAACCCCACCCGCTGGCGTCGCCGGTACAGTACCGGCGGCATGCCCGAAGCCCCGGACCGCCTCGAGCTGCGACCTGAGCCGGCACGGGTAGCGGAGCCGGCGGCGCCATGACGAGCGCGGGAGTGGACTCGGCTGAGGCGGAGTGGGTCGATGACGTGGCCCGGTTCGAGGACGTGGTGGACGAGGTGGCAGGGGCTGACGCCTACGCCATCGACACCGAGTTCCACCGGGAGCGCACCTACTACCCGCACCTGGCTCTCCTGCAGATCGCGTGGCCCGGCGGGCTCACTCTGGTTGACCCGCTCGCCGTTGACATCGCCCCCCTTGCCCGGGTGCTCGAGGGGGAGGGGACCGCGGTCCTGCACGCCGCCGACCAGGACCTCGAGGTGCTGCTCCGGTCATGCGGAGTCCTGCCCCGCCGGCTGTTCGACACCCAGGTGGCAGCAGGCTTTCTCGGGTTCTCCACGCCGTCGCTGCAGACTCTCGTCGAGAACATCGTGGGCCTCCGCCTCCCGAAGGGCGACCGCCTCACCGACTGGACCAAGCGGCCCCTGACCGGCGAGCAGCAGACCTATGCGGCGGCGGACGTGGCCTACCTGCTCGAGCTGCACGCCACCATCGGCGACCGCCTCCAGGAGCGGGGACGGCTCGAGTGGGCCTACCAGGAATGCGAGGAGCTGCGGGCGCAGGCCCGGTCTGCCCAGGATCCCGACACGGCCTGGTGGCGCCTCAAGTCCTCCCGTTCACTCCGGGGCTCGTCCCGGGGCGTGGCCCAGGAGGTGGCCTCGTGGCGGGAGCGTCGGGCGGCCCAGCTCGACGTTCCACCCAGGTTCGTCCTCGCCGATCTCGCTCTGGCTTCCATAGCCCAGCGCCCGCCCCGCAACCGGGAGGAGCTGTTCGCCGTACGGGGCATAGACGGGCGCAATCTGAAAGGTGACCTGGCGGCCGAGGTGATGGCCGCGGTGGCCAGGGGCAAGGCGCTCCCGGAGAAGGAACTGCGGCGCCCTTCCTCGGAGGAGCAGCTGGAGCGCACCCTGCGCCCTGCGGTCACCCTGGTGTCGGCGTGGGTCAGCCAGCTGGCCGCCGACCTGGAGATCGACGTGACGCTGCTGGCCAACCGGGCTGATCTACAGGATTATCTGCGCCACGATCCCGCCGCCCGCCTGGCCATGGGCTGGCGTCACCATCTGGTGGGCGAACCGGTGGGCCGCCTCGTCGAAGGCAAGGCGGCGCTCGCCTTCGCGGGCGACAGGCTGGTCCTGGAGGACCGATTGCTCTAGTTCGCCTTGTCCTTCACCAGCGAGAGGGGAGCGGCTACGCCACGGCTGGCGTCCTCCACGTGGGTGTGCAGGACGCTGCGCACGCTCTCGACGGCGGCCGCCACCGCTGATACCCGCTGGGCAAGGAGGGCGGCCTCGCGCTCCACCACCTCGGTGGTGGCCGAGGCGGCGCCGGCCAGCCGGGCCTGGTCCTGCTGGTGGAGCTTCAACGACTCGAGGTGGACCGTGGCCTCGAGCCGGTCGACATCGCTGCGGAGGGCGGACCGCGTCTCCAGCACGAGGTCGGCCACCCGTGCCGAAGCCCCGGTCTGCTGCTCGGCGCCGGAAGCGAGCGACTGGCAGAGGCCGGCCAGCCCGTTGAGCTGGCGTTCCATCGACTGGAGGGCGGCGGCGGCCGACTCCATGGCCTTGCCGGCGCCGGCCTGGCGCCGGCTCACGTGCATGAGGCCTTCACCCAGGTAGGAACGGACAGCCTCCAGCGAAGCGGCCATGGAAGCCTCCAGGCCGGCTACCGCCTCTCGGACGGTGGCCTCGCCGTCCCGCCGGTCGGCCACGCTGATCAGCACCTGTTCGAGGGCCGTTTCCTGGCGGGCGAGAGCAGCGGCGAGGCCCCCCTGCACGCCGCCGACCGTGGTAGCGACCTCGGCGGCGATCGATTCCATCCGCTCCAGTGCGGCCTGCTGGCCGGCGATGGCCCGGCCCACCTCCTCGAGGCCGGGAGCGAGGGCGGCCGCGGCATCGAGGGGGGAGGAAAGCTGCTCGACCATCTCTGCGACGGCCCGCATCCTGGCGTCGATGCGGCGGGTGATGGAGGTGTGGAGGGCGGAGAGGACCTCGCCCTGCTCCCGGGACGAGGCGTCGATGGCGTCGAGCAGCGGGCGGGCCCGCCCCTCGTCCACCAGACGGCGGGTCACCTCGGCGATGCCCGTGACCTCGGCACTCAAACCGGCCAGCGAGCTGGCGATGACCTCCACCCGGCTCCGCACGCCCTGGATCTCGGCCGCGGTGGCCTCATCGGTCCGGGCCGCCAGGGAAGCCAGGCGCTCCATTCCGCCGGCCATCACGCCATGAAGCTCCGACGACAGCGTGGTTGACCGCAGATCGGCCTGGTCCACCAGACGGGAGAGGACCTCCTCGACCCGCGACACCCGGTCGTTCACGTCCTCGATGACCGGGGAGAGGTTCTCGACGACGGTCCTCGCCGAGAAGTCGGGTTGAGCCGGGTACTCCACCTCTCGGGGGCCGGGGAGCTTCGTGGTCAGCTCGACCAGCTGGCGGGCGACGCCGGATTCGAGCGCGGCCATCCTCGCCGACATGGTTCTCTCCATCTCCGCCAGAGCGGCGACCGTCTCGCCACGCGAGCTGGCGACGGCCTCGTGCAACATGGCCGTTCCATGGTGAAGGCGCTGCAGCTCCTCCGCGAGGGCGCTGAGCATTCCCTGGAAGACCGCAGTTGCCCCCGGAGGCTGGGCTTCGCCGGCTCGGGTGCCGGGAGTGGCCGTCGGGTCAGGAACGGTGTCCCGTTCGGAGAAAGTCTCGTCGGTGAGAACGATGACATCTGGATCGAGATCGGACACGGCGCCTCCTGGAGTGTCGCTTTGGTCCATGATCCCGCTCCCGGAGCCCGAGGGCGCGGATGCTGCGGGAGTTCTTTCCGCTGCGTCAGCCCGTCTTCGGCCGCAGGTCGATCCGCAGGGTGAGCACGCCGTCGGCCAGGGAGCCCTCGGCGTCGCCCAGCATGGCGTAGTCCATGTAGTCGACCTTCGCCTGCTCGATGAATCGTTTGCGATCGGGGCCCTCCACCGGCGGCACGCCGCGGCTGCGGACGGCCTTTGCCCGTTCCCGGAAGCGCTCGATCAGGGCGTCCACATCGAAGTCGTCGGCCATGGGATGGAACCCTAACGCCGGCGCCGTCGGGTACCATGACCGCGTCCCAACGCCTTCGTTTCAGGGAGCAACACGTGAAGAAGGGCCGCCACAGGCGTTTCGAAGAGGCTCGTGCGTTCAAGCTGCGCCCGACCGAGCTGCCTCCCGAGCCCTGCGCGGAATGCGGTGCCGATCCCGAGGACGATCATGCCTCCTGGTGCCTGGCCACCGAGGACCTGGCCACGGACGAGCCCGGGGCCGACGAGCTGATCACCGGGGTTGATCCACGGGACACGGGTGGCCACGGCCACGGCCAGGCCATGGGAAGCTCCTGAAGGCACCTTTGCGGCGGCGGAGGGGGGACGGAATGGAACCAGAGGAAGCGACGCGGGACCTTCAGGTCCCCGCCGCCCCAGCCGCGGACATGGCGGTCACCACCCGGCGCCGGCGGCGGCCCGGGCTGCTGCGCCTGATGCGCCTCGTGGTGGCCCTCCTCCTGCTGGTGGCCACGGTCAAAGTCGGTACCCACGAGAGCGAGGTCGGCCCGGGCCCGTCGATCGTCGCGGCCGGGCTTCTGCCGTCGCCCGACCCCCCGTCCACGGACCCTCCCAACACCACTACGGCGACCACCCTCGCCCTCGAGCCGGTCACCGTTCCACCCGCCCCCACTGCACCACCACCGCCACCCACCGCGGCGCCGGCGCCGGCGCCGGCCACCACCGCCATTCGCCCTGCACCTAAGAGCGCCAGCGCCGCCGCCGCCCCGGCGCCCACTCCGCCGCCATCGACATCGCCACCACTGGTCGCGCCCCTGCTCGATGCTCCGCAAGCGGCGCCGGCGTCGGCCGACGGGATCGCTCCCTACCGGGGTCTGGGGACCTGGGTGGATGTCTACGACTGGAGCAACACCTTCACCAACGGACAGCCGACCACCTCTCCCGACGACGTGGACCGCATGGCCGATGCCGGCGTGCAGACCCTGTACATCCAGGCCTCGAAACACGATGCCCCGTCCGACGTGCTCGAGCCCGAGCTGTTGCAGGCCTACATCGACAGGGCCAGGAGCCGCGGCATCAAGGTCGTGGTGTGGTACCTGCCGACCCTGGTGGACGTGGGGCGGGATCTGCAGCGGCTACGGGCGGTCGCCGCCCTGCGGGGGATCGACGGGATCGGTGTCGACATCGAGGCCAGGAACGTCGGCGACGTGAACGAACGGAACCGGCGGCTGGTCGAGCTCAGCTCGGCGCTCCGCCGGGAACTCCCGGGCCGCACCATCGCCGCCATCGTCCTGCCGCCGGTGGTGCTCGAGGTCGTCAACCCCAGCTTCTGGCCCAACTTCCCGTACCGGGAGATCGCACCGTCCTACGACGTCTGGATGACGATGGGCTACTGGACCAACCGCAGGGCCGACTCCGGCTACCGCGACGCCTACCGCTACACCAGGGAGAACGTGGACAGGTTGCGGGCCCAGTTGGGCCAGCCTCAGGCTCCCGTGCACCCGATCGGCGGCATCGGGAACAACACCACGGGCGACGACGTGGAGGCCTACAAGCGGGCCGTGGCCGACACCTCGGGCCTGGGCGGCAGCCTTTACGACTGGCGGACCACCGCCGCCGGCCTCTGGCCGGCGCTCCGGGGCCTCCGCACCGGCTGAGAAACCCTGAGCCGGCGCCCCTCAGCGCCGAACGGTCGGGTGGGGGAGCGGTACGAGATCGGTGCTGCGGGCCTGGAGATAGTCCACCAGCCGCGCATAGACCGCCGGTCCCACCATGGCCACCAGCTCCTCACGCATGCCCAGATAGAGCGGTTCATGGCCCGAGAAGGCCTCCGGCGCCTCGGTGCACCACCAGTGGAAGTCGGCGCCTCCGTCACCCCAGTGACGCCGGTCCCACTGGGTGATCGTGGACGTGACGTGGCCGTTACCGTCGTCGGCGTCCTCCCGGCGGAGGGGAAGCTGCCAGCACACGTCGGGCTTGAGGTCGAGGGGGGCCTCCCCGCGGTCCAGTGCGGCGAGGTGCAGCGCGCATCCGGCCCCCCGGGCGAAATCGGGCCGGTTGAGGAAGACACAGGCGTCCTGGACGAGGCGCGTGGTGCGCTCCCCGGTGCGGCTCGTCTTGGTGACACCGCGCCTGGACCCCTGGGAGCGGAACTGCCACTGGTCGGGGGTGAGGGTGGTGGCCGCGGCCTCGACCCGGGAAATGTCGTCGTCATCGGTGAAGTGGGCGCCGTAGGAGCAGCAGCCCTGCACCTGCTCGGCAGCCGGTCCGGTGAGCACGCCCTGGCAGCCCCGGCCGAAGATGCAGTTCCAGCTGCTGAGCAGGAAGGTGACATCGAACACCCAGGTCCGCTCCTCGTCGTCGTCCTCGAAGCTCACGAGTTCATGAGCGGTGATGGGGACGGTCACGGCGGCTGACGCTACCGCCGGTGGTGCGCGAGGCTGACGGCCATGGCCGGTGACCTCGACGACCTCCGCCAGCGCCTGGAGAACATCTCCTCCGAGATCGGCGACCTGGCTCTTGATCGGCTCCGCGCCGCTCTTGATGGCGCCGATGGGAACCCTGCGGCGCAGGAGCGGCTCCTGACCCGCGCCCGGCGCTCGGTGGACAAGGCAGGCCTGCTTCTCCGCCAGGCTGACGAATTGTGACTAGTCACATGCTCAAGGCGGACGCCTGAGCACCCGATAGGAGCTGAGGCTCCTCGCGCCCCATGCGGCGGGCTCGGCGATATTCGCGGAGGTTGACGTTCTTTGGACAGAGCCACCAATCGCTCGAGACGGCGTGGTTCTGTGTCGGTGAACCGGTATGTGACCGCCATCATGCTGCCGGGCTGGTTGCTGCTCGGCGTGCTCCTCGTCCGGGCCCTTTCCGACAACCAGGAGTGGCCCGTACCGGAGCTGCTCGTCCTTTCCGCCTTCATCGTCATCGGCGAGTTCCGCCCCATCAAGATCCAAAGGGGAGCCGAGCAGGAGGAGATCGTCACCTCGGCGCCGTTCACATTCGCCCTCCTGCTCGTCTCGGGAATTGCGGCCGCGGCCCTCGTGCGGACCATGGTGGCCATGCTGCCCGCCCTCCTGGGGCGAAAGCCCTGGTGGAAGTGCGGGTTCAACGCCGCCCAGTACACGCTCTCGCTGGCCGCCGCCGGGGCACTTCTTCTCATCGGATCCGATTTGCCACGGTCAGAGCGGCCCTTCTTCCTCATCACCGACATCCCCATGATCGGCGCCGCCGCCCTGGTTCTCTTCCTGGTCAACAACGTCGTCACCGGCGCCGCACTGGCGCTGGCCCAGCAGCGGAAGGTGGTCGACTACCTTCGCAGCGACTTCGCCTTCCAGGCCTCCACCTCCGCCGTCATGCTGGCGCTGTCGCCCATCGTGCTGGTTTGTGCCGAGCGGAGCCTGTGGCTGGTGCCGCTGCTCGGCATGCCCATGGTGGCCGTCTACGCCAGCGCCTCGGGCGGTCTGGAGAAGCACCAGGCCCTCCACGACGCGCTCACCAACCTTCCGAACCGCCGGCTCTTCCGGGACCGGGTGGAGCAGGCGCTGCTCGCCGCCCGCCGTTCCAAGGAGCCGCTCGGTGTGATGATCATCGATCTCGACCGGTTCAAGGAGGTCAACGACACCCTCGGCCACCACATCGGCGACCTCGTGCTCCAGCACGTGGCCGTCCGTCTCCAGTCGATGATCCGTGAAGGCGACACGATTGCCCGTCTCGGCGGCGACGAGTTCGCCATCCTGCTGCCGGTGGTCGCCGGCGACGAGGCCGCCGGCCAGGTAGCGGAGAAGCTGTTGCGGTCCCTCGAGGAGCCGTTCCTTCTCTCCGGGTGGAGCTTCGACATCGAAGCCAGCATCGGTATCGCCGTGTGGCCCACCCATGGTCAGGATGTCGACTCGCTGCTCCAGAGGGCTGACGTGGCCATGTACGTGGCCAAGGAGGCCAGGACCGGCTACGAGATCTACAGCTCCGACCGGGATCACCACACTCCCAGGCGGCTGTCGCTGCTCGGTGACCTGCGCAAGGCGGTGGAGGCGGGGCAGCTCGTCGTCCACTACCAGCCGAAGGCCGACATGCGGGCCGGGGGCATCATCGGTGTGGAGGCTCTTCTGCGTTGGCACCACCCGGAGCACGGCCTGATCCCGCCCGACGAGTTCATCCCCCTGGCCGAGCACACCGGGCTCATCAAGCCCCTCACCATGTTCGTGCTGGAGGAGGCCCTGAGCCAGTGCCACGCCTGGCGTCAGGACGGCCTGCAGGTCGGAGTGGCCGTGAACCTTTCGATGCGGAACCTCTACGACCCGAAATTCGCCGACGAGGTGCAGCGGCTGTTGCGCAGCTGGCGGGTGGAGCCCAGGTATCTCGAGTTCGAGATCACCGAGAGCGTGATCATGGCCGACCCGCAGCGGGCCGGCGCTGTGCTCGGGCGGCTCAGCGCCCTGGGTGTCGGCCTCTCGCTCGACGACTTCGGCGTCGGCTACTCGTCACTGGCCTACCTCCGGCGCCTGCCGGTCACCGAGATCAAGATCGACAAGTCGTTCGTGATGAACATCACCAACAACGAGAGCGACGCCATGATCGTGCGTTCCACCATCGGTCTGGCCCGCAGTCTCGGACTTCGCGTGGTGGCCGAGGGAGTCGAGACGAAGGAGACCTGGGCCCGGCTCGTCGCCTTGGGCTGCGACGTCGCCCAGGGCTACTACCTGTGCCGGCCCAAAGCGGCCTACGAGCTCACCCCCTGGTTGCACAACCTCCCCACACCTCCCTCGCTCGATCCGTTCTTCGGCGGCCCCGTGGCCGGCCTGCCGAGCGTGGACGAGGTGTGCCGGCGGCTGTCGGCGGCCAATCGTGTCGCCGCGGTGAGCCCCCTCGACAACCACTAGGACCAGGACCAGGACCAGGAGCCGTCAGGACTCGGGCAGGCTCTGTGGTGGTGGTGCGCTGGGAAGGCTGTTCAGGCGGTCGATCAGCTCGCGAAGCCGACCGTGGCTCATGCGATCGAAGCAGAAGGCGATCCTGGCCAGCTCGAGCCCGTCCCCGTCTGCGACCTCGGCGGGCAGCGGAGGCGATGCGGTGATGCCGCCTTCGGTGCAGATGTCGGCGAACTCCTCGGACAGCTCCGCGATCTCAGAAGGCGTGGGGGCGTTGCGGATCCGGATGACGAACTGCTCGCCGACGGATCGGCGGGAGTGGTAGTTGCGGTAGAAGCCGAGGATCTCCGCCACCGCGTCGCTGACGTCGTCGGTGATCCGGTACAGCGAACGATCCTCGGGAGAGGCCAGACCCCGAGCGACCACCTCGTCGCTGACGAACCGCTCCCAGGCGTGCCAGTAGGTACCTCCTGGCACCTCGAGCAGAACGATGGGCGACGGGTCGGCCTTTCCCGTCTGCATGAGGGTGAGCAGTTCCAGGGCCTCGTCGAGGGTGCCGAAGCCGCCGGGCAGCACGACGAAGCCGTCGGACTCCTTCAGCAACATGAGTTTGCGGGTGAAGAAGTACTTCATGGTGACGAGCTTGGGGTCACCGGCGATGAACTCGTTCGCGCCCTGCTCGAAGGGCAGGCGGATGTTGATGCCGAACGAGTGTTGGCGGCCGGCACCTTCGAGACCGGCGGCCATGATGCCGGGGCCCCCGCCGGTGACCACCATCCACCCCGTCCCGGCCAGCAGGTGGGCGAGGTCCCGGGCCTGGGCGTAGAGCGGGTCGTCGGCCAGGGTGCGAGCGGAGCCGAACATTGTCACCTTCGGGATTCCCCGGTAGGGGGCGAAGATCCGGAAGGCCCTGCTCAGCTCCCGTAGGGCGGCATTGGTGATCTTGAGGCTGAGCCGGTCGACGTCGTCGCCCACGAGCCGCGTGGCCGCAGCGAGGATCTCGAACAGCTGGTCGCGGTTCGGGTCGGCGCCGGCGCCGGCGGCGTCGAGCAGGTCGTCGAGCCTTCGATCGAGCTCTGGTCGCCCCGTTCGGTAGTGGGGGAGTCGTGCGGCCAAGTGCTCAGGTCCGCCCGGCGGTCACGCCGACGGCCTCGTAGAGCGTGGTGCGCTGCACGAGTGGACGGTGGAGCGGCGCCACCAGAGCGGCAAGAGCGGCCTTGTCCATGCCCTGCCCATGGGACGCACCGGCGGCGCGGGAGATGTTCTCGTCCATGAGCGTGCCGCCGAGGTCGTTGGCTCCGGCCTGCAGGGCCTGGGTTGCCCCCTCGGGCCCCATCTTCACCCACGACACCTGGATGTTGGCCACCACCGGGTGGTAGGCGATGCGGGCCACCGCATGCATGAGGATGACCTCGCGGAAGGTTGGTCCCCTGCGGCTGGCCCGTTGAAGGTAGATCGGCGCGGCCATGTGCACGAAGGGAAGCGGCACGAACTCGGTGAAGCCCCCCGTCTCCTTCTGCAGGTCACGGGTCCGCACGATGTGACGGGCCCAGTGCACGGGGTTCTCGATGGCCCCGAACATGATGGTGATGTTCGACCGGAGGCCTATCCGATGGGCGGTGCGGTGGGCTTCCAGCCACTCTTCGGTGTCGATCTTGTCCGGGCACAGGGTTGCCCGGATCTCGTCGTCGAGAATCTCCGCGGCCGTGCCCGGGAGGCTCTTCAGACCGGCGTCGAGCAGGCGCCGCAGGTAACTCTCCAAAGGCTCGTTCAGGCGGCGGGCACCTTCGGTGACCTCGAGGGCGGTGAAGCCGTGGATGTGGATGGTGGGGGAGGCCGATCGCACGGCGGCGATGACGTCGACGTAGTACTCGCCGTCGAAGCTCGGGTGGATACCGCCCTGCAGGCAGACCTCGGTGGCGCCGCGGGTCTCGGCCTCGACCACCCGCCGGGTGATCTCCTCGAAGTCGAGGAGGTACGGCTCGCCCCTCAGGTTGAGCGACAGCGGTCCCTTGGAGAAAGCGCAGAAACGGCACTTGAAGGTGCACACGTTGGTGTAGTTGATGTTGCGGTTGGCGACCCAGGTCACGTCGTCCCCGACGGTGTCCTGCCGGATGCCATCGGCCACAGCGGCCACCTCCGCGACCTCCCGGCCGCGTGCGGTGAAGAGAGTGGCGATCTCCTCCACACCCGGCTCCTCACCGTCCCGGACCCCCGCCAGCACGTCGTCCACCGGGCTGTGGCCGCCGGGGCGGGGCCGGGGCGACAGAGAGGTCACGTGTGTGGCAACGAGGGCCGGCGGGTTGGCTTTAGTGCCGGCGTACCAGTCCAGGTCGTCACGGGCCAGGCCCTCGGCATCCGACACGTCCAGCACCGCAAAGCGCATGGGCGGCGCCAGCCAGCGATCCGGCTGGAGGGCGAACTCCGGGTACAACGTGAGCCGAGGTGCCAGGGTGAAACCCCGTGACTCGCAGACGGCGGCAAGCTTCTCCAGCGCCGGCCACGGCCGCTCGGGGTTGACGTGGTCGGCCGTGACCGGGGAGACGCCACCCCAGTCGTCGATGCCGGCGTCGAGAAGGCGAGCGAAGTCCTCGGAGAGGTTGGGAGGGGCCTGGAGGTGGATCTCGGGCGGAAGGACCAGGCGGGCGGCGGCTATGGACCACAGCAGCTCGTCCGGAGGGCACTGCGGGGCGAGGTGCATGGTGGTGCCGGGCTTGGGAAGGAAGTTCTGGACGATCACCTCCTGCACGTGGCCGTGCCGGCGGTGGGAGGAGGCTATGGCGCGCAGGGCGCCGAGCCGATCGTGGCGGGTCTCGCCGATCCCGCACAGGATCCCGGTTGTGAAGGGAATGCCGAGATCTCCGGCGGCCTCCAGCGTGCCCAGCCGCCGCTCCGGCGTCTTGTCGGGTGAACCCTGGTGGCAGGCGAGGCCGGGGTCGAGCGCTTCGAGCATCATCCCCTGCGAGGCGGTGACATCCCGCAGTGCGGCCAGCTCATCGTTGAGCAGTGCGCCGGCGTTCCCGTGGGGGAGGAGACCGGTCTCGTCCCTGACGAGGGCACAGACGGTGCCGAGGTATTCGAGGGTGGACCCGTAGCCGTTGGCCTTCAGCCATTCGGCGGCCACGGGATAACGCAGCTCGGGCCGCTCCCCGAGGGTGAACAGGGCCTCCCGGCAGCCGGCGGAGGCGCCGGCGCGGGCGATGGCCAGCACCTCCTCAGGTGTCAGGAAGGGCGCTTCCAGGCGGGCGGGCGGTTGGGCAAAGGTGCAGTAGCCGCACCGGTCCCGGCAGAGCTGGGTGAGCGGGATGAAGACCTTCGGCGAGTAGGTGACCCGCCGCCCATGAGCCTCGTCCCGCACCGCCGCCGCCGCCTCCAGCAGCTCTGGCAGGGGCGCACCGAGCAGGTCGGGTCCCATCACGACACCGTACCTGTGCCGCCCGCCGCCACCAGCCGGGGTCAGCCGGTGTCAGCCGGTGTTGCGGAGGCCGGCGGCGATGCCGTTGACGGTGAGGAGCAGGCCCCGGCGCAGCAGCGGGTCAGGTTCTCGGCTCTGGCGCCAGCGGGAGAGGAGGTTGACCTGCAGATGGCTGATCGGGTCCAGGTACAGGTCGCGCACGTCGAGGGTCCGTCTCAGCTCCGGTTGACCTTCGAGCAGGCTGGACTGTCCCGTGACGGCGAGCACCTCGGCCACGGTCAACTCGTACTCGGTGCGGATCGCGTCGTAGACGTGGTGGAGTTCGGGCGCGACCAGGCGGTCGACGTAGCGGCCGGCGATTCCCAGGTCGACCTTGGCCAGGACCATTTCCACGTTGGAGATGAAGGTGCGGAAGAAGTGCCAGCCCTCGTACATCTCGGCCAGCTCGCCCTCGTCGCCGTGACGGGCCGCGGCGAGCCCCGATCCGAGGCCGAACCAACCCGGGATGATCTGGCGGGACTGTGTCCAGGCGAAGACCCATGGGATGGCCCGCAGCCGCTGAAGCTGTGCACCGTTTCCACCCCCGTCCCGGCGGGCCGGACGTGAGCCGATGTTGAGCTCGCTCAGCTCCTCGACCGGCGTTGACGCCCGGAAGTAGTCCGCGAACCCCGGGTCGGCGAGCAAGGATTGGTAAGTGGCGGCGGCGGCGACGGAGACGGCGTCCATGCTCGTGTCCCACTGGGCCAGCACCGCGGTCGTGAGCCGGGAGGTCTGGTGGAGCACCGTCGCCTCGGCCACGGCGGCCAGGGCCAGCTCGAGGTTGTGGCGGGCGAGGCTCGGGAGCAGGTACTTGTCCGAGATGACCTCACCCTGCTCGGTGAGCTTCATCGATCCCTGGAGCACCCCGAAAGGTTGGGCGAGGATGGCGTCGTGGGTCGGGCCGCCGCCCCGCCCGACGGTGCCACCGCGACCGTGGAAGAGCCGTAGCAGCACGCCATGGCGGTTGGCAGTGTCGCGGAGGAGGCGCTGGGCCTTGTGGATCTCCCATTGCGAGGTGGTGATGCCGGTCTCCTTGTTGGAGTCGGAGTAGCCGAGCATGACCTCCTGCTCGTCGCCCCGCAGCCGCACCACCTCGCGGTAGGACGGCTCGGACAGCAGGTCGTCGAGGATCGTGTCCGCCGCTCGGAGCTCGTCAACGGTCTCGAGCAACGGCACGAACCCGATCCGCGCCACCCCTTTATGTACGTCGACCAGGCCACCCTCCCTGGCCAGAACCACGGCCGCCAGTACGTCGTCGGCGCCTTTGGTCATCGACACGACGTAGCTCTCGACGGCCTCCGATCCGAACCGGTCGAGGGCGGTACGCAAGGTGGTGAAGAGCGAAAACGTCATGGCCGCCTCACCGGCGAGCGTGGTGGCCGGCGCCGGCAGCGACCGCCGGCTGCTCAACTCCCGTGCCAGGACCTTGAAGCGCTCTTCGCGGCTGAGGGTCCCGTAGGGCGGTTCGGCCCCTCCCTGCCCGTCGATCATGGCGCCGATGGCGACGTGGTGACGCTCGGCGTGTTCCCTGACGTCCAGGGTGGCCAGGTCGAAGCCGAACGCCGCAACCGTGCGGATCAAGCGCGCAAGAGAGCCATTGGCGACGAGCTGTCCACGATTGGCCAGCAACGAAGCTCTCATCAGCTCCAGGTCGTCCAGCAGGCCTGACGTCTTGCTGTACTCGTCGGGAGCCACCGCCGGCCGGCCCTCTGTCAAACGCCCCCGGGTGTTGTGCAGGCGCTGGAGGATGAACGACGCCTTCAGGCGGTAAGGCTCCTCGGCGTTCAGCCGGCCGAAGCGCTGCAACACCCCGGGCAGACGGGCGGCATCCTCTTCGATGCTGGCAGCCAGGGCCGGCGACACCGCCACGATCTGGGTCGAGCAGCTCAAGTCGGTGGTGAGGGTCTCGATCCCGCTGAGCAGCATCTCGATACCCATGACGTTCTGCTGTTCGAGAACGGCCATCGTAACATCGGGGGTCACATTGGGATTCCCGTCACGATCGCCTCCGACCCAGCTCCCGAAGCGCAGCGGGGTGGCCGTTGGCGACAGCTCCGCTCCCAGCCGGGCGAGAGTGGCGACGAACTCCTGCACCACAGCCGGCACGACGTTGCGCCCAAGGTCGTCCAGGTAGAAGTTGACCGCGCCGGCCTCCTGCGCCGGCGTCGGTCGCTCCTTCCTGAGCTCGTCGGTCTGCCAGAGCACGTCGATGATCTCCGCCAGACGCTCGTCGACCGAATCATGCTCGGATGTGGCGGATCGGCTGCGCAGCTCCAGAAGTTCGCCCACCCGGCGGAGCTTGATGAGCACCGACCGACGGGCCACCTCGGTTGGGTGGGCGGTGAAGACGGGACGTAGCTCGATCCGGCCGGAGCAGCGCCGTAGCTCGGCCCTGGCGTCGGCGTCGGCGGCCACCTTGGCGGCCATCTGTTGGATGGCGCTGCCGCTGATGGCCCGGCGGCGGTCGAGAGCGGCGGCCCGGTGCACCTGCTCGGCCGTGTTGGCGAGGGAGAAGTACGAGGAGAAGGCCCTGGCCAGGGCGATGGCGGTGGGAAGGTCGAGCTCTCCGAGAATGGCGGCCATGCCGTCTGTGGGCGGCTCCTGGCGTCCCTGGCGACTGAGCTCCCGGACCCGCTCGACGAGGTCGAGCAACTCGGGCCCGACCTGGCGGACCAGCGTTTCCCCCAGCAGCGTGCCGAGGAGGCGGATGTCGGCCCGCAGTGCGTCGTCGGGAGTTGTCGGTTCGTCCACCGGCGGCAGTCTCGCAGTCAGCGGCCGATCAGCGACAGGTGCCGTGCCGCTGTCGGTGAAGTCGGGTCAGTCGGCCTGTTGGAGTTGGGTCAGGCGCTCGTCGACCCGCTCACGCTCGCGCAGTAGCGCTTCTCGCTCGGCGCCGCCCCCGCTTCTGGCGGCCACCGTGGCGTCGACGATGGCGGCGATCTCGGCTACCACCTTTCGCACTCCGGGAGCCTGATCCGGCCCCAGAACGTGATTCGAGCGGTCGGCCTCCACCACCTCGAGGTCGTGGGGGACGATCCCGGCCAGTGGCACGCCGTACTCGGCGGCCACGTCCTGGAAGAACTCGGCATCCTCGGGCATCATGGCCTTGTTGCCGACGCCGTAGGACTTCGGGATGCCGAGCTGGTCAGCCAGGCGCAGGGTGCGCTGGGCGGTGAGGATCGACTTGCGGGAAGGCTCCATGATCATGAGCAGCACGTCGGCGTAGGCGAGGGTGCCACCGGAGCGGGAAAGGTGCTCCAGGCCGGCTTCCATGTCGACGAGGGTGAGGTCGGCCTCCTCCTCGATGGCTGCTCCCAGAAGGCTGCGCACGGCAGCGTGGCTGGAACAGGTTCAGCCGGCCCCCGCTTGGGTGACGGCCATGGCGTTCAGCAGCGTGACCTCCGACGGTGTGGGAACGCCGTAGTCAGCCAGCAGCTGGGCCGGGCTGATGGCGCCGTTCCCGGTTCCCACCACCAGGGCTCGGGGCAGCACGGGGACAGCGTCCGCCTGCGCCGGTGAGAGTCCGAGGCTGAGGGCGAGATTGGGGTTCGAGTCGGTGTCGACGGCCAGCACCCGCTTCCCCTGGGCGGCATAGTGCTGGCAGATCAGCGCCGACAACGTGGTCTTGCCGACCCCGCCCTTTCCTACGATGCCTAGCTTCATCCGGGCGTCTCCTCTCGCTCGTGCAGGTGCGCCGGCACTACGCCGGCGCCGCTCCGCTCACCATCGTATTGGCCGGCCGGACCAACGGCGCCGCGTCCCGATCCACGAGCCACACGACCCGGTCGGCATTGACGCGGGAGGCCGGGAGATCCTCGCCGTCGACGATTCGTTGCATGGCGGCACGTTTGTCGGCACCGGCCACCGTGAACAGCACCAGTCTGGCCCGCGCGATCCCCGAGAGCGTGAGGGTCATGCGTTGGTAGGGGTTGGCGCCGGTGGGATCCTCGTTCATCACGACGAGACGGCCGGGATCGGCGTCGAGGCCGGGCGATCCCGGGAAGAGAGACGCGGTGTGGCCATCGGCGCCGAGCCCGAGATGGACCACGTCCAACCGCCCCAGCTCGCCGATACGCATCTGGTAGGGATCAGGGCCGTCGTCACAGCGCATGGGATGGATGGACCCGGCCGCCCCCACGCGCTCCAGGAGGGCCTCGCGTCCGAGTCGCTCGTTCGAGGCGGGGTCCTCGGGGGGAACACAGCGCTCGTCACCCCAGTAAACCTCGACCAGCCACCAGTCGATCCGGCCCGTCGACTCGGCCGCCAGGCGCTCGTAACAGGACCGTGCCGTCTGTCCACCCGAGAGAGCAAGGGAAAAGTCCTCGTCGGTCCGCTGACGAAAAGCATCGATGACGCGCTCGGCGAACTCGCCGGCGAGATCGTCCACCACCACGAGCTCTCCGTTCACCCTCTCAAGACTAAAGGGTCTGCGCCGCTTCTTCGCCTAGACCCAGAGCGGCCTGTACAGCCTGACTATGTACGCGATCGTGACGGAGGTGAGTGAGGGCGTGGGCGAGGGACCACGAGAGGGAGTCGTCCGCCAGCGACAGCCGGTCCTCCTGCGTGGGGCCGCCAGCGATATCGGCGCGTGCGTAGACCATCCTTTCTCCCTCTCGCCGCTCGACGAGGAAGCCGGCTTGGCACCCGTCGCTCTCCGCAACGAGCCGCATCGAGGTGTGCCGGCTGTCGATCAGCTCCAGTTGGCTGCGGGAGAGCCCCAGACGGGAAGACAGCCACCCGGCCAGGAGCAGACGCGGACCGGGCTTGCCTCTGACCTCGGCACGGTTGACGCCGTCGAGGAACGGGCGAAGGATCGGCCCGTCGAATAGCCCTCCGAGCAGCTCCCGCCACGGCCGCAGGCGAATCCACGAGAGGTCGATGACCACGTTGCGGCGGCCCAGGCTGACTACCGCGGGAAGTGACTTCTCACCTCCGACCTCTTCGGCCTTGGCATCGACGATCACCGCGTCGGCTGCGCTCAGCAGAGGATCCGCTGGGTCAGGCGGTGGCCCGACGAACCAGGCCACGATCGGGAGGTCCGGGAGGGTCAGCGGCTCCACGAGAGAGTCGAGATGGCCCAGGAGCGAGCCGCGGACGTGCAGGCATACATCCTCGGACCAGACCGGATGACCCTCCGCCTCTGTCCCGTGCAGGACCACCTCGGCGTCGATGGAGGACGGGCCGTCATTCCGGCCGGCCGGCGGCCCCACCACCACCACCGTTCGTCCGGGATGGCGGCCTCCCAGGCGGTGCAGCGCGGCACTGGCTCTTGCCGCCTGCGCGTCATCACCGGCCCGTACCACCAGGTTCACGACACAGGTTCGAGTGGCGCTGCGTTGCTCAGCCCGGCGCAGGTCGGCCAGCGCCTCGAGAACCTGGCCGACCTTCACGTTCTCGGCCCGCCAGGTACCCAGTTCCAGCATGCTGCCCGCCGTTCTGGGGGACCGCGGTGGTTCGGTTGCGCCGCTTTCGGAACCAGGTTCGGGCGGGTTCAGGGGCTGCGCCACCGTCGGCCGTCTCTTTCCAGGAGCCGGTCGGCCTCGCGTGGGCCCCACGTGCCGGCGGGGTAGCGGGCCAGCGGAGCCTCATCCCTGCCCCAGGCTTCCAGCAAGGGATCCACCACCACCCACGCCTGCTCCACCTCGTCGGCACGAATGAACAGGGTCGGGTCCCCGACCATGGCATCGAGCAGCAGGCGCTCGTAGGCGTCCGGAGTCTCCTCGAGGAAGGCGGCGCCATATGAGAAGTCCATGGAGACGCTGCGCACCTCGAACGCCTGCCCCGGCACCTTGGCGCCGAAGCGGAGGGTGATGCCCTCGTCGGGCTGAATGCGCAGGACGAGCGCGTTCGGCTCCAGGCCCTCGGCGGCTCCCGAGGAGAAAGGCAGGTGGGGAACAGTGTGGAACTGCATGGCCACTTCGGTGACCCGCTTGGGAAGGCACTTCCCGGTCCGCACGTAGAACGGCACGCCGGCCCAGCGCCAGTTGTCCACCCGCACCTTCATCGCCAGGTAGGTCTCGGTGCGGCTGTCGGGCGCCACCCCCTCCTCCTCCCGGTATCCCTTTGCCATCTCACCCTCGGCCCAGCCTGCTTCGTACTGGGCCCGCACGACCTCGGTGGCCACCTCCTCCGGGCGGAGAACGTCGATGGCCCGAAGGGCCTTCACCTTCTCGTCACGGATGCCCTTGGCGTCCACGGTCGCCGGCGGCTCCATCAGGGTGAGGCCGAGTACCTGCAGCACATGGTTCTGGACGATGTCGCGCAAGGCGCCGGCGGTCTCGTAGAACCCGCCGCGGTGGCCCACCCCCAGCGACTCGGCCACGGTGATCTGGACGTGGTCGACGTAGCGCCGGTTCCAGATCGGCTCGAAGATGGCGTTGCCGAACCGGAACACCAAGAGGTTCTGAACCGTCTCCTTACCAAGGTAATGATCGATGCGGAAGATCTGGTCCTCGCCGAAGCTCGATCCGATCGTCGCATTCAGCTCCTTCGCCGAAGCAACATCCGTGCCGAAAGGCTTCTCCACGACGAGGCGATGCCATCCGCCGGTGTCGAGCAACCCCGACTTACCGATCCCTTCAGCGATGGGCGCGAACAGCGCCGGCATCGTCGCCAGGTACCAAACACGGTTCCCCTTGGTGCCGGCCTTCGAGTCGATCGCTTCCAGACGTTCTTTCAGGTTTCTGAAGAACTCCGGGTTCGTCACGTCACCCGTGACGTAGTTGATGTCGCTCG
>DATLEK010000060.1:0-36700 GCA_035525365.1 Acidimicrobiales bacterium
AGTCAACACCCAGCGATCCGGCTACTACAAGCCCGGCGACAAGCTCCTCGCCTTCCTTGAGCGGCTTTGAATAATGCCGCGTTGACCGGCTGTCCCCGAGGCGAGATCGCCCGCCCGGTCCGGGCTCCACCGTACCCCCGCATCCCGACGCGGCATTACGGGCTGCGCGGCACTAAACCCGTAATGCCGATATCGGCATTACGGGTTGTAGGAGAAGTCGAAGTCCTCGATGGTGGCTGCCGACTCGAAGCGGGCGGCCCGCAGGCGCCGCTCCAGGGCCGCCGCGTCTCGGCGAGTGATCTCGTCCTCGCAGAGCACCTGGAGGAACTCGAGGTGGCCGAGCTCGCCGGCCCGGGCCTGGCCGAGGCGGGCCTCGAGGGTGTCGAGCATCCCCGACAGGCGCAGCGTGGACAGGCTGGCCTCGAGCTGGTGGGCCCGGGTCACGAGGCCATCCCGGTGTCGAACAGGCCCTCGGGGCCGTGCAGGTGCGCCGGAGCGGCGGCATCGTTGACCTCGACGCTGTCCTCGGACTCGGTGCCGGCGACCAGAATCCCCTTCACTGTGCGGTAGGAGGGATCGCCGACGCTGAGCGCCCGGGCGCAGGCGGCATCGAGGCGCTCGGCGCCGTACTTGTCGGCGAGGCCCACCACGCCCTGTGCCGAGCGCAACCGGTGGACGGCGTTGAGCTCCAACAGTGAGGCGATCACCTCGGCGACCGCAGTACCCAGCTCGACGGCACGGCGCCGGCACCACACCGGCGTGCGCATGAAGAAGGCGACCTTCTCCGGCGGGTAGTCGGCCCAGTCGGTCTGGCGGCCCTTGTCGATCCGGGCCCAGGTCTTGATCACCTTCCCATCCACGAACACCTCGACGGTGCGCTCGGACTCCCGGGCGTCGACCCGGCGCCCGATGTGGTGCCACCGCACCGAGTAGAGCGCCTTACCCACCTTGATGTGGCAGTCGGGACCGACCTTGGGCGTCGACCACCGGGCCAGCTCGAAGTCGCCCGGCGGCAGGGCGATCAGCGCGTCGGCCTCGACCGCTTCGAACACGACGAGGGGCATGGCCCCCTCCAGGCTGCGGTGGTGGCGGCGACCGGCCACCTCGGTGCACCACCGCAGGGCCTCGGCCTGCATGTGGGCCTCGTCACGCCACTCCCGGCCCCGCCACATCGAGTCCCGCACGTAGGGCATCGGTCGCTCGACTCTGGGCTTGTCCTTCGGCTTCAGCGCCCTCGCCGGGTCTACGAGGCAGCCGTAGTGGGCGGCAAACTCCGCATAGGCCCGGTTGATCTTGGGGTCGTAGAGGTCGGGCCGCTCGACGCCGGTGGCCAGGTTGTCCGGCACAAGGCGACGGGGGGCACCGGCGAAGTAGGCGAAGGCGGCTACGTGGGCAGCCACCCACGAGGCCGAGTCGAGGCGCAGCACCGGCCGCACAAACATGTGCCGCGAGCACGCCAGCACCATCACGAAGGCCCACACCCGGCGCACCTTCCCGGTGACCGGGTCGAGCCACGACCCCAGGTGCCCGTAGTCGATCTGGGCCTCTTCGCCGGCGGCCACGTCGGGGCGCAGCACCGTGACCCGGTCGCGGAGTGACTCGTCTGGGAACTCCGAGACCACGTAGCGGCGGAAGCTGGAGATCCCGACGGCCAGTCCGTGCTCGTCCCGCAAGCGCTGGTGCACGGTGGTGACCGTGTTGGTCTTGAGCATCTCGGCGATCCGCTCGCGCTGCGCCTCGATCGGCCCGAACGTCCGGCTCCGGGACTTGGCGTCGACCAGCTCGGGGAACCAGCCCCGGACCAGCTCGGCCCACTCCGCCCGGCTCAGCACCGGGCCGCCGGGGGTGAGCCCGGCCTCGGCGGCCTTGGCCACGTACTTGCGCACGGTCTTGGGGTCGATGCCCAAGCTGGACGCCACCACCGACTTCGCTCGGCCGGCGTGCCAGTGCTGCAGCACCTCAACAACGTCGATCACTTCGAACTGCCTCCTTGCCATGTGGGGGGGGACCTCGCTCTCGGGGAGCAAGGCGTCTACATCTGCAAGGAGCCCGGCGGGTGGATCCCTCGTCCCGAGGGCGGACTAGGGAATTACGGCGGCGGCGGGGTAGGGAATTACGTGGGCGTCAAACCACTCCAGCTAGGGAATTACTTCGGCGCTGACAGATGCGGCCCCGGGCCTGCTCATAGGAGTTGCGGAACGTGGGATCGCGCATGTCCCGCTCGAAGTCACGATCGAAGGCTGTCGGTCGTGGAATAGCCATCGGGCCACCGTAGCATGGAAGCTACGGGTAATGGCCCTGGCTCTCCTGTCCGGTCTATGCGGGCTTGGTTCGCTTCTCGGGTTTCGAAATTGGGGGCTCGTAGCGAATATGCGGGCCGCCTTCGGCCTCGGCCAGGCGGCTGAGGCGGCCTGATTCGGCAGGTTCGGCGAGGCGGGCGAACCCGGCGAGGCTGACGAGGTGGCCGGAGACCTCCATGAGCTGGCTCCGCCAGCGGTCGAGCCCGTCGCCGGCCTGCACAAGCGAAGCCACCCGGGAGGTGCCTGATCGTCGATGTCTCGCCACCGGGAGCCGAAGAGAAGCAGCTCGGGGGCAGTGGCGCGCCGATCGACCCGATAGGAGGTCCTTCCTCCGCTGCGGCCCTCAAACGGCGACGACGTCGAGTCGGGGATCGAGTCGGCGGAGGTCATCGGGATCGGAGGTGACCACGCGCAGGCCGCGCTGGCGGGAGAGGACGACGACCGAGGCGTCGATCACGTCTGAGGTGCCGGACGCACCGCACAGCTGGCCGGCCGCCCTCGCCGCCGTGTCGTCGAGGGCGACGACCTGGCATACCGGCGAACCGAAAAGCCGGACGAGACGGACTTGGCGAGCACCATCGCGCCACACCTGACCCACGACCCCGGCCGGCACGACCAGGGCGTCGCCGTGGTGCAGCGCCCGGGCCACGAGGCCGACGACGCGCCGGTCGTTGCGTTCGAACCCGACCAGGGCGCCGGCGTCGAGCACGGCGCCGCTCAACGGCCGAGCACCCGGTCGGCCTCGGCCGACTCCTCGGCGGTGAGCGGTCCTCCCGTACCTGCGAGCATCTCGTCCAGCAGAGACGCGAGGTCGTCAAGCTGGCTCTTCTGAGCGATGGCGTCGGCCACGTAGGCGCTGACACTCGAAGCACGGCCTTGCGCGACGGCCTGGTGAGCCCGTTCGACGAGCTCTGGCGGGAGGCTTACGGCGATCTTCGCCTTCGTAGTCATACCAACCATCATACCGTAGGGCGCGCCGCGGACAAGCACCCCGACGCATCGTTCTGCAGCGTGCCGGGCCGGCGGCGCCGCCGGCCTTGACCGGACAACCAACATTTCTCGCGATCACCGGTTCGGCGTGGCGGATGGCGTCGCGAGCCGGCAATCGTCGCGCCCGTAGTCCGACTGTCGCAGCGAAGCACCCCGGCCTAGCCTCGGAGGATGGTCGAGTCCCTGGAGGAGGTCCTCGCCCGGGCTGAGGTATCGCGGACGGAGATGACGGACCTGCTGGCCCAGTTCGCGGCCGAGCGAGAGGCGCTGAAGGCCGTCACGGCGGAGGCCCATGAGGCGATTCGAGATCTGCGTGCCGCCGTTCGAGAGGCGAAGGAGGAGATGCGTCAGTCGGGGAAAGCCGAAGCCCGCAAGCATCTCGCCAAGCAGATGAGAGCAGCAGCGGAGGTCCTTGCTAAGGACTCGTAGCGCAATGAGCACACGTGAGGGCCGGCCGCCTCTCGCTAATCAGGGTGCGGCCGGCCACAAGCCATCGCCCCCGAGGAACAAGACTGGACTAGACTTAGTCCGTATGGAGATCATCAACACCCACGATGCGAAGACCCAGTTTTCCAAGCTGCTGACCCGCGCCGCCAACGGTGAGGAGATCGTGATTGCTAGGGCCGGCAAGCCCATGGCCAAGCTCGTCCCGTTTCGGATTCAGCGCCAGGCCCGGAAACCGGGCGCATGGCGAGGTCGTGTGAGGGTCGCCGACGACTTCGACCGAACGCCGGACGACCTGCTCGATGCTTTCGATGGCCGAGCGTGAACCTGCTGTTGGACACGCACGCCCTGCTCTGGTGGCTCGCAGACATCGATCTCACAGTGTCAGCAGTCGAGGCCATAGCGAACCCGGGGAACGTCGTTATGGTGAGTGCGATCTCCGTGTGGGAGATCGGGATCAAGCGGTCCCTCGGCAAGCTCGATGCACCCGAAGGACTCATTGAGGCGATCGGTGATTCCGGATTCGAACCACTGCCAGTCGAGTTCTCTCATGCACGAGCAGCAGGTGACCTACCACCGCACCACCGGGACCCATTCGACCGCATGGCTGATCGCCCAGGCGATGACGGATGGGCTTGTCGTCGTGACTCGCGATGTCGCGTTCGAGGACTACGACGTCGAGACCTTCGCTTGCTGAAACGCCCGAGGATCCCCCCCGTTGTGGGGGATGTTTGCCGCAGCGTTCCACACGTACGCTTGGAGGTGCATGTTGACGAAGCTGCTGGCGCCGGTGAGCAGCTTCGTCGGGCGCCACGACGAGCGCGCCGAATTGGCCGAGGTGATCGCCACGTGCCGACTGGTGACGCTCACCGGCGGGCCGGGGGCGGGCAAGAGCCGCTTGGCCCTCGAGGTGGCCCGTACCGCCGGCCAGACTGTCGCCTACGCAAACCTGGCCCCCGGCGGCAACGGGAACGGCAACGCCAACGTCCACGCCAACGCCAATCGCAACGGCAACGCCAACACCGCGCCCTCGCTGGATAGAGTAGCCGCCGATCTCGACGCCGCCACCACGCTGCTGGTCCTCGACAACGCCGACCACGTCCTCGACGCCTGCCGCGCGCTCGTCGGAGAGGTGCTGTCCACCAGACCCGACCTCCACGTCCTCCTCACCAGCCGTGAGGCCCTCGCCGCACCGGAGGAGGCGGTCTGGCGGGTACGGGCTCTCGCCACTCCTCCCGCCGACGTCGTCCACACCCTCGAGGAGCTGGCCGCCTACGATAGCGTCGCCCTCTTCACCGCCAGGGCCAACGCCCTGCGGGCGGAGTTCGAACTGGACGCCGGCAATGCCGGCCCCGTGGCCGACATATGTCGGCGCCTCGAGGGCAATCCGCTCGCCCTCGAGCTGGCTGCAGGGCGCGCCGGCGTGTTGTCGGCGAACGAGATCGCCGAGCACCTCGCCACCGACCGCCACGACGAGGACCTCTTCGAGCCGAGCCGCACCGCACCCGTCCGCCACCGCTCCCTGACCGCCGCCGTCGCCTGGAGCCACGGCCTGCTCACCCAGTCCGAGGGCACCCTGCTCCGCCGGCTGTCCGTCTTCTCCGGCGGGTTCGACCTGGAAGCCGCCCGCGACGTGTGCGCCGGCGCAGGCCTGCCCCGGCCCGAGATCTCCCGGCACCTCGCCCGCCTGGTCGCCAAGTCCCTCGTCGACACCGAGCCCCCGGCCGGCGCCACAGCCGTCCCGGCCAGGCCCGGCACCGGCGCCACCGGCGCCCCATCCCGCTTCTGGCTCACCGACGCCGACCGCCGCTACGCCTACAACCGCCTCGTTGAAGCCGGCGAGGCGGCCGAGCGGCAGGCGCTCCACGCCGCATGGTGCGTGGTGTTCGTCTCTGCCACCAACAGCCACAGCCACGGCCACGGCAACGGCCAGCAGGGCGACCAGGACGAGCGTTGGCTGAACCGCCTCGAAGCCGAGTACGACAATGTCTGTGCCGCCTTCGGCTGGGCGGTGGACCAGGGAAGGGCCAAGCTGGCCCTTCGCCTGGCGCGGGGCCAGATGCTGTTCTGGCAGATGAGCGGGCGCTTCGGCGAGGCCCGCAAATGGCTCGAGAAGGTCCTCAAAGTAAGCAAGGAGGCCCCCGCGCCCCTCAGGGCCTCGGCCCTGCACGACGCCGGCTACGTGGCCATGCTGCTGGGCGACTTCCCCGCGGCCAGGAGCCACCTGGAGGAAAGCGTAAAGCTGTTCGCCAAGTGGCCTCACTCCAAGGGCCAGTCCAGCGCCCGCACCATGCTCGGGTTCGTCGTCAGCTTCAGCGCCGACCGCCAGGGCCTCCAGCTCCTGGAGCAGACCCTGGCGCAGGCCCGTGTGGCCGGCGACGACAACTGCGTGTTCGAGACGCTCGTTGCCTACGGCCGGGCGCGTCTCTTCCGTGGCGCCCCCACCGTGGCCGAGCACAGTTTCCACGAAGCCGCCCAGGTGGCTACGCATCTGGGAGAGGCCGCCGTCATTGCCACCATCGGCCTGGGTTGGGCCGCACTCGCCCAAGGCCGCTACGACCAGGCCAACGCCCACCTGACCGAGGCGCTCGCCCTGGCCCGCCACACCTCCGATGCCCACGCAACCGCAGTCGCCCTCATGTGGAGCGGCGAGCTGGCCCGCCGCCGGGGCCACTACGCCGAGGCCCGCCCCCTCCTCGACGAGGCCCGCCGGGTCGCCCTGGCCATGGGCACCCCCTACCCCCTCGCCACCTCCCTGCTCGGCCTCGCCCGCCTGTCCCTGGCCGAGGGCGATACGGCAGCGTCCAAGGAGCTATTCGACGACCAACTCGGCCTTGCCCGGCGATCCGGCTTGGCCTTTCTCGTCGCCCCCGGCCTCGTCGGCCTGGCCCAGAGCGCCTGGATAGCCGGTGACCTTCCTCAGGCCCGCAACCACCTGAAGGAGGCTCTGGAGGTCGCCTACGACTACGACGACCGCTGGGGCGTCGCCGAGGCGCTGCACGCCAGGGGCTGGGTGGCCCGGGCCGGAGGCCACAACGCCAAGGCTGCCGCTTTCCATCACCGCGCCCTCGGGCTGCAGCAGGAGATCGGCGACGCACCCGGCGTGGTCGCCTCCCTGGAGGCCTTGGCCGGACTGGCCGCCCAGGACGGAGCCACCGAGGTCGCCGCCGTGGTCTTCGGGGCTGCCGCCGCCATTCGGGCCGCCCGTGGTTTCCCTCGGTCTCCACTGGAGGAACAGCCCTACGGCGCCGACGTGGCCCTCCTGGAACAGACCATCGGCACCGACCAGCTGCAGGCGGCTTGGCAGGAGGGTGGATCCATGAGCCTGGCCGATGCCGTGGCCTACGCCTCCCGCGACGCCGGTCTCCAAGCCAGGCCCACCACTGGATGGGCCAGCCTCAGTCCGGCGGAGTGCGAGGTGGCGGCGCTGGTCCAGGAGGCCCTCACCAACCGCGAGATCGCCCAGCGCCTCCTGCTGTCGACCGAGACGGTGAAGAGCCACCTGTCCGCCGTGTTCTCCAAGCTCGGGATCTCCTCCCGCCAGGAGCTGGCCCAGGCCGTGCGCCAACGGACCCAGGAGCCAGACGACGGCTGAGCAGCACCTCGTCGCCCTCCTGGAGACCTCCCGCCTCCTCACCCTCACCGGCCCGCCCGGCGTGGGCAAGAGCCGCCTGGCCGCTGAGCTGGCCGGCCAGGTCCAGGAGATGGGCGACACCCAGGTCCACGTTGTCGACGTTGCGCAAGCAGAAGACGCGTCTTCACTCCAACAGGCGCTCTTCGAACCAGACGACCGCTGCGCCCTTCTGGTGCTCGACAACTGCGAGCACCTCGTGGCCGATGTCGCCCCCCTGGCCGAGGACCTCCTGTCGGGCAGCCCCAACCTGAGCATCCTCGCCACCAGCCGGGAGCGCCTGGGGGTAACCGGAGAGGTGGTGCGTCGCGTCGCACCCGCTCAGGCCACCGATGACGACAGCCCGTCCCACGCCGGGACCACCTCCGCCGCCGGCCGCTACGCCGCCCCGGACGACGCCGTGGCGGGCAGCGAGGCGCTCCTCGCCGAGCCCGAGCGGCGCCTGCTTCGCCGCCTCTCGGTGTTCGCCGGCGGCTTCAGCCTGGAGGCCGCCCGGCAGGTGTGTGCCGGCGGCACCGTCCAGCCGGGCAAGGTCCTGCACCTGTTGGGCCGCCTGGTGGACAAGTCACTGGTCGAGGTCCACACCACCGCCGGGCGGTCCCGCTACCGCCTGCCATTCGTCGTCGCCGAGCACGCCCACGCCCGACTGGCCGAGGCCGGCGAGGAGGATCAGCTCCGGTCCAGCCACGCCGCCTGGTACGTCTCGGTGGTGGAGGCCGTTCCCCGGGTCGGCATCGACCGCAACCGCCACACCGCCTGGGTCAACGGCATGGAGATGGATCACGAGGACCTCCGGGCCGCCCTCCGTTGGGCCGTCTCGAAGCGCCAGGCCGCCATCGCCGTTCGCCTCGCTCGGGGACAGCTCGTGTTCTGGCGCCTCACCGGCCGCTACCGGGAGGCTGCGGAGTCACTTCAACAGGTGCTGTCGATAGCCGAGGGGGCGCCAGCGGCCATACGGGCCTCCGCCCTGTGCGATGCGGGGCTGGTGGCCGCCATCCTCGGTGACCACGTCACTGCCCGCGCCCACCTGGAGCAGAGCCTGGCCCTCTTCGACGGCTCGGACCAAGCCGGCGCCGCCTCCGCCCGCAACATCCTGGCCATGGTCTCGATCTTCCTCGACGAGCCGGCCACCGCCCTGAGGCGCCTGGAGGAGAACCTCGAGCGGGCCCGCGGCGCTAGGAGCGAATACACCATGGCCGAGGCACTTGTCGCCCTCGGTACAGCCAGGATGTTCCGAGGCGACGCGGAGCAAGCCGCAGAGGCCTTCGAGGAGTGCGCCGAGGCGGCCCGGCGCGCAGGCGACGAAGCCCTGCTGGCCCAGGGCCTGGTGGGCACCGGTTCGGCGGCGCTGGCTCGGGCCCAGTTCCACGAGGCCGCCACCGCCCTGGAGGAGGGGCTGGGCCTGGCCCGCGAACTGGGGGAGCGTTACACAGAGGCAGTCGCGCTCACATGGCTGGGCGAGCTGTCCCGCCTGCGGGGCGACAGCGTGGCGGCCCGCCAACGCTTCGAGGAGTGCCGCCGGCTGGCCATCGCCATCGCCACCCCCTACCCGCTCGCCCGCAGCCTGATCGGCCTCGGCCTCCTGGCCCTCGACGATGGCGACCTGGCCGCGGCCCGGAATCACCTGGCGGAGGCCGTCGAGACCACCACGGGAGCCGGGCTGACCCCGCTGATGCCAACAGCCCTGGAGGCGGCGGCGCAAGTGGCCCTGGCCCAGCCCGATGGGCAAGCGGGCACGCGCTTCGAGGAGGCGAGGGAGGCGGCAGAGCGAGCGGGCGACAAGGCGACGATGGCCAAATGCCTTTCCGGCCTGGGCGCCACAGCTCGAAGAGCCGGTGATCTCGACCGGGCGTGGGCCCTCCAGCACCAGTCCCTCGGGATGCACCACGAGATCGGCGACCCCGTCGGCGCCGTGGCCGCGCTGGAGGCCCTTGCCGGGCTGGCCACCCGCCAGGCCGGGCCTCCGGTGGCGGCCCGCCTCTTCGGAGCAGCCGAATCCCTGCGCGACGAGATCGGTCACCCCCGCGGCCGCTTGGCCCAAGAGACCTACGAGGCCGACAAGGCGGTACTGCGCAAGGCCATGAAGGCACCGGAGTTGGAGGCGGCATCGGCGCAGGGTTCATCGATGTCACTGGCCGATGCCGTCTCCTATGTATCGAGAGGCCGCGGCCCCCGCCGCCAGGCCACCCTGGGCTGGGACGGCCTCACCGCCACCGAGCGGGAGGTGGCGCTGCTGGCGGCCGAGGGCCTCACCAACGCCAAGATCGCCGAGCGCCTCGTGATGTCCCGCGAGACCGTGAAGACCCACCTCACCAGGATCTTCTCCAAGCTGGGCGTCAGCTCCCGCCGCCAAGTGGTCCAACCGCCACAAAAGGGCACGACGGCGACCGTCGGCGATGTCAGCAGGCGAGAGCGCAGCTGACGGCCCAGATGCTGGAGGCCAGGGGTCCTTTTGCCAGCTGGCGCCAGCCCTCGATTCAGCAGCGTCTGACGGCCGCAGCCGATCCGGCCGAGTCCAAGAGGCGCTCCAGGTCGTCGGTATCGCTCGTCAGGACTACATTGGATCGCCAGCAAGCAGCGCCACATGGGCATCCACCACATCGGCGGTGCCCGCGCGAGGCTCAGGCGGCCGAGCGAGCCAGCCGGTTGTCATGCAGGCCAGACGATGGCCTCCACGAGGTCGTCCTCGCTGAATCGCAGGAGATCGCTCGACGCCGCCTGGAGGTACGATCCGGCGGATCGTTGCCAGATGTGGAACGACCGTTCCGTCGGGTCGACCACGAAGATCTCCTCGACGCCGTGGTGGGCGTAGAAGTCGAACTTCTCGTACGTCTCGTCGTCGGGGGAGAGGATCTCGACGACGATGACCGCGGACGGGACCCACACTTCAGTGGGGATCGTCCGCAGAAACCCGCAGTCCGGGACCCGATAGTCGTCAGGACCTGAGCCCAGGTTGAACCCGGTGGCGCCGATGAGCCCCGCCGCGGTGGCAGCGGGGTCGAGCAGGACGTTCAGTCGGTTGAGGAGGTAGGCGTGGGGCCCGCCCGGTCCCGGTGTCACGTGGTACACGCCTCCCCAGACTTCGTCGAAGCGGTCCTGCCCGAGAGCCTGCCGCCGTTGGATGACCGCTTCGATCTCCGCCGGCACCGGCTCGTGGACGAGGACGGATTTCATGGCCTTTAGTGTACTCGGTGGCCGTCAGCTGCCCCCGCGGAGATGAACAATCACGTTTCATTGGGTGTTGATCTTCTCAGAGGGCGAGGTGAAGCCGCAGCGCCTCGTCGAGCTGGGAAACGAGATGCGGCGGCACCACACCGACATGGCGTCCAACCCGCTCGACGGCGATGGAGCGAACCTGCTCGGCCTGCGCCTTGGAGTCGCGCTTCAGGCCCGTCTCCTTGGCGGTAAGAAGCACCTGGAATGGATAGACATGTTCGGTACTCGTCGTCACCGGGACGACGGTGACCACTCCTCGCCCCAGTCGCTCAGCGGTGGAGTTGGCGCCGTCGTTGCTGACGATCACCGCCGGCCGGCGCTTGTTGGCCTCAGCGCCGCGGGCGGGGTCGAGATCGACCAGTCGGATCTCGGCGCGGCGCATTAACCGCCGACCCCGTCACTCGCCGTCGACTCCCACAGCTCGGCTTCTCCTCGGTCTACCCAGTCGTCCCACGCCTCCTCGTAGGCACGGCCCAGCTCAGAAGCTCGAAGCAACCGGACAGCCCGGTGCACCACCGCAGACCGCGACGGGATCCGCTGGGCACGCGCGTAGGCGTCAAGGAACTGGACATCCTCATCGGGAAGGCTAACGCTTAGCTTCATACTTTGATGCTACCATCAGTAGCAAAGCCAAGGATCCGGGGGGTGGGTCGCGAAAGTTCGTTCATGCCTCCCCAGGTGCGAGCGATGACCGTCAGGCCATGAGCTGCAGGGGTGTGTGGCGGGCGAGCACGTCAAAGTCGCGGTGCGCTTGGAGCACGGCCACGCCGGTACGAACGGCCACCGCACCGACAAGGCAGTCGGTGAGGGCGCGGACCGTCTCGCCCCCACGCCGGCAGCGCCGGTACAGCGCAGCAGCCTCTTCGAAGTCACCCAGTCCTCGGGTGGCGATGAACTCACAGCCCGATAGCAGTCGCCGCAGCTGGGCCGTGTGCGCCTCGTCACGCCCACCGGCAAGCACCTCCATGACAACGACATCGGTCGTGTGGATCGACGAGCCGGAGCCGAGGAGGTTGCGGACCTGATGGTGCACCGGGCTGCCGGTGGCGCGCAGGTACTCCACCCAAGCGGAGGTGTCGACCAACGTCACTCGAGCACCGCGGCGCCGGACCCCCGAAGCTCTTCTAGGTCCGCCTCCCAGCCGCTGCCCTCCATCTCCAACGCCTCGTCGCGGCTCATGGCGTCCCCCACGAGGCGCCGGAGGGCGAAATCGACAGCAGCCCGCTTGGTGCGCAATCCGTAGCGGCGCATCGCCTCACTCACAAGGCCCTCATCGAGATCGAGGTTCGTGCGCGCCATCGATGAAGATCATACACCTCGAAACACCAACGGTGTAACGGAGCGTCTGGCGCTAGTCGGGTCAACTCCAGGGGTTGAGTAGCTCCAGGCCTGCGAACCTCTGAAAATCTGAGACGTTGCGGGTTACCACCGTCATCCCATGGACGAGAGCAGTCGCAGCGATCAGCGCGTCGCGGAAGGGAGCAGGGTCGGGGACGTGCAGTGCTGCGGCGCGCACGGCGACATCGTGGTCGACGGGCAGGACCCGCTCGGCGAATGCAGGTATCACGCTGCCATCGAGCCAGTGCCGCTGCACCTGGCTCTTCTCCGGGTCGGCTCGCTCCGCGAGAAGCACGCCGTGTTCGAGCTCATGGAGCGAGATTGCAGATACATACAGATCGATGCATCCGCTTGGCCGTCATTGGACCCTCACCTCTGTCTTGGTACTACTGTAGCAACGTTACTACATGGCGGAGAGAGAGGCACGCTGGCTACGAGGCTTGGGCTGAGAGGGTGACCTCCACCATGCGGGCGAGCAGGGCCGGTTGATCCAGGCTCAGCGGTAGACGTCGCGTCGATGGCCGATGCGGACGACTTGGATGACGAGTCGGTCGTCGAATACCTCATAGACGATCCGGTAGTCGCCGACGCGCACCCGGTAGGCGTGGGCTTCGCCGGCCATCGCCACACATCCCCGTGGACGGGGGTTCTCGGCGAGAAGATCGATGGCCGCCCGGACCCGCTGCTGATCGCGACGGGGTAGGGCAGACAGGGCCTTCAAGGCGCGGCGGGCAATCTCGACTCGGTACCGCGTCACACGAGGCCGAGATCGACCTTGACCTCATCCCACGGCACGTAGTCGTCCTCGTCTCGAGCGGCCTGAAGCTCGCGGCGATCAGTGCTGTCTTCGGCGGCTTCGACGATCCGTTCGTAGGCCTCGGCGTCGATGATCACTGCCACCCGCCGTCCTCGGCGCGTCACGAAGACCGGCTCACCTGACCGGCGGGCCTCCTCGATGACCTCAGCGAGATGACCGCGGGCCTCGCTGACTGCCAACTCCGTCATGTACGAATCGTACAAGTAAGCAAGAGCCGGTGCAACAGCTCGCCGTCAGCAGGCGGAGGGCGTAGCTGATTGCTGCCCTCGCCTTATCCGACAAGCGCTTCTCGGCCGCCGCCCGCCTTGTGGGTGCCGCTGGAGGAGCGTGGGATCACCCGCCAAGCTGAGTTCACGACGCCCTACGCGAGGCGCTCGACGGCGCAGCGGCAGCCGGGCGCGCTCATGAATCGAGTCGGTCTGCTCAGACCCGGATCAGGTCCACGTGCCGGTCGGCGACCTGAGCGAGGGCCCGAAGATCGCCGGGGTCGGAGGTGAAGATCTCGTCTCCGTCATGGGCGAGAAGAACCAGGGCGGCATCGATGACGTCGTCGCTGCCCGCCTCTCCCAGCAGGATCCCGGCTCGCCGGCCTGCGTCCTGGTCGATGGCATGGACATCCACACCTGACAGCAGCCTGGAGAGGTTGGCCTGGCGCCCGTGCCCACCGCGCCACACCTGGCCGATTACTCCACCGTGGGTAAGGGGGGCGCGGTTCTCGAGGCGTTCTCGTTTGACGATGGCGATCATGTCCCTGTCACCACGCTCCACGGCGAGGAGTGCCCCAGCGTCGAGAACGATGCTCATCCGGCGCGCCGGCGCCGGCGTCTGGAAACGTCTTGCTGCGGGGCAGGTGGGCCACGAACGATGTCAGCGCGGGACCGGGCGCGACGTGTCGCGGCTTGCATCTCCTCCGGGGTGATCTCGCCATGGTCGGCCTCGTAGGCCCCGAGGAACTCATCGAGCGCCCGCATCCGCCGATCGTGGTCGGCCTGGCGCCGGAGCGCATCGTTCACCCAACCGCTGAGGCTATCCGCCCGGCCCTCCGCCACGGCCGTACGGCCCGCAGCCAAGAGCTCCTCTTCCACCGTCGCCGACAGCCGCTGCCTTGTCATACAAATATGTTACTCCGTGGCCACGATCATCCCAGAGTGGGACCGCCAGCCACCAGACCACTCCTCGAGGCCGTCGCAGAGGTGGCGCTGGCCGAGGACGACACCGTGTCAGCAGGCGAGGGCGTAGCTGACGGCCCAACACACCTTGGTCATCGTGTCGTCGTCCACAGTGGCGACGAAGCTGCCGAGCGACGACCGCTCGACCGTGTGGAGCCCTCGCAGTTGATCACCGAACGCTGTTCGAGCCCGGCATCTTTGTGATCGAGGTCGACCTCAGCGGCCAAGCCCCGGATTACCGCCGGCCGCTTCGGCTGATCCCCTCCAGTTCCGTTTGGGGATGTCAACAGGCGATGGCGTAGCTGACGGCCCACAGCAAGCTGTCTACTATTACAGATGGTTGTCTGTTAGAGTAGACACTCATGGACCTCTCTCGGCCCTATGCGGACCTGATTCCCGGCTCACGTGGTTCGCTCTTGGCCGCTCTTGTTCAACTAGAGGCTCCGGTCTCGGTACGAGCTCTTGCCCGCCATGCCGGTGCCTCGGCCCAGGGTGCACTCCTGATCGTGAACGAGTTGAGCGATTCCGGTCTGGTGTTCGCCGAGCGCGCCGGGTCGGCTCTGATGGTGTCGCTCAACCGCCAGCACCTGGCGGCAGAACCGCTCGCTGCGCTCGTGGGGATCCGCGGGCGTCTGATCGAACGGTTGAGAAAGGATGTGTCGGAAATTCCCGGGGCGGCTGGCGCATGGCTGTTCGGTTCTGCCGCTCGTGGGGACGGTGGCCGCAGCTCAGATGTGGATCTGCTGCTCGTAGCGGATCGCAGTATCGACGATGCCGGATGGATCGAAGCCACTGACCGCCTGCGCGAGAGAGTCGGGCTCTGGACCGGCAACGACGTGCAGCTCGTGGAGCACACCCGATCGTCATTCACACGCTTGGTCAACAGCGCCAACCCTCTCGTCGAAGCCCTGCGCGGCTATGGGATACCCCTCACCCACGGCAGCAGGGCCCTCCTGCGGACTGCCGCGTGAGCCCCCGCCCAGCAGGCCGTCACGCTCCTTGCACACTCGCCGACGCCAAGGCGCGCCTGCATGATGCGGAGGTGTTCCTCGACACCGCAGAGATCGTCGTGGACGCCGACGTGGCGGCCACCAACGCCATTCATGCCGCAATCGCAGCGGCCGACGCCATCTGCTGTATCGCTATCCGCCAAAGATCCGGCGACGCCAACCACAGTGCCGCTGTCGAGTTGCTCCGCAAGGTCGATCCGAAGCTGGCGAGTCTCCTGGCTCGAAGCCTCAACCGAAAGACTCAAGCTGCCTATGAGTTACGAGACATTTCGAAAAAGGACGCGTCGGCGTGCATCCGTCAGGCGACCGCCTTGGTGGAGGCGGCCCGCACGCGCATCATTGGGACCTGATAGCGCACCTCGGCCTGAACAACCTCAGCAGTCGATGGCGAAGCGTGCGGCGGCGCACGCTTGGCGCAGTTCGTCGCTCGTCAGGCGACCGGCCCAGCGAGCCAGCGCCGTCTTGAGGAGTGGGGCCATGTTGTCGAAGTTGGCGACACAGGCCCGGGGCAGGCCGTGGGCAACGCCGAGGCGCACCTCGGTGGGAATGTTGCGGATCCTGGTGGTCACCGGCGCCACCAGGATGGTGGTGAGACGGGGGAGCACGGAGTCCCGGGTCAGCACGACCACGGGGCGGCGCTTGTCGCCTGGCACTTCGGCGAACCACACGTCACCACGCCGCGGCCCGCCGGTAGTGGTGGTCACTCGTCGTCCCAGGGAACCTCGGCCCACACTCCAGGCTCCAGACTTGCGACAGTATCCGCCCCCTGTGGCGCACGGGCGTAGCCGTCGACATGGGTCCGCTCGGCTTCACTGACGATAAGTGCTTGGAGCCCACGGTCGATGACCTCCGAGACGTTGTCGCACCCGGTTAGCTGCTTGGCCCGCTCGAGGCGCTCGGGACTTACCGTTGCCGACACCTTCATCTTGTTCACCCTTACATCCTACCACCGGGAGATGAACAATCCTACCCCTATCACGTTTGTCAGCAAGCGAGGGCGTAGCTGACGGCCCAGCACACCTTGGTCATCGTGTCGCCGTCCACAGTGCCGACGAAGCTGCCAAGCGATGACCGCTCGACCGTGTGGAGCCCGTCGCAGTTGATCACCGAACGCTGCTCGAGCCCGGCGTCTTTGTGATCGAGGTCGACCTCAGCAGCCAAGCCCCGGATCGATGTCGTGATCTCCGCCACTGTGACGAGGCGGCGAACGTCGATCACCTCCGGCCGGGTGAGCACCAGCACGGGGCGGGTCTTGCGACCCACCCGTGCCAACCAGATCTCGCCTCGCATCATTCGTCGCTCCAAGCTTCAGCTTCAGTCCAGAACGCATCGGGGCGTTCGGGGTGGCGCTCGTACGCGGCTCGGTCCGCATGCGCCAGAGCCGCCCGCACCGCAGCGGAGACTCCCTCGCGCGCCGCCGCTGAGATGTTGATGCCGAGCTGCCGCGCCCGTTGTGCGAGGGCATCGTCGAGTGTGAACGTCGTACGCGTCGAAGCCATACGTTGATGATAGCATGAGATGGTGGAGGATGGGGAGGGTATAGCCGCAGCCGTGGCGCCGCAGAGAGCGCACCATGGTGCGGCGCCGAGGAGGGGAGCAGATCCGCGGCCCCGGGTTCGCCGTCGCTGCCGCGGATGAGCGTCACATCGCTGAGGCGTCATGGCCAGGGCTCGGAGATGTGCCTGAACGCCTCTCGTTTGCTGATGGCCAAGCGGAGGTGCAACATGTCGATTGATGATCGTTCCCGTCAGGAGCTCTTCCAGCGGCTGGACGAGGCTCTGGGCCCCAAGGCAGCCGAGGTGCTGATGGCGCACCTGCCGCCGGTCGGATGGGCCGATGTGGCGACCAAGCGCGACCTCGCTGCCCTGGTCGACTCGATCAATACGCGCCGATAGCTCGCCACTCCGGTCTGTCAACTGCCCCATCGCCCTGATTCTGCAGCGTGTGACGGCCGCCGTCGATCCGGCCGAGGCCAAGAGGCGCTCGAGGGCGCCGCTCGTCCACGCCTCGCGAGCCTTGTTTTTGAGAACGGAAATCCCCCATTGTGGGGGATGTTACGCCTCCGCCGCTTCCTTATGGTCTTCGGAGTCGCCAAGGGCTTCAAAAAGGACTGGACTAATGGCCGAATCGGCAGCAAAGAACCCAAAGACCGCACTTCGAGCCCTGCTCGGGATCCTGGTGGCGGTGATCGTCGCCTACGGGCTCTTCGTGCGCGTCGCCTACAACGCCCCTGAGCCGGGCACCGAGCTGAGCCTCGACCGCCTCTTCCGTGCTGCGGAGTCGGGCCAGGTGATGTCGGCCACGCTGTTGGACCAGGACTCCGTGGTCGTCGGCCAGCTATGTCTTGCCGGCGTGCGCGGAACCTCCGCCACCGGCGTCACCTGTCCCGATCGGCCCCAGCGCTTCCACGCCACCTATCCGGCCAGCGACGTCGGCACCCAGCAACTGATCGAGCGCCTGGGCACCCGGGCCCAGGTCAAGGTGGACCGCCAGTCGGAGAAGGCCATCGCCAAGCTGTTGATGAGCTTCGTGCTGCCCCTGATCCTGCTGGCCACGCTGTTCGGCATCATCATGGTGGCCAAGGGCGGCGACTCCTCCATGGCCGACATCGCTGGCTTCGGCCGCCTGGGCAAGAAGCGCCAGCGTGAGAAGAAAGCCGGCACCGGCGTCACCTTCGCCGACGTGGCCGGCCAGGACACCGCCGTGCTGGAGCTACGCGAGGTGATCGACTACCTGAAGGATCCGGCCAAGTTCGAAGCGGTGGGCGCCATCGCCCCCAAGGGCGTGCTGTTGTTCGGACCTCCCGGCTGCGGCAAGACCCTGATGGCCAGAGCGGTGGCCGGCGAGTCCGGCGTTCCCTTCGTGTCGGTGTCGGGAACCGAGTTCGTGGAGTCCCTCGTCGGTGTGGGCGCCGCCCGTGTTCGTGACCTGTTCGCCCAGGTTCGAGAGCTGGCCCCGGCCATCGTGTTCATCGACGAGATCGACGCGGTGGGGCGCCGCCGGGAAGGCGAGGGCGTCTCCGGCGGCGAGCGGGAGCAGACCCTCAACCAGCTGCTGGTGGAGATGGACGGCTTCGAGGTTGCCGCCGGCGTTGTCCTCATCGCCGCTACCAACCGCCCCGACATCTTGGACTCGGCGCTTCTGCGTCCGGGCCGCTTCGACCGCCAGATCACCTTGGAAGCCCCTGACCTGGAGGGCCGCAAGGCCATCCTGGCCGTGCACGCGGCCAACCGCAACGTCGCCCCGGATGTGGACTTCGCCCTGCTGGCCCGGCGCACACCTGGCTTCACCGGAGCCGACCTCGCCTCGGTGATGAACGAGGCGGTGCTCCTGGCCATCAGGGACGGATCGGACGAAGCGACCATCAACTCGCACCATCTGTCGGAAGCGGTCCAGCGGGTGCTGCACGGGCCGCACCGCGGCAAACTGTTGGCCCCCGAGGAACGAGCTCGGATCGCCGTTCACGAGAGCGGCCACGCCATGGTCGCTGCCGCCTGCGGGCGGGGCGCCGACGTGGTCCGGGTGTCGGTGGTGGCTCGGGGCAGGGGAGTGGGATCGGCCAACATCGGGATCGGCGACCGCGCCCTTCTAACCGAGGCCGACATCGAGGTCCAGGTCGCCATTGCCATGGGTGGGCTGGCCGCCGAGGAGATCGTGTACGGCGGGTCCTCCACCATGCCCGAGGACGACATCTCCCGGGCCACGGGCCTGGCCAAGTTGATGGTGGGTGTCTACGGCATGTCCGATGAGATCGGGCGTGTCCAGATCCTCAACCGCTTCGGCGGCGGGTTCCTCGGCGGCGACGGCGTGAGCGTGGACTCAGCGGTGTCGGAGCAGATGCTGCACTCCTTCGCCATGGAGGTCAAAGACCTGGTGGGCACCGCCGAGACCAGGGCCATCGCCATCCTCAGCGAGAACCGGGCCCATCTGGACTCCATGGCTGCCTGCCTCCAGGAGGAAGAGACCCTGGAGGGCTCGCACCTGGAAGAGTTCCTGGCTCCCGTGGTCGGCAGCGGCGCCGCGGCCTTCAACGGCGGAGGCCCTGCCCGTCGCGACGCCGGCTCTTCCAAGTCCCGTGAGGCGGCCCTGGGCCGTCCCCGCCGCTGATGAGGACCGACCACTGACCCCGAACCAGAGCCGCGGCGGCCTAGGGGGCGGATCCGTCGCTGAGCACGACCGACCACTGGCTCCGCAGATGGAGAGAGCTTTCCGGCTGCTCATGGCGGCAGCGCTGTCGCTAGGGGGCCCGATGCTGACGGCGGCGCCTGTGTCAGCAGCGACGTTCTCCAACGCCACACCGATCGTGTTGTCCCTCCCGGGGCCGCCGTCTGGCTGCCCCATCCGCTGCCCCTCCGACACGGCTGCTCCCTTCCCATCCGCCATCGCCGTGACCGGCGAGTCGGGAAGCGTCACCGACGTCAACGTCACGCTGCGCGACCTGACCTATGAGCAGAACGGTCCCGCCGATGCCGACGTGATGCTGGTGGCGCCGGGTGGCAAGTCGGTGATGTTGATGTCCGACGCCTGTGGCAACAACGACAACGCTCACCCGATCACCAGTCCCATCACCTTGACCTTCGACGACCAGGCCGGCGCCACCCTCCCGGCCGACGCGACCTGCGCCAGCGGCACGTTCAAGCCGGTCGACGACGACAACGACGGTGAGTTCCCCTTCCACGAGCCCGACGAGTTCCCCGGAGGCCCGGCGCCGGCCACCACGGCGCAACTCTCCAGCCTCAACGGCATCGCCGCCAACGGATCGTGGAGCCTGTACGTGGTCGACGACTATCCCAACGACCCCGACCCAAACGGCCGTGCCGGCCAGATCGGCGGAGGGTGGTCCATCGACATATCCACCTCCGCCGCCGCTCCGGTGACCACCCCCGCGCCGGCCACCGTTCCGCAGGCGCCGGCGCCGACCCCCGCGCCGGACACAGTTCCGCCGCTGGACACCACCGTTCCGCCAGCGCCGGGCCCCGAGGTCACCGAGCCGCCGCCCACCCCCGGCCAGCCCGGCGACTTCAAGCCCCTGGCATCCGACACCGAAAAGGACGGCGGCGACATCGTGCCCTGGGTGGTAGGCGGGTTCCTGGCCGCCGGCGCCCTCGGCCTGATGGCCATGCTCCGCCCCGGAGGCTGGCGCTTCTGGCGCCGGTGATCCGCACCGCTATCCGTACCGCTGACGCTCGCTGAAACTCGCACAGGACCAGCTACGCGGCACTGACCGCCACCGCGGCCCAGGGAAGGTGGTAGGCGCCGCCTGTCCAATGAGCCGCCAGTATCGATTTGAGGAGATCCCTCACCCTGGTGACTTCGGCCGCGGGCAGGGCACTGACCAGCACAGCGAGAGCGCCGGCCACCTGGCTCTGCAGGTCCCAGTAGTCGTCGAGGTCGTCGAAGCGCATGGTGCCGGCGATCTCCTCCACGTGAATCTCGTCGAAGCCGGCCTGGACGAGCAGATCCCGGTTCTGCTGAGGTTCGGACAGCGAGCACACGCCTCCGCGGTCGAACGGGTCGCCGTGGGCGAGATGGCCGCTGCGGTGGATCGCCGCCCCGAGGGCCGTGAGCCACGGGTTGCGGTCGGGGGATCCCCATACCGCATAGGCGAGCCGGCGCTTGGGGCGGAGCACCCGGCGGGCCTCGCTGAAGACGCGCCCGGGGTCCGGCATGATCATGAGGCCGAAACGGCAGATGATCCCGTCGAGGCTGTGGTCGGGCAGGTCCATGTCCTGCGCGTCCATCATCCGGCACTCGACATTGGCCAATCCCGACGCCTCCGCGCCCCGCCGCGCCGCCGCGACCATCCCCGAACCGACGTCGGTCGAGATGAGCAGCCCGCTGGCGCCGATACGTTCGGCGGCAAGGAAGCCGGTCTCCCCGGGTCCCGCGGCCAGCTCGAGCACCGTGTCACCAGGTTGCGGGGCGACCTGGTCGACGAGCCAGTCCGACACCGCCCGGGCGTTCTCGAACAACCGGCTCCGGTGGCGTTCCCACGCAGGGGCCAGCGCCTCGGAGAGGGCGAATGGGAAGTGCCGAGCGTCAGGGGCCGGCATTCCCGGCGTCACCGTTCCGGCTCCGTCTTCTGTCGCATGCCGTCCCCAGGTTCTCTCGGGCCGACCTGAAGCCGGCTGAGTGGGTCGAGTGCTGTCCGGAGGAGCCCACCCGCTCCTGCCGGACGAGAGAAATCCTAAAGACGCCGCCGGCAACTTTCATCCCCCGAAGTGGGGGTTTTTGCGGGAGGGGCCATTTCGAGGCGAGCCGGGCCATCCTGCGGCCGCCCGCGGAGGTGAAATCCCCCACCCCGGGGGACGTTTCCTCCTCTCCGTGGCGCCTACGCTGCCGAAGGCAAAGTTACCTACGCCCCTAGGAACACCCAGGGCACGGCACCGATCCCAAGGAGGACCAAGTGCGGAGGAATTGCTGCTTTGTGGCGGTGGGGGTCAGCCTGATCCTGACCGCCGGCTGCGGCGGGGGCGACGAGGACGCTGATCCGGCGGCGGACAGGGAAAAGGCGCAAAAAGCCGCTCTGAAGGCGGCGGACTTCCCGTCGGGGTGGAGTTCCAAGCCCCACGAGAAGCTGCCGGGTGAGGACGAGCTGGCCGCCGAGATCGCCCGGTGCATCGGAATCTCGAACCCGTCGTCGCGGGCCAGCGCCGAGGTCCGGTCCCCCGACTTCACCACCGGGTTCGCCACCTCGGCCTCGTCGGTCGTCACTTTCGTCACGACCGAGCCGGAGGCCGACGCCGACGCCACCGCCTTCGCCGGCGACAAGTTCCCCGAGTGCGCCGAGCCCGGCTTCGCCAAGCAGGTCCAGACGGTGGCGCCCGAAGGGGCGAAGGTGGACGCCGTCAAGATCGCCACGTCCCGGTTCCCCCCCTACGGGGACCGCACTGTCTCCTACAGGGTGAACGCCACCATCCAGTCTGGCGAGATGACGATCCCGGTCAACATCGATCTCGTGCGGGTGTTCAAAGGTCGAGCCGAGGTCACCTTCGTCTTCTCCAACCCCGGCTCGCCGTTCCCCGATGAAGTGGCCCGTACGGCCGTGGCCAAGGTCGTGGAGCGGCTCTGAGCACCCTCGCCACCGCCACCAGCGCCGGCGCGACCGTGCCCACCGCCGGCTCCGACAGGGAGACCGGCGGGCCCGGGGCACGGTCGCGGCTGGGGCTGACCGTCTCGTACCTCCTCACGCTGTTCGTGCTCGTGAGCCTCAACTTCCTGCTGCCCCGGGCCATGCCCGGCAACCCCGTCGAGGCCCAGCTCAGCGCCGGGTCGCCCACCTACGTCTACGACGAGAGAGCACGGGCCGACCTGACCGCCTACTACGGGCTCGACCGTCCGATCGGCACCCAGTACGTGGACTACCTGGCCGACCTGACGCGAGGTGATCTCGGCCGCTCGGTCTCCACCCGCACCCCGGTGTCGAAGTTGATCAAGGACCGGCTGCCCTGGACGCTGCTGCTGGTGACCACCGGTGTGACCCTCGCCACCGTGCTCGGCTTCCTGGCCGGTGTGCACGCCGGCTGGCGGCGGGAGAGGCGCTCCGACAGTGGCCTGCTCACCGCCTTTGTCACCCTGCAGAACGTGCCCTCGTTCGTGCTCGCTTCCCTGGCCCTGCTCGTCTTCGCCGTCCAGCTCTCCTGGTTCCCCCTGGGCGGGGCCCGCACCCCGTTCAGCTCCTTCGGCACGCTGGCTTCGGTGGCCGACATCATCCGTCACCTCACTCTGCCGGCGCTGGTCCTCGCCACCGAGGTGGCGGCCCTGCAGTTCCTCCTGGCCCGGGGAAGCGTGGTCAGCGAGCTGGGAGCCGACTACCTGGTGCTCGGCCGGGTGAAAGGGCTCACCGAGCGCCGGCTGAAGTATCGCTACGCGGCCCGCAACGCCATGATCCCCGTGGTGAGCAACACCGCCGTGCAGCTCGGCCTGGCCGTCACCGGAGCCGTCTTCGTGGAGAGGGTGTTCGCCTATCCCGGCGTCGGCCGGTTGCTCTTCGAGTCCCTCGGCACCAGGGACTACCCGGTCATCCAGGGCTGCTTCCTCGTCATCACCGTGCTGGTGCTCACGCTCAACTTCCTGGCCGACGTCTTCTACCGCCGCCTCGACCCGAGGACCCGGTGACCCGCGCCCGCGCCTCGGCGGCCCGTCCCGCCCACCCGCCACTGCTGGTGATCGGCGTGGTGATCGTCGCCGCCTTGGGCGCCATCGCCCTTCTCGGTCCCCTCATTGCCCCCTACGACCCCCGGGACCTGTCCGGCGGGGCCGTCGAGCATCCGTCTGGCCGCCACCTGCTCGGCACCAACGACATCGGCCAGGACATCTTCTCGGAGCTGGTCATCGGCACCCGGTCCTCGCTCGCCGTGGCCGTGCCCGCCGCCGGCCTCGCCGTCGCCCTCGGCATCGTCGTCGGCGTCGGCGCCGCCCTGCGGGGAGGCTGGGTGGACGTGGTGGTCATGCGGGTGGTCGACGGGTTCCTCGCCCTCCCCGGCCTGCCCCTCGTGGTCCTGCTCGCCGCCCTGGCCGGTACCAGCCGCCTGGCCATTGTCATGGTGATCGCCATGGCCGGGTGGCCTCCCATCGCCCATGTGCTGCACAGCCAGGTGCTGCAGCTGCGTCACCGTGGCTTCGTGCGGGCGGCCCGGGGCTTCGGCGCCTCGTCCCGCTACGTCATGCGCCGCCACCTGGTGCCCGCCGTCGGGCCCACGGCCGCCGCCGGCTTCGTGCAGTGGGCATCCACCGCCATCGTTCTCGAAGCCGGTCTCGCCTTCCTGGGGCTCGGCGATCCCAGCGCCGTCAGCTGGGGGACCATGCTCAACCGGGCCCTGGACTACCAGGGCCTCTACTACAGCTCACTCTGGGTCTGGTGGGTGGTGCCCGCCGGCCTGGCCGTCACCCTGGCCGCTCTCGGGTTCGCCTTCGTCGGCGTGGGTCTCGAGCCCCGGTTCAACCCGCAATGGAGGAAGGCGCTGTGAGCCTCCTGGAGGTCAGCGACCTCCGGGTGCGGTTCCCCGGTGGAGTGGATGCCCTTCGGGGGGTGAGCTTCACCCTCGAACGGGGCGAATCCGTCGCCGTGGTGGGCGAGAGCGGGGCGGGCAAGTCCACACTGGCCCGCTGCCTGGTGGGCCTGGTCCAGCCCCCCGAGGCCGCCGGCCACGTTCGCCTCGACGGCCACGAGATACTCGGCATAGCTCCCGAGCTGCTCCGCTCGCTGCGCTGGTCAACTGTCGCCATCGCCCTCCAGGGCACGCCCTTCAACCCGGTGATGACCGTCAGCGACCAGGTGGCGGAGCCACTGCGGGAGACGGCGGGGCTGAACCGGTCCAAGGCGCGGGCCCGGGCGGCCGAGCTGGCCGAGGAGGTGCAGCTGGACCCCGCCCTTCTCGAGCGTTTCCCCCACGAGCTGTCCGGTGGTCAGCGCCGGCTGGCCACCATGGCGATGGTGCTGGCCCTCGACCCTGCCCTGGTGGTGCTCGACGAGCCGACCGCCGGCCTCGACCCCGCCGCCCGCCGGCGCCTGGTGGCCGACGTCACCCGCCTGGCCGGGGAGAGAGGGTTCGCGCTCCTCGTCATATCCCACGACCTGCACGACGCCGCCCGCCTGGCTGAGCGGACCATGGTGCTCTACGCCGGAGAGGTCATCGAGTCCGGAACCCCCGCACAGGTGCTGGAGGAGGCGGCCCATCCCTACACCTGGGCGCTGGTCAACACCTACCCGGTGATCTCGACCACCAAGGACCTGCGCCCCATACGGGGCCACGCCCCCGATCCCCGCGCCGTTCCCTCCGGATGCGCCTACCGCACCCGGTGCACCCAGGCCGATGACGTGTGCGCCGAGGAGCACCCCGACCTGGCGTTGTCGCGGGGCCGGCTCGTGGCCTGCCACTTCGGCGGGCTGAAGACGCTGCTGGCAGGAGACGACCTCACCAAGTCATACGGCACGCGCCGTCATCCGGTGCGGGCTCTGGACGGCGTCTCCCTCTCGGTCCAGGAGGGCGAGTCGGTGGCCATCGTCGGCCCGTCGGGCAGTGGCAAGTCCACCCTGGCCATGATCCTGGCCGGCCACCTGGCCGCCGACTCCGGCACCCTCTCGCTCGAAGGCGAGCCTCTCCCCACATCGTGGAGGGGTGCGGAGAGGGCACGCCGCCGGCGCATCCAGCTCGTCATGCAGGACCCGGCTGACGCCCTCTCACCGCGGCTCACCGTGGAGGAGCTGGTGGCCGAGCCGCTGGTGGTGGCGGGCGAGGGCGACAATGCGTCCCGCCGCCACGAGGTCAGCGCCGCTCTCGACAGCGTGGGCCTGCCCTCGTTGGGAGACTTCCTCGCCACCCGTGCCTTCGAGCTGTCCGGTGGCCAGCAGCAGCGCATAGCCCTGGCCCGGGCGCTGGTGGCCCGGCCCAAGCTCCTCGTGGCCGACGAACCCACGAGCATGCTCGACGCATCGGAGCAGGCTCGGATGCTGGTGGTGCTGCGGGAGCGCCAGATCGAGATGGGCCTGGGGCTGATCATCGTCTCCCACGATCTGGCCCTGGTACGCAAGGTCGCGGATCGGATTGTGGTGCTGGACGCCGGCCGGGTGGTGGAGGAGGGGCCGTCGCACCAGGTGGCCACCAACCCGAAGAGCGCCACCGCCCGTCGCCTGCTCGACGCCAGCTCGGCGACAAACGACGGCGCCGGCGCCGGCGCCGGTCTTCCCGCCGTGGAGACCCGGCGATGAACGAGATCGACCGCCGCAGCTTCCTGAAGGGGCTGGCCGGCGCCGGCCTGGTCGTGGTGGTGGGCGGGTGCGGAAGCCCGAAGCGCCTGCCCCCGACCCTCGGCGAACGGGTGCCCGGCGTGGATATTGGCGCCGAGGCCGACAGCCTGGCCCCTGCTCCCCGCCCCACCCTGCGCCTCCCGGGCGGGGCCTTCGGCTTCCCCTCTCCTTTCGCCTACATCGCGACCCTCGGCTACCGCCAGATGAGCCTGATCTACGACACCCTCCTTTGGAAGGACGGCAGCGGGAAGCTGCTGCCGTGGCTCGCCTCGAGCTACGAGGTGTCCGACGACGGCCTGGTCCACAGCTTCGAGCTGCGCGAGGGCATCCGCTGGCACGACGGCAAGCCCCTCACCTCCGATGACGTCGCCTTCACCTTCGAGTACTTCGCCAACCACACCCTCGGCCCGCTGGTGGTCGTCCAGCCCTACGGCATCGCCAAGGTGGAAGCGCCCACACCCAAGCGGGTGGAGATCCACATCGAGCGCCCCGACGTCACCTTCGCCGGCTCCCTGGCCGGCGCCGTGCCCATCGCGCCCCGACACGTGTGGTCGACCATCGACGACCCGGCCGCGGCCCAGGACATCAAGCTGCTGGTGGGTTCCGGCCCCTACCGCCTCACCTCCTACGGCGGCGACAGCGCTCCGATGCTGTTCGAGGCCAACGACAAGTACTTCCTCGGGCGGCCTTTCGTGAAGCAGATCGAGATGACCCCTTCCTCGGACGAGCTGACCGCTCTGCTGGCCGGCCAGGTCGACGTCGCCGAGTCCAACGTCATCGGTACCCGACCCATCGCCCTGGAGCCCTTCAAGCGTGACCCCGGGTTCGGCATCGTGGATCAGCCTGGCGGCTTCACCTTCCCGTTGTACTGGAACATCGGCAGGGGTGGGGTCCTGGCCGACGTGCGCTTCCGGCGGGCCTGTGCGCTGGCCGTCGACCGCAAGGACGTGGTGGAGCGCCTCACCGGCGGCAACGGCCTCCCCGGTAACCCGGGGTTCCTCGCGCCCTCGAACCTGTTCCATGTCGAAGTGGAGCAGTACCGCTTCGACCGGGCCGCGGCGAATCGCCTTCTCGACCAGGCCGGCTACCGGCGCAGCGGTGGCGGGGCCCGGCGCACGGCCAAGGGCGCGGAACTGAGCTTCGAGCTGCTGTTCCCGGCCATGCTGACGCCCTTGGCCCAGGTCCTGGTGGAGGCCCTCGAGGCGGTGGGTGTCGAGCTTCGGCTCAAGTCCGTCGAGCTGGGCCCCGCCCTTTACGGCAGGAAGTTGGCGGGTGACTACGACATGGCCCTCGCTCTCTACCCCGGCCCCAGTGGTCCGGGCCCCCACGCCGATCCCGACCTGTTGCGCCCGCTGTTCTCCTCCCTCGTACCGAAGGGGCTCAACAGCGCCGATGGCTACAAGAACCCGGAGTTCGACGAACTGGCCGAAGGCCAGCTGTCCACCTTCGGCGCCGAAGAACGCCAGAAGATGGTGGGGCGGATGCAGGAGATCCTCGCCGAGGACCTGCCCGTGCTGCCCCTCTACTACTCCACTCTGTTCAACGTGTTCCGCAGAGAAGTCTTCGATCAGTGGTACTGGACCCCGGCCGGGTTCCCGGTCGGGCCCTACAACCGCCAGCTGTTCGTCACCGGCGTCAAGTCCGGTATCGACATCCGTCCCACCACCTGAGGGTTATATAGAAGTGACGTGACGCGCAACAGCCGCTTGGCCTTCTCCGCATCCGTGGTCGTAGGGCTGGCCGCGGTTGCGACACTTCTCGGTCCGTTCCGTACCGAGATCCGCCAGGCGCCGATGACGGTCTGGGTGGGGGAGAGGCCGGTGGAGGTCGATCCGGCCAAGGCCACCATCGCCGACGTTCTGAAGGCGGCGCGGGTCAAGCCGCGGGACGGGGTGCTCGAGTCGGCCGCCACCGGCCGTGTGCTGGACGCCCATGCCTCGCCGGCTCGGATCTACGTGGACGGGGTGCGGGCGTCGATGTCCCGCCGGGCCGGCGCCGGCGCCCGTATCCGCGTAGTGGACGGCCAGGACCGGGTGGAGCCTCTCGAGGTGCGCCAGCAGCCTGTGCCCGCTCCGCCCGGCCCGCCTGTCGAGTCGCTGCTCTGGTACCCCGGCAAGGACGGGCTCGACGAGGTCACGGTGGGCACGGTCAGCGGTGAAGTGGTCTCGTCGCGCCGGCTCACCGAGCCGGTTCACCCCCGGCGGGAGGAGGCCGGTTTCGTGTCGCTCACCTTCGACGACGGCCCCCACCCCACGTGGACGCCGGCGGTGCTGCAGATCCTGGCCGAGGAGGGGGTGAAGGCCACCTTCTGCATGGTGGGCGACATGGTCCGCAAACGCCCCGAGCTGACCCGCACCGTCCTGGCTCAGGGCCACACCCTCTGCAGCCACACCCTGCGCCATGCCCCCGACATGGACACCTTGCCCGAGGAGGAGGTGGCACGGGAGATCACCGGTGGCGCCGACCTGTTGAAGGAGACAACCGGCCAGCCGGTATTTCTCTACCGCTCCCCGGCGGGGCGCCTCACGCCGGCGGCGATAGACATCGCCCGCCGCCACGGCATGCGCGTCCTGGACTGGACCATCGACTCCCGCGACTTTCAGCGCCGGCCGGCGCCCGAGCTCCTCCAGAACATCCTGGGCGCGGTGAAACCCGGCGCCGTCATCCTGCTCCACGACGGCGGCGGCTCCCGGGCCACCACCGTCGAGGCCCTGCGCCCCCTCATCCAGGAGCTGCGGGCACGCGGCTTCCAGTTCGCCACGCCCATGGAACCACCGCCCCCGCCGGCGCCACCACCCCCGCCGGCGCCACCCCCGGTCTAGACGTAGGCGCCGGCGCTGCCGAGCATCCCCCGCTGCCAGCGATGGGGCGTCAGCGCCAGCGCCCGGGGGTAATCCTCGAACAGCCAGCGGGCGAAGTTGCGCCGGGTCCAGCCGGTGGAGCCGGCCAGCCACAGGACCGACCGCACCCCCTTGCGGTGGGCGATGCCGTGGCGGGAGAGCAGCCCGGCCAGCCGGTTGTCGATGCCGAGCCCGGCCCGGACAGCCCGCTCGTAGGACCACGCCGCCCGCTGGGGCTCCAGGGCGCCGGCGGCCAGGATGCTCCGGCCGGCCAGGATACCCATCTCCAACGCCTGGCCTATCCCCTCGCCGGTCATGGGGTCGGTGCCCCGGGCGGCGTCGCCGGCGAAGAGAACGCGTCCGCCAGCGCCGGCCAGGGAAGTGCGATCGAGGCGGGCGGGAATGGGCCATGCCTTGTGCGGTGCCTCGGGAACGGCGCCCTCGCCCAGCACGGCCCGCAGATGGGGCCGCTCCAGCAACTCCCGCCACTGCTCAGCCATGCTTCGGGTGGGTGCTCCCGCCTCCCGCTGGATCCCGAACCCGACGTTGGCCCGTCCTGAGCCCAACGGGAACGACCAGGCGTAGCCGGGCAGGAGGTCGGGCTCGAACCACACCCACAGCTGTGACGCGGCCTCTTCCGAGACATCCTTGAAGTACTGCCGGAAGGCGTGCCACTCGCCGAGGTACCCCGGCTCGGCACCCTCGCCCAGCGCCTTGCGCAGGGGTGACCACATGCCGTCGGCTCCCACCGCGTAACGAGCGGCCACAGGTCCTATGCCGTCCACGTCCAGCTCGACCAGATCCGCGCCCTCGGACCACCTCGCGCCCCGGAGCGCGTGCCCGTCGTAGACCTTCACGCCGGCGGCGCGGGCCACGTCGAGCAGAGCAACGTCGAGGTCCGCTCGGCGGGCCACCGCGGCGTACATCCCCTGTCCCCGCGGAAAGGGAAAGGTGACGATGCGCCCCGAGGGCGAACGCACCCACACGTCGTCCACCGGTGTCCACGAGGCCACGCTCCTCGGCTGCAACCCGAGCTCCTCGAGCCGGCGCAGGGCCCCGGTGGTCAGTCCGTCGCCACAGCACTTGTCCCGTGGGAACCGGGCCCGGTCCACCAGGACCACGTCCCGCCCGCCCCGCGCCAGCGTTATGGCCGCAGCGGCGCCGGCCGGCCCACCCCCCACCACCGCCACATCGGCAGCAACCACGAGCCGCTATCGCCCCAGAAGGGCTCGCAGCGCGCCCTCCAGGTCTGGGTGGCAAAACTCGTACCCGTCGGCGGTGAGCCGGGCCGGAAGGACGCGCTGGCTGGCCAGTAGCTCGCCGGCCAGCTCGCCGCCGAGAACGGTGGACAGCGCCAGGCGGGGGACAGGCAGCACCGCCGGCCGCCGCAACACCGAGCCCAGCACCCGGGCCAACTCTCCCGCCGTCACCGGCTCCGGTGCGGTCACGTTCACCGGCCCGTGCAGGGTCTCCGATCCCAGGGCATGGACGATGGCGCCGACCTCGTCGTCGATCGACACCCAGCTCGAGTACTGCTTCCCGTTCCCGAGCTTGCCGCCCAGGCCGAATCGGAACAGCGACAGCTGCTTCTTCAGCGCCCCTCCGTTGGGCGACATCACGATCCCGGTGCGGACGTTCACCACCCGGACCCCAGCTTCGGCCGCCGGCGCCGTGGCAGCCTCCCAGTTTCGGCACACCTCGGCGAGGAACCCGCTCCCGCCATGGCTTTCTTCGGTGAGGACCTCCGCCCCGCGGTCGCCGTACCAGCCGACGGCCGAGCCCGACACCATCACCTTGGGCGGCGTCGCCATCCGCCCGAGGGCCTCACACAAGCCGAGGGTGGCCTCCACCCGGCTCCGCCGGATCAGCACCTTGCGATCATCGCTCCACCGCTTGTCCCCGACGCCGGCGCCGGCCAGGTGCACCACTCCCTCGACACCACCGCCGCCCGCCAGAGCAGCCTCGTCCATCGTGCCTTCCTCCGGGTCCCATGCCACACCACCGGCACCGGCCCCGTGCCGCACGAGCCGCCTCACCGTATGACCTTCCGCCGCCAGCGCCTCCACCACGGCCGAACCGATGAGGCCGTGTGAGCCACTGACGAGGATGTTCACCTTGTCATGGTCGCACCCCACGCCGCCATCGCCCCACCCTCTACGAGCAGTTGACCCCTTCGGCGGGGCGGTACAGGGCGGAGACGTGGTCGACCTTCGTCGAGCCGTCGGCCATGAACCGCCGGGTTCGCTCGGTACGGACCCGTGTGCACGGACCACGTGGGGTCGTGGTCTGGTTGGTCTGCGCCCCCTCCGCCCACTTGGTGGAGTACAGCGTCACGGTGATGCTCTTGTCGGTGTAGGTGGGCCAGATCAGAACCCCGTGGGGGCTGGGGTTGCGGATCTTGAGGTCCGGGTGCGGGTAGGAAAGCGTGGCCTCCCGACCGTAGGGGTACCGGCCGATCACCAGGCTGTGGGACTGGTACTCGCCGAATTCCAGGCCGGCGAAGAAGGCGGCATTGAAGGCGGTGGTCGCGAACTGCGAGATGCCCCCTCCGACCGACTCCGCGAAGCGGCCGTCCTCGATCACGTGGTCGACCACGAAGCCCTTGGCCAGCGTCCGCTTGCCCACGAAGTCGTTCACCGAGAACGTCTTGCCTGGCGGGATCACCTGGCCCCGGACGAGATCCGAAATGCGGTGGATGTTCTGCACCCTCGGCTGGTTCGGCTTGAAGTTGGTGGTGAAGGTCCCCACCGCCTCCCGGATCCCGAGGGCCTCGGCCTCGACGGTGGTCAGCTTCGGGTCCACTCGCTTGAGGGGAACCTGGACCGGGTCCCGCCGGCCCGACCGCAGGGCCTGCTCCACCCGGCCGCCGGCCACGGGAGAGCAGCAGGCCGATCCGGGTGTTCCGGGGACGACACGGGGCACGCCCTCGACGACAGTGAAGCCGGTCTCCACCGTCGGCGTGCCCGCCTCGATGAGCAGCTTGCCCAGGTCGGCACCCACCTTCTCGCCATTGATCGTCAGGCGCAGCCCGGCATCGGTGGGCTCACTGCGCAGCCACGAGCGCAGCATGGCCACGCTCACCTCGGCCCGATCGTCGTCGGCCGTCACGGCCAGCGGCCGCATCGCCAGCAGCTCGCCCTCCCGGGCCAGGCGCTCGGCGTCGGCCCTGGTGAACCGGGGCGCCACCGGCCCCCGTTCGGTCTCGACCACTACGGGGATCTCCCTGGCCGCCGCCTCAGGCAGATCGGCGATCACCTTGGCCGCATCGATACCGCTCCCGGGCTTGCCCTCCACCGCCACGAGCCTGCCCTTCTCGGCTCGGACCCCCGGCTCCGTCGCCGCCACCCGGGCCGGGTCCTTGGCCGCCACCACGCGGTACACCGAAGCCGGGTCGACGCTGATGCGGATGGGCGAGCGCCGGCCGCCCACCAGGTTGGTGAGCCATCCAACCAGCCGCTCGGGGGCAGGACCGTCGCGGCCCACGTCGAGGGCGGCCTGCACCGTCGCGTTCTGCCGGAGCGACAAGCGAAAATCAGCGGCCGTGGTGATGAAGCCCCCGCCGGCGGCGTCCACCCGGACGGTGCTCTTGGCGTAGCGGTCCGCCAGGCGGGCCACCTCCTTCGACAGCTCCGCCCTTCTGAGCCCGCCCACGCCCCGGCCGGCAAGGGTGACGTTGCGGAGGACCCGCCCGTCATGGCGGTTGGCGTCGACGGCCCACGCCAGCAGCAGCAGGAGCAGGAACCCGGCCACTGCACCGAGGGCGCGAAGAACGATGGTTCTGGCAGTCCGCATGGGAGCATCCAAGATCGCACGTTTGAGCCGGTTTGTGGGTGACAGCGACCCGCCGGGCGTTCAGCGGCGGCGTTCGTCGCCCCAGACGAGGACGTGCAACCGCGACGTGAGGTTCCACCCCCGGGCCAGCACCGGGTCGGCCAGCTCCTGCATGCGGCGGACAACCGTCGCCCCGTCGGTGCCTTCGGGCATGACCCACACCGGCTCCAGCCGGCACTCGCCGACGATGGTGTCGACCTCGTCCAGGTCGGCCGTGCCGGCAACCACGAACTTGAACACGGCCCGCCCCGTCGCCTGCAGCTCGGCCAGCACCGCCGGCTTGAACCGGCGCTCCAGCGGCATGTCGGAGTTGGCCAGCTTGGGCGAGACGTTCCACTGGTCGACCAGGCCATCTTCGAGCGTGGGGGCGATGGTGCCGGCCGTCTCCACCTCCACCCGCCAGTTCCTCGCCTTCATCCCCTCCAGCAGGGGAGCGAGGTGGCGCTGCTGCAGCAACGGCTCCCCCCCGGTGACCACCACCATCGACACGGCCATGGCGTCGAGGCCGGCCAGCACCTCGCCGATCGGCGTGGTTTGCAGCTCCACCGCCGGGTCGTGCTGGTCCCAGTCCCAGGTATGGCGGCTGTCGCAGAACGAGCAGGCCAGGTTGCACCGGCCCAGGCGCACAAAACCCGCCCGCCGCCCGCACGTCGGCCCCTCCCCCTGGAACGTGGGCCCGAAGACCTCGTTGACCACCAGCGTGGCCACCTCGGCGCCGGCGCCGCCGGTCACGCCGGCGCCTCGTCCACGCCGGCTTCGGTGAAGCCCTTGGTCCGCAGCGAGCACGCCTCGCACTGGCGGCAGGGGAGGGGCCCGGCGCCGTAGCAGGACCAAGTGAGATGCAGGGGCGCGCCCAGGCGCCGGCCGACCCCCACGATCTCCGCCTTGGTCTTGTCGATCAGCGGAGTGCGGATGTCGACCGGGTTGCCCTCCACCCCCCGCTTCAGCCCCAGGGCCGCCACCGCCCGGAAGGCCTCGATGAACTCGGGCCGGCAGTCGGGATACCCGCTGTAGTCGAGGGCGTTCACGCCGAGGTAGACGGCATCGGCACCCCTCGCCTCGGCGATGCCGGTGGCCACGGACAAGAAGATCAAGTTGCGGCCCGGCACGTAGGTCACCGGTATACCGCCGCCACCGTCCGCCGCTGCCGGCACGGCGATCCGGCTGTCGGTCAGGGCCGACCCGCCCCACGCCGACAGGTCCAGGCGCACCACCAAATGTTCGGCGCCGTAGAGACCGGCCAGGGTGGCGGCCCGCCCCAGCTCGATGCGGTGGCGCTGGCCGTAGTCGAAGGTCACGGCGAGAAGGGTCTCGTGCTGATCACGGGCCAGAGCCAGGCACACGGTGGAGTCCAGGCCCCCCGACAGGACCACCAGCCCCGTCGTCATCCGGAGAGGATCTCCACCGACGAGTCCGGCGTCTCCCAGAGCCGCAGGCGGACCAGGCCCAGCCCCGCCGCCTCCAGGCGCTTCCAGCTGGCCTGGGCGACCAGCTCGGCCGTCGGGTTCTCCATCAGGTCGTTGAGGAAGCGGTGGTCGAAGCGCTCCACCACCTCACGGCGCACCACGCTGCTCAGGTCGTCGAAATCCAGCACCACGCCGTTCTCGTCCAGAGGTCCTTCCACGGTCACCTCCAGGCGGTAGGTGTGGCCGTGGAGGCGCCGGCACTTGCCCGTGTGCCACGGCAGCTCGTGAGCGGCGTCGAAGGTGAAGGAACGGGTGACCCGGGTGCGCATGCCCCGCGAGGCTACGCCTGCGGGCGGGCGACGGGTCCCTGCCGAGGAATGCTCAGGAGGTGGGGCCGTGGGGCTCGCCGGCCTCCACGTAACAAGGGGCGTGAAAATGCTCCACCCGCGCCCATGTGCCCTTCACGTAGACGTTGGCGATGACCTGCCGGAGCTGGGCCCGGGCCGCGAACTTCACCGCCGCGCCGCAGTGCTTGCACATTGCGGAGTTGCCTGGTTCGACCAGCCGTTCTACAGCCCTGCTCTTTTGCACAGTTGCGCTCACCATGGCTCTTGTATCGGCAGTTTGTGGTGCTCTTGTGAGCTGTCGGAACAGATTCTGCCCCCTGTGTTGACGTGGGAGCCAAAAGATGTGAAGGTGGTCATGCGTTGGGGAGCGGGTGCGTCCGCCGTGCACCTGCCCCCGACGCTCTTTCGCGCCGAGAATCCGTGTCCGGGTTCACCCCAAGCCGCGCTCAGGCCCGCTGGAGCGGCTTGTACCTGATGCGGTGGGGCTGGTCGGCCTCGGCGCCCAGCCTCTTCTTGCGGTCCACCTCGTAGTCGCTGTAGGAGCCCTCGAACCACCGCGCCTGTGAACCGCCCTCGAAGGCCACCATGTGGGTGGCCACCCGGTCGAGGAACCAGCGGTCGTGGGTGATCACCACGGCGCAGCCGGCGAAGGCCAGCAGGCCCTCCTCGAGCGCCCGCAGGGTGTCCACGTCGAGGTCGTTGGTGGGCTCGTCGAGGAGCAGGACGTTGCCGCCGGCGGTGAGCACCTTGGCCAGCTGCAGCCGGTTGCGCTCGCCACCGGACAGCTCGCCCACCTTCTTCTGCTGGTCCGATCCCTTGAAACCGAAGCTGGCCACGTAGGCCCGGCCGTGGATCTCCCGGCCTCCGACCACGAGGTTGTCGACGCCGCCCGTGACCTCCTCGTAGACGGTGTTCGAGCCGTCGAGGGACTCGCGGCTCTGGTCGACGTAGGCCAGCTGCACGGTGGCGCCGACTCGGATGGTGCCGTCGTCGGGCTTCTCGTCGCCCACGATCATGCGGAACAGCGTGGTCTTGCCCGCTCCGTTGGGCCCGACCACGCCGACGATGCCGCCGGGCGGAAGGCTGAAGGTGAGGTCCTCCACCAGCAGCCGGTCGCCGTAGCCCTTGGCCAGGCCCTCGGCCTCCACCACCACGTCGCCCAGCCGGGGCCCAGGAGGGATGGCGATCTCCAACTTCTCCGCTCGCTCCGGTGCCGCCTCCGACTCGGCCAGCAGCGCCTCGTAGGCGTTTAGCCGGGCTTTGCCCTTGGCCTGGCGGGCCCGGGGCGACATGGCGATCCACTCCAGCTCCCTCTGCAGGGTGCGCCGCCGGGCCGAATCGGCCCGCTCCTCACGGCCCAGGCGTTCCTGCTTCTGGTCCAGCCAGGACGAGTAGTTGCCCTCCCAAGGGATGCCCTGGCCCCGCTCCAGCTCCAGGATCCAGCCGGCCACGTTGTCGAGGAAGTAGCGGTCGTGGGTGACGGCGACCACCGTGCCGGGATAGTCCTGCAGGAAGCGCTCGAGCCAGGCCACCGACTCGGCGTCGAGGTGGTTGGTCGGCTCGTCGAGGAGCAGCAGGTCCGGTCGGGCCAGCAGCAGGCGGCAGAGGGCCACGCGGCGCTTCTCGCCCCCGGACAGGGTGGCGACGGGGGCGTCGCCGGGCGGGAGGCGCAGCGCGTCCATGGCGATCTCGATCTGGCGGTCGAGGTCGTCGGCGCCGGCGGCCTGGATCTTCGCCTCCAGCTCGGCCTGCTCGGCGCCGATCTTGTCGTAGTCCGCGTCGGGGTCCGCGTACTTCGCCAGGCAGGCGTCGTAGCGCTCCAGGAGGTCGGCCACCGCGGCGACGCCGTCCATGACGTTGCCCTTGACGTCCTTCGCCTCGTCGAGGTGGGGCTCCTGCTCGAGCATGCCCACGGTGAAGCCGGGGGAGAGCCGGGCCTCGCCCGTGTACCCGTCGTCGAGGCCCGCCATGATCCGCAGCAGGGACGACTTCCCCGCGCCGTTCGCGCCGATCACGCCGATCTTCGCCCCCGGGTAGAAGGACAGCGTGATGTCCTTCAGGACCTCCTTGTCCGGCGGGTGGAACCGGCTGACCTTGTACATCGTGAAGATGTACTGGGCGGCGTTGCTCGATGACATAGGGGCGCGAACCTATCGGCCGGCGTCCCGTTCGCTACAGCCCGGGGCGGGCTAGCGGCGGTGGATCGCGTGGAGGTGGGGGAGCGCGACCACGTGGTCCACGTCGTCCACCACGATCCAGAGCGACCGGGCCGTGCACGACAGCAGCGTCCCCTCCACCAGGCCTCCCGCGGTGTCGGCGGCCACCTGGGCGCCGACCAGCGGGCGGAGATCGTGCAACGAGATGCCCGGGTCTCCCTCGAGAGCTGCTGCCGCTTCCATGCGCGCCTCCTTGACGACGGGCTGGATTCGGACGGGTCTATCGCCGCGCGCCGTCCGGGTGGTGGATCCCTCGCCGGTACGCTCGGGGGGTGGCTGACGACCCCTCCTCCCTCGACGACCCTGCCGTTGCCTCGGTCGGGCCGAACGCCTGGCTCGTGGACGAGATGTACGAGCAGTTCCTGGCCGACCCGGGGTCGGTGAGCGAGAGCTGG
>DATLEK010000076.1:0-87383 GCA_035525365.1 Acidimicrobiales bacterium
GTCGTCGCGCAACCATTCCACGCACGAGCCGGCCGACAGCATGACCGCCTCGATGCCCCAGGTATCGCGCCCGCCTCGCCGCCAGGCCACGATGGGGAAACACCCGTGCTCGCCCCGGGCGTCGAAGGTGGGGCGCTCGGCCCCGACGCACAGGTCGAGCATCGCCCCGGTGCCGAAGGTGGCCTTGGCCAGACCCGCCCTGGTGCAACCCTGGCCTACCAATGAGGCTTGCTGGTCGCCCGCCATTCCTGCCAGTGGAGGAGCACCGGGCAGCGCATCGGCCGTTCCCATCAGGCCGCTCGAATCGACGATCTCGGGCAGCATCGACGGCGGCACGTTGAGTCCGGCCAGCATCACCTCGTCCCACCCCGAGGCGTCGTGGTGGATAAGGCCGGTGACGGCGGCGTTGGTGGCGTCTGTGAGGTGGAGGTGGCCCGCCGACAGGGTCCACGCCAGCCACGTGTCCACCGTGCCGAAGCACAGGTCGCGGCGTCGGTCGGGATCGATCGTCTCCAGAATGACGGCCAGCTTGGTGGCCGAGGCGTTGGGCGGGAGGCGAACCCCGTTGGCCCGCAACATCAGACAAAGAGGAACGGTGCGTAGGTCCTGCCAGCCGATGCCCGGCGCCACGGGTTCCCCCGTCGCTCGGTCCCACACGATGGTGGAGGCCCGCTGGTTGGCGATCCCGACGGCTTCGACCGGGCCGCCCTCGGCCAGGGCGGCGCGGGCCACGTCGAGGGCGGCGGCGGCTAGTGCCGCGGCATCGAGTTCGACGAAGCCGGGCGCCGGCGTGGAGGGAAGCGTTGGCTGTTGATGGACGTGCTCCACCGCGCCGTCGGGGCGCACCACGGCGGCCCGCACGGCGCTGGTTCCGGCATCGACGACGAGGATGCTCATTCCGACGCGCCCATCTCCACGGCGCCCCGGTGCCGCATGCCGAGGTACGCGCCCAGCAGGGCCAACGAGACGCTGATCTGCAGCAGAAGGCCGAGGGTGATGACGAGAGCGGCGCTGACCCCGTCGCCTGTGGTCACCCGGCGGACCACCGTGGCCACCGCCAGCACGGCGAAGGCCACGCCGGCCGCGGTGGCGGCGTGAAGCAGCGGAGCGTCGGGTCGGCGCCGGGCGGCGAAGTTGCCGGCCAGGGCGAATCCGGCAAAGAGGGCCACCACGGCGATCACCCACAGGGCGGACCGGTCGTCGGTCGCATCGTCACCCTTGAGAACACGCACAACGACGCTCACCGGAACGGTGATGGCGATGGCCAGCAGGGCGGATCGGCGTACGACCCCCCAGTCCAACCGATCCGGCGCGTCGCCGCCCCGGGACGGTCTCGCGATCACGACGCCGTCATTCCTCCGAGAAACTGGCATAAGGGGTACGAAAGCCGTCCTTGAGAAGAGGGGGGACGGCGCGACGGGCGGACAAGAATAGCCAGGCGCCGAGGATCAGATACACCGCCGCGGTGACCAGACGCACCTCATCGTGGATCGACTCCGGGCCGACAGCGCCGGCGATGAACTGCACGGCGAACAACCCAAAGAGCGTGCCGGCCTCCTTCACCGACATGGACCGGTTGACCAGGATGGCGAGGGCGAAGAACGACTGGGCGGCGGTGAGGAACAGTTCCTCGCGCTGCTGACCCACGATGGGCAGGCCGTGCAGCCCGCCTGAGGCGATGGCGAAGGCGATGGGGAGCGTGCCGACCAGCAGCGTCCATTGATTGACTTTGGACGACACCAGGGTGCCGAGTGCGGCATTGGTGTTCAGGCGCCAGGCGTACAGCCCGGCCACCAGGAGTTCGGGAGCCTCCGAAGCGAGGGGAGCCAGCCACTGCACGAGGAGGAACTCGCTCACGCCGAGGGACTGGCCGCTGGCCACGAGGGCCTCGGCGAAGTGCTCGGCGGTGAGCAGGATGACCGCAGCGGCGAAGAGGAAGAGGCCGATCACCGTGGTCCTGCGGCCGCGGACGCTGAACCCCCCGATCCACCGGGCCGGGCCCACCAGATGGGGTTCGGAGGGAGGCGCCTTGGAAACCCGCACCGTATAGAGGACGAAGATGGTGACAAGGACGGCGGCGTCGACCAGTGTGATGGAGTTCTTGAGGGGCAGGGTCAGCGAGTAGAGGGTGGCGACGGCGAGGTACGACAGTTCCACCGAATGGCTGCGGCTCAGGGTGATCGCGTTGCCCCGCTCAGGCTCGCCGCGCTTGCGCCACCGCCACCAGGCGATGAAGACGACCATGCTCCACCCCACGCCGATCAGGAGGCGGTTGGCCCCCGTCATGTTGGCCAGGGCCAGCGCGCAGGGTGACTCCTCGCCCCCACCACCGATCGGCAGACAGTCCCGTCCTGTCTGCTCGAAGGAGTTGCCCCCCTTGATGGCGAAAACCAGGTCCACGGCGTACTCGGGCAGCACGGCGATGAAGGCGAGCACGGCGATGGCCAGCCCGGCCGAGATGTCCAGCTGTGCCACCTCCGCCGCCCAGGACAGGAGGAACGCGGCCCCCACGATGGCCAGGCCGTACAAGAGGGCCAACAGGGGCTCCGACAGGTGTGGCTCGGTGAGGCGGAGGACGATGCCCGGCACCGTGACGGCCATGGCCAGCATCAGCGAGACGCGCTGGCGCCCCAGGTGAACCTGTTCGTGAAGGTCCTCGTCGGTGGTGGTCACCGGCTCATCCTAGGGAGGCTCCCAAGGTGCTCCCCGGCTCCGGAATCTGTGAGCAGCCCGCGGCGTTGGAACCTGTGTCGAATTACCCGATCAGGGGGTAGAAGGCACGGGCGGCGGGGTACAAGCCACCGCTCACACGGAGTTACGAGATCTGAGGATGTGATCATTGCCATGAATCTGACCTGGCGCCAGCACGGCGCCTGCCGAGGTACTGATCCCGACGTCTTCTATCCCGTCTCCGACGAGGAGGCCGAGCCGGCCAAGGCCATCTGCGCCACCTGCCCGGTGCGCGAGCCCTGCCTCGAGTACGCCCTGTCCACCCGTGAGCGCGATGGCGTGTGGGGTGGAGCCACGGAGCGTGAGCGCCGACGGATGATCCGCCAGCGTCGCAAGACCGCCTGAGCATCGCGGCTGCGGGCGCCCCCGCGGGGGCCGTACGATCATGAGATGGCCGGGCTCGGAGGGGTAGTCGGCGGCATCCCCATCCGCGTCGACCCCTCCTTCCTGCTCCTTTCGGTCTTCATGGGCCTCACCGGTGGCCGCGGGGTGGAGGGGGCCGCCGTCTGGGTGATCGTGGTTGGCATCTCGATCCTCGTCCACGAACTTGGTCATGCCCTCACCTTCCGGGCCTTCGGCGTCTCCTCGTCTGTCCTCCTCTACGCCATGGGCGGGCTGACGGTGCCCGAGCAGGGGCCGCGTTTGCGCCCGGGCCAGGACGTCCTCGTGAGCCTGGCCGGGCCGGGGGTCGGGCTGGCCTTCGGCGGGTTGGTCTTCCTGGTGGCGCCGCCGGGCGACTTCGCCCCCGAAAGCCTGGCCCGACTGACCTCGTTGTACCTGCTCTATGTGAACGTGGCGTGGGGGCTGGTCAACCTCCTGCCCATCCTCCCCCTCGACGGCGGCAACGTGCTGGCCGCCGTCCTGCAGAAGACGATGGGCGCCAAGGGCGTGGCGGCGGTCCGGGTCGTGTCGCTGGTGGCCGCAGCGGGGCTGGGCGCGGCGGCTCTCGCCTACCGGCAGCCCTTCGTGGCTATCCTGGCCTTCTACTTCGGATCGATCAACCTGGCCGCCATGCGGGGCGAGCGAGGCTCCCCCCGGCCGAGCCCGGCTGAGGAGGTCCTGGTCAAGGGGTTGGCCGCGCTGGATGAGGGCAGGCTGCAGGGAGCCGAGTGGGCCGCCCGCAACGTGCTCGAGCGTCCCGAGGCGTCGGCGGAGATGAAGGCGGCAGCCGCCGAGCTGCTGGCGTGGACCGGTCTGGCCCAGGACTCGTCCAACATGGCCGCCGCCGGTGTGGCCGCCGCCCCCCCGGATGCTCCCGCCGGCGCGCTGGTCCAGGCGTGCATGGTCCTGCGCCGCGACGGCGGGGACGCGGCCGTGCCGGCGTTGGCCGCCGGGCTGTGCGACGGGTCGAGGGTGATCCCCGCACGGATCGTGGCGCGGGTGCTTCTCGAAGCCGGCGTGGTCGTCGACCTGGTCGAACACCTGGGGACGATGCCCGACCGCACCCGGGCGACTGCCGGGTTCGGGCGCCTCCAGGAGGTCCTGCACCATGCCGGCGCCTATCGGGAGGCGGCCTACGCGGGGGGAAGAGCCTTCGGCTTCACCGCCGCAGGCATCATCGCCTTCAACACCGCCTGCAGCCTGGCCCGCCTCGGTCAAGAGACCGATGCTGTGGCCTGGCTGCACCGGGCCGTGGACGCCGGCTGGCAGGACGAGGCCCAGCTGGAGAGGGACGCCGACCTGGAGACGTTGCGAGGGCGCCCGGAGATGGCCCAGGTGCGCTCCCTCCTGGCTACGGCCGGCGCCGCTGACGCGGCGGGCGCCCCCGGCACCGGCGGCGGCGCGGGTCGACAGGATGACTGAGCGCCGCTCCTTCGAGGGCATCGGAGGGTGGCCCCGCGTCCTGGCCCGGCTCATGGCCGGCGACGACCTGGAGGCCGACGAGGCGGCTGTCTGTCTCGGAGAGATCCTCGAGGGTCGGGCAACGCCCGCTCAGATAGCCGCCTTCGCGGTGGCGCTCAGAGCCAAGGGGGAGAGCGTGGAGGAGATCAGCGGCTTGGTCTCGGCCATGCTCGACCACGCCGAGGTCGTCCCCGGTGTCGAGGCCGACGGGCTCGTGGACACCTGCGGGACCGGCGGCGACCGGAGCGGGTCCATCAACGTGTCCACCCTCGCCGCCCTGGTGGCCGCCGGCGCCGGCGCCCGGGTCTGCAAGCACGGCAACCGGGCCGCCTCCTCCGACTGCGGATCGGCCGACGTGCTGGAGGCTCTGGGCGTGGCCATCGAGATCGGCCCCGACGCCGTCGCCCGCTGCCTCGACCAGGCCGGGATGGCCTTCTGCTTCGCCCCTCGGTTCCATCCTGCTCTCCGCCACGCCGGGCCGGTGCGGCGCGAGCTCGGCGTGCCCACGGTGTTCAACTTCCTCGGCCCGCTGGCCAACCCGGCGCGCGTCCGTCGTCAGGTGATCGGCGTCAGCGACCCGGCGATGGCCGAGAAGATGATGGGCGTGCTCGTGGCCCGCGGCGCCGTGCGGGCTCTGGTCGTGCACGGCCGCGACGGGCTCGACGAGCTGTCCACCACAGGGCCGTCCACCGTCCTCGACCTCGACGACGGGCAGGTGAGCACCTATGAGGTGGACCCTGTCGCTCTGGGCATCGCGCCGGTCTCTGCCGAGGCTCTACGTGGGGGTGACGCCACGAAGAACGCGTCGCTCGTGAGGCGGGTCCTGTCGGGGGAGCACGGTGCCCACCGGGACATAGCGCTGTTGAACGGTGCCGCCGCCATAGTGGTCGCCGGCCTCGTGGCCGATATCGCCGGCGGCCTCGAGCTGGCGGCACGCTCTGTCGACGACGGGAGCGCGGCCAGGGTCCTGGAGCGACTGGTGACCGCCTCCAACGCCGGCGTCACCGCCTCCCCGTAGGGTCTGCTTATGAACAGGTACCGCTGCACGTCGTGCGGCAACCTCACCCGCTTCGACGTGACCATGACCCGGCGCACCCGCGCCTTTCACCATTACACGGTGGGGGGCGAGCTCACGGTGGAGGACGAGCAGGTGCTCGACGAGAAGATGGAGCAGGTCTCGTGCCGCTGGTGTGGCACCGGCGGCAAGGTAGAGGACCTGCAGGGGGTCGAAGGCTGAGCGCCAAGCTTCCAGCGACCGCCGGGTCCAGGAGGGGGCGAGGTCGCGCGGAGCCAACGTAATGTCGCCGCCACAACTGGGTGAGTTCTTAGGGCGCTGAGGTGCAGGCCGGCCGCCGATTTCGCGCGGCTTCGATTGGGCCCGCTGTTGTCAGCACCGCCGGACCGTCACGTCCTCGGCGTGGGCGGCGAGCGCCCGAAGGTCAGCCAGGTCGGACCCCGACACGATGCCGGAGGGCTCGGCCGTGACGACCACGACTGCATCCACTGCCGAGCCGCGCTTGGCCAGAGCCCGCAGCCTCGCCGCTCGTCGAGCGATCAGGGTCGGTAGGTGGTCGACGATGTCGCAGGTCTTCAAGAACCTGTTGGTCGAAGCGTCGTGGCCGGCGTGGCCGACCAGGCACTCCACCATCACCACCGACGGCACCACGGGGGGCCAGAGGCCGTCCGCCCGTAGCGCGGCCACCCTGGCCAAATTCGACCTGCTGCGCTCTGCGAACGCGGTCACCGCAGCAGAGTCGAGCACGAGATGGCGGCTCAACTCGCCCTTTTCCGCTCCTCTTCGGGGGGTTCGCGGGAAAGGAGACCGGCGACCCACGCGCGGGCAGCGGCCTGCTCTTCGGGGGTCGGATCGCCTACCTCCGCGGTCAACTCCTTCACGTAGGCGTCGACGGCCGCCGCCTGTTCGCGCCGGCGAAGCTCAGAGCGTACCGCTCCCTGGAGCAGCTCTGACGCAGGAAGCCCCAAGGACTTGACGGCGCTGAAGAGCTCGTCGGGTAGGTACAGCTGCATACGGGGCATACGTCGCAGTATACGCCGCTGCAGATCCTGTGGCGGGGTACCTCCGTGGTGATGAGATTGCATCGACGGCGGAACCGTGCTTGGCCATTGCCCGCAGCCTGTCCCGCCAGGTCCACGGATCCGGCCACAGTCGGTGGTACGTTCCGCCGCGGTGCAACAGCTTCATCTGGTTGGCCTCACCACTGATCACACCGGGCTGATCCTGAGCGCGCGCCGGGGCGCCAGGACAGGCAAGTACTCCATTGCCGCCGACGAGAAGCTGCTCGCCGCCGCACAGGAGGCTCGGCGCCTGCTCGAGGGCGGAGAGGTCGCCGAGGAGACAGGCGCCGGCGCGGATGATGCCATTGTGGCGCCCTCGCCGGCGGTGGCCCTTCCGCCGCCTCCTCCGGCCAAGCCGGTCAGTTCGCTCAGCCCCCGGGAGATCCAGGGGCGGCTGCGGGCCGGGGGAACGGTGGGCGAGATCGCGGCAGCCGCCGGGGTGGACGAGGAGTGGATCCTCCGGTTCGCCGATCCCATCCGCGCCGAGCAGGCCCGGGTGGTCGAGCGGGCGCAGCGGCTGACCTTCAACAAGTCCCGTCTCGGTCCCTCTGCTGAGCCGCTCGAGACGTCGGTCCTGCTCAACCTGGCCGAACGAGGCGTACGGCTCCCTGCCGACGTGTTCGCCATGGCATGGACCGCCTTCAACCTGCACGGCACCAGTTGGGCCGTGGTCTTCTCCTACACGTCACGCCAGCGCCGCCAGACGGCGCAGTGGGAGGTGGACCTGCGCTCGGGCGAGCTCATCGCCCGCAACCGCCTGGCCTCCGATCTCGGTTACCTGGAGCCCGGCCGGCGCAGCCGTCGCCTGGAGCCCCTGGAGGTGCCGGGTGAGGAGGAGAGCACGGCCGGCACCCGGCGCTCGGCTTCCGCGGCCAAGGGAACGGCCTCCAGATCGACAGCGGCCAGGACAGCGGCAAAAGTGACAGCCAAAGGCACGCCGCCGAAGAGATTGCCGGCGGTGACCCGAGCCTCTGCGGGCACAAAGATGCCGGCGACCACCAAGGCCGCGGCCGCCAGGAAGGCGTCCGTCAAGAAGGTGCCTGCATCGGCGAGGGCGTCTGCGGCCAAGAAGGCATCCGCCGGGACGAAAGCGGCGGCGTCAAGAAAGTCGCCGCCAGCGGGAAAGTCGCCGGCGAAGAAGGTGGTGACGCCGGCAAGGACGGCCGCTGTGAAGAAGAACAAGGCGCCGGCAGCCAAGAGTGCTCGCCGCCAGAGCAGCTCGTCACGATCCCGGCGGCCCTCGAAGAAGCCGGCGGCCAAGAAGCCAGCCCCGCGGGACCTGGGTTCAGACGCGGCCACGGCGCCGGCCGTTCCCTCCAGTGCGTCACTGCCGGAGCGGCCCACCCACCTGGCCCGCCCGCCGTCGCCGATGAACCCTTCGAACCGCGCCGTCACCCTCCCGGGTCGCCTGGTGGGCGCGCCCTCGCTGCGGCCGCCGCCCCCGTCGGCTCCCCGGCCGAGGCCGCAGGCGCCCGCGCGGCCGCCGTCGCCTGCGAGGGGCCCCTCGTTCCGCCCCCGCCCCCGCCCCGAGACGGAGGACGAGGATTGGAATGTGCCCGATCCGGACGCAGAGGTTTCCGTCAGCGAAGCCGCCACCGTCGACGAAGGGCGCCGCTCAGGGAGACCTACAGAGAACGATCCACCGGCCCCGTCCGGTGGGCCCGCCGAGAACGGCGAGGCCGGTGCTCAGCGGGAGGCAGAGGCTTCTGCGCCACGGGTCCGGAAGCGCCGCTCCGAGCGCCGGATCACGCCCCGGGATGGCGACAAACCCTCGGTCGTGATCCTGTCCACGCCGGCGGTCCGGCGCCTGGAGCCTGCGGAGGAGCCCCGGAGCCGGTCGCAGGCGCCCCGGTCCTGACCCGAGGACGCCCGGTCCACCCGGTGGGCCGGTGGTGTCGTCAGCTGGGAGCATGGCGGTGATGGATCCCCAGACGCCGGCATGAGCCACCTGCTCGTCACCAACGACTTTCCGCCCAAGGTCGGCGGCATCCAGTCGTACCTCTGGGAGTTGTGGCGCCGCCTGCCGCCCGAGAGGGTGACGGTTTTGACCGCCGCGCATTCGGAGGCCGCTGCGTTCGATTCGGCACAGGCCTTTCGCATCGAGCGCACGTCGACCCCGGTGTTGTTGCCGACGCCCGGCCTCCTTCGCCGCGTGCGCCGGCTGGCCAAGGAGGTCGACGCCGGCATCGTCCTCGTCGACCCGGCCCTGCCCCTCGGGCTGATCGGGCCGAGGTTGGGCCGTCCCTACGGCCTCATCCTCCACGGCGCCGAGGTGACCTTCCCCGCCAGGTTGCCCGTTGCCCGGTCCGTTCTGGCGTCGGTGGTGGGCGGCGCGACCCACATCGTCTCCGCCGGCGGCTACGCCCGGGCCGAAGCGGAACGGGCTGCGGGATCGAGAACGCCACCGACGACCGTGGTCCCGCCGGCGGTCGACACCGATCGCTTCCGCCCACTGGAGCTGGACGAGCAGGCCAAGGTGCGAGCCCAGCTCGGTCTTCCGACGGACGGGCCACTGGTCGTCGGTCTCACCCGCCTCGTGCCCCGCAAGGGCATGGACGTGCTCATCGAGGCTGCTGCCCGGCTGGCGCCGGCGCACCCGGGTCTCACCGTGGCCGTCGCCGGCGCCGGGCGCGACCGCTCCCGTCTGGAACGCATAGCGCGCCGGGCCGGAGCGCCGGCGCGGTTCCTCGGGCGAGTGGGGGAGGAGTCACTGCCCGGCGTCTACGGCTGCGGCGACGTCTTCGCCATGCCCTGCCGGAGCCGTTGGGGAGGCTTGGAGCAGGAGGGCTTCGGCATCGTCTTCCTGGAGGCGGCGGCCTGTGGCGTCCCCCAGGTGGCCGGCGCCAGCGGGGGAGCGGCTGAGGCGGTGGAGCACGGCGCCACCGGGCTTGTGGTGGAGCGACCGGAGGATGCCGGCGCCGTGGCCGCCGCCATCGACAAGCTGTTGCGCGACCCGCAGCGTCGAGCGGCCATGGGCCTTGCCTCCCGGCGCCGGGCCGTGGAGCAGTTCTCCGCCGACGTGCTGGCGGCCCGCCTCGACGAGGCCCTACTGGAGGCGGAGGCCGGGGGATCATGACGGCACCGGAGTCGCCCCCGCCACCGGCCGCGTCGCCGGCCGCGTCGGGCCGGTCCGCACCAGGAACAGCCTTGCGGTCCGGCCGGCGCATCGTCCAGGGATCCTGGGCCGGCACCCTCGTCTTCGCCGCCAGCTCCGGCCTGGCCACAGTGGCGTCCTCCACCGACCTGATCGCCCTCATCGTCGCCCTGGGGATGTTCGTCGGCGGCATAGCCGGCTTCACTGCGGCCTTCGTCCTCGCCGTACGGCGCAGCCGCACGGAGGAGATCGTGGTGCCTTCGCTGTTCTTCCTGCAGGGATCCGCGCCGACGCCGGTGAAACGCCTGCTCCTAGGGTCGCTGGCCGCCGAGGTGGTCGTCGCCTTCGTCACCGCCGGCATCCGGCCCAACACCAGCCTCGCCTTCGGCATCCTGGCCCCGATGTACGGGCTCGGCCTCATCGGCCTCTGGGCCGCCCGCCACGGCACCTTCCCGCGCCGCCCGCCACCCGCTGACGGTCGGAGGAGGGCTCCGTCGAGACCCGGCACAGGGCCGGGCTACCATCGTCCATCGGAATCGGACTGATCCCACGGAGGTGACGTTGGACACGCTCACCAAGGACACGATCCGCGCCCTGGCAGCTCATCGCAGCCAGGCCGCGCCCGTCGTGTCGCTCTACCTCGATGTCGACGGCAGCCGCTTCGTGCGGGCCAAGGACTACGAGTTGCACCTCGACTCGCTGGCCCGAACCGCCATCGATGAGCACGGCTCGGCGGTGGAGGCTGATGTGGCGCGCATCGTAAGCCATGTCAAGGCCGGCATCGACCGCTCCCGCACCCGCGGTCTCGCCCTTTTCTCCTGCCAGCCCGACGGGTTCTGGGAGGTGGTGGAGCTGGCGGTGCCGGTCCGCAACCAGGTGGTGGTCAACTCCTCACCGCACATCCGCCAGCTGGAAGCGGTGGTGGACAACAACGAGCGCTTCGGGGTCCTGCTGGTCGACAAGCAGCGGGCGCGGATGTTCCTGTTCGGGCTGGGAGAGCTGATTGACCGGACCGAGCTGTTCGACCAGCTGCCCCGCCACGAGGACGACCGGGGCGACTGGGACAAGGACCACGTACGGGACCACAGCGCCGAGGTGGCCCACCACCATCTCAAGCGGGCGGCCCAGGTGGCCTTTCAGGTGTTCCAGACCCAGGGCTTCAACCATCTGATCCTGGGCGCCCCCGAGGAGATCTGCAACGAGCTGGAGCGGGTGCTGCACTCCTACCTCAGGGACCGCATCGCGGCGCGGATCAGCGTGCCGGTCAACGCCACCGAGTCAGTGATCTGCCAGGCCGCGCTGGCCGTGGAGGCCGATGTCGAGCGGACCAAGGAGATGGCGCTGGTCAATCGCCTCCGTGATGCCGTGGGCGCCGGCAACGGCGGGGTGGCAGGAGTGGACAAGGTGCTGGGCGCTCTGGTGGAGCGCAGGGTGGAGACCCTGCTGGTTTCCGACGGCTACGAGTCGCCCGGGTGGAGATGTGAGTCGTGCCGTCACATAGCCGTTCGGGGGCCGGCCTGCCCGGTGTGCTCGGCGCCGATGCACCAGGTGGACGACGTGGTCGAGGAGGCCATCGAGGACGCCCTCGGACAGTCGTGCCGCGTGGAGGTCGTGGTGGACAACGCCGACCTCGACGTGCTGGGACGCATCGGCGCCCTCCTTCGCTTCTGAGTGGTCCGATCGGGAATGGCCCGATCGGGGTCCATCGGCATCGATGTCGGCGGCACCAAGTGCCTGGGGGTCGCCATCGACGAGTCGGGGTCGGTGGTGGCCGAGCACCGGGTGGCGACACCCGAGGGCGGCGAGGCGGTCCTGGAGGCCGTCGCCGGAGTAGCGAGGGCGCTGGGGTGTGGGACCGACGTTCCCATCGGGGTGGGCATGCCGGGGCTGGTGACGGCCGATGGAGTGCTCGCCTTCGCCGCCAACCTGGCGGGTGTGGCGGACCTGCCGGTGCGGGCGCTCCTGGAGGAGCACCTCGGCGGCGTGCGGGTCACCGTCGACAACGATGCCAACTGCGCGGCCTGGGCTGAGCACCGGCTGGGGGCGGCCCGGGGCTACGACGATGTCGTGATGGCGACCCTCGGGACCGGCATCGGCGGCGGCATCGTCGTGGGCGGCCGGCTGGTGCGGGGTGCTCACGGCTTCGGAGGCGAGATGGGCCACATGGTGGTGGACCCGGCGGGACCGGAGTGCCCCTGCGGCAACCGCGGTTGTTGGGAGCGGTTCGCCTCCGGCGACGCCTTTGGACGGATGGGACGGGAGGCGGCCGTGGGCGGACGTGCCCCCCACCTGGTCGAGCTGGCCGGCGGGGACCCACACGCCGTCCAGGGTCACCACGTGGGCCTGGCCGCGGCCGGCGGCGACGAGGTTTCGCTCGAGCTGGTGGGCCGCTTCGCCTGGTGGTTGGCACTGGGGCTGGCCAACCTGGCCAACCTCCTCGATCCTGAACGCTTCGTCATCGGCGGCGGCGTGGTGGAGATGGGCGACCTGCTGCTGGTGCCGGCCAGGAGCGCCTTCGGCCGGCTCCTGCAGGGAGCGGGCCACCGGCCTGAGGTCCCGATCGTCGCCGCCGTCATGGGGGAGCATGCCGGCGCCGTCGGGGCCGCCCTCCTCGGAGCGGCCGCCCGTTGAAGATCGGCATCACCCTGCCCCAGTTCAGGGATGACGCCGAGCCCGCCTTGGAGGCCGCCGTTCTGGCGCAAAGTGCGGGACTGGACGGGGTCTTCGTGTTCGACCACCTGTGGCCGATAGGGCGCCCGGACCGCCCTGCCCTCCACGGCCCCACCCTGCTCGGTGCCATCGCCGCAGCAACCTCGAAGGTGGCCGTGGGCACCCTCGTGGCCCGGGTGGGACTGGTGCCCGATGCCGTGCTCGTCCACCAGTTCGCCACCGTCCGGCGCATCGCCGGCCCCCGCCTGATCGCCGGCCTCGGCATCGGCGATCACCTGAGCCGGCCCGAGAACGAGGCTTACGGCGTCCCCTTGCGTCCTGTAGCTGAGCGACGGGCACAGATGGCGAGCGTCTGTCGCAGCCTGCGCGGCCTCGGCGTCACCGTGTGGGTGGGAGGCCGGGCGCCGGCCACCCGCGCCATCGGCCGCACCGAGGCCGGCGCCGTGAACCTCTGGCAGGCGACGCCGGATGAAGTGGCGGCCGAGGTCAGCCGTGGCGACGCCGAGGTCACGTGGGGAGGCCAGGTGGACCTTTCCCCCGGTTCCGGTTCCGGCTCGGGCTCGGGCGTGACCACACTGTTGAGCGAGCTGGCCGGAGCGGGCGCCGCCTGGGCCGTGGTCGCCCCGGTCGGGGTGTCGTGGCCGGCGGCGATCGAAGCCCTCGGCGCCGCCGCGGCCGTCGGTTCGTAGACTGCCCGGAATGGAGTTCCGCCGGATCGGGGGCCTGCCCCCCTACGTCTTCACGATCATCAACGATCTGAAGACCGAGGCCCGCCGGACCGGCGACGACGTCATCGACCTCGGGTTCGGGAACCCCGACATCCCCTCGCCCGACGTGGCCGTCGAGAAGCTGATCGAGTCGGCTCGCAACCCGCGCAACCACCGGTACTCGTCGTCCAAGGGCATCCCCAAGCTGCGCCGGGCCGTGGCAGACCTCTACCTGCGTCGCTTCGGCGTGGAGCTGGATCCCGACCAGGAGGTGGTCACCACCATCGGCGCCAAGGAGGGGCTGTCGCACCTCATGTGGGTGCTGCTCGGTCCCGGCGACTCGGCGTTCGTGCCCACGCCGTCGTACCCCATCCACGTCTACGCCCCGCTGTTCGCCGGCGCCGAGGTGCAACAGATCCGCGTCGGCCCCGACGAGGACTACTTCGCCAACCTGCTGGAGGCGTGGGAGACCCAGTGGCCCAAGCCCCGGGTGATCGTGCTGTCCTTCCCCCACAACCCCACCACCACCTGTGTGGACCTGGCATGGATGACCCGCATCGTCGAGTTCGCCCGGGAGCACGAGGTCGTTCTCGTGCACGACTTCGCCTACTCCGACACCGCCTTCGACGGCTACCAGCCGCCTTCGATACTTCAGGTTCCAGGCGCCAAGGACGTGGCCGTGGAGCTGTACACCCTCACCAAGTCCTTCTCCATGGCCGGCTGGCGGCTCGGCTTCATGGTCGGCAACGCCGCGGTGGTGCAGGCTCTCACCAAGCTCAAGAGCTACCTGGACTACGGCACGTTCCAGCCCATCCAGATCGCCGGCATCGTGGCCATGAACGAGGCGCCCGACTACCCGAAGGTGGTCAACGAGATCTACCAGAGCCGGCGTGATGTCCTCGTGGACGGGCTCAACCGCATCGGCTGGCACATCGACAAGCCCAAGGCCACCATGTTCGTGTGGGCGCCCATCCCCGAGCCCTACCAGGAGCTGGGCAGTTTGGAGTTCGCCAAGCTGCTGGTGCGGGACGGCAAGGTGGCCACCTCTCCGGGAATGGGCTTCGGGCCGGGCGGCGAGGGCTACGTGCGCTTCGCCCTGATCGAGAACGAGCAACGCATCGGCCAGGCCGTGCGTACCCTGCGCCGCGCCCTGCCCAAGCTGTAGTCGGACTTTCGTCCGGACGAAACGTCTGGTTCATGTCGCTGTCGTAGCGTTGGTCGCATGACGACCTACGTGGTGCGCGTCTGGGTGCCCGACCGTCCCGGAGCCCTGGGCGCGGTGGCCAGCCGTATCGGCGCCGTGCGGGGCGACCTCGTCGGGATCGACATTCTCGAGCGCGGAGGTGGCCGCGCCATCGACGAGCTGGTGGTCGAGCTCCCTTCGGACGACCTCGTTCCGCTGCTGGTGGCTGAGATGGGCCAGGTGGACGGCGTCGACGTGGAGGACGTACGTCCCGCTCCAGGGTTCGGCCACGACCCCCGGCTGGATGCCCTGGAGACGGCGGCCGTCCTCGTCGAGCAGGCCTCCGAGGAGGCACTGTTCTCGGTGTTGGTGGAGCGGGCCCAGGCCGACTTCGAGGCCGATTGGGCCGTGGTGGTGGATCTCGCTTCCGCGGAATCCGTGGCTACCGCCGGCCCGGCACCCACGCCGAGGTGGCTGGAGGCGTTCCTCGAGGGCGCCGGCTCCTCAGCCGTGCTGTCCACCGGCAACGGCGGCCCCGACGACATGGCCTGGGCCAACCTCACCCCCGGCAGGCTCAGCGTGGTGCTCGGCCGCCTCGGCAGGCCGCTGCGGGCCCGCGAACGCCACCAGCTCGTCGCCCTGGCCCGAATCGCCGAGTCCCGCCGGCGGGAGCTGGCGGCGAGGTCGGGCGCCCGCCTCTAGACCCCGAACCACCTGCGTTTCGAGTACATAGCGGGCCGAAACCGCCCGCTATGTACTCGCAACTGCGGACTAGCTGGCGCGGATCTGGTGGATCGAGGCCAGCTGTTCTTCGTCGGGGTCGACGCCGGCCACCTGGGCCAGTTGGCCGACGGTGAGCGTCTCGTACTGGGCCAGTGCGTTGGCCACGTCGAGGAAGGCGTTCTGGTGGTCGGCGAGGATCGACATGGCGGCCTGCTCGGCCTTGGCCACCAGCTCCCGGACCTCCTGGCCGCCGGCGCTGCCCTCGACGTAGGCGACCCCCTCCCGGCGGGTGGCGGCAAGCTCGAAGCGCCCTGTCATGGCCGAGTGCTCGACCATGCGGCGAGCGAGACCAGCGGCGTGGGAGAGGTCGTCCTCGGCCCGGGTGCTGGGCTCGCCGAAGGTGTTGATCTCCGCCGCCCGCCCTCCCAGGAGCACGATGAGATGGGCCATCAGCTCCCGCTTGGTGAGCACGCCGTCGGCCGGCGCCATCCAGATGGACTTGTCGAACGCACCCGAGCGGTTGATGATCGAGATGCGGGCCGGCGGGCGCATCCCCTTCACCAGAAGCGACAGCATGGCGTGGCCGGCCTCGTGGACGGCGACCAGCTCGCGCTCCTCGTCGCTCATCAACCTGGAGTTGCGCAGACCGGCGAGTACGCGGTCAGCGGCCTCGTCCACGTCGGCCTGGGAGATGTGGTCCTGGCGCCGGCGGGCGGCCAGCAGGGACGCCTCGTTCACGATGTTGGCCAGCTCGGCCGGGCTGAGGCCGGGGGTGCTCTCGGCCAGGTCGGCCCAGTCGACGTCCTGAGAGAAGGGGCGCTTGGCCGCGTGCAGCATGAGGATATGCTCCCGGCCGACCAGGTCGGGGCGGTCGACCTGGATTCGGCGGTCGAAGCGGCCGGGTCGCAGGAGGGCGGGGTCGATCAGCTCGATGCGGTTGGTGGCGCCGAGGAGGAGGACGCCGGCGGCGGCAGCGAACCCGTCCAGCTCGACGAGGAGCTGGTTGAGGGTGTGGTCGAACTCCCGGGCGCCGCCGGCGTCGCCGTTGCGGGCCCGCCCGATGGCGTCCAGCTCGTCGATGAACACGATGGACGGGGCGTGCTTCTTGGCCTCGACGAACAGCTCCCGCACGCGGGAGGCGCCGATGCCGACGTACTTCTCCACGAAGCTGGCCGCCGACACGTAGAAGAAGGGACGGCCGGTCTCGCCGGCCAGGGCCCGGGCCAGCAGCGTCTTGCCGCAGCCAGGAAGGCCGTGGAGAAGGATGCCGCGGGGCAGCTCGGCACCCAGGGCACGGAAGCGCTCGGGGTAGGTGAGGTAGTCGGCCACCTCGTGCAGCTCGGCGATGGCGTCCTCCAGGCCGGCCACGTCGGCGAAGGTGACGCGGGGCTGCTCGGCGGCCACGCCGATCTTGGGGCGGGGCGAGATGCCGTCCGGCGTGGAGGCGTTCTCGCTGTCGGGACCGGCGTTGGGATCGTTGGGGTCGTAGGCCGGCGGCGGATCATGGCGCGCCGCGGCGGCAAAGCTCTTCGAGTCACGGTTGGGGGCGGTAAGGCGGTACGCCAGCAGCGTCACGCCGAAGATCACCGCCACGGCGACGATGAACTGCAGGCTCAGGATGGTCTCGACTACTCCGGGCACGGGGACTCCCCAGGTTCTTATCCGCCCGACGGCCAGGCGAAAGTCCAGGTCAGCGTAACGAATTGGTGCGAATCGCGCCCATCCGGTCGATTTTCTGTAGTGAAACGCTTGACAGCGATGTAACTACACTGCTGTAATGACCACCGTATCTCGTGGGTGCCTCTTTCACGGCTACCACATCTTGTGGTTTGCCAGTAGAGCGCACCACCCCTTAGAACCTATGGAAAGAGGAGGCTCCGAACTATGGCCATGGCCCCGGAACGCATGGGAATCGGCATCCGCCGCCACTTCACCACCGAGGGGATCGATCCCTACGACGAGGTCACTTGGGAACGCCGGGACGCCCGCATCACCAACTTCCGGGACGGCACCGTCGCCTTCGAGCAACTCGGCGTGGAGGTGCCGTCCACCTGGAGCGTGAACGCCACCAACATCCTGGCCCAGAAGTACTTCCGGGGGCAGCTGGGCACCCCGGAGCGGGAGTGGTCGCTCAAGCAGGTGGCCGACCGGGTGGTCGACACCATCACGGCATGGGGCACCAAGGACGGCTACTTCGTCGACACCGACGAGGCCAAGGCGTTCAGCGCCGAGCTCAAGTACATGATCATCAACCAGCGGGCCGCCTTCAACTCGCCGGTCTGGTTCAACATCGGCGTCAAGGGCGTACCAGCCCAGGCGTCGGCGTGCCAGCCGTACCACGCGCTGGTCAGCACGCCGGATGGTCTCGTACCGATCGGCCGGCTCGTCGAGAAGAACGCCATAGGCAGCAAGGTCTTCGACGCGCACGGGCTCACGAAGGTGGTCGCGGTCAAGGCCAACGGCACCAAGCCGGTGCTGAGGATCCACACCAAGGCCGGCCTCACGCTCGATGTCACGCCCGATCACCTGGTCTGGCGAGCATCGCGGCGCACCGGCTTCGTCGAGGCGGGCCAGCTCAAGGCAGGTGACAGGCTGGAGTGGCACCGCACCGAGTCCCACGGTGCCGGCGAGATCACCTCGCTCGCCGTGGCCGAGGCAGCGCTGGCCGGCTGGCTTCAGTCGGACGGCTTCGTCGGCCAGTACAAAGGAACCAACCGCTCGCTCACCATCGAGGCGATGACGGTCACGCCGGCCGAGCACGAGTGGGTGCTTCGGGCCATTGACACCGTGTTCCCGGATGTCCACCGCCACATCCGCTGCGTCGAGACGCAGGACAAGACGCTCGACTGTCGTCGCATCCGGCTCTACGGCGTAGGACTTTACGACTTCGTCAGCCGGTGGGGCCTGCGCGCACGTGGCACCGAGATGGAACTGCCTGAGCCCCTGTTCACAGCTCCGCTTCCCGTCGTTGCCGCCTACCTGAGGAGCCTGTTCCAGGCCGAGGGGTACGTGTCCACGAAGGAACGTTCAGCGTTGATCGGCTTCGACATGATCTCCGAGCGCGTGGTGCGCGGAGTGCAGCAGCTCCTCTTGCGCTTCGGCATCTTCTCGCGGCTGCGGTTCAAGGGGGATTCCCGTGCCGACCGCAAGGGGTGCTGGCATCTGGCCATCCAGGTCGCCGGCGATCGCCGGCGGTTCGCGGACGAGATCGGCTTCATCGACCCTCGCAAGGCGGCCAAGGTCGAAGCGTCGTTCGACATTCCCGGTCTCGCCGCGTTCCCGACCAAGAGCCTGGAGATCTCGAAGATCGAGGATCTCGGCGAGATGGAGGTCTACGACATCCAGACCGAGTCGGGCGAGTACCTGAGCGGCAACCTCCGAGTCCACAACTGTTTCATCCTGGCCGTCGACGACCGCATGGACGCCATCCTCGACTGGTACAAGGAGGAGGGCACGATTTTCAAGGGCGGCTCGGGCTCCGGCATCAACCTCTCAAAGATCCGCAGCTCCAAGGAGCACCTCAACGGCGGGGGCACGGCTTCGGGTCCGGTCAGCTTCATGCGCGGCGCCGACGCCTCGGCCGGCACCATCAAGTCGGGCGGCAAAACCCGGCGGGCGGCCAAGATGGTGATCCTCAACGCTGACCACCCTGATGTGGAGGACTTCATCTGGTGCAAGGCCATCGAGGAGCGCAAGGCCCGCGTGCTGCGCGACGCCGGCTTCGACATGGACCTCGACGGAAAGGACAGCCACTCCACCCAGTACCAGAACGCCAACAACTCGGTGCGGGTCACCGACGAGTTCATGCAGGCCGTGGTCGACGACGGCGACTGGCACATGCGTGCGGTGAAGACCGGAGAGGTGCTGCGCAAGGTCAAGGCGCGCGACCTCATGCGCCAGATCGCCCTGTCCACTTGGGAGTGCGCCGACCCCGGCATGCAGTTCGACACCACCATCAACCGCTGGCACACCGCCGCCAACACCGACCGTATCAACGCCTCGAACCCCTGCTGCTTCGTCGGGGACACCCTCGTCGACACCGAGGACGGGCTCCTGCCCTTCGAGCTCCTGTACAAGATGGCCGACGCCGGCCAGGCGCTCCCGATGGCGCTCTCCTATGACCTGAGTGCGCGGAAGCGCACGGTCAAGAGGATCAACCGCGTGTGGATTGCCGGTCGTGCGGATCGTCTCGTGCGGGTGCGTACCGAGAGCGGACTCGTCCTGGAGTGCACCCCGGAGCACCGATTCCTCACCGAGGAGGGCTGCTGGGTGGAGGCACAAGCACTTCAGCCCGAGATGGTGCTCATGGGTCCTGACACCGACTCCGTGCTGGAGATCGAGCATGTTCAGCTGGCGGAAGCCGTGCCCGTTTACGACCTGGAGATCGACGGCACCCACAACTTCGCCGTCAGCAGCGCTGGCGAAGGCGAGGCGGCCTCGGTGTTCGTGCACAACTCCGAGTACATGCACCTGGACAACTCGGCATGCAACCTGGCCAGCCTCAACCTGCTGCGGTTCCTCAATGATGACGGGAGCTTCGACACCGAAGGGTTCAAGGCGGGGGTCGAGGTGCTTTTCACCGCCCAGGAGATCCTCGTTGGCAACGCCGACTACCCCACCGAGAAGATCGCCGAGACCACGCGGAAGTTCCGCCAGCTTGGGATCGGATATGCGAACCTCGGTGCCCTCCTCATGGCCCAGGGCATGGCCTACGACTCCGACGAGGGGCGGCAGCTGGCATCGGCAATCACCGCGCTGATGACCGGCCACGCCTATGCCACCTCGGCCCGCACGGCGGCCCGCATGGGGCCCTTTGCCGGCTACCACGAGAACGCCGAGCACATGTTGAAGGTGCTGCGCATGCACCGCGACGAGGTAGCCAAGATCGACGAGGAGGCCGTCCCCACCGATCTGCTGTCAGCGGCCCAGGAGGCATGGGACGCAGCGGTGGAGCTGGGGGAGGCCTACGGCGTTCGCAACTCCCAGGCTTCGGTCCTGGCCCCAACTGGCACTATTGGCCTTCTTATGGACTGTGACACTACTGGAATCGAGCCGGAGCTCGGGCTGGTGAAGATGAAGAAGCTGGTCGGTGGCGGCACGATGTCGATCGTCAACCACACGGTGCCCCGCGCCCTGACCCGTCTCGGCTACTCCAAAGACCAGGTCGACGACATCATCGCCTACATCGACACCAACAAATCCATCCTGGGCGCGCCGCACCTGGCGGCCGAGCATCTCAGCGTGTTTGCCTGTTCGATGGGGGACCACACCATCCACCACAGCGGCCACATCCGCATGATGGGCGCCGTGCAGCCCTTTATCTCGGGAGCTATTTCCAAAACAGTTAACCTTCCGGAGGACGCCACCGTCGACGAGGTGGAGCAGCTCCACATCGACGCTTGGAAGCTCGGCATCAAGGCCGTGGCCATCTACCGGGACAACTGCAAGGTGGCCCAGCCCCTGTCCACGGTGAAGAAGGAGCAGCCATTGTCCGAGGCCCAGGCTCACGATCAGGAGCTGGCCGTCAAGGTGGCGGTACTGGAGGACGCCCTGGAACGTCAGACGACGGTGGTCGTAAAGCAGCCCATCCGGGAGCGGTTGCCCCGGCGCCGACGGTCCTACACCTTCGCCTTCCGCGTATCCGACTGCGAGGGCTACGTCACCGTCGGCGAGTACGAGGACGGCCGTCCCGGCGAGGTGTTCATGAAGGTGTCCAAGCAGGGATCCACCCTGGCCGGGGTGATGGACGCCTTCTCCATCTCGGTGTCGCTCGGCCTTCAGCACGGCGTGCCGCTCAAGACCTACGTGAGCAAGTTCACCAACATGCGCTTCGAGCCGGCGGGCATGACCGATGACGCCGATCTGCGCATCGCCTCCTCCCTGGTGGACTACATCTTCCGCCGGCTGGCCGTCGACTACCTCGCCTTCGAGGAGCGGGCCGAGCTGGGCATCCTTACCAGCGGCGAGCGGACCCAGCCCACCCTCCCCGGCGTGGACGAGGCCGCCACCCCGTCGTTCGGCACCGTCGAGCCGCTCGGCCTCGAGGAGCCTGACGTCAAGGTGATCGATATCCGGTCGTCACAGCCGGTCAACAAGGATGCCCCGTTCTGCTACTCGTGCGGCAACGAGATGCAGCGCGCCGGCAGTTGCTACGTGTGCTCCAGCTGCGGCGCCACCAGCGGCTGCTCTTGATGTGGACGGAGTAGAAGGCCTGCGGAGGCTTGGCAAAGGTGCCTCGGACGGCCAATCCACTGGTCGTGGTCCGGAGGATCAGGAATTGACGGTCAATTGATGAGGAGCAGTGGTGAAGGCAGCCTTTTTCGAAGACGATGAGCTGACGGCATCTTTGCTCGCCGGAGGTACTTGGAGCGCCAACCGAGATCTTCCCGATGTAGTTAAATGGGTGGACCTAATGAGCTTCCCTTCGGAGGTTCTGCCGATACTCAGATCCCGCTTAGACGCGTCCACTGCCCCCGGTGCTACCCAGCAGTTCCCGATTCCGAAGGAGGGTGCCGGTAGCCAGCGTTCTGTGACCATAAGCGATCCCTATGACGAACTTATCTACCGCTGCCTGACGGGTCGCATTGTCACCGCGATCGACAACACTCTTGGCGATGAGGTGAAGTCGTACCGCTTATCTTCGCCAGCACCGGGTTGGAGATTTCGCCACTACCGCTATGGCGATGGCGAGCGTCGGGAGGACGGCCTGCGCTTCATAGAGTCCGGCATGTTTGGCGCCTTCGGTGTCATGGACGTGCGCCAGTACTACCCATCGATCAGCATTGCTGGCCTTGCGGCGGTCTTGGACCGGATCGGTGCTCCATCGTGCGATGTGACAGCATTGGTGACCTACCTCCAGGATTGGGTTGAGGTCTGGGGGCGTACGGGGGCTTCCCATCGGCTTCGAGTCTTCTGGGGTTCTGGGAAACGCCATGCTGGTGCCGCTTGACTCTGCTCTTCGTGCGTCGGGCACCCACTTCAGTCGTTACACGGACGACATTCATCTGTACCTCGACGACCGAGGTGCTTGGCCGGCTACACGGGATCTCGTCATTGCCACCTTGGGCCAACTCGGCTTGGAGGCCAACGAAAGAAAGACCAGGTGTGTGCTCACACAGGCAGTGGCCCGTCGAGCGGCCGGGCATGACCCTGAGGTGGCCCGACTCTTCGTTGCGTTGAGACAGAAGGAACCTTCGGTGGGCACGCAGGTCAAGGCCATGTTTGATCGTGATTCTGTGTCCGCAGACCCAGACGGGCGCCGGATTCGGTTTGCACTTGGGGTTTTTCGTCGGTTCGGCGACGATCACGCGCTCAGAGCGCTGATGGACCGGCCGGTGCTGTTCTCATACGGTGCTCCGGCCTGGGGCCGCTACATCAGTCAGATGCGCAGGGAGGGTAAGTGCGATCAGGACTGGCTCCTCGAAGTGGCCTCCGTACCAACCACGACACCGTCGGCTTGTCTCCAATTCCACGCCCTCCGCGCACTTGGCTGCGCCGGTCGCCTGTCGAAGGATGCCGTTGTCCGAATTCAAGAGCTGGCTACGTCCCGTTCCCCCGGCTGGGGGCCGGTTAAGGTCGCCGCGGCTGACGCCTGGGCACGCTCCGACGGCTGGAAAGCTGGTAGTGCGGTGGACGCGGCCTTGTCAGCCGGTGACATCTCGCATCAACGCGCGCTGGCTCTGTCCCTGCGGCACGGATGCGAGAACAAGAAGCGGCGCCGCGCGTTTCGGAAGCTCCGAACGTTGCCCGGCTGCCGGCCGGCGGTCGCCTGGATGGACGCTGGCTGCCCACCTGTCCCCTAAGAACTCGGCGTGGGTTGCTCATTAGTTTCCCGAAGGGGCATTGCGGCCGCCTGCTACCCAGAACGATGGGTCGAGTTCACGGCATGACCGACCAGTTCTCCGGCGTATTCTGCAGTTCCGGGCCTGGTCAAGCTGGCAGCTGGAAGCAGAGAAATCGAATGACGCCACCAGAAGCAAGGCTTTGCCAACAACGTCAGCTTCATGTGCTCCACTGGGAACTTGCCGAAGGAGGGTCGGGTCGTGCTGACTGGTGAGCTGCGATCCCAGATCGACGGGATCTGGAACTCGTTCTGGTCGGGCGGTATTTCCAACCCGCTCGAAGTGATGGAGCAGCTCACCTACCTTCTGTTCCTGAAGCGCCTCGACGACCTCCAGACGCTCGAGGAGAACAAGGCCAACCGTCTTGGCGGATCGGTCGAGCGCACGATCTTCCCCGGCGGCACCGACGAGAGAGGCCGGTCGTACGCCGACTACAGGTGGAGCCGGTTCAAGAACATGGCGCCGGCGGAGATGTTCACCGTCGTCGGAGAGCACATCTTCCCGTTCCTGCGCACCCTCGGCGGCGAGGGCTCCACCTACGCCACCCACATGCGGGATGCCCGGTTCACCATTCCTACCGCCGGCCTGCTTCAGAAGGCCGTAGACGGGCTCGACGGCGTACCGATGGTCGATCGAGACACCAAGGGCGACGTCTACGAGTACATGCTGTCGAAGATCGCCACGGCTGGGCAGAACGGGCAGTTCCGCACGCCACGCCACATCATCGGCCTCATGGTGGAGATGACCGCGCCGACGCCGACTGATGTCATCTGCGATCCGGCCTGCGGCACATGCGGCTACCTGGTCGCCGCTGGCGAGTACATCCGGAACAACCATCCCGAGGCCCTGCGCGACAAGAAGCTGAACCGGCACTTCCACGAGGAGATGTTCAACGGCTTCGACTTCGACAACACCATGCTGCGCATCGGCAGCATGAACATGCTCCTACACGGCGTCGAGCGTCCGGACATCCGATACAAGGACTCCCTCGCGGAGGAGCACGGCGCCGAGATCGAGGCCTACTCGCTGATCCTGGCCAACCCGCCCTTCGCCGGGAGCCTCGACTACGAGAACGTCGCCAAGGACCTCCTCCAGGTCGTCAAGACCAAGAAGACCGAGTTGCTCTTTCTCGCTCTCTTCCTCCGTCTCCTCAAGCCCGGCGGCCGCGCCGCGATCATCGTCCCCGACGGGGTCCTGTTCGGCTCCACCAAAGCCCACAAGGAGCTGCGTCGCATACTCGTCGAGGACCAGAAACTGGACGGCATCGTCAAGCTCCCCAGCGGCGTCTTCAAGCCCTACGCCGGCGTGTCCACCGCCATCGTTCTGTTCACCAAGACGAACTCCGGCGGCACCGACCACGTCTGGTTCTACGACCTCCAGGCCGATGGCCGCAGCCTCGACGACAAGCGCACCGAACTCCTCCCGCCGGCCAAGCTTGGTGCCACCCCGGCCGAGCCGCTGACGGTGGAGGAGCATGTCAAGAACAACCTGCCCGATGCCCTCGCCCGCTGGCAGGAGCGCGACGGCACTGAGCTCGACCGCTCCCGCACCGAGCAGAGCTTCTGCGTCCCCAGGGCCGACATCGTGGCCAAGGGGTACGACCTCAGCATCAACCGCTACAAGGGCCTCGTCCACGATGACATCGAGCACCGGGACCCGCGAGAGATCCTCAAGGAGCTTGCCATATTGGAAGACGAGATCCGACAAGGCATCGTCGACCTGGAGGCGATGCTGTGACAGCGAGAGTCGTGATCGGCAGACTCGTAGACCCAGTCTGCAAGGTCGCTCCCGCCCGCCGGTGGCCAGACGGCACCTTCACGTACGTTGACATCGCGTCGGTCAACCAGGCATCGAAGGAGATCGCGGGGCCGCATCGCGTTGGCAGCGACGAGGCACCGAGTAGGGCGCGACAACTCGTTTCAGCTGGAGATGTTCTCGTGGCCACTGTCCGCCCCAACTTGAATGCAGTTGCATTGGTTCCCCGCTGGCTCGATGGAGCAGTGGCATCGACAGGCTTCGCCGTACTTCGACCCCGGGCAGGAGTGGTTGACTCCCGCTACCTGTTCCACTGGGTCCGCAGTCCGTCCTTTATCGGCGAGATGACAAGACGAGCCACCGGAGCGAGCTACCCCGCGGTATCCGATCGGATCGTCAAGGCTTCGGAGCTCCCGCTGCCGCCAATCGAGGAGCAACGGCGGATCGCCGCAGTACTGGACCAAGCCGACGAGCTGCGATCGAAGCGCCGGGACTCGTTTGCACTTGTGGACTCGCTCAATGAGGCGATCTTCCTTGACATGTTCGGTGACCCGGCGGTCAACAACCGGGGCTATCCAACAGGCCCGTTGGGGGACATCGCACTCAAGTTCTCGGATGGCCCGTTCGGCTCCAACCTCAAGTCGTCCCACTATGTCGAATCTGGCGTTCGGGTCGTTCGACTCCAGAACATCGGTGTAGGCCGCTTCGTCGACGACGATGCTGCTTACATCTCGGAGGATCACTTCACCGCACTACGAAAGCATGAATGTCTTCCTGGTGACGTTCTGGTGGGGACCCTTGGTGATCCGAATCTCCGGGCGTGCACACAACCGCCGTGGCTACAACAAGCGCTCAACAAGGCCGACTGCGTGCAGGTCAGGGTTGACCCGTCGCGGGCAACTTCCGGGTGGCTAACCGCTTTGTTGAATCACCCGTCTACTGAGCGGCTCGCTCAAGGTCTCGTGCTCGGGCAGACAAGAGCCCGGATCAGTATGGGGCGTCTCCGGACGCTCGTGGTTCCGGTCCCGCCTATCGAGGATCAGCGGCTGTTCAGCCTGAAAACGGTCGCAGTCGAGCGTCAGCGGCACCGGGTTGGCCGCTCATCGGAGGAGTTCGACGGCCTCTTCGCCTCCCTCCAGCACCGGGCGTTCGCGGGAACCCTGTGAGCACACCATTCGATTTCCTGCGGGCGGAGTTCCCGCACATTCATCGGGAGGCGTTGCAAGCAGGGGCGAACGCGCTGGGGGATCCTCGGACAGCGTGCTTCTACGCACGACGGGTGGTGGAGCTGTCGGTCACGTGGGCCTTCGATCACGATCCGTCACTGGCCATGCCGTACGAGGGCAACGTCAGCGCCCTGCTGCACGAGCCGACGTTCAAGGCCTTGGCGGGCGACAAGGTGTTCAGGTTGGCCAAGGAGGTCGTGCGCCTGGGGAACCGGGCGGCTCATGACAAGGCGCCACCGAGCCAGCACGACTCCGTGGCGGCGGTGTCGCACCTGTTCCAGTTCTGCTTCTGGTTCGCCCGGACCTACAACCGCGGTGAGAAGCCGCCGGCGGACCTGACCTTCGACCCGCGCACGTTGCCGAGGCCAGGGCCGTCGCCGGCCACGACGGCGGCGCAGATCCAGGAGCTGCAGCGAGCCCTGGAGGAGAGTGAGCTGGCCCGCCAGCGGGCGCAGGAGGAGCTGGCCGATCGGGCGAAGCTCGAAGCTGAACTCGAGCAGCTCCGAGCTGAGGTGGCCCAGGCGAAGCGGCGAGCGGCGGCCATACCCGACGAGCACGATTACTCCGAGGCGGAGACCCGCGATTACTTCATCGACCTGCTGCTCACCGAAGCGGGGTGGACGCTGGATCAGCCGCGGGACCGCGAGTTCGAGGTCAGCGGGATGCCCGGCGACAAGAAGGGCTACGTCGACTACGTGCTGTGGGGCGAGGACGGGCGGCCGCTGGCCGTGATCGAGGCCAAGCGCACCCGCCGGGACGCGAAGGTGGGCCAGCAGCAGGCCAAGCTTTACGCCGACTGCCTGGAGCAGGCCTTCGGGCAGCGGCCGGTGATCTTCTACACCAACGGCTACGAGCACTGGATCTGGGACGACCACTTCTACCCGCCCCGAGCAGTGCAGGGGTTCTACAAGCGGGACGAGCTGGAGCTGCTCATCCAGAGGCGCACCACCCGAACCTCGTTGGCGACGACCGAGGTCGACTCGTCCATCGTCGAGCGCTACTACCAGAACCGTTGCATCCGGCGGATCGGTGAGGCTTTCGAGGTCGACAACGACCGCAAGGCGCTGGTGGTCATGGCCACGGGTGCCGGCAAGACCCGTACCGTCGTGGCCCTGTCGGACCTGTTGATCCGCGCCAACTGGGCCAAGCGGATCCTGTTCCTGGCCGACCGCACCGCCCTCGTGCAGCAGGCGACCAACGTGTTCAAGGCGTTCCTGCCCGACTCGTCGCCGGTGAACCTGGTGACCGAGCGCAACGACGAGGGGCGGGTCTACGTGTCCACCTACCCGACGATGATGAACCTCATCAACCGGAGCCATGACGGGCAGCGCCGTTTCGGTCCCGGGCACTTCGACCTGGTGGTGATCGACGAGGCCCACCGGTCGGTGTTCCAGAAGTACCGGGCCATCTTCGACTACTTCGACTCCCTCCTCGTCGGGCTCACGGCAACCCCGCGTGAGGAGATCGACCGGAACACCTACGGGCTGTTCGACCTCGAGAGCGGCGTCCCCACCGACGCCTACGGACTGGACGAGGCCGTGGCCGACAGGTACCTGGTGCCGCCCCGGGCCGTGTCGGTGCCGCTGAAGTTCCAGCGGGAGGGCATCCGCTACGACGACCGTTCCGAGGAGGAAAAGGACCTCTGGGACGAATTGGAGTGGGCCGAGGAGGGCGACCCGCCACCCGATGTGGTGGGCCCCGAGGCCATCAACAAATGGCTGTTCAACGCCGACACCGTCGACAAGGTGCTCGAACACCTCATGACCAGGGGGCAGAAGGTCGCCGGCGGCGATCGCCTCGGCAAGACGATCCTGTTCGCCAAGAACCAGAACCACGCCGAGTTCATCGCCCGGCAGTTCAACCTCAACTATCCGCAGTACAAGGGCGAGTTCGCCAGGGTCATCACCAACAAGACCGAGTACGCCCAGGATTTGATCGACAAGTTCTCGATCCCGGACCGGGATCCCCACATCGCCATCTCGGTCGACATGCTCGACACCGGGATCGACATCCCCGAGGTCGTCAACCTCGTCTTCTTCAAGATCGTGCGCTCGAAGACGAAGTTCTGGCAGATGCTCGGCCGCGGCACCCGCCTCCGGCCGGACCTGTTCGGGCCCGGGGAGGACAAGGCGTTCTTCTACGTCTTCGACTACTGCCAGAACCTCGAGTTCTTCAACCAGAACCCGACAGCTACCGACGGGGCAGTGGCGCCGTCGCTCAGCACCCGGCTCTTCACCAGCCGTCTCGACCTCATCGCCACCCTCGACGCGACGAAGGAGCACCACGAGGAGCGCCGTTCGATCACCGAACTGCTCCGCACCGAGGTGGCGGCCATGAACCTCGACAACTTCGTCGTCCGTCCCCACCGGCGCCTGGTGGAGCGGTTCAGGGAGGCGGCGGCATGGGAGGAGGTGGACGTGGGCGAGCTGAGTGGCCTGGCCCACACCGTGGCCGGCCTGCCCACCGAGCTTGCTCCGGAACCCGAGGAAGCCAAACGCTTCGACCTGCTCATGCTGTCGCTCGAGCTGGCCCTGCTGCGGACAGAACCGGGGTTCCCGCGTCTGCAACAGCAGGTTCGCCAGATCGCCGGGCTACTGGAGGAGTACCCGACCATCCCCGCTGTGGCCAAGGAGCTGGCGCTCATCGCCGACGTGCAGACCGACGAGTGGTGGACCGACGTCACCCTCCCGATGCTGGAGACGGTACGGCGGCGCCTGAGGCTGCTCATCCCGTTCATCGAGAAGCACAAGCGCAAGATCATCTACACCGACTTCGAGGACGAGATCGGCACCGAGATCGACGTCGAGTTCGCCGGCCTGGCGAAGGCCGACGACTTCGAGCGGTTCCGCAAGAAGGCTCGCACCTTCCTCGTCGAGCACCGGGGTGACGCCGCCATCGAGAAGATCCACCGCAACCGGCCGATCACGGCCGAGGACATAGCCGAGCTTCAACGGGTTCTCGTCGATAGCGGTGTCGGCACCACCGACGACTTCGACCGGGCGCAGTCCGAGGCCGGAAGCTTCGGGCTGTTCGTCCGTCGTCTCGTCGGCCTGGATCGGGCCGCCGCCAAGGAGCTCTTCGCCGGCTTCCTCGACGACAAGCGCTACAGCGCCAACCAGATCGAGTTCGTCAACCTCGTGATCGACGAGCTCACCGAGAACGGCGTCATCGAGCCCCGCCGGTTCTATGAGTCCCCGTTCACCGACCTCAGCCCACAGGGGCCCGACGCCCTCTTCGAGACAGGCGATGTCGACCGCCTCCTCGAGGTCGTAGCCGAGGTCCGCCGGCGGGCAGAAGCAGCGTGAGTCGACGTCGGCGTTTCTGGAGTCGTTAGATCCGGACCGCCGTGATCGACTTCGGAGCAGAGCGTCCTCATGAGCCAACCGCGAGCTGTGCTTCTGGACGTGAGGGCCGGTCGCCGCCGCCCATCTGGCGGCTGCGGCAAGCCCCCTAGAGGCCGAGGCGTAACCGCCGTGGGCACACCCGGGCCCCTCGCCGGGCCGTACCATGTGGGCGTGAGCGAAGCCGCTGCCAGCGTCACCTTCGATGCCTTTTTGGCCGGGGAACGCGACAGCGCCGTGCGCCACGAGTGGGTCAGCGGCTTCTCCTACGCCATGGCGGGCGGCACCGAACGCCATGACACGATGGTGGAGGCGCTTCGAGACGTGCTCGGCCCCGGGGCCCGCCAGGCCGGCTGCCGCCGCTTCACCGGCAACCGCCTTGTCCGGACCCGATCAGCCGCCTACTACCCCGACCTGCTCATCGTGTGCGGCAAGGCCGCCGACGTGTACTACGAGACCGACGCCGCCCTGATCGTCGACCGCTCCCCCTCCACCGCGGACGTCGACCGGCGGGAGAAGGCGGTCGCGTACGCCACCCTGCCCGGGCTGGGCCTCTACCTGCTGGTCGACGCCTACTACCGGCGCATCGACGCCGGCGTGCGCAGCGGCGACGGCTGGAGCTGGGAGACTCACGGCCCGGGGGCGGTGGTGCTCACCCCCTACGGCGACATCGACATCGACGCCCTCTACGACGAGGTCGACGCCACCTCCAGCGTCCCGTAGGGGCGCTTCCTCGCAGCCGTCCTCCGCCCAGCCACTAGGTCGCCCTCACGAACCCCAGGGCCCCACACACCTTTCGCAAGGAAATCGAGGTAACCTTGCTAAAGTAGGCGCGTTAGGAAAGGTTCTTGCCATGGACACACCGCCCACGGTGACGGTCCGCTGGAACGGGCGAGCGGTGGAGGCGGCGGACCCGGCACCGATCGCCGGCGTGACGTTCGATCTCCAGACGGGCACAGTCCGGCGGACCGAACAGGCTGTCGCCGCGGTGCGTGCGGCCGGTGAGCGTGCTGCTGGCCCTCTCGAGGTCGTGGCCCGACTGCTGCTGCGGTCGGAGGGTCTGGCGTCGAGCGCCATAGAAGGACTGCGGGCCAGCGCGGCCGACGTGGCCCTGGCCGAGGCCGCTGCTGCCGAAGGCTTACACAGCGCCGGCGGTGACGTGGCTTCCTGGGTGGCGGACAACCTGGCCGTAATAACCGATGCGCTTGCCGAAGAGGGAGCGGTCGATGCAAACCGGCTGTTCGCCTGGCACGAGCGCCTCATGCGCCACGCGCCATCCATCGAGCCCGTACACGTGGGGGCATGGCGCGACCGGCTGGGCTGGGCTGGAGGGCCCAGTCCGTTGACAGCCGTTCATGTTGCCGTTCCTCCCGGTGCCATCGACGCCCTCATGGAGGACCTGTTCGTCTTCATCCGCCGGGACGACTTGGACGCCGTCACCCAGGCGGCCGTCGCTCACGCCCAGTTCGAGACGATCCATCCCTTCGCCGACGGCAACGGCCGCATCGGTCGTGTGCTCATCAGTTGGATCCTCTCCCGCCGGATCGGCGTACGGGTGACCCCGCCGGTGTCACTGGAGTTCGCCAGGGACATCGGCGGCTACCAGTCGGGGCTGACTCTCTACCGCCACGGTGAGATCGACACCTGGGTGGCGTGGTTCGCCGACGCTGTGAGCCGCTCAGCGCGGCGCGCTGTCGAGGTTCTCGAAGCTATCGGTGAGGTGCAAGAGCGTTGGGAGCACGCCGCTCGGAGCTTGCGGGCCGACAGCGCGGCAAGGCGGTTACTGCCACTCCTCCCGGCGAATCCTGTCTTGAGCGCCGGGACCGTGGCTTCGTTACTCGGCGTCAGTACGCAGGCAGCCGGCAGCGCGTTGGCTGAACTGGCTGCGCTCAGTGTTCTGGCCGAGGTCGACCATGTGCCCACCGGCAGAGGACGGCCGAGACGCTGGCGGGTCACCCCGGAGCTGCTCGAGCTCGTAGGCCGCTGACGACTCTGCTCTCCTCCTGGATGGCGTCGTTGTCGAGGATGGGCGTCCTGATGCTCCAACGCCCCATTGGCACTGGTTGTGGAATGCTGCCCTCATGGACGGCGGGGGCCGATCGCCGGATGCTCTGACCCTCGGGGCTTTTGCCGTCGCCGTCATCTTGGGCGGCGCCAACTTCCTCGCCGTCAGGTACAGCAATCGTGAGCTCCCGCCCTTCTGGGGCGCGGGCCTTCGGTTCACGCTGGCCGCGTTGCTGTTCGTCGGCATCTCGCTCGTGCTGCACCTGCGCTGGCCGCGTGGGCACCAACTCGCGCTCACCGTGCTGTACGGCTCCCTGGCCTTCGCCATCTCCTACGCCCTCTTGTACTGGGCCCTCGAGCGTGTGACCGCGGGGGCAGCGGTCATCGTCCTGGCCATCGTGCCCGTGGTGACGCTGTTGCTCGCCGCTGCGCAGGGATTGGAGCAGCTCCGCCTGCGCACGGTCGGCGGTGCTCTCCTCGCCCTGGCCGGTATCGGATGGATGACCTTCGGTCCACAGCATGTCGACATCCCCCTCGCCGCCCTCGCAGCCATGCTGGCCGCCGCGCTGGCCATCGGCGAAAGCATCGTGTTGAGCAAGCGGCTCGCCGGCAATCACCCGGCCATGACCAACGCCGTGGGCATGACGACGGGCGCCGTCCTCCTCCTCGGGTTGTCGCTGGCTTCTGGGGAGAGCTGGTCAATTCCCCGGCGTGCCGATGCAGCCTGGGCTGTGGCTTACCTCGTAACCCTCGGGTCCGTCGGCCTGTTCATCCTCGTCCTGCTGGTGGTGCGCCGCTGGACGGTGTCGGCCACCTCGTACATGTTCGTGCTGTTCCCGATCGTGACCCTTGCGCTGGCCGCATGGCTGCTAGACGAGCCCGTGACGTTCGAGGCTGTCACCGGTGCCGCCCTGGTCGTGCTCGGGGTATGGTTCGGCGCCCTGTCGCCGGGCGCCAGACGTCCCGCCACCTGAGACGTCGCCGGGCGATCGTGTCACAGGCGATTTCTATTCTCCGGCCGCGAACCACGAGTAGAGGGAGAAGCGGCCATGGGGAAGAGAAATCGGGAGCGACGGGCGGAGAAGCGCAGGGCTGAGGCCCGCGCCGCGCGCCGGCGGGGCCGGCCGGGTGCATCGCGGCAGGCGCCGTCGGCACCGAGGCCCGGTTCGGGCCGAGAGCGTTTGCCACCCCCGTCGTTGGACGACCTGATCCTCGGCGCCGCCGACGCGGGTTGGCATGGAGATTTGGGGGCTTTCGACGTCCTGATGGATCAGCTCGTGCACGGGCACACGGTCGAGGAGCTGTCGTGTGCCGTGGCCGGCACGCTTCAGCGTGTGTTGAGGGGGTGCTGGGACGACGGATGGCAGCCGGCCGATCTCATGCACTCCTGCGGCCGGCGCCTGGAGAAGATCCACCGACGCGTGATCGAGGACGCAGTCGCCCTGGAGTCACGGTTCTACCGCACCTCCCCGGGGGCGGACCCGGAGTGGCTCGACCAGCTTCCGGCCGCGGTCCCTGGTGTTGACGGCGTGGATGACCTCAACATTCTCGGGCGCTGGGCCGGCGCTCGAGGAGCCGTGGGAGTGGTGATCGCGCTGCAGGCGTCCTTGGAGGTGCTGGCGGAGTTGCTCCACCTGCCGAGGCTCACGAGGCTGCGACCTCCGCCGACAGAGTGGGGCCGTGAGCGCCGAGTACGGACCACGCGCGCTGGCGGCGATCCGAAGATGGCGGCGCGGGTGCGTGCCCTGCTGGCCAAAGCGGAGTCCACCACCTTCCCCGCCGAAGCCGAGGCACTAACAGTCAAGGCCCAGGAGCTGATTGCCAAGCACGCCATCGACCGCGCCCTGCTCGAAGACGGCGCCGGCGCGGGCTCTGCCGCCGGGGTGGTCGGTCGCCGAGTACTGCTGGACGATCCCTATGCGTCCTCGAAGGCGAACCTGGTTGCGGCCATCGCCCGGGCGAACCGCTGTCAGGCCGTGTGGTGCGGTGATCTCGGGTTCAGCACCGTGTTCGGGCACCCGGGCGACGTGGACTCCGTCGAGCTGCTCCACAACTCTCTGCTCACCCAGGCCACCGCAGCCATGCTCGCCGCCGGGACCGCTGGCGCCCGGCTCCGTACCCGGTCGTTCCGGAGCTCTTTCATACTGGCCTTCGCCCAACGCATCGGTGAGCGCCTCCGGGAAGCCACCGAGGGCGCCGTCGACGATGCTCGCGAGGAGTACGGCGACCGTCTCCTTCCCGTGCTGGTCGCCCACGACGAGGCCGTCAAGGCGGCCCGTGACGATGCCTTCCCGAACCTGAAGAAGTCTGGGACGATAACCATTGACTCCGCCGGTTGGGCCGCCGGTCGTGTGGCCGCCGACATGGCCCACCTCGGTCCCGCCGGCCAACTCCGAGCAGGATGAGCCATGCTACGATCTATGGCATGGCTCGTGTTCGGATATCGACCACAGTTGATGCGGAGCAGCTCGCCAGATGCCGGCGCTTGGCCGGCGTGACCACGAGCAAGCTCGTCGATCGAGCTCTTCGGGTGCTGGCCGACCAGCTCGAGCGGGAGCGGGAGCTGGCCGCGCTCGACCGGCTGCCATACGAGGAGGACCCTGATCTTTCGTGGGAGGCGCCGCTTGGCCCGGACCTGCCCTACGACGGTGACGTGCCCGAAGACGTCCGCCGGCTCGTCAAGGCCCGCCGGCGCAGGGCAGAACGTTGACAACTCTCGGGCACGGCCAGGTGTGGTGGGCCGACCTGGACAAGGTGCGCCCGGTCGTTGTCATCACCAGAGAGCGGGTCGCCCCAAGGCTGCGCCGGGTGCTCATCGCCCCCATCACCACGACGGCACGGGGGATCGCCACCGAGGTGGCCATGGGCGGGGCCGAAGGCGTCCGGGACGGCTCGGTGGCCAACTTCGACAACGTGCAGCTGGTACCTGTCGACCTGCTTCTCCGGCGGGCCGGCGTGATCGCCACCGAACGCTGGCCCGAGTTCTGCTCCGCCATGAGCGCTGTGATGGCCTGCTGAGCGTCATGATCCCCACCTGATGACCGGCACGGGCCCTCTACAACTCAGCTTCGTCATGTCGGCTCCCGGTGTGGACGCCCTGCCCCGCACCACTGCTGAAGTGGCCGTCATGGGCCGGTCGAATGTGGGCAAGTCGTCGCTCATCAACGCCATGGCCAATCGGACCCATCTGGCCCAGGTGAGCAAGACCCCCGGACGGACCAGGCTGCTCAACCTCTACGAGGTGAACGGCGGCGGGAGCCTGGTCGACCTGCCCGGGTACGGCTACGCGGCGGTGTCCAAGGCCACCAAATCGGCCTGGCCGAAGATGATCGAGACCTACCTGCTGTCCCGGGACGGGCTTGTCATGGTGATGGTGCTCGTGGACGGCGAGATCGGCCCTACTCCGCTGGACTTGAAGATGCTCGCCTGGCTCCGCCACCACGGCATCGCCCACTCGATCGTGGCTACCAAGTACGACAAGGTGAAGCCATCGCAACGGTTCCGCCGGGAGAAGGAGCTGGCCGCCGGCTGCGCCCTCGAGCCGGGAGACATCTTCTGGGTCAGCGCGGCCAAGGGGACGGGCATAAGCGCCCTACGGGGTCGTGTGCACAGCTGGCTGTCGGCCTGATCTCGCCGACGCCCTGCGGAAGCGCCGGCGGCCAAAAGGAGTGCAGCTCCAGATCAGACGGCGAGACGTCTGGGTGGACGGGACTGAAAGAGGTGGGCGAGTGCGGCGAGGGTGTCGCCTTCGACTGTCTCCTCGGTGAGCAGCTCGTCGACCACGGCCTGCAACAGGTCGGCATTCGCGGCCAGCAGTTCACGGGCCTGGTCGAGTGCATCCTGGAGCAGAACGTCGACGGCGGCGCCCACATGGTCCTCGCCCGGATGGCCGGTGCGGGCCCGCCAGGCCACGCCCAGCTCGCTCATGCCGTACTCGGTGACCATCGAAGTGGCCAGGGCCGTGGCCGTGGCGAAGTCACTGGCCGCGCCCTGGGTGAAGTCGCCGTCCAGATGCGTCTCCTCGCCGGCCCGTCCGCCCATGGCCACCACGAGGCGGGCCTTGGCCTCGGACCGGGTGACGAAGGCGTTGTCGTTGCCGCCCATCCACGTGACGCCGCCGGCCTCGCCGCGGGGAACGATGGTGACCGACACCGGGTTCTCGGCGTGGGGCAGCAGGAAGGCGGCCACGGCATGGCCCGCTTCGTGCCAGGCCGTGATGTTGCGGTCCCGGTCGGTGATGACCGCGGTGCGCCGCTCCCGGCCCATCACAGCCGTGGCGAGGGATGAGCTCAGGTGGGCCGCGGTGATCACGCCCGACCCGTTGCGGGCCGCCTCCAAGGCGGCCTCGTTGACCAGGCAGGCCAGGTCGGCACCGGTGAGCCCCGGCGTGCGCCGGCCGAGGGCCACGAAATCCACGTCTTCGGCGAACTGACGGTTGCGGGCGTAGAGCTCGAGGATCTGGGTGCGGCCCACCCGATCAGGCGCCGGCACGGAGATGCGCCGGTCGAAGCGCCCCGGACGGGTTAGGGCCGGGTCGAGCACGTCGGAGCGGTTCGTGGCGCCGAGGACGATGACCCCAGACTGGATGAACCCGTCCATCTCGACGAGCAGCTGGTTGAGCGTGTTCTCCCGTTCCTCGCCGCCGCTCCCGCTCGGGTTGGCGGTGCGGGCCTTGCCGACGGCGTCGATCTCGTCGATGAAGATGATGGCGCGCCCCTGCCGGCGGGCGTTGGAGAAGACCTGGCGGACCCGGGAGGCGCCAACGCCCACGAAGGTCTCGACGAAGTCGGAACCCGAAAGGGAGAAGAAGGGCACGCCGGCCTCGCCGGCAACAGCCCGGGCCAGCAGCGTCTTGCCCGTCCCTGGCGGCCCCACGAGGAGGAACCCGTGGGGAACCGTGGCGCCGGCGGTGATGAAGCGCTCGGGCGAGTGGAGGAAGTCGACCACCTCGGTCAGCTCGGCCACGGCTTCGTCTACGCCGGCCACATCGGTGAACCGGGTGTGGGGAACCTCGGCCGGCCGCCCCTTGCTCTTGCCCAGGCGCCCGATGCCCATGCCCATCTTCGGCCCCATGAAGAACAGGAGGAAACCGATCAGCAGGGCGACGGGGAGCAGGCTGAGAATGAGGCTCGGCCAGATCGAACGGCCCTTCTCGGGCGTGGCGGTGACCTTCACGTTCGACTCGATGGCCTTTTGCGACAGCTCGGGGCCGGAGCCGACGGGATAGGCGGTGACGACCTTCACGCCGCTGGTCAGCAGCAGCGTGGCCTGGCGGGAGCGGTCGTCGAGGTGGAGCTGGAGGACCTTGCCCTGCTCGATGGCTCCCACCGCTCCGGTGAGGGTCACGGTGGGCAGCACCTTCTTCGCCCCACCGCTCTGCATGTTCTGCATGAAGAAGAACAGCCCGACCAGCAGGCCCAGTGTCGCGAGGAAGATCCCCACCATGTGGGCTCGGGTGGAGGGGAAGGGGCGCTTGCCCCCAACCGATCGACTGTTCCCCCCCGGGCGCTTCTCGTCACGACGGCCGCGGCTGGACACGATAGGAATCCTCTCTCAGTCAGCCGCAGTGCGCGGCCGCTCTCTCAGATATGGGTTATATCGGCACCGCTTCAAACCCATTGAGCCTTCAGCGACCGATTAGTCCGCTATGCTTGCACGTGCGAGCAGCGCATGGTGCGCGGTCGCGGGCCACCTCATCAGCTCCTGCTGTGTTTTGGGTGCGAGGAAGGCCCACCTGAAGCAATCACTGCAGACAGGAGTACAACTTCATATGACCACCACCTTTGCCGCGCTCGGGGTGTCACCCGACCTCGTCGAGGCCCTCGCCGCCGCCGGCATCAACGAGCCTTTCGCCATCCAGGCCCTCACCATCGCCGACGCGCTGGCCGGCCGGGACGTGTGCGGAAAGGCCAAGACCGGGTCCGGCAAGACCCTCGCTTTCGGTGTCCCGCTGCTGGAGCGCACGGCCAAGGCCTCGCCCGGTTGTCCCCAGGCGCTGGTCCTGGTGCCCACCCGTGAGCTGGCCCAGCAGGTGGCCGCCGTGCTCGTCCCTCTGGGCAAGGCCCGCAACCTGAACGTGGTGCCTGTCTACGGCGGGGCCAACATGGAGCGCCAGATCCAGGACGTGAAGAAGGCCGACATCGTCGTGGCCACCCCAGGTCGGCTCATCGACCTGGGCGAGCGCGGAGCCGTCGACGTCTCCGAGGTGCGCCATGTGGTGCTCGACGAGGCCGACCGGATGGCCGACATGGGTTTCCTGCCCCAGGTCGAGTGGTTCCTCCGCCGCATCAAGGGCGACCACCAGACCCTGCTCTTCTCCGCCACCCTCGACGGCGACGTCGACCACCTCGTGCGGACCTACCTGCGCGACCCCGTGCGCCACGAGGTGGAGTCGCACCAGCCCACGGTCGACGAGATGGAGCACCGGTTCCTGAAGGTCCACCAGGTGGACAAGGCCAAGGTGGCGGCCTCCATCGCCCGGGCCCGTGAGCGCACCCTCGTCTTCGTGCGCACCAAGCGCGGGGCCGACCGCCTCGTCGAGCAGCTCGAGCGCGAAGGCCTGCGGGTGGCGGCCATCCACGGCGACCTGCGCCAGACCCAGCGGGAGAAGGCGCTCAAGGACTTCACCGACGGCAAGCTTCCGGTGCTGGTGGCCACAGACGTGGCTGCCCGCGGCATTCACGTCGACGGCATAGACGTGGTCGTCCACTACGACCCGCCGGCCGACCACAAGTCCTATCTCCACCGCTCCGGGCGCACGGCGCGCGCGGGAGTGGCCGGAGTGGTGGTAACCCTGGTGCTGTGGGACCAGGAGCTGGAGGTGGAAAGGCTGCGCAAGCGCATCGGCGTAGACCAGCCACTAGTGGAGGTTTTCTCCAACGACAAGCGGCTGGCCGACCTGACCGCATGGGACCCGTCGGCCGCCAAAGTGCCGGCCTGACACCTGGCGGCACGGCTCCAGTGGCCGCGCAGGACGGTCGATAGAGACCGGTGCACACACCCGAGGCGCCCCCGATGGCGCGTCCGGCCCAGCGGGCTGTCGCCAACGAGCTGGCCTCTGACCTGACCCGCGCCCTGTCCCAGGTGGTCCGGGGCAAACCCCAGCCGATCCGCCTGGCCCTGGTCGCCCTCCTCTCCGGTGGTCACCTCCTCGTGGAGGACGTGCCCGGCGTGGGCAAGACCCTCCTGGCCAAGGCCATGGCCCGTGCCGTGGGTGGCAGCTTCCGGCGCATCCAGGCCACTCCTGACCTCCTGCCGGCCGAGCTCACCGGCGTGTCGATCTACTCCGGCCAGCGCGAGGAGTGGGAGTTCCGTCCCGGACCGCTGTTCGCCAACGTGGTGCTGGTCGACGAGATCAACCGCACCACACCCCGTACCCAGTCCGCCCTCCTGGAGGCCATGGAGGAGCGCCAGGTGACCGTGGACGGTGTCACCTACGGCCTTCCCGAGCCGTTCTTCCTCGTCGCCACCCAGAATCCGTTCGAGCATGCCGGCACGTTCCCCCTCGTCGAGGGCCAGCGCGACCGCTTCGCCGTGGTGGTGGAGATGGGGCTACCAGGCCGGGAGACCGAGCGGGAGCTCCTCCTGGGCCATGGTGGCGTGGATTCGTTGATCGACCTCGAGCCGGTGTGCGATCCGATCCGCCTGCACGCGGCCATCGCCGAGGTGCGGTCCACGCACTGCGACCCGGCCGTGGCCGACTACATCGTCGACCTGGCCACCGCGGTGCGCTCCCATCCCGAGGTTCGACTCGGAGCCAGCCCCCGGGCCAGCATCACCCTGCTGCACGCCGCGCAGGCCCAGGCGGTGATGAGCGGGCGGTTCTTCGTGAGCCCTGACGACGTGAAGAGCGTCACCGCCGCCGTGCTCTCCCACAGGCTCGTGTTGAGTGGAGGTCCCGATCTGCACGCCGCGGCCACGCTCGTGCGGGGCGTGGTCGACCGGGTGCCTGTTCCCCGGGGATGAGCGCACCGGCCAGCCGGTGGCCGCAGCCGGTGGGGGTGTCCCGCCAGGCTCTGGTGCTGGTCGGCCTGGCTTTCGCCTTCTACGGCATCGCCCGTTCCACCGGATCGGGTTGGGTGGTGGTGTTGATGTGCGGGGTGGCCGGCAGCCTGATGGTGGCGCTGGTGGCGCCGGCGCTGGCGGTGGTCCGCACGACTCTTTCGGTGGAGACACCTCGCGACGCCACAGTGGGCCGGCCGTTGGCTGTCGGCCTGTCGGTCCCCAGGGGCGGGAGCGGGCTCAAGGTCCGCCTCGTCGATCCGCGGGGAGAGTGGACCGCCGTCGACGCCCCCGCCGCCGGCGAGGTGCTCGTCACGGCAGCTCGCCGTGGTTCGTTCGAAGAGGCGGGTGCCGAGATCCGTTCCGCCGGTCCACTCGGGCTGGTGTGGTGGCGCCGGCGGGTCACCGTTCCTCTGGCCGCCCCCCTCGAGGTGGGCCCGAGCCCGTTGGACACGTCGGTGGCCGAGGTGGCCAGGGCCGGGGGCAGCGGGCCCGATGCCGCCTTCCGTGGGCGCCCCGGCCACGAGCTGGTGCGCAGTGTGCGGGAGTACGCACCCGGCGATCCGCTACGACTGGTCCACTGGCCGGCTACCGCCCGGGCGGGCGGACTGGTGGTCAAGGAGCTGGAGGATCCCGAGCTGCCCCGCCTCGCCATCGTCGTGGACCTCCGGGGTGGTGGCACGGCGGCCGAGGAGGCCGCGTCGCGCGCCGCCGGCCTGGCCGGAGCCGCATTACGTGATGGCGTTCCTGTCACCATGCTCACGCTCGAGCGTGGAGGCCCGGTAGTTGGTTCTGTAACGACCGCGGTGGAGGCGGGCCGGCGCCTGGCCCGGGCCGTGGCCGGCGAGCCTCCCGAAGGTCCGGCACCCGAAGGGTCCTTCGTGGTCAGGATCGCCGCCCGATGAAGATGGTCGAGCGGCTGAAGCAGGTGAACGCCCGGGCCGAACCCGAGGAGTCGGTGGCTCTGCGGGTGGCTGTGCTGGTGGCCGTCCTGGCCGCGGCGCTGGCCGTCGTGACCCAGGGCGTGGGTGGCACGGCGCTGAAGCTGGCCGTAGCCGGGATCCCTGGAGCGTTCTGGTTCTCACATCACGCCCGGTACCGGGACGGCTTCTGGTTGAAGGTCGGACTCGCCATCGGCGTGCTCGTCGCCTTCGGTTCGTTCCTGGGCTCCCTGGGGGGTGTCCAGCCGGGGAGTCTGGCCAACGTCCAGATCCCACTGGCCGAGCTGTTCTTGTGGGTGCAGCTGCTGCACGCGCTCGACGTTCCCGCCCGTCGGGACCTGATGTTCTCAGTCGTGTCCAGCCTGGTGCTCATGGCCGTGGCCGGCGTGCTGTCCATCTCCATGAACCTCCTCTGGTACCTGGTGGTGTGGGCGGTGGCGGCAGCAGCGAGCCTCGTGCTTGCCTACCGCAGCGAGCTGTCGAGCCTGCCGGCCCTACCCCGTTCCGCCGGCGCGGCGGCGTCGTCCCCAGCTCATTCGTTCTGGTCCGGATGGAGGGGAGACATCGGCCGGATAATGCGTGCCGTGGGTGTCACCGTCGCCATCGTGGTGGCGGTGGGCACTGTGGCGTTCTTCCTGTTGCCGCCGGCGGGCCAGGCAAGGGCCCTGACCTTTCCCAGCCAGTTGGGCAGAGTCCTCCCTGTCCCGAATCAAGGTGGGCTCTCCAACCCCTCTCTGGGATCGGGTGACCCCGGCCGCCCCGACGGCGGAACCGGGGAGGGTGCCGCCTCGTTCGGCTACTTCGGGTTCAGCGACTCCCTCGACACAGGCCTCCGGGGTCGTCCGGATAACACCCTCGTCATGCGGGTTCGGGCGTCGAGGCCCGACTTCTGGCGGGGCCAGACCTTCGACGTGTGGGACGGCCGGCGGTGGACGCTGTCCACCGAGCGCTCCCGCGTCCTGGCCGACGGGTCGCCGCTGTCGATCCCACCGGTCCCCGGAGAGGAGGACCTCCCCCAGGGGCCGGAGCTGGTGCAGACCTACTACCTCGACCAGTCCGGGCCCAACGTGGTCTTCGGTGCCAATCGGGTGACGCGTCTCTACTTTCCCGATCGTCGGGTCTTCCAGCTCTCAGACGGAACGCTGCGGGCCGGCGTGGCCCTGCTCGACAAGTCGGCCTACACGGTGGTGAGCAGCCGGGTGCCGGTAACAGAGGAGATCCTCCGCTCTGCCGCCCAGAATCCAGGCGGTGTGCCCCCTGCCATCGCCACCCGTTACCTCACGCTCCCGGCAATACCACCACGGGTGGCGGAGCTGGCCGAGAGGGTGACCTCATCGGCTCCGACCGTCTACGACAAGGTCCGGGCGCTCGAGGCCTGGATGGGGGCCAACACCCGGTACTCCCTCGACATACCGCCGTTGCCGAAGGGTGCCGATGCCGTGGAGCAGTACCTCTTCGAGGACCGCACCGGTTTCTGCGAGCAGATCGCCACCAGCCTCGTGGTGATGATGCGCCACCTCGGGGTTCCCGCCCGGCTGGCCGTGGGCTACACGCCAGGTCAACGGAACCCGTTCACCGGCCTCTACGAGGTGAAGGCCAGTGACGCCCACGCCTGGGCCGAGGTGTGGTTCCCCGGCATCGGCTGGCAGTCGTTCGACCCCACCGCCGAAGTGCCGCTGGCCGGCGACGGTGCCATCAGCCGGGCCAGCTCGGGCATCGCCTCCTACCTCGCCGCCCGCCTGCCCCACCCGCCGGCGTGGGCCATAGGTGCCGCTGTCGCCACCGTCGTTCTGGCGGTGGCCTTCGCTGCTTCCGTTCGCCTGAGGGCCGTGCTCGCCCGCCGCCGGGCCCGGCGTCCGAAGTCGTGGGCCGAAACTTGCCTCGTCCGCCTGGAGGAGGCGGGCGCCACCCGTGGCCGCCCCCGTCGCGCCAGCGAGACGGTCCGTGAGTACGCCGCGTCGCTGCGGCGCCGGGGCGTTGGTGATCAACGCCTCGAGGAGGCCGCCGCCATAGTGACCCGGGACGCTTTCTCCGGCCAGCCCGTCACCGCCGACGAGCGGGATCTGGTCGAGAAGGTCCTGGAGGAGGCCGGCGCCGGATCCTGAGAACACTCCCGGCTGCACCGCCCAGGCGTGTGGACTCCGTGACATCGCCGGAGACGTGGGAGACACGGTGATCGTCGGGATCAGCCCCGATCCGCCTTCGGCCCAGGCGAAGTTCGACCAGAAGTACGGCCTCGGGTTCCCGCTCCTCTCGGACCAGGACCACGCCGTCGCCGAGGCCTACGGCGCCTGGGGCCAGAAGAGCATGTACGGCAAGAAGTACCGGGGCGCAATTCGCTCCGCCTTCCTCATCGACGGCCAGGGTCGGATCGCCGAGGCGTGGCCCAAGATCTCACCGAAGGACACCCCCAAGAAGCTCCTCGCCGCCCTCACCGGCTGAGATCGGTCGAAGCCACCGGTCGAAGCCCACCGCCGCGGCGCTACCCTGAGGTGCTCGCCCGAGTGGCGGAATTGGCAGACGCGATGGATTCAAGTCCCATTGTCCTTAGCGGCGTGTGGGTTCAACTCCCACCTCGGGCACCCCTGTTGTTCGGTAAAAGGCCAGGTCACAGCGCTGCTCGTCCGTGTGAAAGGGCACGAAGTGCAGGCAGTGGTCACAGCGTGGTCACAACTTTTTCCGGCGGCGTGACGCTCTGCGAGCCCGATCGGCTGTTTTGAGGCCGGACGCCTTCATGTACAACTACTTGCACAACTTCGGTTGTCAGGCCATAGTGGAGTCATGGCATCGAGAGTTCTTCCTCCTTCCGGAGTACTTCCGACAAGCGAGGCCCGTGCGACGCTCACCGCGATCACCGCAGAGTTCCGTGAGCACGGCGCCGCAAGTGGCCTGGTCGTCTTCGGCTCACGACGACGCCCGGAGGCGGCCATCGTGCCCTACGAGCTGATAGAGCTGCTGGACCCTTTGATCGAGGATCTCGTGATTGCTGCTCGCGTGCGTGAACGGCTCGCAGAAGATGACGGGACCCGATACAGCCTCGACGAGGTGGCGGCGGAGTTCGGCCTGGTTCTCGACGATCGAGCCCGCTTCACCGTCGCGCCACTTTCCTCGATGCCGCCAGAGCCGACATCGGCCGCCTGGCCGGCGACGACCGACGGCTTGCAGCGTTGGCACTTCGGGTGGTCCGGGACCTGGAGCTAGGCGTGGTCGACGGCGAAACCCTCGAGGAGATGGCGCTTACCGGAGACCTCAGCGACTGCCGCAAGCTGTACTTCGGCTTCAGTAGCCCGCCATCGCACCGCATCGTCTACCGAGAGTTGGGCCAGGACCGAACGGTGGAGATCGTCGAGGTCGTCGCCGTCGAGGCTCGGGAGCATTTGTACGCCTACCTGCTCGCCTCCTCCCGGCTCGGCCGGCTTCCCTGGGAGTCCCGGCGCCAGTTCTCGCGCCTTCATCAGGAGGTCATCGCCCGCCGGCGTGCGAAGCGGGAGCCGTAGTGCATTGCTTTATATCCGTCGTCACCAGCTCCGCCCGCAGGTGCTTTGCCATCACGACGTAGAGCCCATCCCCGATCGTGATGTTGTGGCGCAGCAACCAGGATTCGGAGATGAGCGGACGGATGAACACGCGACGAGCGGACGTGGCGCTGTCGACGGGGGACGTCAGGGTTTCCACCACTTCTGCTCTGGCGCCTTGGATGATTTCGCTGTCGGTGGCTTCGCCTTGACCGAGACGTTGCGGACGACCAGGTCGCTGTCGAGGGCGTCAGAGAGAGACTTGCCGATGATCGTGTGGATGTAGCGGACGGTCCGTGGTGCCAGCGCTCGGCCGGTCACCGGTTGCCCGTGGTTCGAAGCTGGGCGTAGAGGCGGTTCAGGTGCTCGGCGCCGAGGTCTTGCAGGCGGACGCCTCCGAGACGGGGCAGGACGTGGTGCTCCAGATTCCTGCGGTTGCTCGCCATGGTGGATGGCCGACGTCCTTGGACCGTCTCGAGCGAGCTCAACCAACCCTCCACGTAGTCGCCGTGCCGCCCCGGAGGCTAGCGCAGCCCGCACGCCGCGCCCGATGGCGTGAGGTCAATGAGAGGAGCACCGCACCAGTGACGACGGCCCGCGCCAGATTCGCCGATCTGGAGGCCCTCCACGGGCCCCGACCCGTGCAACAGAACGCGCGGCCCATCAAGCGACTGACGGCGCGCCTACTGCCGGATATTCGACGCCTCCGCTGGCACGCGGGTCTCTCCTTCTGTCGCCGACGCCGGACCGATCTGGAAGTACGGAGCGCCGTCGCTGCTCGTGTGCCCGCCCTACCCGTCGGTCTGGTGGTGTGCAGCACTTGGCCCAGGGCCCACCTCAGTCACGTCCCATACGGCCCGTGAAGGTTCCAGGTGAGGGGTTCGGCGGGTTGGTAACGGCAGTAGGTGCCGGTGACGATCGAACGATCGAGATGTGAGCCGAGCTCGGGCAGTGCCGCCTCGATGCGGCTGATGGTGTCCCGCAGCCGCGCCGTGACGGCCTTGCGAGCCCGTTCGACCGTGCTCGGTCCGAGCCCGCGGTCCTTGCCCGCGTGCCCGGTGGCGCGGCGCAGCTCGTCGAGCAGCGCTTCGCGTTCGCTCTCAACCCGCTCAACCCATCCGAGGTCGTGGTGGGCCTGGGCTTCGGCGAGGTCCTCGTCCAGATCCGTGATGCGGCGCTTGAACTCGGCCCTGGCCCGGGCGTCGAGCACGGGGACGGAGCTGTCGCTTCCCCGGATGGCGCTGCCGGCGAGGTCGAGGACATGGATGTCCTCGCCGGGCCGGGCGAGGAGCGCGGCGAGGTCGTGGAGGCCCTTGGCGTCGCGGAGCCGGGCAGTACGGCCGCAGTGCTCGATGCTCCAGACGTCCCCTTCGTGGCGGCACACGGCGCCGGCCGCCGCCGCGTTCCCGCCCGGCGCGTCTGCAGCCTCATGTCCACCGAGGCGGGCGGCGACGCCGACGAGCCCAAGCTCGGCGGCGAGCTGGGCGGCGCGGTGGCGATAAGTCGCGTCGTCGCAGAGATCTCCCAGCACCGCGCACGTCTCCGCCTCCCAGGCTCGGGCCCCCAGCCGCTCGTGGGCGCGCAGCGCCTGCAGCAGGAGATCGCGCGCCTCGCCGGTGCGCCCGAGCGCCTTGGCTGCGACGCCGGCCCAGTGGGCGTGGCTGCCCATGAAGCAGACGACGGCACCGTTCACGCCGCACTCGCCGGCGAGCGGTGTGAGCTCGGTGAGGAGCTCCCGGCTGAGGTCCAGGTCACCGAGACGCGCCGCCGCGGTCGTGAGACCGCCGACGAACACCGACCACAGGTAGCTGCGGTCGTCCCGCCAGGTGACGAGCTCGCGCACCGTGTCGAGGGCGCGGCGCGCGCCGTCGAGGTCGCCGGCATCGGCCAGCAGACCGGCGGCCACCGCGTGGGCGTGCGCGGGTATGCCGACCCACCACGCGACCGCCATCTCGGCCGTTGCCCGAAGCTGGCTGGGCTCGCCGCGGGCGCGGGCGACCTCGAGGAGCTGCGACATGCGCACGTTGCCGGTGTCGGGCTCGCCGATCCGCTCGCCCAGGGCTGCGGCCTCGTGCACCAGGCGCTCGCCCTCTTCGAGCGAGCCGTCGAGGAGCGCCATTGCGGCGCGCCGGGTGAGGGCGAAGTAGTCGTGGCGGGGCTGTCCGAGGCGCTCCTCGAGGCGGAGGAAGGCGTCGAGATCCGTGCGGAAGGCCGGCGACCCGGTCTCGAGGAGCGCGTTGGCGGTGAGCAGGTGCCCCTCGCTGCGCCGCTCGTCGTCGCCGGCACGCTCGGCGAGCGCCACGATCTCCCGGCCGACGTCCACCCGCTCCGCCGCTGCGCCGGGTGTCCAGAGTACGTCGTGGCGGGCGAGTAGGCAGGCGACCAGCGTCGCCGGGTCGTCGAGGCCGCGAGCGATAGCCACCGCGTGCTCGCTGAGCGGTCGAGCCCGCGCCCGGTCCTTGGGCACGGAGTGGTACAGCTCGCGGGCGAGGCTGGCGGTGACCTGCGCCTCGACCGCAGGAGCGCGTCCCTCGACGGCGAGCCGGGCCTCGTCGAGCAGGGCGACGACCTCGTCGCGGGGCATGGCGAACCGGGCGCCGAGACGTTGCAGCCCGAGGGCCACTGCCGAGAGGCGTTCGGGGTCGTCGAGTCGGGCGGCATGGGCGTGGGCCTCACGCAGCAACTGCCGTGCCCGGTCCGGTTTGCCGGCTCGGCTCTCCGCGTCGGCTTGGGCGACGACCAGGTCCACGAGGGCGCCGGCGCCCACCGCCACCCCGGCGCCCTCGAGGGCGCTGCGGACCCGGCCGAGCTGCGCCGCGGCCTCGGCAAACGCCAGCCGAGCCCGGTCGGCGGCAGCGGCTTCGAGCGCCCAGTGGATGGCGCGGTCCGGACCGTCGACGGCAGCGGCGGCGGCGAAATGGCGGGCGATTTCGCCGGCGAACACCGCGCCACCGCGTTCTAAACGACGCTCGAGTGCGGCACCCACCTCCCGATGCAGCTCCAAACGCCGTTCTGTCGGGATATCCGCGTAGATGGTCTCGCGGTACAGGTCATGGGCGAACCGGGCCCGCCCGGCGCCGGCGCCGATCAGCACGCCGGCGCGCACGGCGTTGGCGAGGTGGGACGCGACCTCCGATGGCTGCAGATCGAGTACGTCGCCAAGCACGTCGGGAAGCACCTCGCTGCCGCCGACCGCGGCCGCGTAGAGAAGACGGCGGCAGACCGACGAGAGTCGGCCGACGCGCCCGGCGATGAGGTCGTGGGCCGCGGCCGGCACCACGTCGACCGGCTCGTGCGTGGCCAAGGCATGGGACAGCTCGCGCACGAGGAACGGGTGGCCGGCGGTGCGACCGTAGACGTCCTCACCCCACCGCTCGGCTACCTCGCCGCCCCCCGTACGCCCGAGGAGTTCCCGGACCTCGGCCACGGACAGGCCCTGCAGCCGGATGTTGTCGGCGCGCAGGGTGATGTCGGCGAAGAGCCCGGCGACGTCGTCGCGCAGCTCGTCGTGGCGATAGGCGCCGAGCAGGAGCAGCGGCACCGGACGGTGGGCACGCACCACGAAATCGAGAAGGGCCAGCGACGAGCCGTCGGCCCATTGGAGATCGTCGAAGGCGACGACCAGCGGCTGCTGTCGCGCGCTTCGCTCCAGCCAGCGAGCGACGGCGTCGAAGAGGCGGAACTGCGCCCGAACTGAGTCCGGCTCCTCGACGGTTGCCTGAGCGCCGCCGACGAGGGGCACGAGCCTGGCCAGGTCGGCTCGATCCTCGTCGCTCGTCGAATCGACGATGTCGGCCTCCGACCGGTCGACCAGTTGGCGCAGCACCTGCGCCCAGGGCCAGTAGCCGGGAGCGCGATCCGCGTCCCAGCAGGTTCCCCAGATTGTCCTCGCGTCTCCGCCAGCGGCCTCGCGTGCCGCCTCGGTGAGCAGCGCGGTCTTCCCGATCCCGGCCTCACCGCTGACCAGCACGAGCCGGGCCTTGCCGGTGAGCGAGTCCTGGAACGAAGCTCTGATCCGGGCCCGGGGACCGTCGCGCCCGACGAACGCTCCCGAGCCCTCGAAGCCGTCGCTCATGCGCTGAGTTTGGTCTCTCCCGGCCGTGCTTTCCATATCTGGAAGTTGCCAGGCCGTTTCTGGCCGCCGGGACCCTAAATCTGGCGAGATCCCCGGGTGAGAGCCGACGAGTTCGAGGAGAAGCGGATGACGGTCACGTTCGATCCCCAGCAGTACAAGCAGACCACCCACCAGCAGTGGGGCCTTGGAAGCTCCGGCACCAAGTGATCCTCGCGCGGCGGGCACCTGGCGCGATCGAACCCGTGATCGTCGCCGCGGTGCAGGCCACGCCCGTTTTCTTGGACCGCGAGGCCACGATCGCCAAGGCCTGTGAGCTCATCGCCAAGGCCGCGGCCGAAGGCGCCGGGCTGATCGTCTTCCCCGAGGCGTTCGTGCCGGGCTACCCGGACTGGGTATGGCGCACGAAACCTTGGGACGACCGGCAATGGTACGGCCGGCTCCTCGACCAGGCAGTGACCGTGCCCTCGGACGCCAGCGCGCGCCTCGGCGAGGCCGCCGCCCTGGCCGGGGCGTGGGTGGCGATCGGTGTCAACGAGCTCGACAGCGCCAGCCGAACCGTTTTCAACTCGCTGCTGTACCTGAGCCCTGCTGGAACCGTGGCCGGATGCCACCGCAAGCTCATGCCCACCGGTGGGGAGCGCACGGCCTGGGGCACCGGCAACGGATCGACCCTGACCGTCTTGGACACGCCGTTCGGTCGGCTCGGGGGACTGCTGTGCTGGGAGAACTACATGCCCCTCGCCCGGATGGCCATGTACGCGCAAGGCGTGGACGTCTACCTGGCCCCGACCTGGGACAACGCCGACACCTGGGTGGCGACCCTCCGCCACGTCGCCAAGGAGGGCCGGGTCTTCGTGATCGGCACCAACTCCTGCATCCGCGGTGCGGACGTCCCGTCGGATCTTCCAGGCCGCGACGACCTCTACGGGGGACACGACGACTGGCTCTCGCGGGGCAACACCGCCATCGTCGGCCCCGACGGCAACATTATCGTCGGCCCCCTGACCGAGGCCGAGGGCATCCTCTACGCCGAAATCGACGCCGTCGTCGCCCACCGCGCCCGCCGCGAGTTCGACCCCGTGGGCCACTACGCCCGCCCTGACGTCTTCACGCTGCAGGTCGACAGCCGACAGAGGGCGCCCGTCACGTTCCGGACGTGAGGGCTCTTGCCAAAGTCCGCCGGATCTGGTGAAATTGCCAGCGCGGTTCTGGCGGCTCCGGGAGGTATCTGGCGCAGATTCAGGTGCCAGCCGACAACCAAAGGAGAAACCGTGACCAAATTCCCAACCATCAATCACGTCGCTTTGACGGTGAGCGATCTGGAGCGCAGCGTGCCGTGGTACCAGCAGCTATTCGATGCCGAACCGGTCCTCGACGAGGACACCGGCCCGTTCCGCCATGTCGTCTGGTCGGTGGGCTCGACATTGGTCGGGCTGCACCAGTTCCCCGACGGGCGCGATGAGGCGTTCGACGAGCGCCGGGTCGGCCTCGACCACCTGGCATTCGCGTGCGTTGACCGCACCGAGCTCGAGCGGTGGGAGGCCCAGTTGGACGCCATGCACGTCGCCCACGGCGGGATCATCGACGCCGCCTACGGATCGGGCCTTTCCTTCCGCGATCCTGACAACATCGCCCTGGAGTTCTTCGCTCCTCCTTCGGCGTGACGCACAGACGTTCCTCCTCCAGAGCGTCGATGAGGTGCTCGACCGCATCGAGCGCCGCCGTGGCGGTCGAGTAGGACTCGGGCAGGCGGTCGAGGATCTCATGGAGGAGCGGCGGCGTTGATCGTGATCGACGCTTCGGTGTTGGCGAACGTGGTCGGCGACGACGGCGTGGATGGCCGGCGGGCCCGGGACGAGGTTCAAAGTGCTGGCGATATGGCGGCGCCGGACCTCGTTGATGTGGAGACCGTCGCCGTACTTCGCAAGAGGTGGCGTGCAGGCACGATCGCCGACGGCCGCTTTTCTGCTGCGCTCGATGACCTCGAAGCCATCGACCTGGATCGATATCCGGCTCTTCCCCTCGTGCAACGCAGCTACGAGCTACGTGCCAACGTGACGACGTATGACGCCATGTACGTGGCCCTCGCCGAAGCGCTGGGCTGTGAACTACTGACCGGTGACCTCCGCCTGGCGAGAGCGCCTGGTCCTCGGTGCGTAGTCCGGGTAGTGCAGTGACCAAAAGGAGGATCGGGATGGACGTTTACATGGCCCCTGCGCTGGACAGAAGGCCGGCATGCCCAAAGTTGACCCGAGTACCGGTGAACCCATGACCGATGCCCCCGATGCACCCGACGACCAGCGGGGGGGAAAGGGGATTGGCGATCCCAGCCTGGCCGGCAGTACGCCCAGTGGCGTCCCGGAGGACGACTCGATCGACAACGACTCACGCCTCTCCGGCGAAAAGCCCTCCATCCAGTAGGGCGAGTCTGCGACTTGCCCGCTTCCGACGCGCCCCGGCGATAGCTTACGGACGTTCCCAATCCAGCAAACTGAGGAGGCGTCATGCATGCAGTCGTCGTCAGGGTCAGGATCACTGAAGAAGGGGCTGCTCTGGCCGCCCTGCGGGATGAGGTCGTGCCTCAGGTCTCGCAAGCTCCAGGCTTCGTAGCGGGGTACTGGACGCGCAAGGACAACGCCGGCCTGTCCATGATCGTGTTCGAGTCCGAGGATGCCGCTCGGGCCGCCAGCGAACGAATTCCGGGGACCGTGCCGGAGGGGGTCACGTTGGAAGATATCGAGGTCCGCGAGGTGGTCGCGCACGCCTGACGTGCCAGTAGCGCGAATAAAGGCGCGCCGAGCCCATTTGAGATCGCGTGGCGCCTATACCTAACCTAAGAACCGTGTCCTCGTTGTCGTCACTGAAAAAGGGGCGTACATGTCGCAGGTCGGAGCCGCAATGCCACGCCCATGAGGTAAGCCGAGCTGCCGAACCACTGAGGACCGCAGTGGAGATGGTGTTGATGCTGGTGGCCGCTGCGGTTGTTGTGGGGCCTACGTGCAGCGGCGCGTAAGACCGGTGAGCAGAACTCGCCACGAGGCCCATGTGGCCGCCATCGTGGCTTCGTCGGGCAGCGCCATCGTGACCATCGATCTCGACGGGATGGTCACCAGCTGGAACGCCGGAGCGGAACGCATGTTGGGTAGACCGGCAGAGGAGATGATCGGCCGGGCCGTCGAGACCGTCGTGATGGCCGACCATCGCCACCGTGTCACCCGAAGCCTGAAGCAAACCGTCCGGGCCCACCAGTCATGGCAGGCCGAGATCCCGGCCGCCCACGCTGATGGGTCGGTCATCGATGTCGCCGCCACCGTGTCGCCCGTCCTCGACGCCGGCAGGCTGGTGGAACTGGTGATAGTCGGCGTGGACGTCACTGAACACCGCCTCGCCGAGCAGGCGCTGCACCAGCGCGAGCAACAGCTGGCCGAGGCGCAGCGGGTTGCCCGGCTCGGGAGCTGGAACTGGGACGTCGGATCCGACACGGTCGACTGGTCCGATGAGCTGTTCCGTATCTTCGGCGTCAACCCGTCGCTCTTCGACGCCACCTTCGCCGGCTACCTGAGCCTGGTCCATCCGGACGACCGCCCCATGGTGGAAGCGATCGTCGGTGAGGCCTTCGAGGGGCGTGACAGCTTCGAGCTCGACCACCGTATCGTTCAGGGCGACGGGACCGTGGTGTGGGTGCAGGCCCGCGGCGCCGTCGAGCGCGACGAGTCCGGCGCCCCGCTACGGATGGCGGGAACGGCCCAGGACGTCTCCGAGCGCAGGCACGCCGACGAGGTGCGCTACCGACTGGCCGCCATCGTCGACTCCTCCGACGACGCCATTTTCAGCTGCTCCCTTGACGGCACCGTCCTCAGCTGGAACAACGGGGCCGCCATGCTCTACGGCTACAGCGCCGAGGAGATGGTGGGCCAGGCCGCGTCGGTCCTGGTCCCCGCCGACCACGCCGGGGAGGTGGCCGTCGTCGTGGCCGCGGCCCAGGGTGGTGGGGCGGTCCATGGCTTTCGAACGGTGCAGGGTCGCAAGGACGGGAGCCTGGTGGCGGTGGCGCTCACCGTGTCCCGTATTCCCAACGCCGAAGGCGCCATCGTGGCCACCTCCACCATTGCCCGCGACATCACCGAGCGCAAGCGCCTCGAGGCCGAAGTGGAGGCGGCACGCGACCAGGCCTTGGAGGTCAGCCGGTTGAAGTCGAACTTCCTGGCCACCATGAGCCACGAGATCCGCACCCCCATGAACGGCGTGATCGGCATGACCGGCCTGCTGCTCGACACCGATCTCGACGCCGAGCAGCGCGATTTCACCCAGACCGTGCGTCGCTCCGGGGAGGCGCTGCTCGACATCATCAACGACATCTTGGACTTCTCCAAGATCGAGGCCGGCAAGCTGGATCTGGAGGTCATCGATTTCGACCTTCGTCACGTGGTCGAAGAGGTCGCCGACCTGCTGGCCAAGCAGGCCCACACCAAGCGACTGGAGCTGGCCGTGATGGTGGCGCCCGATGTCCGAACCCGCCTTCGGGGCGACCCCGGGCGCATCCGCCAGATCCTCACCAACCTGGTCGGCAACGCCATCAAGTTCACCGAGGCGGGCGAGGTAATGGTGCGGGTGCTCCAGGTCGACGACCGCCCCGAGGCGGTCGTGGTGCGGGTCGAGGTCGTCGACACCGGCATCGGGATCGCCCCTGCGGTCCGCTCGGCGTTGTTCGACCCGTTCTCCCAGGCTGACTCCTCCACCACCCGAACCTACGGGGGCTCCGGGCTCGGCCTTGCCATCTCCCGCCAGCTGGTCGAGCTCATGGGCGGCGAGATCGGCGTGGACAGCGAACCGGGGCGTGGCAGCACTTTCAGCTTCGCCGTGCCCCTGGCCAAGCAGACCCACGAGCCCACCTCCACCCCCGAGCGGCGGGACCTGCGCGGTCTGAACGCGCTGGTGGTGGACGACAACGCCACCAACCGAGACATCCTGGGCCGCCACGTGGCGTCGCTGGGCATGGCTGCCACCGTGGCCGACGGGGGACCGGGGGCGCTGGAGGCGCTGCGGGCCGCGACCCGACGGGGCGAGGCCTTCGACGTGGTGCTCATCGACATGGACATGCCCGGCATGAACGGCTTGGGTCTGGCCGAAGCCATCGGCGAGGACCCGGCGCTGGCGTCGATCCCACTTTTGCTGCTCACGTCGGCCGCCGTCCGAGGCGCGGCGGCGGAGGCGCGGCGTGCCGGCTTCTCGGCCTACCTGACCAAGCCCGTGCGCCAGTCCCAGCTCTTCGCCGCCATCGCCACCGTGTTGGGGGAAACGACCGCCGAGGCCGGGCTGGTGACCCAGCACACCCTGGCCGAGGCACGGGCTTCGTCGCGCCCCTGGGTGCTGGTGGCCGAGGACAATGCCGTCAACCAGAAGGTGGCCGTGGCCATGCTGGCCAAGCTGGGGTACCGAGCCGACGTGGTCGCCAACGGCGCCGAGGCGCTGGATGCGCTGTCACGCATCCCCTACGGCGCCGTGCTCATGGACTGCCAGATGCCCGAGATGGACGGTTACGCGGCCACCACGGAGCTGCGGCGCCGGGAGAAGGGCTCCGCTCACCTGCCCGTCATCGCCATGACGGCAGGCGCCATGACCGGCGATCGGCAACGGTGCCTGGACGCCGGCATGGACGACTACCTCGCCAAGCCGGTGAATATGGACGAGATGGCCACGGTGCTCCGGCGCTGGACCGAGCCGGACGCCAAGAACAGACCCCGGCGATGAGCAGGGTGACCGACTCGACTTCGGGCGCACTGCGCTTCGACGATTAGGCGGGTGAACCAGGGGAGGATTCGGTGTACCCGGGTGCGGCACTGCGGTATACTTGGCATGTCGAACTCCCGTGGTTGGTTTCTGGAGCCCAGCTACCGCAGCGGGGGGCGAGGAGTGATGACATTGACGAGAGAACAGGTGCTCTCGGAGACCTTCGTCGCATTGGCCGACACCCTCGTCGACGATTTCGACGTGGTCGAGTTTCTCTCTTTGCTGTCCGAGCGTTGCGTGGAGCTGTTCGACGCCGAAGCGGCAGGGGTGATGCTGGCCGGTGCTCCCGGTAGGCCCCTGCAGCTGATGGCGTCGTCGAGCGAGCGGATGCGCCTGATCGAGCTCTTCGAGCTCCAAGGCGACGAGGGTCCCTGCCCGGAGTGCTATCGCAGCGGCAGGGCCGTGGGCGAGGCAGACCTGGAGACGACCAGCGGCCGGTGGCCGGCATTCTCCGGGGAGGCGCTGAGAGCCGGCTTCCGGGCGGTGTACGCCGTGCCCATGCGTCTTCGCGGCGACGTGATCGGAGCGCTCAACCTGTTCCGAAATCGTGCCGGCGAGCTGCCTGAAGCCGACCTTCGCGCCGCCCAGGCGCTAGCCGATGTGGCCACCCTGGGCATCCTCCAACATCGCTCCCAAAGCGAGTCCCAGTCGCTGACCGGGCAGCTGCAGCATGCCCTCGACAGCCGGATCGTGATCGAGCAGGCCAAAGGGATAGTGGCCGAACGTTTCAGGATCGGAGTCGACGAGGCGTTCACCGTGCTGAGGGGGTATGCGCGGCACCACAATCGTCACCTCAGCAGGGTGGCTCAGGAGGTTACCGACGGGACGCTCCAGACCAGCGCTCTAGCAAACCGGACGCGCCGGGCCGCTCACCCCGAACAACAGACTGCGGGGGGATAGGTCCGTCTCTGCCAGGGGCGCCGGTCAGGCCTCGTTGGCCGTGGGAGCCGTACCGAGTTCCGCGCCGCGTACGGTGCCGTCGATGACGCCTAGCGCGACATCGACGAGGCCGAGGTGTGGTTGTGGTTGCGAGCATTACGTGCGCAGGGCGCGGAAGGCGTCGTCCATGCTGAGACCGGCTCGCTCAGCGGTCACTCCCTTGGCCGCTGCGTCAGGGGCGGGGGTCCTTCTCACCGCTTTGGGCGTCGAATCGCAGCCGTCTGGCCACGACATCCCGGGCGACCTCGACGAGAGGGCGGTCGTTGCCGAATGCGTGGGCCCGGAGGCGGATGAGGGCTTGGCCAACGGTGACCTCGAGCTGAGCGGAGACCATGCCGGAGGCCTGGTGCACGACGTGCTGGAAGTCGGAGCCCTCCTCGATCGAGGCGGCCAACTGCCCGGGTGGGGCGTCGGCTTGCAGTACAACGAGCGCCCGGGCGGCGATGTCGGCCAATACCAACGCGTCTGCGTGCTGGTCATCGGTGAGTGGTCCCGGTTCGGTCCGATACAGGTTCAGGGCGCCGAGCCGGACGGCGCCCAACTGCAGCGGGAAGCCGAACACCGCCCGCGCGCCGGCCTCTACCGCCGGGCCGGTGAAGCCGAGCCAGCGCGGTGTGACGGGTTCAGCCAGGTCCGGTTCGAGAACGGGGGCATCCAGGTGGAAAGCGTCCACACAGGGACCCTCGCCCAGCGCGAACTGGAGGTCCTCGATAAGGGCGCTCACCTCGTCGGTGGTGCAGACCGCGCCATGTGGCACGTCGTTGGACATCAGCATGATCCCGGCGCCGCTCATACCGGTGACCTCGGCGCAGACCTGACAGAGCCGCTTCGCCTCTAAGTCCCCGGCGGCACTGTTGTTGAGTTGGGCGAGGATCCGAAGTCGCCGTTCGCTGCCGGAACTCATGGCGCGCCATGGTTGCGGTCGCCGACCTTGTTGGCACTTGAAGTAGGCACTGTGGAAGACTCGGCACGAGTCATGGGACTCTCCTGCGATTAGCGCTGCGTTCAGATGCGCTACCAGGGTCCGGAGCGACGCCCCCAAGCCAGCCATGTGCTGGTCCAACACGTGAGGGATCTTGTCGTGTCGCCCGCGAGCGTACACCCCAGGCACCACGGCTCGGTCTCGCCCCGCGTTGCGAGCGTCTTCGCACCGAACTTGGGGGACCCGCAAACTGGTGAAAGCGGCACGAACAGGAGAGCCATGGGACAGGCGACGCCGGGGTCACCGCCCGTGGGTTCTATGGATGGACTATAATGATCGGTTCCGCTCAAGCGGTTTCCGTTGGCCTGGTCGACGATCGACAGCGGCGGAGGGACAGGGTACGGAGGGGCAGGGCCACGAGCGTGCAGCGATTCGGAGGGCGGGCAGTGACGGTCGAGCCGGCTCGTCCGGGCGAGGCACGGGATCACGTCAGCGTCGGTATGGACGACTACGTGTCAAAGCCGTTCACCACGTCGGCCCGTCGAGTGGTCGCCATTGCCCTGACCATGTTGTTGTTCAACGCCTGTGGTGGCGGAGAAGCTGACGGATCAGGTTCCGATGCAACCATTCCGTCCAGCTCCAGCAGCTCAGCGTCCATGCCGAAAGCTCCCAGCGCCGCGCCCCGGTGGGAGACCGTGGCCGACTTGGACGGCGAGGGTGTGAAGACGACCGACTCCTTCACGATCCTTCCCGCCGCCATTCAGTGGCGGGTGCGCTGGAGCTGCCACGGCGTGGGACCACTGACCATCACCGGTGCCCCGGCCCTGAAGAAGCCGTTGCTTGTCGACGGTGATTGTCCGAAAGAGGGCATCGCCTATGCCATCCAAACGGGCGCACGGCGCCTGAAGGTGGAAACGACAGGGCCCTGGAGCATGACCGTCGACCAGCAGGTCGACACGCCCATTGACGAAGCGGCCCTGCCGGAGATGGCGACAGCGAAGGTTCTAGGGAGTGGCGATTTCTACGACCTCGAAAAAAAGGGCAAGGGGAGGGCCCGCCTCTACGAGCTGCCCGGAGGGGCCAGGGCAATTCGCCTGGAGGACTTCGAGGTCACCCAGAACACCGACCTGTTCGTCTGGTTGAGCGAGGCAACCTCCCCCCGCACCAGCGCCGAGGTGCTGGCGAAGCCGTACGTGCAGATCGCCGTGCTCCGCTCAACTCTCGGGTCCCAGAACTACGCGGTGCCGCCAGAGATCCCGACGGAGAAGATCCGATCCATCGTGATCTGGTGCGAGCCCGTCCGCATCGCCTACGCAGCCGCCGCCATCAACGGCATCTGACACCGTCCGCGCGTGGCGGCGTCGAATCACGTCGGCACCGGCGCGGGCTCGCCGAGCTCCTCGGCCGTGATCTGTTCCAGGCCCTTCTTACGCGTCTCCACGCCGAATACCCCGATCAGGACGATGGCACCCACCAGGGGAACGGTGCCTAGGAGGGCGGTGACCGAGATGGACGGTGCCGCCACGGCGGCGGCGACGGCGGCCAGGATGAGGACGCCGCCGAGCTTGGTACCCGCCGACGCCAGCCCGGTGCCACGGGCGCGGATGCGGGTCGGGTAGATCTCCGATGCGTAGGCGGCAGTGACAGCGGTGAGCGAACTGATGCCCCAGATGGGCACTACCAGCAGGACGTGGAGGAGGGCGCTGTTGTCGGCCACGCCCTTACCCGCAACCACGAAGCCGATCAGCGCGGCCGCCGTCATCGACGCCATCAACATGATGGTCTTTCTGCTGCTCCAGACCCCGTACAGGAGCGCTATGGGGAAGTTCAGCGGGAAACCGATCAGCGCGGAGTCCCGCAGGAGCTTGCTGGCGCTCACCTCGTCGTAGCCGAGGTTCTGGAGGTTGGACGGGATCCACTGCTGGAACCCGTACTGCACCATTCCGATTCCCAGTCCCAGTGCGACAAGGACGGCCGTGAGCCCGGCGAACGGATGTTGGAACAACTGGCCGAAGTGGCCGTGGACCCGCTCCTCCTCGAGGTCGAGTTCCGACTCGTCGGATTCGACCACCACCGCTCCGTATCGCCTCATGATGGCCCGGGCCTCGCCTTCGCGGCCGTGCTGGAGGAGGAAGCGGGGCGACTCGGGGATCCAACGGTTGAGCAGCACGAGGATCACGCTGATGGGTATGCCGACGAGCCACAGCATCCGCCAGCCGTAGCGGTCGGGTGCCCCGATGGTGGAGGCCAGCCAGCTCATGATGATGTAGGCACCGGCCACGTCGCCGCCGATCAACACGATGATCCACCCCCGATGGCGCGCCGGGATGGTTTCCGAGACCAGCGAGAAGATGATCGGGAGCATGCCGCCGACGCCCAGGCCCATGACGAAGCACATGACCAGGTTGAGGGGGTAGGAAGGCATCGCCCCGCACGTGGAGGTGGCGATGAACATGACCGCGGCGAGCAGGATCGACGATCGGCGGCCCATCTTGTCGGCCAGCCAGCCCCAGAGGAACGACCCGACAACGGTGCCCGAGATACCGGCCAAGGGGTAGAGGGCGATGGGCAGGCCGGAGGAGGTCGGGTTCATCGGCGAGCGCAGGCCGTACTCAGCGGCGGCGCCGGGCGCCACGAAGGCCAGCGTGGTCGGCTTCATCACGTCGATGGTGATGGCGGCCGCCATGACCAGGATCAGCCCGACGTGGGCACGGGTGATGCGGGCGTCGTCGAGGGCGGTGACCTTGATCCGCGACACCGCTCCCTGGGTGACTTCCGAGAAGCGAGGGAACAGCCCGTAGACCGTTAGGCCGATCCCGACGAGGATCAGGGCCATGCCGCCGGCCATTGTGGGGTCGAATGACATGCCCCTCAGCCGGTAGCCCATGTCCCTGGCCGTGAAGTACATGGGGAGCTGCATGAGCGTTCCGGCTGTCACGGCGGACACCCCGGTCCAGAAGGCCACCGGGTGCTCGTAGGTGACGCCCAACGCTGAGCGTCGCGCCTGTCGATCAACAGTCTGACTGCTCGTCATCGCCGGCTCAACCGGGCCACACTAACCAACTGGGTGTCATCTCCACTTTTGGTCTGGGCCCGGCCATATACGCCTGCTACGCCACTGCTCTACGCACGCTCTAGGCTCGGGCGATGGTATCGCGGATCGTGGACCGCATCAACGGCTGTCGGCAACCGCTGGGATGAGCCAAGCGATGGACGGAGCCGGGGCGGCGGCCGAATCCCGCCGGCCGGTGAGCCGACCGATACTCACCGGCCTGACCCTGGCGGCACTTGCGGCCGGATCGATCGTCGGCAGCAACGCCTTCGCCATCCGGGATCGGCTGCTCGGGACGGCCCTTCCGGACCCCGTGGCCCCTGCCACCAGCCGAGAAGCCGGGCAGCGGACCTCTGGGGAACGGTTGACGTTGCGATCGGCCCCGTGGTGGCAGATCGTCACGACCCTCGAGGGTACGGGGAGCACGATGTCGAAGCCGTTCACCATCGACCACAGGGCCGTTGATTGGCGGGTGACGTCGTCGTGCGACAACGGCCACCTGGTGGTGGCGTCCCCCGGGGAGGCCCGACCGCTCGTCGATTCCGAATGCCCGAAAAGCGTCGGGCACTCAAATCGAAAGGGGTCGACCCGCCTCGAGGTGAGCGCTGACGGCGCGTGGACCATCGAGGTCGCCCAGAGGATGGACATACCGCTGGTCGAGCCACCGCGGCCCGCAATGACGGCCTCCGGTGCGAAGGCCCTGGCGACTGGCTCCTTCTACAAGGTCGATCGGGTGGGAGCGGGAGAGGTGACGATCTACGAAGAACCCGACGGTGGGTACTCGGTTCGGCTCGAAGACTTCTGGGTCACCCCCAAGAGCTCCCTGCAGCTGCGACTGAGTACCGCCGAGCGGCCCCGGAGCACCAAGGAATATCTCAGCGGCGATTCCCAGATCCTGTCCGTCATGGACGTGACAGCCGGGTCGATCAACTACGTCCCGCCTGTCGGCGTCGACCCCGTCGAGTTCCGGTCGGTGGTCATCTGGAGCCCGCTGGACAACCACGTCTATGCCGCTGCCACCCTGGAGGCCGTGGCATGACCGCCGCTCCGCCGGTCACCGCCGAGGTCATGTCTGAGCCCGGCCCGCATGTCGTCGTCCGCGGGCGCCCCATTCCGGTGGTCCTGCCCAAGCTGAGCGATCCCCGCCTCAAGCTGTCGGCCACCATCATCACGCTCACCATCTTGGGCTTGACCGTCCTCAACTTCCAGGTGTCGATCCCCCAGATCCTGGTGTGCATCCTGCTGTCAGCGGTCGTCGAGATCGTCGTCACATACCGACGCGAGCACGTCCTGGTGTGGCCAGCCAGCGCCATCCAGACCGGTGTGAGCGTGGCCTTCATCTTTCGCGTCGGTGGCACTCAGCACGCCGATTACTGGAGCTTGCGCGGCCTTCACCTGTTCGTCTTCGTCACCCTGTTGTCCCTGCTGCCGAAATACCTCATCAGGCGCAACGGGCGACACATTTTCAACCCCTCGAACATCGGGCTGGCATGGGGCCTCCTGCTGATCGGCCCCCACTACGTGTTCTCCGAGCATCTGTGGTGGGCGCCGCTCGGGGCGCCGGTCCTGATCTCCATGGCCGTCATCTTCGGCGGCGCCTTCTGGATTCTGCGGCAGGTGAGGATGATCCCGATGGCCGTCACCTTTCTGGCCACTTTCCTCACGCTCATTGCTTTCTTCGCCCTTGCCGGGCGGAGCTACTACGCCACCTGGCACAACGGCCCCGTCGGCGGCAGCTTCTACTGGCTCACCATCGCCCTGTCGCCGGAGCTGCTGATCTTCGTGTTCTTCATGATCACCGACCCGCAGACGGCGCCCAAGTCGCCCCTCGGCAGGAAGATCTACGCAGTGGCCACCGCCTTCGTGGCCGCCGGGCTCATCCTCATCCAGCCAACCGAGTTCGGCATCAAGGTGGCGATCCTGTCTTCGCTGCTTCTCACGTGCGCCCTTGTCCCGGCGATCGAACAGTTGGCAACCCGCATCGAGGAACGACGGTCGGGCGCCGGATCCCTGCCCAGGCCAGCGCCCGAACCCGTAGCCCGACGCTTGGCTGCCGCCGTGCGCAGCCCGGTCCTGGTCGCTGCCACCATCATCGCGGTGGGTGGCGTCATCGATACCGCCCTCCTCGCACGGGACGACAACATCACCTACATCGAGCGGGAGATGACCCCTCGGGCAGTCCAGTAGGGCGGCCGCTGGCTGCTCAGACGGTGAATCGCACCCGCAGATCCATCAGACCGCGAAGTGTCAGGCTGTCGCGATGGGTGGCGGGGGCGCCCACCAGCTCCATCGCCCCGAAGCGATCCATCAGGCGGTCGAGCACGATCTGTCCTTCCAGGCGGGCGAGGGCAGCGCCGAGGCAGAAGTGGATGCCCCCGCCGAAGCTGATCGGCGGCCCCTGGTCCCTTCCCACGTCGAGGTGCTCGGGTTCTTGGAACCGATCCGGGTCATGGTTGGCCGCGCCGAGAAGGGCCACGATCAGGCTTCCTGCGGGAATGGACCGGCCGCCGATCGACAGGTTCTCATAAGCGGTACGCAGTGCGATCTGGACGGGGCTGTCGAACCGCAGCAGTTCCTCCACGGCAGACCGGACGAGCGACCGGTCGTCTCGCAGCCGGTCCAGCTGGTCGGGATGACGCAGAAGAGCCAGGAGGCCGTTGCCGATGAGATGGGTCGTCGTCTCGAACCCGGCGGCGAACAGCAGGATGGCTGTGGAGATGAGCTCCTCCTCGGTCAACTGGTCGCCGGTGTCCTCGGCCTCGATCAGCTTGGTGAGCAGGTCGTCCTGCGGGTGAGCCCGGCGCTCTGCCACCAGGCCGGCGAAGTACTCGGCCAGCTCGGCCTCGGCCGCGGTGGCTTCAGCCAGGGCAGCGGGGGTCACGGCCAGCTCCAGCACCGCCGTCACGGACCGCACGAGGGGTCGGAGACCCGGCCGGTCGCCCACGGGCACTCCGAGCATCTCGCCGATGACAGTGACCGGCAGCGGAAAAGCCAGGGCGTCCATGACGTCGACTTCATGCCCATCGAAATCGGAGATCAGCTCGTCGACCAGGGTGACGATGCTGGCCCGCAGAGTCTCGACCGTCCGCGGTGTGAAGGCCCTGGTCACCAAGCCCCGGAGTCGGGTGTGGTCCGGAGGGTCCGTTGTCAACATGTTGGAACGGTCGTTGCGGAACCGGTCCTGCTGGATCTTCTGCTCCTCGGTGAGCCCCACCGCGCTGGCTGCCTGGGAGAAGTCCTTGCCCACGCCTGAATGGCGCAGGAGTTGCTGACAGTCCTCGTAGCGGGTGAGCACCCAGAAACCCAGAGCGCTCTGGTGCACCGGTGCCATGCAACGCAGAGCCGCGTAGCGCGGGTACGGGTCGGCCCTGCCCTCCGGTGTGGCCACGAGCTCCAGAAGAAGGTTGTCAGGGTCGATCTCGGACACCGTGGTCATGGCTCCGTATTACCAGGCTCCGGACGGCGGGCCGTGTCGCCCAATGAGCGCGCCTCCGCCGAGGCGCCGGCTCAGCCGACCCAGTGGCGGTGCTCGCACATCTTCTTGCCACGGGGCACCTCGTGGCCGTACATGCACAAGCGGCCCCTGCCCCGCTTCGCTTCGGCCTTCGCCGCCGGCTGCGACGCCGACGCCGACTCTGAGTCCTTCTTTCCGCCACCAAGCCGCTCACGCAAGCCCACAGCACACCTCCAGGTCGTTGTTGTTGCTGACCCTAATGCCACCTGGCGAGCCTGTTTACGCGCCCTGCACATAGTGCCCTGGGGAACCGGGCACGCTGTTCCGCCGAGGTTCATCGCCGAAGATCGACGGGCTGCCGAGAGGCCGGTGGGGGGTGTTCCCACGAATGGCGTCACGTCCCCGTCGGTATGGTTCCGCGGGAGCGGGAGGTGAGGATCGGAGTGTTGTACATCCACCGGGCGGAACGGGCGGACGGGCTCGTCGACGGGCTTTTCGGTCTCTTGTCCGATCCGCTGGCCGACCCGATGATGGCGGAGGTCGTCTCCGTGCCCACCCGGGGAGTCGAGAGGTGGCTCACGCAGCGGCTTTCGGCCGGGCTCGGTGCGACCGCGGGGCGCCTGGACGGGGTCTGCGCCAACCTCGAGTTCCCCTTTCCCGGCCGCCTGGTGGGCGGCGCCATCGCCGGCGCCAGCGGGGTGGATCCCGAAGCTGATCCATGGTTGCCGGAGCGATCGGTGTGGCCGCTGCTCGAGGTGGTGGACGCATCGCTGGACGAACCGTGGCTGGCGCCGCTGGCCGCTCACCTCGGCCGACCGGGCTCTGGCGCCGGTGGTCCGGACGCCATGTCCACCCGCCGCTTCAGCACCGCTCGCCACGTCGCCGATCTCTTCGACCGCTACTCGGTACACCGACCCCAGATGCTGCGAGCGTGGTCCGCCGGCGAGGACACGGACGGCGCCGGCCGGCCACTCCCGGGTGACGCCGCCTGGCAGGCGTACCTGTGGCGGTGCCTGCGCGAGCGAATCGGCCGGCCGAGCCCGGCGGAGCGCCTGGATGATGCCTGTGCCCTTCTTCGGGCCGATCCCTCGCTGTGCGACCTGCCGGCGCGGGTCTCGCTGTTCGGTCTGACGCGCCTGCCCGTCAGCTATCTCCACGTGCTCAGGGCTCTGGCCGGGGCGCGGGATGTCCACCTCTTCCTGCTCCACCCCTCGCCGGCCCTGTGGGAGGGCATCGCCGCCCTGGCGGTGGACCAGCCGCCGGTGGTCCGCCGGCGTGACGATCGCACCGCGGCCATGCCGGTCCACCCTCTCCTGGCCTCGTGGGGCCGAGACGCCCGCGAGATGCAGCTGGTTCTCACGGCCGGCGCCGGCGCCGACGCCGGCGCCGGTACCCACGTCGACCACCACCATCCCAGCGATGCGCCTGTCGGTTCTCTCCTCCAGCGCATTCAGGCCGATATCCGGGCTGACCACCCGCCGGCCGGCGCGCCACTGCCCGGCGGGGCCGACGACAGGGTTCCTCTCCCGCCCTCCGACCGCAGCCTCCAGGTGCACGCCTGCCATGGCCGGGCTCGACAGGTCGAGGTCTTACGGGACGCCGTCCTGCACCTCCTGGCCGAGGACGAGACGCTCGAAGCCCGTGACGTGATCGTCATGTGCCCCGACATCGAGACCTTCGCCCCACTCATTCACGCCACCTTCGGCGCCGGCGCCACCGGCGAGGAAGTGGAGGAGGACGCCGCCCAGTGCCCAGAACAGCCCGACCTGCGGGTGCGTCTGGCCGACCGGTCACTGCGCCAGACGAACCCGGTGCTGGCCACCGTGTCGGAGTTGCTGGCTCTGGCCGACGCCCGGGTCACCGCTTCACAGGTGCTCGACCTCGCCGGCCGGGACCCGGTCCGCCGGCGGTTCCGCCTCGACGATGACGACCTGTCGCGCATCGAGGAATGGGTGGTGTCCGCAGGTATCCGGTGGGGCTTCGACGGCGCCCACAGGGCACCGTTCAAGCTCGACCGGCTCGAGGCCAACACCTGGCGGGCAGGCCTGGACCGAGTCCTGGTGGGGGTGGCCATGGCCGAGGAGGAGGAGCGCCTTCTCGGCGGCGTCCTGCCCCTCGACGATGTCGACAGCGGCTCCATCGACCTGGCCGGTCGCTTCGCCGAGCTCATCGACCGGCTGGAGGCCCGGCTCGACGATCTGCGCCGGCCCCAGTTGCTGGAGCGATGGGTCGCCGCCATCGCCGCGGCCGTCGACGAGCTGACCGCCACCTCGCAGGATGACGGATGGCAGCGCATACAGGTCCAGAGACTGCTCGACGACGTGGTCCTGGAAGCGACCACCGAAGGCGCCACCAGCGCCGCCGAGCTGGCCCTGCCCGAGGTCCGGGCGCTGCTGGCCGACCGCCTCAGAGGAAGGCCCACCCGCGCCAACTTCCGTACCGGCCATCTCACCGTGTGCACGCTGGTGCCCATGCGCTCGGTGCCCCACCGCGTCGTCTGCCTGCTCGGTCTCGACGACGGCGTGTTCCCCCGCCGGTGTGCCCGTGACGGCGACGACCTCATCCTCGACGACCCCCATGTCGGCGACCGCGACGCCCGGAGCGAGGACCGCCAGCTCCTGCTCGACGCCCTGCTGGCCGCCACCGACCATCTCGTCATCACCTACACCGGACGTGACGAGCGGACCAACGCGGCGCGCCCGCCGGCGGTACCCGTCGGGGAGCTGCTCGACCTGGTCGACCGGATGGCACCCGCCCCGGCCCGCACCCAGGTGGTGACGCACCACCCACTGCAACCCTTCGACGCCCGGAACTTCACGACCGGGCGGCTCCTGCCGGAGCGGGTGTGGAGCTTCGACACCATCTCCCTCGCCGGCGCCCGGGCCCTGGCCGGCGGCCGGGAGGATCCGCCACCTTTTCTCGCCGGCCCGCTGCCTCCGGCGTCGGCGACCGCGACCGCGAGGGTGGTCGAGGTCGAGCAGTTGGTGCATTTCGTCCAGCACCCGGTGAAGGCATTTCTGCGCCAGCGTCTCGGCGTCACCGTCGGCGACTGGTCACAGGAGCTGCACGACGAGCTACCCGTGGAGCTCGACGCCCTGGAGAGATGGGGGGCGGGGGAGCGCCTTCTGCACGCCCGCCTGGCCGGCGCCGCCATCGATCGGTGCGTCACCGCGGAGATCGCCCGTGGGGTGCTGCCCCCCGGCGCACTGGCGGCCGGTGTGCTCTCGCAGGTGGTGCCGACCGTGGAGCGGCTGGTGGCCGCGGCCGGCGCCCTCGTCGCCGCCCCGGCCCCGGCCGGCCCCGCTCCCGCCGCCGCCGGCGCCGCCGATCTCACATCGGTCGAGATCAACCTCCGCCTGCCGGACGGCCGGCTCCTGGCCGGCACCGTCACGGGCGTCACCGGCGACCTGATGAGGGCGGTCACCTACTCGCGGGTCGGTCCCAAGCATCGGCTGGCCGCCTGGGCCCGCTTCCTCGCCATCACCGCCGCCCACCCCGAACGGTCCTACCGGGCGGCCACCGTCGGCCGCAGCAGGCACGGCGCCGGCAGGGGTTCCACCGTCACCGTCGCCGGCATCGCCGCCCTGCAGGGAACACCGCAAGCGCGCCAAGAAATGGCTATCCACCATCTCTGCACTCTCGTCGACCTCTACGACAGGGGAATGTGTGAGCCGCTGCCCATCTATTGCGCCACGTCGGCCGCCCATGCTGCCGCCCGCGCCGCCGGGCACGACGGAGGTGCCGCGGCCCGTGCCGCCGCCGGCGCATGGGCCTCCGCCAAGTTCGCCAAGGAGGACAAGGACGCGGCCCACGTGGCCGTTCTCGGTGGCGTCCGCTCCTTCGACGAGGTGCTGAAGGCTCCTCCCCGCCAGGACGAACAGGGTCCGGCGTGGCCCGAAGACGAGCCCACACGGTTCGGCGGGTATGCCGGCAAGCTCTGGAAGGGCCTGCTCTCGTGCGAGGCGCTGGTGGACCAGTGAGCGGCCCGGGCACGGTCGAGGCCATCGCCCCGTTCGACAGCTGTGGCCCGCTGCCTCAGGGCGTCACTGTCCTCGAGGCCAGCGCCGGCACCGGCAAGACCTTCACCATCGCCGCCCTCGCCGCCCGTTACGTGGCCGAGGGCACGCCCCTCGAGCACCTCCTCCTTGTCACCTTCACGCGCATGGCCACGGGCGAGTTGCGCGACCGCGTACGTGAGCGTCTGGTCAGGACCGAGCGGGGCCTATCCACTGCCACTGCCGGCGCCACTCCCGGCGCGCCCGGGGACGACGACGGGATCGTCGCCATGCTGGCCGACGCCCCCCCGGAGGTGGTCGAGGTGCGCCGGCAGAGGCTGGCGGCCGCTCTGGCCGACTTCGACGCCGCCACCATCGCCACCACCCACGAGTTCTGCCACCACGTCCTGAACGGACTGGGCGTGGCTGGCGATGTCGACAGGGACGTGGTGTTCGTAGAGAACCCAAACGATCTGGTCGACGAGGTCGTGGCCGACTTCTACGTCCGCAAGTTCCACCGTGACGGCAACCCGGCATTCGACCTGGCCGAGGCGCTCAGGATCGCCCACACCGCGGTGTCCAACCACGACGCCGCTCTGGAACCGCTAGCAGCACCGCCCGGCAGCGTGCCGGACCTGCGCCGGCGCCTGGCCCAGGCCGTCCGGGACGAGGTCGGGCGCCGGCGCCGGCGGGCCGGCGTGCTCACTTACGACGACCTGCTCACCCGGCTCCGCGACACGCTGGCCGATCCGGTCCGGGGGGCGGTCGCCTGCCGGCGCCTGAGCGAGCGCTACCGCGTCGTGCTGGTCGACGAGTTCCAGGACACCGACCCTGTCCAATGGGAGATCCTGCGGCGGGCTTTCGCCGGCGGGGGCTCCACCCTCGTGCTCATCGGTGATCCCAAGCAGGCCATCTACGCCTTCCGTGGCGCCGATGTGTACGCCTACCTGCAGGCGGCGCGGGAGGCCGGCAGCCGGGCCACTCTCGCCGTCAACTGGCGCAGCGACCAGAACCTGCTCGATGCCTACGACGCCCTGTTCGGGGGAGCCAGGCTGGGTCACGAGGAGATCGCCTACCGGAAGGTGCGGGCCGCCGAGCCCAACGAGCAGCCCGGCGTCGTGGGGGCACCGGGAGCGGCGCTGCGGGTTCGGGTCGTCCACCGGGCCGAAGCGGGCGTAGCCCTCACGCCCACGGGCTATCTGAACGCCAAGGCGGCCAGGGCCCATGTCGCCGCCGATGTGGCCGGTGACGTGGCCCGGCTTCTCTCGTCGGGAGCCAGGTTGACGAGGGAGTCCCCCACGCCAGGCCAGGCGGTTGCGCCCCTTCGACCCGGCCACATCGCCGTCCTGGTGCACCGGCACCGTGAAGCTGCTCTGGTTCGCGATGCCCTCCAGGCGGTGGGGGTGCCGGCGGTGATCAACGGCGCCGGCAGTGTGTTCGCCACGCCCATGGCCACGGAATGGCTCCGGTTCCTCGAGGCCCTGGAGAGGCCCACCGCCGCCGGTCCGGCCCATGCCGCCGCCCTCACCGTGTTCCTCGGATGGCCCGCCCATCGGGTTGCCACCGCCTCCGATGACGACTGGGAGAACCTCCATTCCCGCCTGCACCGATGGGCCGGCGTGCTGCGCCGGCGGGGAGTCGCCTCCCTGCTCCAGACCGTCATCCGGGCGGAGGGCCTGCCGGCGCGAATGCTGGCCCGGATCGACGGCGAGCGCCGCCTCACCGACCTTGGCCATGTGGGCCAGCTCCTGCACGCCGCCGCCACCGCGGAGCAGCTCGGGATCACGGCGCTGACCGGATGGCTGCGCCAGCGCATCGACGACACCGGCACCGACGCCGACGCCGAGGATCGCACCCGCCGGCTGGAGTCCGACGCCGAGGCCGTGCAGGTGCTCACGATCCACCGCAGCAAGGGCCTCGAGTTCCCTGTCGTCTACTGCCCCTACCTCTGGGACCCCGGATGGATGGACGAAGGTGAGCCGCCCGTGTACCACGATGCCGCCGCCGGTGACCGCCGGACGGTCGACGTGGGCGGTTCAGGACCAGCGCGGTTCCTGGACCACCGCTGGCAGTACGTCACCGAGAAGCGGGGCGAGGAGCTCCGCCTGGCCTATGTCGCCCTCACCCGGGCTCAGCACCAGGCGGTCGTGTGGTGGGCGGGCACTTACCACTGCCGGGATTCGGCGCTCTGCCGGCTGCTGTTCCGTCCCGCTGGTAGCGGGGAGGTGGCGGTGGGTATCGACACCACGCCCGAGGACGACGCTGTTCACGCCCGCTTCTCGGAGCTGGCGGCGCAGGCTGCCGGCTGCATCAGCGTCGAGCGGACCGGCGGAGGTGACGGCGGCCTGTGGCCAGGAGATACCGAACTGCCGGCGGAGCTGGCCGCCGGGAGCTTCGAGCGCGTCCTCGACGTCCGGTGGAGGCGCACGTCCTACAGCGGCATAACCGCCGGACTCCACGGCGCGGTGGCCCCGGTGGCCAGTGAGCCTGAAGAGGCGGTGCTGGCCGACGAGGTGCTCCCGACCACGGCGCCAAGGTCGGGAGCAGCGGCCGGGGCCGCCGGCACCGATCCCGACGAGATCCGCCTCCGGGCCGTGCCTTCGCTCCTGGCGGACATGCCCGGCGGCGTCGGCCCCGGCACCTTCGTCCACAGCGTGCTCGAGAGGCTTGACTTCACCTCCGCCGAGCTCGATACCGACCTGGCCGCCGGCATCGAGCGCGAGGCCACCCGCATCTCCACCGACATCGGCGACCCGCTACAGGTCGCCGCTGGTCTCCGGGCGGCGATAGAGACGCCGCTCGGCCCCCTGGTCGACGATGTACGCCTTCGTGACATCGCCACCGGTGACCGCGTCGACGAGCTTGCTTTCGAGCTTCCGCTGGTGGGCGGCGATGCCCCCACCGGCATGGTCTCTGTGGCCCAGATCGCAGCGCTCCTGCGGGAGCATCTGGCGCCGGAAGACGCTCTGGCCGGGTATGCCGACCACCTCGAGGACCCCCTGCTCCAGGACGGCTTGCGCGGCTACCTGTCGGGCAGCTTGGACCTCGTCTTGCGGATGGGCGACGCCGGCGGGGTGCCCCGGTTCGCAGTGGTGGACTACAAGACCAACCGGCTCGGCGGGGAAGGTGAGGAGTTGTCGGCCTGGCACTACCGGCCCGCCGCCCTCACCGTGGCCATGTACCGGTCGCACTACCCCCTCCAGGCCCTGCTCTACACCGCCGCCCTGCACCGCTATCTGCGCTGGCGACTGCCCGGCTACAGCGCCGAGGCCAACCTGGCCGGCGTGCTTTACCTGTTCGTGCGGGGGATGAGCGGTCCTGGCACTCCCCGCGTGGACGCCAATCCGTGCGGGGTCTTCGCCTGGCGGCCTCCGCCGGCCATGGTCGAGGCGCTGAGCGACCTTCTCGATCGGGGGGCGCCGGAGTGACCGTGGTTGAGCCCCGTGGCGAGACGGTGGGGAACCCTGGCGACGAAGGCGACCCCTTCGATGTCCGCAGGGCGTGTCGAGCACCAGAGGTGCTGGGCCCGTTCAACCGCGCCGGGGTGCTGTCCGCCGCCGACATCCACGTCGCCCGATGCCTCGTGCGGCTGGGCGGGGATGCCGGCGAAGGAGACGGTGAGGACCGTCGCCACGCTGTGCTCCTGGCCGCCGCTCTCGCCGTGCGGGCGCCACGCCTGGGCCATGTGTGCAGCGACATTCTCACCGTGGCCCGGACGGTCGCTCTCGACTCCGACCTCCCCCTCGATGTCAACGCCCTGCCGTGGCCCGAGCCGAGTGGGTGGATCGGCCACCTCGAGGCCAGCGCTCTGGTCGCCTGCGGTGAGGAAGACACCGAGACGATGCGCGGGGACGGGGACGGGGACGGGGACGGGGACGGTCCGGACGGGCGGCCCCTGCGCCTCGTGGGCACCCGGCTCTACCTCGACCGCTACTGGAGGGAGGAACGCCAGGTCGCCGCCGATCTGCTGGCCCGGGCCGAAGTTGTCGCCGCCGGCGTCGATCCCGCCGTTCTGGGCGAGGGCCTGACCCGCCTGTTCATCAGTCCCGACCAGGGTGAAGACGCAGGGCCAGATCACCAGCGCCTGGCCGCCGCGGCTGCCGTCCTGCGCCGGTTCTCCGTCGTGGCCGGCGGCCCGGGCACCGGGAAGACCACCACCGTCGCCCGCATTCTCGCCCTCCTCCACGAGCAGGCGGAGGCGGCAGGTGCACCGCCCCCGCTGGTGGCGCTGGCCGCTCCCACCGGGAAGGCCGCCGCCCGCATGGAGGAGGCCGTGCACGAGGAGGCGGCCCGTCTGGACGTGAGCAACACCATCCGTGACCGTCTGCTGGCCGTGGAGGCGTCCACCCTCCACCGGTTGTTGGGATGGCGGCCGGGCAACCGCAGCCGCTTCCGGCACCACCGGGGCAACCGCCTCCCGCATGAGGTGGTGGTGGTCGACGAGACCTCGATGGTGTCGCTGTCGCTGATGGCCCGGCTGGTGGAGGCGGTCAGGCCGGCGGCCCGCCTGGTGCTCGTCGGCGATCCCGAGCAGCTGGCCTCGGTGGAGGCGGGCGCGGTGCTGGGCGACATCGTCGGTCCCGCAACGGCAGGGCTGCTCATGCGGGAGACCCCACGGCGCCTGCTCTCAGTGGCTACTGGCCAGCAGGTCCCGGCCACCGTGCCACCGGTCGGCGCCGGCATCGGCATCGGCGACGGCATCGTCGTCCTCCGCCACGTACACCGCTTCGGCGGCGGGATCGCCTCCCTGGCCGAAGCGGTGCGGAAGGGCGACGCCGAGGCCGCCCTCGACCTGCTCGGCGGGGAGCGGGAGGACCTCACCTGGGTCCCCGGCGACATCGCCACCACCGGCGCCAATGGACCGGACGCCGTCCGGCGAGCGGCGGTGCAGGCCGCCACCTCTGTGATCGAGGCCGCCCGCGCCGGTCGGGCCCGGTCGGCCATCGACGCTCTCGGCGCCTTCCGCGTCCTCTGCGCCCACCGCCACGGCCCCTATGGCGTGGCCACCTGGATGGAACGGGTCGAGCGCTGGCTCTCCATCGGCGTCGAGGGCTTCGCCGGCGAGAGCGACTGGTATGCCGGGCGCCCGCTGCTGGTAACCGAGAACGACTACGGGTTGCGCCTCTTCAACGGTGACACGGGCGTGGTGGTGGCCGGCAACTCCGGGAGAGGGAGGCTCTCGGCTGTCTTCGACCGGCGAGGTGAGCTGCTCGAGTTCAGCCCCACCAGGCTGGCCGCGGTGGACACCGTCTACGCCATGACCGTCCACAAGAGCCAGGGATCGCAGTTCGACACGGTGGCCGTGCTGCTCCCGGACCCCACCTCACCCATCCTCACGCGGGAGCTGCTCTACACGGCGATCACCCGGGCCCGCCGGCGCCTGATACTCGCCGGCACCGAGGAGGCGGTGCGGGTCGCCGTCGGCCGCCCGATCGCCCGTAACTCCGGCCTGCGCGACCGACTGTGGGGCTCCGGCGAGACAGCTAATGGTCGCGATGGCCGCAGCCGGGGCCCCGGTGCCGAGCCGGCCGTGCCGCCTACCGTGCGTAAGCCATGAATCCGCTCCCGGCCGACTCCACCACGTTCGCCGACCTCGGTCTGGGCCCCGAGCTCCTCCAGGCACTGACCGCCCTGGGGTACGAGGAGCCCACCCCGATCCAGAGGGAGGCCATCCCTCCGCTCATAGAGGGCCGTGACCTGTTGGGCCAGGCTGCCACCGGCACCGGCAAGACGGCGGCGTTCGCCCTGCCCGTCCTGCAGCGGATGAGGAAGGGCGAGAGGGGGCCCGAGCCCATGGCCCTAGTGCTCGTACCCACCCGAGAACTGGCCGTGCAGGTCTCCGAGGCCGTGCATCGCTACGGTCGCCATCTCTCGGCGCGGGTGCTGCCCATCTACGGCGGCCAGCCCATAGTCCGCCAGCTCCGGTCACTGGAGCGGGGTGTCGACGTGGTCGTGGCCACCCCGGGGCGCGCCCTCGACCACATCAGCCGCAAGACGTTGCGTCTGGAGGGCCTCGAGATGATCGTGCTCGACGAGGCCGACGAGATGCTCGACATGGGTTTCGCCGAGGACATCGAGGCCATCCTCGAAGAGGCCCCTTCGTCGCGCCAGACGGTGCTGTTCTCGGCCACCATGCCAGGGCGCATCGACGCCATCGCCCGCCGTCACCTGAACGACCCGATCCGCATCGAGCTGGGCCGGGCCACCGTCCCCGCCGGCGAAGCGCCCCTCGTCCGCCAGAGCGCCTATATCGTGCCCCGGGCCCACAAACCGGCGGCCCTCGGGCGGGTGCTCGACGTGGAGTCGCCCACCGCGGCCATCATCTTCTGCCGCACCCGTGAGGAGGTCGACGTGCTGACCGAGACCCTGAACGGGCGGGGCTACCGGGCCGAGGCTCTTCACGGCGGCATGACCCAGGAGCAGCGGGAGCGGGTGATGGGCCGTCTGCGCAGCGGCACCGCCGATCTTCTCGTGGCCACCGACGTGGCCGCCCGCGGTCTCGACATCGACCAGCTCACCCACGTCGTCAACTACAACGTTCCCGCCGCTCCCGACGCCTACGTCCACCGCATCGGCCGCGTGGGCCGGGCCGGTCGCGAGGGTGCCGCCATCACCCTGGCCGAGCCCAGGGAGCACCGCATGCTCAAGACCATCGAGCGGGTGACGAAGCAGAAGATCTCCATCGAGAAGGTGCCGACGGTGGCGGACCTGCGGGCCCGCCGGCTGGAGCTGACCCGGGCCGCCCTGCACGAGAGCATCCTGGCCGACGACCTCGACCATTACCGGGTGGTGGTGGACACCCTCACCGACGAGTTCGACGTGATGGAGGTGGCTCTCGCCGCCGTGAAACTGGCCCATGAGGCGGGTGGCGCCACCGGCGAGGAGGAGGAGATCCCGAGCCCGCAGATCCCGCCGGAGAAGGGGCCCAACGACCGCAAGACCTACGGGTCGCAAGGATCGCCGGCTCGCGGTCGACCGCAGGCCGGGGCAGGCGACAAGGGCCGCCGGCGCCCGCCCGCCGGCGCCATGACCCGGCTGTGGGTCGGGGCCGGGCGCGGCGCCGGCATCCGTCCCGCCGACCTGGTGGGCGCCATCGCCAACGAGGCCGGCCTCAAGGGGCGCGACATCGGTGCCATCGAGATCACCGAGAACTTCTCGCTGGTCGAGGTGCCGGAAACGGCTGCCGACGCGGTGATCGCCGCCCTCAAGAACAGCACCATCAAGGGAAAGCGGGCCACCGTCCGCCGCGACCGCGACAAGTCCCGCTGACCGGCGGCCCCCCCGCCCCCACCACCCTCCTCACGTTGCGAGTACATAGCGGGCCGTTTCCGCCCCCTATGTACTCGCAAGCGCCGGCGGGGGGGTGGGTCGGGGCGTGAGGGTGGACTGGTCAGACGAGGGCGATCTCGTGGTGCATGGGGCGATCGTCCAACGCCGGCCCTTGCCGTTCACCCGAGAGAGTGGCCTTAAAGGCCCATACATCGGTGGGCTGGGCCAGCAGACCGGAGCAGGCGCCGGCCAGGGGATCGGTGACGTCGAGGCCGATGGTGAAGAACGAGTAGCCCCGGCCCCGCAGCTCGTTGTAGCCATGCACCAGCAGCGAGCGCAGCACGCCAGGCTGGTCGGACGGTACGCAGACGTTCACCGCGGTGAGGTAGCGGAGGCCGCCGCCGGCCGGGGGTAGGCGGCTGGCGCCGAAGGCAGGTGCCACCGCGTTGAACCCGAGGCGGAAGCCGGCCAGCCCGCGGGAGTACGAGGTCACCCGTAGCTGCTTGAGCGGCTCCTGGTCCCACAGCCCCATGAAGCCGGCGAGACGGCCGTCGCCCCGCCGGGCGAGAAGGTACGACGACAGCTCCAGCGCCGGCGCCGCGCCTATCCACGAGCCGAGCGACGCCGCGTCGTGGACAGGGGCGAACTGGCGGGCCGGCGCCACCTCCTGCCAGAGAGCGGCCATCTCCTCCAGGTCGGCCTCGCCGGCGCGGGTGACCCGCAGTTCCGACTTCGGTGGTCGCCGCCGCCACAGCAGGCTGATGGAGAACGAGCGGATGGTGGCGAACCGGTGGAGGTGGGGCAGGCCCCGTTCGCCGGCCAGCCGGCGCTGCATCGAGCGGTTGCCGGCCAGAACGGTGGCCAGGGTGGTCACGTCGTCACCGCCCCTCGCCCGGCACAGGTCGCGGGCGTAGACGCTCAGGGCGTCGGCTGCACCCGTCCCCCGATGGTCGGGGTGCACCTTGAGGTCGCCCACGTACATGGTGGTGGTCGGCTCGCCGTGCAGGAAGACCCGCCTCCCGGCCACGGCGATGCAGCCGATCGGCGTGCCGCTGGGGCCGTCCACCACTCCCACCTCGAAGTGGTCGCCCTCCAGGCGATTGAGGGCGAAAAAGTCGGGAGCCCGGTCCATGCAGAGCCCGATGTCGCCCTCCATGGGGCAGGCGGCGGTGAGGGCGAGGAGCGCATCGTTGTCAGCCGGCGTGGCCGGTCGGACAGCAGGGCCCGGGACCGGAAGGGCACCCACGAGCGGCCGGAACTCAGTCCTCGGGCCGGACGATGGTGCACACGGCGACCCGCCTCTGCACACCACTGCGGTCGGCGGCGATGAGCTTCTCCCCGCAGGCCCGGTCCTCCACGACGACCTCCTGCCATCTCGGCGGTACCTCGGTCCAGCCCACGAAGTTGCGGAACAGCAGCCGTGCTCCGGGTGCCGCCGTGCGGACGATCTCGGCGAGCAGCTCGTCCAGTTGGCCAGCGTCGAGCCACTCACAGATGTTGGAGAGGGTGAAGGCGTTGATGCTGCCGCCGGGACAGGTGCGCAGGTACTCCAGGTACGAGCCGTCCACGAGAGTCAGCCGGTCGACTGCCCTGCCGGCCGCGCCGGCGCCGGTCGACTGTAGATACGGGGGCAGGCCGTTGGGCTCGTCTTGGGGGTATGAGCCGGTGAGCATGTGGTGGACGAAGTAGTTGTCGGCGATTGGAACCTCGGTCAGGACGTGCTCCATGAGCCCGTGAAAGTGGTCAGGAAAGCTCGGGTTGTCGACGTTGCGGAAGAAGGCAGGGTCATAGGTACGGCGGAAGACGGCCCGGTTGAGCAAAACCTTGAACAAAAGCCGCCAGCGGCGGTTGTTCCACTCCCGCTCGTAAAGCTGGTTCTGCTCGGACAGGGAGCGGCAGGCCAGCAGCCGGCGGATGCGGGAGGGGCGGTGGATGGCGAAGCGGATGACGGCGACGATGACCCCGATGAAGCGCTCGCTCACGCCGGCGCCCAACACCCCGCCGGCGATGTTGGACCGCCGGTCGTCCCAGTAGGCGGAGGCGAAGGACGAGATGTGATTGCGCAGTTCGTCGTAGGTGGCCAGCCGCCAGGACGAGGTGGTTTCGGATCCACCGAGGAAGGCGACTACCTCGTTCGGGTCGAGCTGCGCGAGAGCGGCCGCCTTCAGCTCCACCAGATGGTTCTGCGTCGCGTTCAGGTCCACCGCCACCACCCGGCCGGCGCCGGCAGCCAGGAGTGACAGCGCGGTGCAGCCACCCGAGCTGACGACCACGACGGTGTCAGTGGTCTGGACATCGAGGGCCTCCAGCTCGATGCAGGGGTCCTCCCGTACCTGGGCGAAGAACAGGCGGTCCTCCCGCGCCTCGGCCAGGGTGAGGCGCGTGGGAGAGCCGTCCGCCGGAGACATCAGTGGGTGGCTGGCGGCCAAGAGACGGCCGGCGTCACCCTCGGGTCGTCTCGAGGAGCTGGACCAGTCGTTCGGCCACCCGGCCCATGTCGTGCTTCTCGATGAAAACATCGGCGCCGGCCGCGAACGCCTGCCTCTCCGCTGCTCGTGCGTCCCGGGACGACAGCATGACGATCCATGCGTTCGGAACCTCTTGGCGAATCTTCGCCGCCGCCGTCAGTCCGTCCATCTCGGGCATCATCAGGTCCAGTAGGACGACATCGGGCTGGTGCAGCGCGGCCAAGCCGACCGCCTGGTGCCCGTCGGCCGCCTCGTCGACGATCTCGAACCGGTCGTCGCCGCCGAGGAACGACCGCATGACCGAGCGGAACTCGGCCTCCTCGTCCACCAACAGAACCCTGATCGCGCCCACCTGCCACCTCCAAGTTCCAACCGCGATGATAGAGCGACTGCCGTCGCCCGGACGGCCATGTTCCCTGGCTCCGGCCGCCTACCTGTGCCCCGGAGCTCGTTGAGCCTTTTTTTAGATGGGCATCCTCAGCGGCGGGTGATGCGCCGGCGGGCCGATCGGGCCGTTCCCTTGGCGCCCTTGGCCGCCCGATCGACCCCACCCCTGGCCACATCGGCCGCCCGGGACGCCGTGCGCTTGGTGCGCTCCAGCGCCGCCGCCGCCCATGCGTACTCCGTGCCGAGGATGGCGAAGCCGATCGCCACCACCAGTATCCCGGGCCCGGGCAGAACCAGCATGGCCAGCCCGCCGAGCACGAATGCCCCGCCGACCACGGTTATGGCAATGCGCTTGGAGCTCCGCCCGATGAAGCGGACGATCTCTCCCGGACTGGCGGCCATGGCTCAACTGTAGAGGTGGGAGGCCGGCGCCCATGAGTAGGCACACTGTCGAGGTGCTGCAGCGACCGGCCCACTCGGGCCAGTTCCTAAACGCCCTTCTCCACGCCGGCGAGGGGAAGGAGTCCGTCGTGGCCGCCGCCACCCGGACCAGTGCCGGGTGGGATCACCTCACCTACGGGGAGCTGGGCCGGTGCGTCGATCGGGTGGCCGCCGGGTTGCGGGCGCAGGGGGTGAAGCCGGGCGACCGGGTGGTGCTGGCCGGCGAGCCAGGGGGCGTCTGGTTGTCCGTCCTCTTCGGAGCCCTCCGTTGCGGCGCGGTGGCCGTCCCACTGGATCCCGCGCTGACGCCATCGGAGATGGAGCCGATGGTGGCCAGGAGCGAGCCGAGGGTGGTCCTGGGCCCGGCGGAGATGGTTGATCTGGCCGAAGTCAGCGGTCCCCGAGCAACCCGCGCCCTCGAAACGCCGGATGACTCTGCCCCCGACCGCCACACCACGGGCGGCGGGTCGGCGCCGCCCGATGATCCTCCGCTGACCCAGACAATGGCGGCCGTGCGATCACCGGACGACCCTGCGCTGATCGTGTGGACCTCGGGGACCACGGGTGCCCCGAAAGGCGTCACCCTCACCTTCGCCAACATCGCCTACAGCGTGGAGCAGGTGCTGGCCGGCCAAAAGCCCAGCCCCGACGATCGGTGGCTGTCGGTTCTTCCCGCCCACCACCTGCTCGAGCTCTGCTGCGGTCTGCTGCCGGCGCTGGCTTCTGGCGGGAGTGTGTGGTTCGCCCGCACGCTGATGCCCAAGGAGATCGCGTCAATCGTCCGCGAGCAGGGCATCACCAAGATGGTGGCCGTCCCGCTCCTCCTGCGGATCCTGCAGCCGGCGCTGAAGGGATCCGGGCTCGGGACCGTCTACTGCGGTGGCGCCCCGCTCGATCCCGCTGTCGTCGAGCGCTACGCGGCGATGGGGATCGCCGTTCACCCGGGTTACGGGCTGACCGAGGTCGCCCCCACCGTCTCCATGAACACGCCGGAGCACAACCGGGCCGGCTCGGTCGGCCGCCCGCTGGCCGGCACCGATATCCGGATCGCCACCGAAGGCAGTGCCGCCGACGGGGAGATCCTCGTACGCTCTCCAGCGGTGATGCTGCGGTACTGGGAGGACGAGGCCCTCACCGTCGCCGCCGTCGACGCAGAAGGCTGGCTGCACACCGGCGACCTCGGGCATGTCGACGAGGACGGCTACCTCTTCGTGACCGGACGATGCAAGCGCCTGGTGGTGCTGGAGAGCGGGAAGAAGGTGCAGCCCGAGGAGGTCGAAGGCGCCCTGGCCGCCGGTGGTCGCTTCTCCGAGGTCTGCGCCGTCGGCGTTCGGGTGGACGGCAAGGCCGAGCAGGTGTGCGCTGTCGTGGTCCCCACTCCGGCCATGGCGGCCGGGCATCCCGACGCCGCCGGCCTGCACGAGGCGGCGGTGGTCGAGGTGGCCCGCCTCACCTCTTCGCTCAGTGGCTACAAGCGGCCCACCGTCGTCAAGGTCCACCACGGCGCCTTTCCGCTGACCCAGAAGGGCGCCCCCCGCCACACCGAGGTGGCCAGAATGGTGGAGGAGGGAAATCTTTGACGGCCGAGGCCTGCTACGTCGCCGACTTCGCCTTCGCCCTCGGCAGCCAGAAGCTGACGGTGGAGCAGAGCGTGGAGGCCGGCCGAACCCGCACCGGCGCCGCCGATCTCCTGGAAGCCGGCTTCCGGTTCCACCACGTCTGCGACGAGGGGGAGACGGCCTACGACCTGGCCGAGGCGACCGTGCGGGGGATGGGCGGCGCCGTGGCCGGTGCCGGTGCCCTGATCTACGCCACCTGCATTCCCCTCAACGCCAACATGGCCGAGGCGGGGCGGTTCGAGAAGAGCGGTGACGTCAAGGACCTGATGGACTACCCGGCCAGTCGCCTCCAGGCCGCCCTGGGCCTCGACGGCGCCATCGTCATCGGCCTCAACCAGCAGGCGTGCACGAGCATGCTGGGCTCGGTGCGCCTGGCCGGTGCGCTCCTGTCCTCCGAGCCCGAAATGCAGAAGGTGATCTGCCTCACCGCTGACCGCTTCCCGCCAGGCGCCAGCTACGAGCAGGCCTACAGCCTCATCTCCGACGGTGCCGCCGCGTGCACGGTCACCCGCCAACCCGCCGGCTACCGCCTCGTGGCTGCCCACCACATTACCAACGGGGCCATGGTCTCGGCCGACGACGACGAGACCGTGGGCGCCTACTTCTCCTACACCCACCGCCTGATCACCGAGCTTCTGGCCAAGGCGGGACTGTCAACCGGCGACGTCGACTGGGTCGTCCCCCAGAACACGAACGTGAAGGCGTGGCGGATCCTCTCCCGTCTGTTGCGCATCGACGAGGACCGCGTCTTCTGCGCTTCGCTCCCCGACGTGGCCCATGTCATCAGCGGTGACAACGTCGTCAACATGGCCTATCTCGATGAGCGGGAGGTCGTACAACCGGGCGACAAGGTCCTGCTGGCCATGGCCGGATACGGCATGAACTGGCAGGCTCTCCTCCTGGAGAGGGTGTGACGGGGTGAGCGAGGACCTGGCGACGACAGCGGCACGTCTGGCGGCGTCGTCCCGCAAGAGCTACCAGAATCCCTACGACTCGATTGCCTGGCCGGAAGCAGTGGACCGTTGCCGATGGTTCACCAGCCCGGAGCTGATCTCGATCTTCGCCACGCCGCTATGGGATGGCCTCGACGAGAAGGCACGACGGGAGCTGAGCTTCTGGGAGCGGTGAACTTCTACAGTCTCAACATCCACGGCGAGAAGGCCCTCATCGAGGGTCTGGCCGTCCGCCTCTATGTCCCCGCCCTCGAGGAGGTCTCCGAGTACCTGCACCACTTCCTCGACGAGGAGAACAAGCACAGCATCTGGTTCGGGACCTTCTGCATGCGCTACGCCGGCCGGATCTACCCGGACCGCAAGGTCAGCTTTCCCCGGGAGTACGCCGAGGGGGAGGAGGACCTGCTCTTCTTCGCCAAGGTGGCCATCTTCGAGGAGATCGTCGACCGCTACAACGTGGTGATGGGGCGTGACGAGCGGCTCGTCCCGCTGGCTCGCCAGATAAACGCCAACCACCATGCCGAGGAGACCCGGCACCTGGTGTTCGGCCGGCGGATCGTGGAGCACCTGTGGCAGCGCCACTCGCCGGGCTGGACGGCGGAGACCGTCGCGGGAGTACGCGGGTACCTCGCTCATTACCTGGAGGCCACCTGGCGGGAGTACTACAACCCTGACGTGTACCGCGACGCCGGCCTGGCCGATCCCTACGGCACGGCCCGCCAGGCGTGGGACCACCCCGCAGCCGTAGCCCATCGCCAGAGCCTCAGCCGGACATGCCTGCGTTTCCTCACCGCCGCCGGCGTCCTCGAGGAGGAGGGGGCCAAGGCGTGACGCTCCCCCCGGAGGACGACGCCCGCCAGGCTCTCCGCCGTTGGGTCCGGGACCACTCGCCGGTCCCGCCCGGCGAGGACTTCGACGACGCCACACCCCTCATCGCCTCCGGCCACCTCACCTCGCTCCAGGTGACCGACCTGCTGCTGTTCGTAGAGGAGATGCGTGACGAGCCCCTCGATCCCCACTCCCTACGACCCGGCGTGTTCCGCGACATCGACACCATCTACGCCACTTTCCTGGCAGCCCCTTCCGCCGCCAACACCGTGACTCCCACCCCACCCGAACCTGGCGACCCGAGCGGCGCCAGGGCACCGCTTGCGACCCCAGGTTCCCCCCCACTCCATGACCCAGCCCCGACCGGTACTGACGGCGCCGGGTCTCACCTGGCGGCCCAGTGGCCAGGCCACCATGTCGGGGCCGTTGCTGGATCTGGCCGACCGCCTGGACCGGCGCTTCCTCGCCATGGCTGCCCAGTGGGACGCCGAGGAGCTGCGCTTCCCGCCTCTCATCGCCGCCGCCGAGCTGGAGCGCATCGACTACTTCCGCTCTTTCCCCCACCTGGCCACCTTTGCCACCTGCCTGGATGCCGGCGACGCCAATCTCGAACGTTTCACCGCCGGCGATCCCGTCACGACCGATGGCCGCCTTCAGCTCACCGAGCTGGCGCCGGTGACGGATGTGCTCACCCCCGCCGCCTGCTACCACCTGTACGCCCACCACCGCGGCCAGGCCTTCACCGGCCCCCGCTGGTTCACCACCAGGGCCACCTGCTTCCGGCGGGAGGAGCACTACCGGCCGCTCGAGCGTCAGTGGAGCTTCACCATGCGCGAGATCGTGATCATGGGCACCGGCCCCGAGGCCCAAGCCTTCCTCGACGAGGCCACCGCCGCGATGGACGTCATGGTCGAGGAGCTGGGTGTCCGCCTCGGCTGGACCATGGCCACCGATCCCTTCTTCAAGCCCTCCCGCAACCCGCAGTACCTCATGCAGAGGATCGACCCCACCAAGCACGAGCTGCTCTTCGAGGACCGCCTCGCCATCGCCTCCAACAACCTCCACCACGACCACTTCGGGCGGGCCTTCGACATCGAGCGTGACGGAGAGCCGGTCCACACCGCCTGCGTCGCCTTCGGTATCGAGCGCTGGCTGGCCGCCTTCGTCCACCAGTTCGGTCCCGACCATTCCAACTGGCCGGCGGTGGGGGAGTGACCGAGCCCCTGGTCCTCATCACCGGGGCCAGCGGCTATCTGGGCCGGCGCCTGACCCGGCGCTGGCTGGACGATGGCTGCGATGTTTTCCTCGCCGTCCGGGCGGTGGCGGGACGTGAGCTGCTGGAACGCGAGCTGGGGGAGCGGGCTGGCCGAGCGTCATTCGTGGTCGTGGACCTGGACGGCGAGAACCCCTTCATCTCCATCGACGAGGGCACACGCCGGCGCATCACCCGCATCGTCCACGGTGCCGCCGTGACCCGGTTCAACGTGGAGCCCGAGGTCGCCCGGCAGGTGAACGTGGAGGGGACGCGCCACGCCCTGGAGCTGGCCCGGGACTGCCCTTCCCTGGAGTCCTTCGGCCAGCTCAGCACGGTGTACTCCACGGGACTGCGGCCCGGTCCGATCACCGAGGAGCGCTACGACGACTCCGCCGGCTTCGCCAACGCCTACGAGGCGTCGAAGTGGGCTTCCGAGCAACTCGTTCTCGACGCCAACGATGTGCCCTGGCGGCTCCTGCGGGTGGCCACCGTGGTGGCCGACGACGACAGCGGCACAGTGACCCAGTACAACGCCTTTCACGAGACCCTGAAGCTGTGGTTCTACGGGCTGCTCTCCTTGATCCCCGGCAAGGGCGACACGCCCCTGTACTTCGTCACCGGAGCTTTCGTGGCCGACGCCGTGGTCCAGCTCATGGAACCGCGGGTGCCCGGCGGGATCTACCACGTGGCCCACGACCGGCAGGAGTCGCTGACCCTGAGCCAGTTGCTCGACATCGCCCACCAGCAGTTCACCGAGGTGGATGACTTCGCCAAGAAGCGCATCCTCCGGCCCCTGCTGGCCGACGAGGAGTCGTTCGGGTTGCTGGTCGCCGGGGTCACCTCCTTCGCCGGCAGCCTCGTCACCCAGGCGCTGGCCAACGTCATGCCCTTCGCCCGCCAGCTCTACGTCGACAAGGAGGTCGACAACACCCGCATCCGGTCGGCCCTGGCCGACTACGTCGCTCCCGATCCCACCGCGCTGGTGGCCGCCACCTGCGCCCAGCTGGTGGCCAGCCGCTGGGGGAGGAGACTTGTCGACGCTTGAGGCGGTCGTCGCGGAGCAACTACGTCTCGCCGCTGGCACCAATGGCGAAGTCACCGGCATCGGCATCGACTACGAGCCGTGGAGGGAGTCGGCCGACCTCCGCACCTCCAGGTTCTTTCTCCGCCCCACCGAGCAGGCCCACGCCACCGACGCTCGCAGCCTGCTACGACTCTGGACGGTTAAGGAGGCACTGTTCAAGGCCACCCCCGACAACGGGAACGCCGTCCTTCTCGACTACGAGATCGCCGAGCCGGCCAGCCGCTCCGGTTGGGCCACGGGACCTCGGGGCGATCTGATGCGCTACGTCAGCGTCGAGCTGGACCACGGCCTGCTGAGCGTCGCCCTGTGCCGGCAAGGGCCGGGATGATGGCGCTGTCCGACGACGAGCTGTTCGTGCTCAGCTTCTACCGGTCATCGGAGATCAACGGGTCCCTGTTCTTCGGGCGTCTGGCCCGGGCCCTCAAGCCGGGGCCCATCCAGCACGACCTGTCCAGGCATTTCGCCGACGAGGCCCAGCACGCCTGGTACTGGACCGAGTGCATCGACCGCCTGGGGTCCCGGCCCATGAAGCTGGCCGACGCCTACCAGGACCGCTATCTGGAGGCGGTGGGCCTGCCCATGAACATGATGGAGGTGCTGGCCATCACCCTCGTGTTCGAACGAAGGGTCATCAACCAGTACGCAAAGCACCTCGCCGCCACCGGGGTCCAGCCCGAGGTGAAGGAGACCATCGACCGCATCATGGAGGACGAGCGCCGGCACGTGCAGTGGGTGCGCGACGCCCTCGCCGGCCTGGAGAACCGGTTCGGAGCGGAGCACGTCAAGGCCACGCTCGGGCGCTACCGGGAAGCCGACAGCGAGGTCTACGCCCAGGCGCTGGCCGAGCACGAGGAGCGGTTCGCCTTTCTCGCCGATCCCAACCGAAGGGAGCAAGGTTGACCCCCGTGACCCTGGAGGCGATCCGCCTGAGGATGGCCGAGGTACTCGAGGTCCCCGAAGGCCGGGTGAACCTCGATGCCGTTCTCACCGATCTCGTGTCCGACAGTTTCCGCCTGGTGGAGATGGCCATCGAACTGCAGGAGCACTTCGACGTGATGTTCGGCCAGGAGGACATGAAGAACCTGCGAACGGTCGGCGACATGGCCGAGCTGGTCCGCTCACGGTTGTCCGCGGACGAAGCTACCGGGCGGTGAAGCTGCGCACCTCTATCTCCAGCGCACCCGAGGCGGGGTCGTCGGCGAAGACGAACTCCACCTCCTCCTCGTCACCGCCCGAGAGGAAGTCGATGACCTGTTCCGCCTCCACCGGCGCCTCCGCGCCTGTCTGGAGCTCAGCCACCACCTGAACGTTCTCCGCCGTCTCGTCGCCGGTGTTCTCCACCACCGCCCGCACGTGGAAGCGCCCGCCCTGCTCCCTGGCCGGGCTCGAGCTGACGCTGAAGGCCGGCGGGTCCGGCTTGCCGCCGATCCTGAGCGAGGCGATGGCGCCGATCACCAGTCCCAGCACTGCGCAGGCGATTGCGAACGTGACCCATTCGGCCGTCGAGCGGCGAGGACGGCTCTGGCGCTCGCTCATACCGCCAGCCGCCCGGCGGCGCCACCGACCGCCGCCGGCAGGCCCAGGATCACCACGTGGCTCACCGTCAACGACCACGGCGCGTCCAGACTGAGGTTCTGGAATATCCAGAGCATGAAGCCGGCGCTGATCAGCGACACCAGATAACACATCACCGTTTCGGTCAGGGGCCGCTGGAACCACCCCTGCTGGCGGTGACGTTTGGCCTGGCTCGAGAACCCTGCCTCGAAGACGATGCAGTAGGAGATCAGAAGCGATGCAACCAGGATGGCCAGTAGCCACGTTGGCGAGGTGGCCGCGGCCAGCATGGGGATCTCGTCGGTGGGCGCGATGTTGAAGGCGATGAACACCGACCCGATGACGGTGGCGCCGACATCGCTGATCGTGGCGTTGAGACTGGTGTCGGGCGCCGCCGCCGCGCCGTCGGCGTCCCCGTCCCCGTTTTCGCCGTCGTCGCCCTCGTCCCGGGACCGCTGTAGGAAATGGCGGGCCAGGCCGACCCCCAGTGAGAAAGGCAGTGCCTCGTAGACCACTTTGCCCACCACCTCGGCGAGGGGAGTGGTCATGGTGATCTCGCGCAGCAGGACGAGCACCCCGGTCACGCAGAGCAGGCCTAGCGCCACCGCCTCGATGGTGTCGACGGCGGCGTCCACGAGCCGGACGTCCTTCGATGACCTGAACCCCGAGGTGCGGTTCAGCAGGAACACCGGGACGAAGGTGAACAGGAGCACGGCCAGCATCCGCTCGGGCCCGGTGTACGAGCCGATCCACCAGACCTCCATGGTGTACAGCAGCGGGATCCCGATGAGCATCCCGCCCGACGCCCCCCGCACCACGTCCTCCAGCTCGCGCAGCCATTGCCCCCCTGCCGGCACTTTCAGTTCCGACTCGCCGGTACCCGCTGCGATCCCCCGAATGTAACGAACCGGGTGACCAGAGCGGCGCAGGCCGGCTGGCGGGATTGCGGCCGATGTCGCGCCTTCTGCCGGGCCGGCGTCGCTGAGAGGCCGGCACAACCCGTAGGTTGCCGCTGTGGCGCAACCGGTTGAGGTCGGCAGGAACGACCCCGTCATCCTCGTGTCCAACCGAGGTCCGGTGCAGTACGACCTCCACGATGGTGAGCGTGTCGCCGACCGGGGAGGCGGTGGCCTGGTCACCGCCCTGGCCGGTCTGGCGGGCCGGCTCGACGACGCCGTCTGGGTCTGCGGCGCCCTCACCAACGAGGACGCCGTCGTCGCCCGTGAGCACGGGGGCAAGTCCTTCGAGATAGAGGGCCAGGGACCGGGACTGCGGGTCCGCATGGTGGAGACCGACCCTGTCCACCGCCACAAGTTCTACGCCGTCATCTCCAACCCACTGCTCTGGTTCATCCAGCATTATCTCTGGGGCCTCAGCTCCGCGCCCGACATCACGAGACGGGAGACCGACGCCTTCGACAACGGATATGTGCCGGTCAACGCCTGCTTCGCCGAGGCCGTGGCCGAGGAGGTGGAGGCCCGCGGGGGACGGGCCACCGTGATGGTGCAGGACTACCACTTCTACCTGGTGCCGGACCGGGTGCGGGCCCGCTGCCCGGAGGTGTTCCTGCAGCACTTCGTGCACATACCCTGGCCCCAGCCGGACTCGTGGCGGATCCTGCCCCCGAGCATGCGGGAGGCGGTGTTCACGGGCCTTCTCGGCAACGACGTGGTGGCCTTCCACACCGAGCGCTACGCCCGCAACTTCCTCCTCGGCTGCCAGGAGCTCCTCGGTCTCCGGGTGGACCTCGACGACCTCTGCGTGGAGTTCCAGGGCCGCAAGGTGGCGGCCCGCTGGTACCCGATCTCCATCGACCCCGACCAGTTCGAGCTGCTGGCCCGCTCCGAGGCCGTGCTGGAGGAGGAGCGCAAGCTCCTGGAGCGCCGGCGGGACCACCTCATCCTCCGGGTCGACCGCGCCGACCTGAGCAAGAACGTCGTGCGTGGCTTCCGGGCCTTCGACACCCTCCTCGACGACCACCCGGAGCTGGCCGAGCGGGTGACGTTCCTGGCCCTTCTCCAGCCCAGTCGGGCCGACGTAGCCGAGTACGCGGAATACCTCGAGCAGATCCGTCGGGTCGTCGCCGATGTCAACCTCAAGCACGGGACCTCGGACTGGCAGCCGATCGACCTGCGCCTGCAGGACAACATGAACCAGGCGGTGGCCGCCTACAAGCTGTTCGACGTGCTGGTGGTGAACGCCATCTTCGACGGCATGAACCTGGTGGCCAAGGAGGCCATCCTGGTGAACGAGCGTGACGGCGTGCTGGCCCTGTCGGAGAACACCGGGGCCCACGAGGAGCTCGGCGCCTTTGCCGTCACGCTGCACCCCTTCGACATACAACAGCAGGCGGATGCCCTCTGGACGGCCCTGACCATGGAGGCGGGGGAGCGCAAGGAGCGAAAGGACGCCTGCGGTGCGGTCATCCGCGAGAACGACATCGGCAAGTGGCTGCGCCAGCAGCTCGTCGACGTCCGCCGCATGCGGGAGAACGGCTGACCGCTGAGCGCCGGCCTCTCAGCCCACGCTGAGGAGGTCGACCACGAACACCAGCGTCTCACCCGGCTTGATGTCACTGCCGGCGCCGCGGTCCCCGTAGCCCAGATCGGGGGGGATGATCAGCTGGCGGCGGCCCCCCACCTTCATGCCGGGCACTCCCTGGTCCCAGCCGTCGATCACGGCACCGGCACCGAGCTGAAAGGGGAAGGGCCGGCCGCTGTCCCACGACGCGTCGAACTGCTTCTTGGTCGAGTACGAGACGCCGACGTAGTGCACGGTGACCTTCTGCCCGGCGGCGGCCACGGGGCCGGTCCCCTCGATGAGGTCCTTGATCTCGAGCTTCGCCGGCGGGGGTCCGTCGGGCACCGTGACCTCGGGCTTCGTGCCGGTTGGCGATGTCATGTACGTCTCGTCACGTGGCACCTCGCCAGGAGTGGGGTCGGATGGGGTAGCCGTGGTGGTGGCATCGTCGCTGTCGCCGCAGCCACCGGCCAGTAGCGCCAGCACGCTAGCCAACAGTGCGGCTCTGAAGGGTGTGGTCATGCCGTAAGGTAATAGATACTCGCCGGCGCCGAGGCGTACCCCCACTGAGGTGGTGCAGCCCGGCCCGCCCCGTCCTCAGGCTGGTTCCATGGCTCTGCACGTCACACATCTGGAAGTAGAGATAGGCGGGAAGACGCTGCTCCACAGTGCCACCTTCCACGTTGGGATCGGTCAGAAGGTGGCGCTGGTGGGTCCCAACGGTGCCGGCAAGACCACCCTGCTGCGAATGCTCGCCGGCATCCTGCCGCCGAGCGCTGGAACCGTCCGCCTCGACGGGGGTGAGCTGGCCTCGCTGAGCCGCCGGGCGGTGGCGAGCCGCATCTCCTATCTGCCGCAACAGCTCCCGGCCGAGGTGCCCCTGGCGGTCGGCAGCTACCTGCGGCTTGCCCGCTACGCCCGCCAGGTCGGCGGGCGCGACAGTGGAGGCGGTGCCGACGGGCGCGACTCCGCCGTCGAGCAGGCACTCACCGCGACCGGGCTGGAGCATCTGCGCGACCGCCCGCTGGCCGAGCTGTCGGGCGGCGAGCGGCAGCTGGCCCACCTCGCGGGCGCCCTGGTGCAGGGCGGCGACCTCTGGCTGGTCGACGAGCCGACCAGCCACCTCGAC
>DATLEK010000079.1:0-41051 GCA_035525365.1 Acidimicrobiales bacterium
GGGTTCTTGGTGGCGGCATCGGCGATGGCGCCGGCCTGAGAAGAAGAGACCTCACCGCAGCGAGCGGCAGCTTCAAGCTCCGGAAGCTGAGACAGCCCAGCGGCGGTCTCCAGCTCTTCTTTGGCCTTGGACACGCTGGTACCCGACTTGCGGGCCAGGTGATGAGCAGGGCTGATGTCGCCCTCTCTCTTCCAAAGCTCGGTGTCGGCCACCCGCTTGGCCGCCAGCGCCTTGACCGTCGCCACCATGTTCTCAACGGCGATGGCGTCCTCGACGACGCCCTGGGCGACCTGAGCAGAGATCTCACCGGGGTCGAAGGAGGCGGCATAGCTCGAGACCGCGCCTCGGATCCCCTTCATCGTCGAGCCGTCGAACATTGACACCTCCTCGCTCCTCTCGTAACCGATTCAAAGAGGAGGGCCCGTATCGCCGGCACCTCGAGGCGTCACCAAGGACTCTACACGAACGAACGTTCCGAGTCAAGCACTTTCGGAAACTTTTTTCTGAACGTGCCCGGCTCCTCATGAACGGTCGCCAGCCCTGGCAGGCTGGCGCCCTGTGAAGAGGATGACGCCACTGCCGATCGGGTCGAGCGAGCGCCGGCGCCCCAAGCTGGTACCCCTCCTTCGCAACGCCCCAAGGCGGTATCTTTGAACCGTGGACAGGAGCGCGTTGCCGAAGACGGTCGAGGAGTGGTCCGAACGCTGCAATTCCGGCAAGCCTTCGACGCCCGACGATCAGTCCCGCACCTGGGACGGCCGGATCTTGGACACCAAGGAGAAGGTCCTCGAGTTTCTCGCTGAGATCGAGGAGGCCCGCCAAGCCGGGCGGAGCCTCGGTCCGGATGACGACCAACCCTGAGGGACCACCTCTCGACGTCGAGCGAATCCTGGAGACCCTGAATCGCCACAAGGTCGACTTTCTGGTCGTTGGCGGCACGGCCGCTAACGCCTACGGGGCGATCAGGACGACGAAGGACTTCGACTGCATGGCGATGCGCAGCGATGAGAATCTGGCCCGGCTGGGTGACGCCATGAAAGAACTCCACGCCAGGCTTCGAGTGGGCGGCCTGACCGACGCTGAGGCTCAGCAACTCCCGGTCCGTCTCGACGCCAAGGCGCTCAAGGCGATGGAGATCTCGACCTGGCGCACCGATGCCGGCGATTTCGACGTGCTGGCTCACATGCCCAATCGCCGGGGCCAGCGGTTGGGCTACGAGGACCTGGTGTCGAGGGCGGTCACGATCCGGTTCGCCAACTCGCAGGTGCAGGTAGCCGCTCTGGAGGACATCATCGCCTCCAAGGAGTGGGCGGATCGCCCCAAGGACCACGAGGCGCTCCCGGAGCTTCACGACATCAATAGCCGCCGGGGGAGCGACCCCCCGACCCCTAGCGAGTCGCTGACCGGCTGCGCCGGCGCCCCGTAGAAACAAGGGATCATTCATGCGGCGCAGTGGACGCGCCGATACTGTTTGTCTATGCAAGCTGCGTCGCGCCGGCTAGGCGAACTCCTCATCGAACGCAAGGTTCTCTCCCGTGACACGCTCGAGGAGCTGCTCGGGCGGGAGGCCACGGAGGGGGTTCCACTCTCCAAGCTGCTGCTGGCCGAGGGGGTGGTGGGCGAAAAGGACCTGGTTGCCGCGGTAGCGACCCAGGTGGGCATCCCCTTCGTGGACTTCGACCACACCGCCGTCAACCCCACCCTCGACCGCCTCGTGCCCGCCGAGCTGGCCCGCCGGCACCTGGCCGTGGCCGTCGACCTCGACGGCGCCGACCTGCTGGTCGCCATGGTGGACCCGAGCGACCGTGAGGCGGTCAACGAGATCGAGGCGGCCACCGCCTGGACCATCAAGCCGGCCATCGCCGTGCGGGGCGAGCTGCGCCGCATCGTGTCGTCCATGTACGGCGGCGACGGCGACACCGAAGCCGGCGGCGACGCCATCGAGGTCCAGGTCGACGGCGAGGCCGACATAGAGGGCACCGGCGCAGGCCGCCCCGCCCAGGCCGCCATGCCCGAGGCCGAGCTGCACGTCAACGAGATGCTGGAGCGCGTCGTCGACCTCGGCGGCTCGGACCTTCACCTCACCACCGGCAGGCACCCCAGCGTCCGCATCCACGGCGACATCAAGGAGCTGACCGAGTTCCCCGTGATGAACGGCTCGGAGATCCGCCGGATGATCTTCGCCATCCTCACCCAGAAGCAGCGTGAGCGCTTCGAGAACGACCTGGAACTCGACACCTCCCACTCGGTCCCCGGCATCGGTCGCTTCCGCGTCAACGTGTTCCTCCAGCGTGACTCGGTGGGCTCGGTCATGCGCGTCATCCCCTTCGATGTCATCCCCTTCGACAAGCTGGGCCTGCCCCAGTCCGCACTCCAGTTCGCCCACCTGCCCCGAGGCCTGGTGCTGGTCACCGGCCCCACCGGCTCGGGCAAGTCCACCTCGCTCGCCTCGATGATCGATGTCATCAACTGCGAGAAGCCCTGTCACATCATGACGGTGGAGGACCCCATCGAGTTCCTCCACAACCACAAGATGGCCATCGTCAACCAGCGGGAGGTGGGGGAGGACACCCACGGTTTCGCCGACGCCCTCAAGCACGTCCTGCGCCAGGACCCCGATGTCATCCTCGTGGGTGAGATGCGCGACCTCGAGACCATCTCCACCGCCCTCACCGCGGCTGAGACCGGCCACCTCGTGTTCGCCACCCTCCACACCCAGGACGCACCCCAGTCGGTCGACCGCGTCATCGACGTGTTCCCCGCCCACCAGCAGCAGCAGGTTCGGGTCCAGCTCGCTTCGTCGCTGCAGGGCATCGTCACCCAGCAGCTCATCCCCACCGTCGGAGGCCGGGGCCGGGCCGTGGCTGCCGAGGTCCTGGTGGCCACTCCCGCCGTTCGCAACCTCATCCGTGAGGGCAAGACCCACCAGATCTACTCAGCCATGCAGGCCGGCGGAAAGTTCGGCATGCAGACCATGGACATGTCGTTGGCCTCGCTGGTGAGGCAGGGCAAGGTGTCCAAGGACATGGCCATAGAGCGCTGCGCCAACGAGCAGGACTTCGGACGCCTCCTCGGCTCCGGACCGACCTAGGAGAACAACCAAGATGGCAGACACCTACGCCTACAAGGTCCGTGACAAGGCGGGCAAGATCCACACCGGGGAGCTGGAGGCCGACAGCACCACGCTGGTGGCCAACAAGCTGCGCCAACTGGGCTACGTGCCCATCGCCATCGACAAGAAGACCGAGTCGATTGGCAAGAAGGAACTCAAGCTCCCGGGCATGGGCAAGCCCAAGCTGAAGGACATCTCCATCTTCAGCCGCCAGTTCGCCACCATGATCGACTCGGGCCTGTCCCTGCTGCGATCGCTCTACATCCTGGAGGAGCAGACCGACAACAAGGTGCTGGCCGGCATCCTCGGCGAAGTCCGCCAGGACGTGGAGAAGGGCACCTCGTTGTCCCAGGCCCTGAGCCGCCACCCGAAGACCTTCAACCGCCTGTACGTCTCCATGGTGAAGGCCGGTGAGATCGGCGGTGTCCTCGACTCGGTGCTGATCCAACTCGCCGACACCATCGAGAAGCAGGTCGCCCTGAAGCAGAAGATCAAGTCGGCCATGACCTATCCGGTCGCCGTGCTGTGCCTGGTCCTGTTGATCGTCACCGCCATGTTGCTGTTCGTGGTCCCGACGTTCAAGGTGCTCTACGACGACCTCGGCGGAACACTGCCGCTGCCCACCCGGATCCTTCTCACCGTCTCCAGCGCCCTGGCCAAGGGCCTCCCCATCGTCATCCTCGTCATGGTCGGGATCGTTTTCGGCTTCAAGAAGTGGATCGAGACCGACAAGGGCCGGAGCATCTTCGACGCCTTCAAGCTCAAGATCGTGCTGTTCGGCAACCTCGTCCACAAGACGATCCTGGTTCGCTTCTCCCGGACCCTTGCTTCCCTGCTTCGCTCCGGCGTGCCCATTCTGGAGTCACTGGAGATCACCGCCGACACGGTGAGCAACAGCGTCGCGGCCAAGGCCATCTACGACGTCCAGGACGGTGTGAAGCAGGGCGAGCCGCTGGCCAAGCGCATGGCCAACCACGACATCTTCCCGCCGATGGTGGTCCAGATGATCGCCGTGGGCGAGGAGACCGGCGCCGTCGACACCATGCTCGACAAGATCGGCGACTTCTACGAGCAGGAGGTGGAGGCGCTGGTCAACGCCCTGACCTCCCTGCTGGAGCCCCTCCTGATCGTGGTTCTCGGCGGCGCCGTGGGCAGCATGGTCATCGCCCTCTACATGCCGCTGTTCAACATCATCAAGCTCATCAAGTAGCTGATAGGCGACTCGGCGGCGAATCCCGTGGGAGTCCGCCTGAGGCGAAGCCAGGACGGCTTCAGTCTCATCGAGCTGATGATGGTGGTCCTCGTGATCGGCATCCTGCTGGCCATCGCCATCCCCACCTATCTCGGTGTGAAGCGAGCGGCCAGCGACCGGGCGACCCAGTCGAACGTACGGAACGCCCTGACCGCCATGCGGATCTACTACAACGCCAATCAGACCTACACCGGCGATCCGGCGGTGATGAACGAGATCGACCCTTCGCTCAGTTGGACCGACGTTGATCTCGCCGCTACGTCCCCACGAAGCGCCATCCGGCTGGCCGTCTTTCCCGTCCCGGAGCTGGATCAGACGATCGTCCTGGGGGGCCGCACCAGTGAGGGCCGGTGCTTCTTCCTCAAGGACACCATGGGCAGCTCCGAGGGTGGCGTCTACTACGACTTCCGGGCTTCGGGATCAGGCTCGTGCGCTCCGCCAAGTCCCGCTGACGCCGGCTGGACGGACAAGTGGTGATCCGTGGAGGCGTGGGCCCGAGCTGGTCGATTTGAAATAAATCCATCTACCACCCTCAAGACCGTGCTACGAAGTGGCGATAGCAACTCTGCGAGCAGGTGCTTCTGATAAGGGCAAACCCGTCGTGAGACGGGGACGCAAAGCCATGGAGCCGAACCCACCGTGAGGTGGGCAGGCCAGCCAGGCTGCCTGAAGGACTGATCCGGTGACACCGGGGCGGGCCCGACGGGAGGGGACACGGCTCGCACATCCATTGACATCACCGAAAAAGGAGAACAACCAAATGATTGAAGCACTTCGCAGGCGAATTGACCGAGACGAAGAGGGTTTCACCCTCATCGAGCTCATGGTGGTGGTCCTGATCATCGCGATCCTGATCGCCATCGCCATCCCGACGTTCCTCGGCGCTCAGGACCGGGCTCGTGACCGAGGTGCGCAGTCCAACCTGCGCAACGCTCTCACCGCAGCGAAGACCATCGCTACCGACGCCGAGGGGATTTTCTCCGGCGTCACCACCACCAGCATGGAGGACTCTGAGCCGGTTCTCAACTATCAGACCGCTGCTCTGACCGGTACCAGCGTTCCCAAGGATATTCAGGTCAATGTGAGCGCCGGAACAATTCCGGATCCAACTACCGACACCACTGGTTCCGGCCGACTCTTTCTTGGCGTCCGCTCCGCTTCAGGGAAGTTCTTTGGAGTTTGTGCCGACTACAAGGGCAACGTGCTGTACGCAACGGGCGCTTCGACGGTCCGTGCTATCGGCAACTGTACTGCTGACAAGTTCTGATTAAAGCTAAGTAGCTCGCTTTTGAAGTGGCCGGGTCTTTACGGCCCGGCTACTTCGCGTGCGGGCTCCGCTCCGCCATCTAGTGTCCGCTGTCATGACCGCCCTTGGCGTAGTCCTCTGTGGGGTCGTTGGCCTGGCTATGGGTTCGTTTCTCAATGTGGCGATCCACCGGGTGCCTCTCAAGCAGTCGGTCGTCAGGCCCCGCTCGCGCTGTCCCGGATGTGGCGTCGAGGTCAAGCCTAAGGACAATATTCCTGTGGTTTCGTGGCTCTTGCTCCGCCGCCGATGCCGATCCTGTCGGGCACCGATCTCCGTCCGGTATCCATTGGTCGAGCTAGTCACCGCAGCACTGTTCGTGGTCATGGCGGTGCGGTTCGGCGCAGATCCGGCACTGCCCGCGTTCCTTGTTCTGGCCGCTGCTCTTGTGGCCATCTCGGCGATCGACCTCGAGCACTTCATCGTGCCGAACCGCATCGTGTACCCGGCGCTGTTCATGATGGTCCCACTGCTCGTCGTCGCCGCGGTGGTGGACGATGCCTGGTCCTCGCTTGCCCGGGCCGCGATCGGAGGCGCGATCGCCTGGTCGGCGTTGCTCGTCATCCACCTGATCAGCCCACGGGGTATGGGTTTTGGCGACGTTCGCCTGGCCGGGCTCATCGGTGTTCCACTGGGCTGGCTTGGTCTGGGTCACGTGCCGGTCGGACTTTTTCTCGGTTTCGCCAGCGCTTCGGTAGTAGGAATTGCCTTGATCCTGTGCGGGCGCAAAGGGCGAAAGGACAAGGTGCCGTTCGGACCATTCCTCGCTTCGGGAGCAATTGGAGCCATACTCTTCGGGCGGGCGATCCTCAAGTGGTATGGCGTGTGACTCCTGTGGCCAGAGGGGAAATTGGTAAATTAGTGACAGATGTTGACGATGATCTCTTCATGTGCCTAGAGTCTCCCCGTGCACCGTTCGATGGGTTCGGCCGGTGAGGCGTCCACTGACCAGCAGCGGCTTCTCACCGTGCGGGAGGTAGCAGAGCTCATGCGTGTATCCAACATGACCGTCTACCGCCTCATCCGAGGCGGCGAACTGCCCGCCACGCGGGTGGGGCGCAGCTATCGCGTCTGGGAACAGGACATCGACACCTACCTCCAGCAGGGCGAGCTGTAATGGCAGTTCGTTCGGTAGCCCTCGACATCGGCACGTACGCCGTGCGAGCCGTGGAGCTGACCCTCGGAGGCACCGAGCCTGTCCTTCAGCGGTTCGCTCAGGTCACTCTCCCCACCGGAGCCGTCCGTGGCGGCGAGGTCATCGATGTCGGTTCGGTCTCTGCCGCCATCCGCCGGCTGTGGAGCGAGGGCGGCTTCAAGTCCAAGAAGGTGATCCTCGGCGTTGCCAACCAACGCGTGATCGTCCGCCAGGCCGAGCTTCCGGCCATGAGCGAACAGGATCTGCAATCGGCCCTCCAGTTCGAGGCCCAGGAGCTGATCCCGATCCCCGTCGAGGACGCCATCCTCGATTTCCAGGTGCTCGAGGAGATGACCAGCCCCACCGGCGAGCCAAGGATGCGGATCCTGCTGGCCGCCGCACAGCGGGAGATGGTCCGCACCCACCTGGCCGCCCTGGAGGGCGCCGGGCTCTCTGCCGCCGCTGTCGATCTCATTCCCTTCGCTCTCGTCCGAGCGGTCATGGCCGCCGGCGGTGCCAGCTTCGACAGCGAGGGTGGGGCGGAAGCCATCGTGTGCATCGGCGGTGGCGTCACCACGGTCGTTGTCCACGAGAACGGCGTTCCTCGCTTCGTGCGGGTTCTTCTGGTCGGCGGCGACGATGTCTCCGACGCCATCGCCCGCGAGCTGGATATCGATCTGGACGCCGCCGAGGACTTCAAGCGCCGAGCAGACATCTCGTCCTCTGATCCATCGGTGGCTCGGGCCGCTCAGGTGGTCGGAGACCGCCTTGCCCCTCTAGTGGAGGAGATCCGGGGATCGCTGGACTACTACCTGGCCCAGTCCCAGTCGTCGCCGATCTCGCGGGTCCTGATCACCGGCGGGGCCAGCCGTATGCCGGGGCTCATGGAGCGGCTCCAGTCGCAACTCGGCGGAAACGTCGAGCCTGCCCGGCCCCTTCAGGGTGTGGCCATCGGCAGCGTCGGCCTCTCCCAGGAACAGCTCTCGAGCCTCGAGCCGATCCTCACCGTGCCCATCGGCTTGGCGCTGGCTGGAGATCAGCAGAAGGGCGTGCGGCGCATCAGCCTGCTGCCCACCGAGATTGCCGCAGTTCGCGAGGAGCGCCGCCAGGTGATCATGGCCGGCTCCGCTGTTGCCGGATTGGCAGCGATTCTTCTGATCCTGTGGGTGGCTCGTGGAAGCCAGGTCAATAAGGAAGAGGACAAGGCAGAGGAAGAAGAGGCTCGTACCCAGGTTCTGAGGCAGGAGGAAGCCGCTCTGCAGGACACCACCACCTTGGCTGCTGACATCGCCACACGGGAGGCACAGGTGCAGACCGTGCTCTCAACCGATATCGCCTGGACACGCCTGTTCCAGGAGATCGCCACGGTGATCCCGAGTGACGTGTGGTTGTCCAGCTTCAACGGCACCAAGGCGTCACCCGGCACAGTGACGTTCTCCGCTCAGGGGTTCGACCAGACATCGACAGCGAGATGGTTGTTGCGGGTAGCTGAGCTGAAATCGCTGGCCGGCCTCTGGGTACCCAGCTCTGCCAAGTCGGGAGCTGGGGCGGCGGCGTTGGTCAGCTTCAGTTCCGATGCCACCCTCACCGAGCAGGCCCGCTCGGATCGTGCCCAACGCTTCGCTCAGGAGTCAGAATGAACCGCCGTGCATGGCTCTTCGCGGGGCTGGCAAGCCTCCTCGTTCTGGCCTTGTGGTACTTTTTCCTCTGGTCGCCCCGCAACGACGACCTGGAGAAGGCCAAGGATCGCACTGAAGCCGCCCAATCCACCAACCGTGATCTCGAGAGCAGGATCCAGCGGCTGAAGGCGGCCCAGCGAGACGAGCCACGGCTGCGGGCCCGGCTCGAGCGTCTCCGCACGGCCATCCCTGACGAACCGAAGCTTGCCGAGCTCATCATCGATGTCAACGATGCTGCCGTACGATCCGGGATCGACTTCTTGAGCATCGCTCCCGCTCGGCCTGCTGTTGCGGCTCCCGCGGCGGCCGGCGCACCGGGCGCCACACCCGCGGCTGCCGGCCCGGCTCCGGCGGAGATCCAACTGTCTCTATCCATCACCGGCGGGTACTTCCAGGTTCTCGACTTTCTCAATCGCCTTGATGCCCTACCGAGGCTTGTCGTGACGGACACGCTTACCCTGAGTGGCGACAACTTCGGTCGGCTCTCTACGGGTGTCACGGGCCGGATGTTCGTGAACCCCTCGGCGGTTGCCCCCGCCCCGGGTACGCCCGGAGTGGTGACGACTACGACAACGACTGTTGCCTCTAGCACCACCACGAGCGCCCCGCCGACCACGGCGCCGGTGACAACTACGACGGGGGCTCCTCAGTGACCGCACCCCAGGAGGTGAACCCGAACAGGCGGGCGCTCGTAATGCTGGGTGCGGGCCTTGGCGTACTGGTTCTCATTTTCATCCTGACCCGAGTCGTCGGCGGCGGCGATGACGACACAGATGACACCTTCGCCACGCCGTCAACGAACCCGGCGCTATCTCCCTCGTCCACCATTGTCCCTTCACCCGAAACCGGCGCCCCGGGGGCAGCTCCTGTTGAGAGCTTTGAGGTGTTCAACACCAAGAACCCGTTCGTGCCCCTACGAGGTACTGCGGGAGCGGCGTCGGGCGGGACTGCCGGAACGGGTACACCCACCGGTACGGTCACGTCCACGGGAACCGGTACAGCCACAGGAACAGTCGGCACCGGGACTACCGGCGGCACCGGGACGACCGGGGGCGGCACCACCAGCGGAACGACGGGCTTGGGCACGACGGCGACAGGAGGATCCACCGAACCTCGCCGCAACGCCCGGGTCGCCCTGCTTGACGTTTTCAGCGAAGGCGGCAAGGTCGTCGCCAACGTCCGCGTCAACGACCAGGTGTTCAAGGTTTCCGCTGGTCAGCAGTTCGGCACCAACTTCCAAGCTGTCTCCCTGTCACAGGCTGACGACTGTGGCCGCTTCCTCTTCGGCGACGACCAGTTCCGCCTCTGCAAGGGCGAAGAGCTTCTCAAGTAGCGGCTCAAGTTGACACCCATGCAGGTCGATTCTGCGAAAGTGGGTGACGTGGCTGAGCAAAATGGAGAACCGCTACGTCCGGCGGATGGCTTCACCATCCTCGAGGTCGTCATCGCGCTGACTATCTTTGCCATTGTCGTGACGGGATTGGCAACGTCGACCGCGTTGGCTCTGCGCATCGTCGGAGCCTCCAACGGCCGACAGATCGCCTCCCAACTCGCCACCCGGGAGATCGAGAGCCTGCGACGCACGAGCTATGCCACCCTTGGTCTTACGGGTCCCATTGCCTCACCGGTTCCCGGCACTCTCGATGACAAGGTCGACGTTGCTACGCAGCGGTTCACTGTGCCAGACGGTCCGGGAGCCGAGGCACTGATAACCACGGGACCTGTTGTACACAATCCGGCAACGGTGCCGGTCCGTGGTTTTCTCTTCACCGTCACTCGATATGTGACGTGGGTCGATGATCCTGCAATCAGCCCGAGCACGCAGGACTACAAGCGACTAACAGTGGCGGTTCAATGGCGGCAGAAGAGCTTGACTGGTGGGCCTAGCCGGGTCGTTCTATCCACGCTCGTCACCGATGCCAAGGTTGACTTCTAAGATGCCAGCTATTCGGTTAGCCCAGTTCGCGGTGCGGCAGCGCAGTGCCGCGCGTGATTCGAGGGGTATCACCGTGGTCGAGGTAAGCATTGCGGGGGCGCTGCTCAGCCTCGCCATGATCGCCTTCCTGGCATCACTTGACTCGACTACTCAGGCGAGCAGCTTCGCTCAGGCCAGGTCGAGGGCGCTCGACGATCTGCGAACCGCAGCAGCGTCATTCTCACGGGAGGCCCGGCAAGCGTCCGACGAGCCAACGTCGGTAACCACAACCGAGGTGAAGTTCCCGACTTACTTGAACGGAGCAACCTCTTCTACACCAGTCGCTTGGAACCTGGCGATTACCTCCGGTGGTTCGGGAGCCGATCTACAGCGCAGCATCGATAATGGTTTGTCATTCACTCCCCGCGGGCTTCCTCCCCTGTTGCTAGGTGCCACTGAATCCCATTTCAGCTATGACCCTGCTACGAAGCTGTTGAAGATGGTCCTGGTGACCCGCCCGAGCGCCAGGATCTCGCCCGTACGACTCGAGACAGAGGTGAACCTCCGCAATGTTCCATAGATCGATGCCGCAAAGACGCCACGACGAATCCGGGTTCGCCATGGTCGTGGTTCTGGTTGTTATGACTGTGTCGCTGCTTCTTGTCAGCGTCCTGCTTTCCCAGGGCGAGCATCTTGACCGCAGCACCTTCCGGGACCGCAAGTGGCACACCGCGCTCCAAGTGGCAGAGGCCGGAGTTCAGCGAACAATAGTCGAGCTGAAGACCGATTTTGAATTTGGCGGGATTACCACCGCTACGCATGTGCCAGGCGGTGACTTTCAGACCAAAGTCCAACAGGATTCCGCTTTCGGTCCTGGCAACCGTACGATCACATCGACCGCTTATGTCCCGAGCCTTGGCCACCGGAACGAGGTACGGAGGAGAGTAAAGGTCACGATTGGTCCGCCTCCGTCTTTGCTGTACGCGCTTTTCTCGGAGACCTGCTTGGTAGTTGAAAACAATGGCGATCCCGTCAAGGGTGATGTCTTTGCGAATTTAGACATAACCCTCAGCAACAATACCGTTGTTCAGGGAAAGATCGAGTCTTCTCGGGGTGTTGTGGACATGGTCAACGGCTCGAAGGTTCAGAGGAATGGGACAAAAGGTGGATCTATCCTATCCGGTGGAAAGCCGAACACTGCCTGCGGAAAGACCGGAGTTTGGGGAGTCAACATGGATAATGGCTCGTCGGTGGAGCGAGATGTAACCGTTCGTCGAGAGTGTCCAGCTATCGGCTCACCATCACCGCCATTAGAATTTGGGATCAAGGGGGCGTCGGGGATGGGTGGAGCGACAATTAACGGGAACGCGGTGGCCTGGGGCTCAGTCGGACCGAATGTGGCAGGCTTCACGACTACCCATCCTGCGCCTGGGTCATGTTCTCCTCGACCTGTGAGCACAACCTCGGCTCCACCTTACAAGGCTAAGGATGCCCCGGATATCAAGGCGTTCTATGAGAAAGCATTCGCAGGCACGGGAGTTTCGGTCACGACGCACAGCAGCGGTTCTGCGTTCAACAGCTCAGCGCCGACATCGATAAGTGGAGTGCATATCATTGCTCTCGGTAGTGATGCGAGCCAGACTGTCAACCTCAATGGAAAGACAATAACCGGCACGTTCATACTTGTTACTCCCACTGAAATCCTGCGTGACAACTCCGGCGGTGGATTCTTCTATGATGGTCCGAGCTTTTCCGGCGCTAACGGCATTGTCCAGCTCATATCGTTACGTCCAGCTGGAAGTTCCGGAATCACCTTCACCGATAACCAGTTCAAGATCAAGAACCAGCCCTGCATGTTATTCTACTCGACCGGAGCGGTATCGATGAAGAACGACGCAATTATATACGGCGCTGTGTACGGCTCCAGTGTTGACCTGAAGAATGGCTTCAAAGTCGTTTATGATAAGTGTGTCGAGAGAAGCCTGGGCTTCGGAGATGCGATGGCAGTACCGCATGTGTTTCGCGAGGTTAATCCTGCCGGTTCCGCATAACGCCGTTAGTGGGAACGCCCCTGACCCACGGATCATGATCATTGGCATGATGGGCGCCGGGAAGACGATTGTAGGTTGCGAACTCGCGTTAAGGCTCGCCTGGTCGTACCTCGACAGTGACGAGCAGGTGCAGAAGAGCACCGGGTCCACTGTTCCGGAGATCTTCGCGAGTGGTGGGGAGGCTGCTTTCCGGGCGGAGGAGCAGAGGGCGCTCGCTGATGCGGTCAGCAGCGCAGAACCGGTGGTCGTGTCCGTGGCCGGCGGGGCGGTGCTGGACCTTGACAACCGCCGGCTGATCAGCGACGCGGGGACCGTGGTGTGGCTTCGGGCGCCGGTCGCCACCCTGGTCGAGCGGGTGGGAGACGGCGCCGGCCGGCCGCTGCTTGGCGATGATCCTGCCGGCGCCCTGGCACGGCTGTATGAGGAGCGCGGGCCTCTTTACGAAGAGCTGGCGGATATCGTCGTCGACGTGGAGGGGCTGAGCCCGGAGGAAGTGGTGGAGGAGATTCTCCGGCAGTTGCCGTGACCGGCCACGTCCCTTGGCCACCTCAGCGTGCGGGAAGGGGACCGATGTGGTCACACCGATGTGGTCACACCGCTCCGCTATGATGACTACCAGTGGATGTCGGAATTCGGGAGCTCAAGGAGCATCTGTCGGAGTGGGTTGAGCGGGCCGCGCAAGGTGAGGTCATCCAGGTCACCGATCGGGGCCGGCCCAAGGCGATTCTGGCGCCGCTGCCCGGGCGTTACCACCTGGACCAGGGCCTGGCCGAGGGGTGGATCAGGCCGGCGGCAGATGTGGCGCCCGCGCCGGCCCGGCGCCATCGGGCCGCCCGCCCCACCGCCCAAGTGCTCGATGAGGATCGCGGCGGGTGAGCATCTACATCGACTCCAGTGCGCTCGGGTGGACGGTGCTGACGCCATGAAGGCGGCGCCTACCTAGAGGTACGCCTCGGGCTGAAGGGGCGCGCCTGCGCCGTGCTACCTCTGGCGTTGAAGGGGGAAGTTCACCGTCGTGGTCTGGCCGGAGTTGACCGTGACCGGCGAGGTCTTCGGCTTGTAGCCGACGGCGCTCGCCGTGCAGCCGTGGGCACCGGCCGGCACGCTTGCGATGGCGTACCCGCCTGACGGCCCGGTCGTAGCCGTTCCCGCCGGGCCGCAGTCGACCGTCGCGCCCCCGATTACCGCCTTGCTCGTGGCGTCAGTCACCGTGCCGGCTATCAACCCCGGCTCGGCAGCTGGCAGAGGCGCGGCAGTGGCTCCGAGGGCGCGGGCCAGATTCACCCGTCCGTGGCCGAAGCAGCGATCACGGCCGGAAGAGCCGAGGTCGTCCGCGGTCGAATTGAGCTGGTTGCGCACCTGAGCTGCGCTCCAGGTGGGGTTCTTCCACCAGATCATGGCGGCGACGCCGCTGGCGTGGGGCGTCGCCATCGAGGTGCCGTCGAGGGTCGCGTAGGTGTTCCCCGGCGTCGTGGACCAGATGTCGACTCCGGGTGCGGCCACCTCCACGTCGCTGTTGCAGTTGCTGAACCATGCGCTTTTGTCGTTGCGGTCGGTGGCTGCGACCGAGACGACGTCGGGGTGGTAGGCGGGGTAGTTGGCGGTGGAATCACCGTCGTTGCCGGCGGCGGCCACGAGGAGCACACCGGCCTTCGACGCCTCGGCGAGCTCCGCATTGAGCGCCTTGTCCTTCGGCCCGCCGATGCTCATGCTGATGACTTTCGCCCCACCGGTGGTGTGCAGCCAGTGGATCCCTTTGATCACGTCGGCGTAGAAGCCGACCCCGGCGCCGTTCAGCGCCTTGAACACCGCCAGCTCGGCATTCGGGGCCACGCCAGCCACGCCCACAGAGTTGTTGGCGGTGGCGGCGATCGTGCCGGCCACGTGGGTGCCGTGCAGGTTGTCGTCGCTGCAGGTTCCCTCGATGACGATGCCGATCGCCGCGATGGCCGTAGCGCATGCCTTCGTCTTCGAGAGCAGGTCGACATGGGCCCGATCGATGCCCGTGTCGAGCACGCCGACACGCGTCCCTCCCGAGGAGGGGAAGTTGCCCGCTCCGAACGCAGTGTCCCAGCCCTCGGGAGCGTCGATGTCGGCATCAACGGTGCCGTTCCCGAGCAGCCTGTCATCGTCGCCGACGCCGCCGAACTGCCCGGTGTTGTGCAGTCCCCACAGCTGCGGGAAGAGCGTGTCGTTGGGCTCGCTCAGCAGGCGCACCTCCCAGTTGGGATGCGCGTAGGCGACGTTCGGGTTGCGCGCGTAGCGCTGCGACACCACGGCTGGATCTTCGCCGGGGGGGACTCGCACCACGTCCAAGTCGAGGTGCTCGAACCGGTTCTGGACCCGGCCACCCTCGCCGGCGTGGGCCGCTGCCCTTCCCGGAGCGGAAGTGCCGGGCCGGAAGCCGACCAGGACAAGGTCGGGGTGGTAGGCGGCCTGCTGGGCCTCGGGCCCTCCAGGGCCACGGGGCGGCGCGGCCGAGCCCGGGACCGCCGACGCCGCACCAGGCATCGCCAAGGACATCGCTATCGTCGCAGCGACCAGGACAGGTAGTGACTTCGGCGACCTTCTCGGCATGGACAACTCTCCTCGCGCCAGGAGAACGCCGGCAACCTGCCGATCCCGCCCAACCCCGCAGAACGCAGGCTACATCTCTTTGCAGCGAACGACCAGATAAGTTTCTCCGCAAATCCGTCGGTACAACTTTCCGACTGTATGATTAATTCATGTCGCGCACAACGCTTCGGGCAAAGGGCCAGCTGACGCTTCCAGAAGAGATTCGCGCCGCTGCGCACCTCGAAGAGGGGGACCTTCTCGAGGCGGAGATCACCGACGACGGCATCTTGCTGCGCCCGCAGAAGGTGATCGACGCCACCCAGGCGTGGTTCTGGACGCTCGAGTGGCAGGCCGGCGAGCGTGAGGCCGACGCCCAAGAGACGGCTGGCCTGGGGGAGACATTCAGCTCCGGCGAGGAGTTCGTCGAGGCGTTGCAGGCCCGGGCCAAGCCGGGTGGTCGACAACGCAAGCGCTGACTGTTCGGTGCCGACCTTTCGATGGCTCCCTCGATTCGGTGCAGACTTCGACCGACTGGCGCACGCTCAGCAGGCGGCGTTCCTCGCCGCCGTAGCGCTGTTCGCCGCAGACCTTGGGGCCGGACATCAGTTTCGGAAGAGCCTTCGCGTCAAGGGCGTCAAAGGGGCCCGGGGCGTGTTCGAGATGACGTGGGCGGCGGATGGCCGCGCCACCTTCCGGTACGGCGAGCCCGTTCGTGAGGGTGAGCCACACGTCATCTGGCGTCGCATCGGCACTCACGACATCTTCAAGCAACCGTGACCTGCGTTTCCCTGTTTGCGGGATGAGGACGGGAGTTCGAACGGGGTGGAGTTCGGTCTACGCCTGCGGTCGGTGGCTGCGACCGAAACGACGTCGGGGTGGTGGGCGGGGTAGTTGGCGGTGGAATCACCATCATTGCCGGCGGCGGCGACTGTCTACTCCCGGGCCGAACGTGTGACAGCGTCTATCGTGGTGGACGTGGAGGGGCTGAGCCCAGAGGAAGTGGTGGAGGAGATACTCCGGCAGCTGCCGTGATCACGGTCCCCGTTGCCCTGGGCGACCGCTCCTATGACGTGCTGGTCGGCCCGGGTGCCCGCCACCGGCTCTTGGAGGTGCTTCCCGTGGGCGCCCAGCGGGCGGCCATCGTCACCCAGGAAACCATCCCTGTCGTCGTGGATCCCGGAGTGGAGCACCGGGTGTTCACCATGGGGGAGGGGGAGGAGGCCAAGTGCCTGGAGACGATCGAGGAGCTGTGCTCGGGCTTCACCCGTTGGGGGCTGCGGCGGGGTGACGTGGTGGTGGCCGTCGGCGGGGGAGTGGTCACCGACACAGCCGGCTTCGCCGCCGCCGTCTACCACCGGGGAGTGGCCGTGGTCCATGTGGCCACCACGCTGCTGGGACAGGTGGATGCCGCCATCGGGGGCAAGACGGGGGTGAACCTGCCCGAGGGCAAGAACCTGGTGGGAGCGTTCTGGCAACCTTCTGGCGTGCTGTGCGACACCGAGGTGCTCGAGACATTGCCGCCCCGGGAGTACCGCAGCGGATGTGGGGAGATGGCCAAGTACCACTTCCTCGGCGGCGAGGGCCTGGAGGACCTGCCCCTCGACGAGCGGGTGGCCGCCTGCGTGCGCATCAAGGCCGAGGTGGTGGCCGACGACGAGCGGGAGGGCGGCCGGCGGGCCACTCTCAACTACGGCCACACCCTGGCCCATGCGCTGGAGACCGCCGGTGGCTACGGTCTTCGCCATGGCGAGGCCGTGTCCGTGGGTCTGATCTTCGCCGCCCATCTGGCCGAGCGCCTCGGGCGCATCGACGAGCGAAGGGTCGCCCATCATTACGAGGTGGTGGACAGCTACGACCTGCCGAAGACTTTCCCGGCGGGCACCGACGTCGACGAGGTGATCGAGATCATGGGTCGGGACAAGAAGGCCACCAGCGGGCTGAGCTTCGTGCTCGACGGCCCGAGCGGAGTGGCCGTGGTCCACGACGTTCCGAGAGCAGCGGTGGAAGCGACCCTCGCCGAGGTGGGCGAGTGACCGGGCCTCGCTTGCTTCTCCTCTCGGGGCCGAACCTCAACCTGCTCGGCGAGAGGGAGCCGGAGATCTACGGCACGGCCACCCTCGAGGATCACGTCGGCGCCGCTCGCGAGGCCGCCGAGGTGCACGGGATCTACCTGGAGCACGTCCAGTCCAACCACGAGGGCGAGCTGATCGACGCCGTCCACCACGCCCGAGGCCGCTGCCAGGCCATCGTGATCAACGCCGGCGCCTTCACCCACTACGCCTGGGCCCTGGCCGACGCACTGGCCGCCTTCGACGGCCCGGTGGTCGAGCTACACCTGTCCAACCCCCAGGCGCGTGAGCGGTGGCGTCATCGATCGGTCTTTTCCGGCGTGGCCGATGGGTGCATCGCCGGCTTCGGCGACGCCGGCTACGTGCTGGCCCTCGACGCCGTGGCCCGCCTGTTGGCGACGGCCCCACAAAGGCAGCCTGGCCTCTAACCGAGGCAGGAGAAGCTGCCGACAGTCATTCATGTGCGCAGAGTGCGATGACTAGAGTGACCATGGTTCGATGGACGGTTGAGCCGATACCCGGTGGGAAGGTGTGAACCCCCTATGAGCGGTCGTGCCCTCCTGGTGTGGAACTGGGCTCGCACCCGCACGGTGGCCCAGGTGGCCATCGACGGGCTGATGTGGGCCGTCGCCCTGTCCTTCGCCACCGCCGCCCGCTACGACTTCGCCGGCGGACGAATCGACAAAGCCGGGCTGCTCGCCACCATCCCCCTCGCCGTCGTCCTCCAGCTCGGCGCCGGCCTCACCTTCGGCCTCTATGCCGGGCGCTGGCGCTTCGGCAGCTTCGAAGAGGTGGCCGCTCTCGCCAAGGCGGCTGGGCTGGCCACCGTCGCCCTGTTCGCGTTCAACCTGTCCGTGCGCCCTCAGCCCATCCCCCGCAGTGCGGCCCTCGGCGCCGGCTTCGCGGCCCTGGTCCTCATGGCCGGCGCCCGCTACCTGTGGCGCCTGCAACTCGAGAGGATGCGCCGGCCCACCGAGCACGACAGCACCCGCCTTCTCGTGTTCGGTGCCGGCGAGGGGGGCGCCCAGGTCATCACGGCCATGCTGCGGGACCCCGACAGCCCCTATTTCCCCGTCGGCCTGCTCGACGACGACCCCCGAAAGCGCAACCTGCGCATCAACGGGGTCTCTGTGGTGGGGGGCCGGCGTCAGCTCGAGGAAACGGCCCAGCGGTTGAAGGCCGACGCCCTGCTCATCGCCATCCCCTCCGCGGATTCCGAGCTGGTGGCCGAGCTGACCGACCTGGCCGCCGAGGTCGACCTGAACGTCAAGATCCTGCCCAGCGTGCGGGACCTGTTCGGTGGCGCCGCCGGCGTGGCCGACATCCGCGACATCGACGTCAAGGACTTCCTCGGCCGCCACCAGATCGAGACCGACATGGACGCCATCGCCGGCTACCTCACGGCCAAGCGGGTGCTGGTCACCGGCGCCGGCGGCTCCATCGGATCGGAGCTGTGCCGCCAGATCAGCCGCTTCGGCCCGGCCGAGCTGATCATGCTCGACTGCAACGAGGCCGGGCTGCACGCCGTGGAGCTGTCCCTCGAAGGCCGGGCCATGCTCGACAACGACGCCGTGGTGCTCGCCGACATCCGCGATACCGAGGGCATGAACCACCTCTTCGAGCAGCGAAAGCCCGAGGTGGTGTTCCACGCCGCCGCCCTCAAGCACCTCCCCCTCCTGGAGCGAACTCCGGGCGAGGCGGTGAAGACCAACGTGTGGGGCACCCTCACCGTGTTGGAGGCAGCGGCGGCCCATGGCGTTGAGCGCTTCGTCAACATCTCTACCGACAAGGCCGCGGACCCGAGCAGCGTGCTCGGCTACACCAAGCGCATCGCCGAGCGCCTCACCGCCCACTTCGCCGCTGTCCAGGGACAGTGGTTCCTCAGCGTGCGCTTCGGCAACGTGCTGGGCAGCAGCGGCTCGGTGCTCACCACCTTCCGGGCCCAGCTCCAGGCCGGCGGCCCCCTCACCGTCACCGACCCCGAGGTCACCCGCTACTTCATGACCGTGGAGGAGGCGGTGGAACTCGTCATCCAGGCCGGCGCCATCGGCCGCCCCGGCGAGGTCCTGGTGCTCGACATGGGCGAGCCCGTGCGCATCGCCGATGTGGCCCTCCGTCTCGCCTCCCAGGCCGAGCGCACCACCCGCGTGGTCTACACCGGCCTGCGCCCCGGCGAAAAGCTGCACGAGGTGCTGCTCGGTGCCGGCGAGGCCGACGTGCGCCCCATCCACAAGATGATCTCCCATGTGCCGGCGCCGGCGCTGTGCCCCCTCGAAGCCCGCACCATGGACCCGAGGGAGCCCGCCGAAGCCGTGATCAAGGCACTACAGGCCCTGTGTGCGGACCACGACGAGTCCGTATCGCCGCCGCCCCCGAGCCACTGAGGGCGCTACGAGCCGAGGCCCCTCGACGATCTTCTCCGGCCGCGCTGAGCCGGCCGGAGCGGCCGCGTCAGCCGGCGAAGGTGGAGAGGTCCAGCCGAAGATCTCGGCCGTCGACCACCAGGTCGATAACGTTGGTGGCGACCACGAGCTGGCCCGTAGCGAAGTGGTGAGCCTCCAGGGTGACGTCGGTGGCGGCTGAACCAGCGGGAAGGTCGACCAGCACATACAGCCCGGCGCCGCCGAGTCGGTAGTCGGTGAGTTTGCGCCCGCGGTCAACCGGCCTGGTGGAGGGGGATGCGACTTCCACGACCAGCAGGGGCGGCGGGTCCAGGTGTTCGGCCTCGGCCCGCTGCCAACCGGGAGCCACCACGGCCAGGTCGGGAACATTCAGGTACCCGCTGCCTCCCGGCACCTTCCAGGCAATCCCGTTGGACATGACGCAGCCGGGCGCCAGACCCAGCTGGCGGTCGGCCTGGCTGTGGAGCAGGGCCACCGCTCTCTCGTGTTCGTCGGTGGCCGGTGACACGATCAAGCTCCCCCAGGGATCGAGTTCGAGATGGGCGATCCCCAACTCCGCTCGAAGCCAGTCGAGATCCTCGGCTCCGTAGCAGGTCGTGACCGGGTACGCCATGGTCCAAAGCGTACCGTCCGGCTGCCCGGACTACAGCTATTAGGTGTCGCCCGGGCGCCGGTGACGTACCGAGGCGAAGCGAAAGAAGTCACGGTCGAGGGTGATCACGGTGGCGCCGTGTTCGACAGCAACCGCGCCGAGAACGGCGTCGGGCACGAGATCGCCGGAAGCGTCCGCCTCATCACACAGCCGCCGCACGAGAGCGAGATGGCGCGGGCCGGGAGCTACTGGCAGGTGGTGGCGCTGCGACGTGGTGGCGTCGATGAAGGCGAATGCGTCGGCCACGGGGCTGGGGACCTCGAAGATGCGGCGGTTGGTCGCCACGCGGAGGAACGACGCCCACACGAGGTCGGGCACGCCGAAGTCGTCGTCACCGCCGACGAGAGAGTCGAACCAGGGGCGTACGACGCCGTGGTGGGGATGATCGGCGCGGTGGGCGGCGAGGACGACGTTGACATCGAGGACGAGCACGCGTCAGCGCCGGCGGTCGAGGTCGACATCGTCGTCGAGGGCCTCGTGGAGCGCCCGGTTGGACGTGAGGTCGATGCCCGGCCGTGGCCCGCTACCGCTGGCGAACACCGGGATGCGGGGCGCCCGGGCGACATCTTGGGCCCGGGCGAGCTCCCGCCGGAGGGCGGCCTCTACAACCTGACCGAGGGTCTCCCCGCGCTGGCTGGCCCGGCGCCTGGCCGCGGCGAGAAGCTCGTCGTCGATCGAGACCGTTGTGCGCATGATGCCGATCATACCGCATCACGCGCATCACAAGGTGGAGAGGTCCATGGTTCTGTATCGAAGGTACTGCTCAGATGATCCCACACGATGTGATCAAGGGCGCGGGCTGTCCGGTTGAGACCGGGGAGCCGGCCCCTTGCCCGTCCACTCGCCCATCGCCGCGTGGGCCGCGGCCAGAGTGTTGATCGCTTCTCGACGTGGACCCAGCCACCGCCGGAGCGATCCCACGGCACGCTTCTTGCCGACAAAGCCGGCGCAGGGGGAGGGCGAGGAAGTGAGGGGCCGGGGCACGGGGAGGGCCAGGGGTGACCGCGGTGCTCAGAGCTTGACCTGGGGCGCCTTGTCCTTGTTGGCTTTGGCCTTGAACTTGTTCTTGTCGGACCTGCTGCCGGCGGGGGTGGAGGAGTAGGCGTAGGCGTAGGCGTAGCGGGATGTGTAGCCGTAGGAGTCCTCCTCGGCCACGCCGTTTAGCACGGTGCCGAGGATGGGGGCATCCACATGGGCCAGCAGCTCGATGGTCCTGGCGATCTCCTTGCGGGTGGTGCGCCCCGCGGTGGCCACCAGCAGGGTGACGTCCACCCGGCTCGACAGCACCGCAGCGTCGGTGACGGGCAGCACTGGCGGGCAGTCCACCAGCACGATGTCGGCCTCGGCCTGCAGGGCGGTGATCACCTCCACCGTGCGCCTACCCGAGAGCAGTTCGGAGGGGTTGGGCGGTACGGGCCTCGACGCCAGCAGGGCGAGGCGGTCTCGGCCCCGGTAAAAGCAACCGCCGAAGCGTCACGCTTGCAGGCGGCTCTGGCCAGGGCAAGCTACGGAGGAGGGTGCAGTGGCCGCTACGGAGGAGGGTGCAGTGGCCGACCTCCCGTCCGGCAAGCGCTGAGGAGACGGCGCGGCTTCGGATCGCTGACCCGCTATTCTCGTGCCATGGCGCCGGAGAGTCGTAAGGCCGCGATCGAGCCGTCCGCCGCCGCCGACGAAGTCATCAACGATCATCCCGAGCTGGTCGAGCGGCTGAACGATGGCGACCCCAGCGCTCTGCTGGAACTGCTCGAGGCGGCCGGGGGCAAGGTCGGCCAAGCCACCATCAAGGTTGTCGACCGGCCCAGTACCGCCGCCACAGGGTGAGCCTTTTCAGCTTCGATGGCGGGGGTGTCGAGAGTTGCGCGTGGTCAGCTACACGCTGCAGGGCGGAAGACACACCGACATCGCCGCGGTCGTAATCGAGGCCGACTACCACGATGGCGCCACACTGGAGATCGCCGTCGAGCTGGAGATGAATCTCCAGTCGTTCTTGGCGACCATTGCCGCGATCAACAAGCGGTTGGCTGCCCTTCGTCCATCGAGCTGTGCCCCTCAGCCCGCCGGCCTCGCGAGCGTCGCGGCTTGGCCATCGCTCCGAGGCCTTCTTCGATCCGGTCGAACACGCCCCGTGTCGAAACTACTGCTCAGATGATCCCACACGATGTGATCAAGGGCGCGGCCTGTCCGGTTGAGGTCCATGGCGGGAGCATGCCCGGCGGGTGTGACTGCTTGAGGGCTTCGACGGCGAAGAGCGTGATGTGGGAACGGTTCCTGCCGACGAATCGCCATGGCGGTGTCGGGGCGCCGGCGCCGGCAGTCAGCGGGCCGGGCCCGCAGCGGCCGCCACTCCTGGGGCTCTGACGGCGGAAACCGGTCCCACAGCACGCTTCTTGCCGACAAAGCCGGCGCCGGGGGGGCCGGGGAAAGCAGGGGGGAGCGGGGTGCTCAGAGCCTGGCTTGGGCTGCCCTTTCCTTCTTGGCCTTCGCTTTGACCTTGTTCTTGTCGGACCTGCTGCCGGCGGGGGTGGAGGAGTAGAGTAGCGGTACGAGTAGCCGTAGGAGTCCTCGTCGCCGGCGCCGTTGAGGACGGTCCCGAGGATGGGGGCGTCCACATGGGACAGCAGCTCGATGGTCCTGGCCATTCTCCTTGCGGGTGGTCTCGCCCGCGGTGGCCACCAGCAGGGTGGCGTCCACCCGGCTCGACAGCACCGCCGCGTCGGTCACGGGCAGCACGGGCGGGCAGTCCACCAGCACGATGTCAGCCTCGGCCTGCACGGCGGTCAGCACCTCCACCGTGCGCCTGCCCGAGAGCAGCTCGGATGGGTTGGGCGGTATGGGCCCCGACGCCAGCACGGCCAGGCGTTCCTGGCCCCGCACCTTCTGGATCGCCGCCGACAGGGGAGTGTCGCCCAGCAGCACCGAGGTGAAGCCAACCGCGTTGGACAGCCCGAAGAACTCATGTATGCGGGGCCGGCGCAGGTCACAGCACACGATCACCACCCGCTGGCCGGCCTGGGCCAGGGCGACGGCCAGGGAGAACAGGAGAAATTCCTTGACAACGCCCCGGTCGGGCACCTGAATGGTGCCACTACCCAAAGGGAGGTACGGTCGTAACTGGAATCAAGGAGGTGCGAAAATGTCTGACCCCCTCGCAATTGAGCTCGCGACCTTCAGAAAACATCGAGACGAGCTGGTTGGCTCCTCGCTGAACAGATACGTTCTGATCCACGGCGATCAGATTGTCAGTACGTATGAGTCGGAGCAGGATGCCATCAACGAGGGGTACCGGCAGTTTGGCAACGTCACCTTCCTTGTGAAGCGGATCACGCCGGTAGATCTGCCGTTGAACTTCCTGTCGGGACTTGTGCGACTCTGATCCCCTGACGTGCCCATCTTCAACGCGGAGAGTCCGAACCTAGAGGGCGACGGACCGCTGATTGAAGTCACCTTCGGGCTGGTTCGCGCAGCAGCGGTCCACCTCGAGGCTGGGACCGTGCCGAACCCCGTCAGAGCAACGGCGCTCATCGATACGGGTGCGTCTGCCACGGTTGTGAAAACGGACCTTCTGGACCCCCTCGGCCTCCACCCCGTCGGCGAAGTACCGGTGAATACGCCGACTGGTCACAACGTCCCTTGCCTGATCTACGCAGTGCAACTCACGCTGCCCCAAGGAACTATCGAGGTGACAGTGATCGAGGCACCTCTCGAAGGTCAGAATATCCAGGCTCTCATCGGACGAGACGTCTTGAAGCATGCGCTCTTGATCTACCAGGGACCTTCGAGTCAGTTCACGCTCAGTTTTTGACCCGTCCCCGTCCCGGCGCCGAAGGCCTAACCCTGGCCTTGGCGCCCACGTCGGCCAAGGCGGCAACCTGGGTAGCCAGAACGGCAAGTTTTGGCGTTCCGTCGTGGTCAGGTACTCATGCCCTCAATAGACGTGGACCCAGCCATCGCCGGAGCGGGATTGAGCGACAGTAGGGCACCTGGGGGCTCTGACGGCGGAAACCGGTCTCACAGCACGCTTCTTGCCGGCAAAGCCGGCGTAGGGGGGGAGGGCTCGGGGAGGGGAGGGGAGGGCCGGGGGTGAGCGGGGTGCTCAGACCTTGGCTTGGGCTGCCCTGTCCTTCTTGGCCCTGGCCTTGACCTTGTTCTTGTCGGAGCGGCTGCCGGCGGGGGTGGGGGAGTAGGAGTACCGGTAGGGGTAGCCGTAGGAGTCCTCGTCGCCGGCGCCGTTGAGGACGGTGCCGAGGATGGGGGCGTCAACGTGGGACAGCAGCTCGATGGTCCTGGCCATCTCCTTGCGGGTGGTCTCGCCCGCGGTGGCCACCAGCAGGGTGGCGTCCACCCGGCTCGACAGCACCGCCGCGTCGGTCACGGGCAGCACGGGCGGGCAGTCCACCAGCACGATGTCGGCCTCGGCCTGCACGGCGGTGAGCACCTCCACCGTGCGCCGTCCCGAGAGCAGCTCGGAGGGGTTGGGCGGTATGGGCCCCGACGCCAGCACGGCCAGGCGTTCCTGGCCCCGCACCTTCTGGATGGCCGCGGATAGGGGAGTGTCGCCCAGTAGCACCGAGGTGAAGCCCACGGTGTTGGACATCCCGAAGAAGTCATGTATGCGGGGCCGGCGCAGGTCGCAGCACACGATCACCACCCGCTGGCCGGCCTGGGCCAGGGCGACGGCCAGGTTGGCGATGGTGGTGCTCTTGCCCTCGCTGGCGCCGGGGCTGGTCACCTGGATGGTGCGCATGGGGCGGTCGAGGCCGATGAACTGGATGGAGGTGCGCAGGCTGCGGTAGGCCTCGGCCACGGGTGACTTGGGGTCGGTGAGCGACACCACCATGGGCTCGCCCCGGTCCTTCCACGAACCCACGGCGGGGATGAGGCCGATGGTGGGGATGTCACCGGTGGCCCGGCCCAGGTCCTCCTTGGACTTGATGGTGTCGTCGAGGTACTCGAACAGGAAGGCCAGCACCACGCCGAACATGAGGCCGACGGCCAGTGCGACCACTCCGGTGCGCTTGGGCGTGGGCTTCACCGGATCGGACGGCACCGATGCCTCGGTCACGAGCTGGGCGCCACCGGTCTTCAGCGCCGCGTCCACCTGGAGCTGGTCCAGGCGCTGCTTGAACAGCGCCTGCTGCTGGAGGAGGGAAGTGCGCCGGGCCTCGGTGGCGGCGGCGTCGGCGGCGGCGTTCGCCCGCTCCCGCGGGTCGGTGCTGGGCGCCGGCAGGGCGTCGATCTGGCCCTGGAGGTCGTCGACCTTGACCTGGATCTCCTTGGCCGCGGCGAACAGGTCGTTCACGGCCTGGGTGCGGCGGAAGTCGATGTAGGCCTTCGAGTAGGCGTTGGCGACTGCAGCGGCCCGCCTGGGATCGGTGCTCTCCGCCTTCACGGCGATGACGTCGGTCTGGCCAATCGGGGAGGCGGAAACCTTGGGGGCGACACCCAGCTGGCGGCGCACCGCATCCCGCACAGGCTGGCTCTTGAGCACCTGGATCTCGGTCTGCACGGCCCGCACCGGGTCGTTGCGCACCCCGCTGTTGGGATCGAACAGTGACTCGGTGCTGCGCGCCTGTAGCAGCAACTCGGCGGAGGCGCGGTATACCGGTGTCTGGAGGAGCGAAGAAGTCAACGCGGCACCCACCACGATGAGGGTGGCGAGGGCGACGATCCACCGCCGCCGGCGCAGAACCTGGAGATAATCGCGTAGCTCCAGCTCCGAGCTGGCTTCCTGGGGGACCAAGGTAAGCAGGCTACAGCTACCGCGCCCGGTACCGTCACCCCTCCCGCGTCAATCGACCTCAGCCAAGCGTTCAGGGCGGCGAGCGACCACTGCTCTGCGTTCTTGTCCATGGCGGGAGCATGCCCGGCCGGTGTGACCGTTTGAGGGCTTCGACGGCGAAGACCGTGATGTCGGAACGGTTCCTGCCGACGAACCGCCGCAGTCAGTGGGCCGGGTGCGCAGCGGCCAACACTGCTGGGGCTCTGACGGCGGAGATGGGTCCCACGGCACGCTTTGGAACGACGGTGCGTTCACTTCGCCCGTCATCCCTTCTCGCTGCCGGTGTCCAGGATCGCCTGGAGGGTTGTCTCCACGCAGCGCCGCCAGGTGAACACCTCCTCCGACCGGCGCAGCCCCACACCGGCCAGCCGGGCGAACTGCGGACGGGCGGCAAGGATTGCGTCGGCGGCCGACTGCCACGAGCCCTCGTCGTAGGTGACCCCGCAGTCCCCGCAGATCTCGTCGACGAGATCGCAGCGGGGCGCCACCACGACCGTGCTGGTGCGCATGGCCTCGACCATGGGAAAGCCAAAACTCTCAGTGCTACTACCCATCATCAAGACGTCCGCTGAACGAAACAACTCCGTACGGCCCGAGGGCTCCAGCAGGCCCCGGAGCGGGTCGTAGCCCAGCCTGGTCCGGCCAAGCTCGCGCAGTCGGCGAGCCTCGGCGTCGGAGTCGACGGGACCCCAGATCTCCAGCTCGGCGGCGACGCGCTGATCCCGAAGCGTGGCCACGGTTTCGATGAGAACGTCGAAGCGTTTGTGGGGGGTGATAGTCCCCAGGCCGATCACACGAAGCGCCGTCCCGTCCCTGAGCGCCGAGTCCTTCTCCTCGAGATGGATCGGAGACAGGTCGCACCCGTGGAATACGACCTGGTAGGCGCGCCGCGAGCCAGCGGGAATCAAGCGTCCGATCGCCGCCGTTGCTGCCAGCACGCAGGATGAGCGCCGGACCGTTACCCGCCCGGCCATCCGCCTGAAACGGAGAGCCCAGCCGTCGCTCATCGTCGTCGGCTTCGTCCAGACCAGGACGTTGTGGGCCAAGATCGTGAGCCGACCGCGAATCAGCACCGGGGCGACGTCACGAGGCACGAAGACTGCGGTCGCCCGCAGTCGAAACGCCAACCACGGGAGGGTGGCATGGGGTAGGAGTCTGCCCGTCCAGCTTCCCGGTCTGCTGGTGGCAAGACGATGGACAATGACGCCGACCGTGCGCAGATGACGCTCCTCTTCAGAGAACATAGGCCCGCGCGGCAGGGCCACGTTGAGTTCAATAACGTCGCCCGGTCGCTCTCGCCACACGTCAGGCAGCGCGTTGAGAAACCCGCTCGCGTATGTCGAGGATCCGCCCGGCGCGATCACCGAGAAGTCCAGCAACACCCGTCGCCCTGGAGTCATAACGTGAGGGGTTCGGCTTGGGCGAGGAACAGTGTCTGGCGCGTCGGTTCCTCGCACCTCGGCGGCTCATCCATCTCGACGCATCCAACTGCGGCGTCGATAGGCGCCAGGTTGGCCCATGCCGCGGTAGATATCTGCGTACATTTCCGCTATCGCTCCTGGCAGGAACCGCGTGACGTTCTGGTGACCCCTCGCCACGAGCGACTGTGCCAGATCGGGGGACTTGATCAGTAGGGCGACGGCGTCGCGGATCGCGCCCGTATCGAGCGGATCGACGAGCAAAGCGCCTTCTCCGGCTACCTCTGGCATCGAACTCACATTCGATGTGATCACCGGCAGGCCCACGGCCTGGGCTTCGATGATCGGGAGGCCAAAGCCCTCGTAGGTAGACATGAAGCTCAAGACATCGCTCTCTGTGTACTCCCGAACCAAGCCCTCTTCGCAGAGATTCTCGACCGCGCTGTAGGAGAGGGAGGTGCCATCGAGGAGAAGGCGCTGCTTGTCGCTCAGTGAGCCGACGATGCGAAGGTGTACCGGCAAGGAGGCGATGGCGGAGATCACGCGCTCTAGGTTCTTGTTCGCGCCCGTTCCCACCTGGAGGATTTGGGGAAGCTCGCGCTGCTGCGGTGTGCGCTGGGCATTTAGAAAGGCGTTACCTACAGGACAAGGCACGACGGATGTCTTGGCCGCTCGTGCCGGAAGGACTTGGACCAGTTCGTTCTTGGTGGCTTGTGAGATCGTCGTGACTCGCGCCGCCCACCACGTCGGTAGTCGGTACCAGAGGAGAAATAGCGCTCGCCTTCGAATCCCCTGGAGCCTGTGGAGGGTGACGAGGTCCGGTACGGTCAGAACGGATCGAGTCCTCCGTATCGCAAGAACACAGTAATGAACATCCCCGCCCACGTGAACTACGTCCGCTCGCAATCGCGCCGTAAAGGCGAGATTCCTGAGTCGAGGGATAAGACCGCGGCTCTCGAACGGTAACCGAACAATTGTGGCATTGATGTCCCCCGGTAGCGCAATATGTACGTCCGCGAACACGCGCTCCAAGCTGTAACGGCCGATTGCTGTCGCCCGCATCAAGACGACCACTTGCTTTTTCAACAGACAGTCATCTCACCGGAGCCACGGCTGCCTCGACGCCCTTCAGAACGCCATCGGCCGTCTCGTCGATGCCCCAGTTGCCGATATTGCAAGACGCCTGACGCTTCGCTACCGAAAGGGCCTTCGAGTCTCCGGCCAGCTTCTCCAGCAGCAAGCCAAGGGCGGCTACATCGCCCGCAGGATAAATCCAGTCGTGGGGCACGAGATCGGGCCCGGCACCGACCCGATCAGATACCACAGGTGCCAGCCCTGCGGCCATGCCTTCGTTGACGACCAGACCCCAGGTCTCGCTCTCGGAGGCGAGGACAAGCACGTCACCGGCGCCATAGATGGCTGGCAGCTCAGATTGGTTGCGGAATCCCAGAACGACGACGCGCTTACCTACTCCGAGAGCGTGCGCAGTTCGCTCGATTTCATCGCGGAGTTCACCGTCACCGATGTACACGATGGTCGAGGTAGTCCGCACGACGCTCTGGGCGAACGCGTGCAATAAGTCGAGCGGACGCTTTCGGGGAATCAACTTGCCTGACGACACGAAAACGACACCATCTGCGGGGATACCGAGCCGTCGCCGCGTGGGTGCTGGGTTCGCTCTCGCTGCAGCCGATTCCTGAACAAAGTACTTGTTGTCCACGGAATAGGGCGCCATGGTGATACGAGACACGTCGACGCCGTAGTGCTCGAGGTACTCCGTGTTGAGCGTCCCGATTGACAGGAAGTGATCGACTCGGGAGAACAGGGCGCGAAGGAAAAGCCGCTTGGTCGCACGTCTAGCCATTGACCTCTCGATAACGAGGTTCGACTCGCCTCGGAAGAGCACGCGGGTGCGACGGCGTGGACCCCCCAACCCGAGGATTGTCGTGGGGGAGGTGTAGCCGTGCACGATCAGTGCATCGAATTCGCCATCCAAGAGTGACGAGACGATGGCGGGATTGAACATGCCGGTAGGGCCGATCGACGGACGGGGGGCGAGGTTTGGGAGAAATCGGTGGTCGTAGCCCTCGAGCAGCGGAGTATCGAACTGGATCGCCTGCCCGAACCCGGGGTCGTGCGAGGGCCGAACACCATGGTCATGGCAAAACAACGCCGTGAGTCGCACACCTGGCCGCGCCGCGAGCGCTCGGAAGAGCGGCGCCTGGTACTGGATCGGGTGCGATGAGAGAACGGCAATGTTCATGGCCCAGTCCTCCTACAGTTGCGGGGTCTCTTGCGCAGCGTAGGCGTGATCAGCGTGGCGCATTCTCAAGACGCGGGAGGGCGAATACGTCTGGTCCGAACGCGAGATTACCGATCGGATAGAGTCGTCCATCGTCAGCGGGTCGATGGAGCCGGTAGCCGAATTCTGCGAGGAGAGCAGCGGTGGGCGAGCGATCCTCGCCAAACGCCAACTGTGAGCATTGATTCCACTCAAGCTGTATGCACTCGATCCGATGCTCGGCCAGCGCCTCAGTTGCGCCCTGCAGCACCAAGCGCTCGAAGCCCTCGACATCGATCTTCACACCTGCAGCTCGACGCTGTCCAAGCACAGCGTCCAGCGTCGTCGCAGCAACTACTTCCGGGCCTCCGATGTGCCCAACCGCGTCTCCCGACGAATCGAATCCCACTGTCCCCTCGAAGTCGGTGAGCGCCGCCTCGATGACCGTGATCGGTAGGCCGTTGAGCTCGATGTTCCGGCGAAGCCACTGGCACGCTCGCCGGCTCGGTTCGACTGCGATCACATCCGCCCCCAGATCGGCGGTCCACAGGGCGTAGACACCGGCATTGGCTCCCACATCGACGAAGAGGTCACCGGGGCCCAGCCGCTGTTGCCAAACGAGCATCTCCGGCCAATCTGGTGGGTTCGCATAAAGAGACTTGGAGGCGCCCGATGCATGAAGATGTACCTCAATGAGCGTCTTCCGTCCGATTCGTGCGATGGTCGACTTTCCCAAAAGCCGCCCTCGGATCTGATAAGCCAGGAGTCTCGAAATGGAACGCAGCCGATGGCGGCGGTTCGCAGGATGCTGCCATATCCAACGAAGGAGATTCGTCCCTTCCCGCAGAGCATGGACCGGCGGGCACGCGACTGCGTTCCAGAGTTTGCCGAAGCGAACGGTGTGGCGAGATCGAATCGCTCTCATAGCACCAGGTCGACGAGAATCCCCAGCCGTTCAGCGTAGGAGTATTCCGTAAGGGCTCGGCGGCAGTTTGCCGCTCCGAGGCGACGGCCCAGCGCGTGGTCGTTGATTAGCGACCAAAGCGAGTCGACAGGCTCGGTGTTTGTCTGTCTTCTTAACGCTGGCACCTTGACGGGACCCTCCTTGCTGGTCCAGCTGATCTGCCCGCCGGCGCCGCCATGATCACGCCCAACGAGCGCGCCGCAGAGCCTACAATCTGATCAAGCTGGTCGCGTCCGGCTTCCTGTTTTCGGAAATACCGTAGCTAGTCTACGCTGGGACGCCGACCCGGTCACTCCTCGCCCACGATCACACCCCGGTGAAATCTGACGAGCCGCTCAAGGATTCTTTACCGCTGTCAAAAAGCATTCGACTTCGACGAACCCTCCAACCAAATGACCCCAGTACGACTCCATTCGCTGCTGACTTGTATGCGTGCGGTTCGCAGCCCGCTCAAGAGCGCGAGATAAGAGCCCGTCGTCGTTGCGCCGACGTACGCGGACGGAATTAACGCGGAAGTCAAAGCGATCTGCGTAGTTACCGAACTGGGTGCTGTCGAAATATCTAAATGAGTTGATCGAGTAGGCGCGTCTGTGCGTGGGGTCGCCCCAGGTAGCCGAGAGGCTTGAAAGATGTGGGGTTGCGAGGAGCAACGCACCGCCGTGGCGCAGGACCCGCCACGCTTCCTCGAGAAAGTCGAGCGAGGCCGGCATGTGCTCCAGCACGTTACTGGCGCGAACTCCATCGAACACGTTGTCAGGAAAGGGAAGCCCGATCGACGCATCGGCTTGCGCGTGGACGCCGGGCACAGCTCGTAGGTCCACTGCAACGCCGTGAGGAAACGGGTGGGCACCAATCCCGACGTCTAAGATTCGCGGCTGAAGCGCACCGAATTGGGGGTACCTCGCCGTCATTTCAGGACGCATTCGCTCTCCGATCGGCACGGTGTGTCATAAGCAACAATGCAAAGAGAGTTGTAACGTATGAGGCCAAAGAGACCCATGCAGCTCCGGCGATTCCAAAAGCCTTCACAGCCGGAATAATACCGAAAGCCGTGATCAACAAGCCGAGAAGCTGCGCCACTGTCGGCTGGCTCGGGCGGTTCCGGCCGCGAGATACGGCGCTTCCGACCTCGATAAGCGCCAGTACCGCAGCAGCCGGAAACAGAATGGCGGTCGCCGTCGTGGCCCCGCGATACGAATTGCCCAGGGCAATCGCAACGAGTGGCCGGGCTAACAGTGCCCCGGCGAGTCCGGTAAGCAAGCAGATGGCGGCGCTCTGCCGATAGTAATGCCAGGTGGCGGCTTGTTGGGCACTCGTGGAAAGCGCGGGCAATCGAGAAGACGCGCTTGCTGCGATCGCACGACCAAACGGCAAAAGTATCGCTGACAGAGCAACTGCGGACGCGTAGAGCCCGACCGAAACACTCGGTAAGACGATGGTCATGATCGCGATATCCAGATAGCGATTCGAGCTCGACAAGACTCCTGTTACGGCCGTGCGCACGCCGTAACTCAACAACCGCCTGCCTGCGATTGGGACTGAGGCCGAGAATCGGTCAACCGAGGCGAGCTTCGCGGCGGCGATGACGGTTCCCCCAAGCGACCCTATGCCGTATCCAATGAGGACTGGACCTGCCCTCGGCGCAACGAGAGCGGCTGTCAGTCCTGCTATCGGTGGCAAAAGAGCGCACGCCGTACGCGCCTGGTTCCAGTCCCGAAGGCGCCCCAGTCCGAGCAGTTCGGCGAGCCGATAGCTTGATATAAAGGCAAGCGGCAGCGTAAGGGCGTACAAGATGCCGAGCACCTGAAGTTGGCTGGGCAAAAGCGTAAAAATTAGAGCGCCAAATAACGAGGTCGCAGCAACCTGTCGGCGTAGGAGCCAATCGGCCGCGGCACGAGTAGGTGGATAGGGGTCGCCCTTGGCCAGATAATAGGTCAGGCTGAACGCAATCCCCAAGGAGCCGACCTCTGCAAGCAAAGCCCACCACGCGAGGACACCACTAACGGAGCCCCGAGCGCTGGGTCCGATTAGACGCGCGGTCGCGATCGCAAAAATAGCTGTCAGCGCGAGAGCAAAATAGTTGTAAAGCGCAATACGGACGCCCGACCGGCGGCTCAAGGTCGCCAGAAAAGACGAAAAGCTCATCGAAGACCACTTAGGGCATCCAGGACCCGCCGAGCTTCAGAAGAGTGATCGTACCCTGAGCTGCTCGCGCGCCGGCGGCCGGCCTCTGCAACGCGCTGCGAAGCGGCCTCATTGCGAAGGCAAAAGGAGGCTATATCGCCAAGCTCATCCACGTCGCTGAAGAAAAAAGACTCCTCAGTGTCGATATACATGTCCTCGTGCTCCGGAGTCCGCTCAGCAACCAGCAACCCCCCGCATGCGGGAATTTCTACCGATCGACATGTGTGCTGATCGCGTGATTGGCGAGCTAGGAGACCGAGAGAGATCCGCGCCTCCCCCACCACCCGAGCGTACTCGGCTTGGAGAGGCTGGTCGGGTGAGACGGCGGCACCAGAGCCCAGAAGAAGTTCGGGGAAGCCCGGCCCGACTGCGGAGACTGGGAACGCCCGCTCAGAAAGTCTGCGAAGAAGATCAACCCGGTCAGGGTCGGCGCGACCGATGAACTGTATGACCGGTCTTGATAGCAATGAACTCGCTGTCGGCTTATGTATCGAGGGCTCATAGGAGAACCGGGACTTCACCACCTGCGCTGCACCGGCAAGAAGAAGCTCCCCGACCATGACAGGCCGAGGGACAACATGTGCATCGTATGCAGAGATCGCGTTCCGAGATGGCGCGATTGAATAGCTAGAATTGAGCCAATCGTCTGAATGATACAGCACGAAGGGACAGGAGTGCGCCGCCCGCATCGTGGCAAGTTCGCCCGGCCCGAACTCAGTACCCGTGTCTATCCACAGTAGGTCGGGCTGGAATTCTCGAAGCGCCGCGCACGCGCGCGATAGTAGGCGTGGGCTTGCTGCGAGGCCGAGCTTGTGACGGAGCGAGCCCATTTTTGCAAGGCGCGGCCTTGAGTCGAGATAACGAACCCGTAAGCCGAGATTCTCAAAAGCCCGAAATCGCCAGACATTGTGATCAAAATGCGCCCCGATTCCGAGGATCTTGTTGAATATCACAGTGCGTTCCGGCTAAACCTTCGTTGAAGAGCCCGGCGACTGGCTAAGAAGCTTGTAACTAGGGCGTCGAACGCCAGATGGCCCAGATGCCGTACCTGTCGTTGAAGTCGGCGGTCGCCTGATCGCAGGTGGGCCTGCCAATGAATAGCCCATACCTGCCTCTTGTGGGCCCACTCTGAGCCCGGAATCTGGCGAGGCTGAACCGTGCGACTAGGCAATGAAATCAGCGCCTCATTGACATAAGCGACCTTGTATACCTCAGCCACCTGAATCCACTTCGCAACGTCGGCAAAAAATCCATGACGGACATCAAATAGTCCCAGAGCCGAATAAACGGCGGCGGGAACCATGACCGTACCCCACACCGGACTATCGAACCGCCACCGAGCAAAAAACAACTCCGCGAGGGCTGAGCCGGGGAAACAAGGACCCAGCTTGACGTGCCAATCGTTTGCGATGGCTCCGCGGCGGTCGAGCCCATGATACCGATTGAAGACCAGCCCAGCGCCGGGACACTCCTCGAGAGCGCTCACCCAGCGTGTGAGCAGTTGCGGAGAGTAAATGTCGCCATCATGAAGGTTGGCTATATACTTACCCCTGCAAGCCGAAATCCCCATATTAAGATTGGCGGGCATCCCAACATTAACAGCTTGACGAATATATCGAAAACGGAAGTCTAGGGCGCAGAATTCCTCACACAGTGGCCGCGTAAATGGGTCGGGCGAGGCATCGTCACAAATATATGCTTCGAAGTCGCCAAATGTTTGAGCGGTAAGCGAAGCTAGCGTACGACGGAGGTCGTCAGGTCTGTTGTACGTCACAAGGACGATGCTGACGAGCGGCATAGAAGACGGAGTTGGCATAGCCAGCGCAGAGCGTACACTCCTGCCAATGACGTCACAGATCTCGTTCTCTCAGTTGAGTCGGTCGGTCAGGGCCCTGCTGGGAGACCTTCATCACCTCATCTTTCTGAAACCGCGCGCTCGCGACTTTCTCAAGTTCGGGCTCGCGCTCGTAAGGCTTCGCGTTCGACCGGGGAATGCTCGATCATGGTCAGGCAAGCTGAACGAGATTCGACTTGGGAGCTCACGTCTCCTTTATCGGTGCACGTACGCAGATGTCGCCACAATCAAGGAGGTCTGGCTTGACCGTGCGTATGCCCTTCCGGTGGGTGCTCTGCCTGAGCACATTCTAGATCTCGGCGGCCACATCGGTATTGCGGCAGTTTGGTTTCACTACCGGTACCCAGACGCCGTCATCGTGAGCGTCGAGCCGGATCCTGCTAACGCCGCCCTCGCCAGCGAAAACCGGACTCGAAACTCGTTGCGCGGCGCGTTGGTTGTGGCGGCCGTTGGCCAGAGCCGCGAGCCCCTTCTGGCTCTGCAGCGGAATGTACCCTCCCACTCCATACGCACGGGCCACCTTGAAGGCTTAGTCGCCAACGACGTTACAGCCGTGGCGACGGTAACGCTTGGGCAACTTGTAGGACAGTTCTTCCCAGAGGGCGTGGACCTTCTGAAACTCGACGTAGAGGGAGCTGAGGAGGAAATCATTTCTTCCAGCCGGGAGATATTTCCGGCAATTCGAATGGTTCTCGCCGAGTTCCATCCGCCAGCGGTCGACCCAATCCACCTGATAGCAGTTCTCGTGTCTTGCGGATTTCTACACCAGATCCCCTCTGACACAGCCAATAATCCCCTTCATCTCTTCACTCGCGAAGCCTTCGCGAGGGATGAGGAGATTGCCGGTGAGGCGGCGGCTTCTCCGGCGCAAAAAGCGACCGCTAGCACAACTGCGAGCACAACAGTGATTTGATACGACTGCAACACGTCGTCAGAAAGTGACCGGACTGCGATCGCCAGAAGCGCTGGCAGTAATACGTAGTCGGCGAGCGTACATGGCATTCGCCACGTACGCCAAGCATAGCGCCCGATACTTCCGAATATGAGGAAGAGGGCTCCGAGGCCGAAAAATCCAGCCTTCGCAAATATGTTGGGAATTGTGCCGGGATAGTGCAATGGATTGTCGAGGCCATACTTCGCCTCAAGATCCGGAGCTGGATTGACAAAGCCTTGGCCGATAAACGGGCTTCTAAACCCGTGCTCCGTACCCGCGCGCCATCCATTTGAGCGGCGCACAAAGTCTGATGATTCCCAAGGCAGAAATGACTCGCTCACTCTGCCAGCAATGCGGCCCTTGCTCTCCGGATTCGCTGTGGCCAGAGTCTTCAGCGCATAGCTGACGCCTACCGCCAAAAATATTAGAAGAATAGCAACACGAACAGGGGTATAACGTTGGGGTCTCTTAGTGGGTCTTCGGCGAGAAACTTTCGAGCCAATGCCGCTCAGCACCACAACACATCCTGTGGCAAAGATTGCCCCGCGGCCGGGCGACACCATGAGCGACATCCCGAGAAATAGCGTAGCCACCAGTCCAGTGTAGCGAGTAGCTCCTTCTCCCCGTAGATAGGACAATAGTGCAACGATAAATAGCACGGGAAGGAGTCCTTCATCGATGATCCCAAGCTTAGAGAAGTATGTGTCCTTGAAGGACAGTACTGCTGCCTCGAACCCACTTACCGTGATCAGTCCGTAGGCCTGACCGAGAAGACCCAATGCTGCCCCGATGCTAGCCAAATTTACGGCTGCTGCTATGTCGCTAAACGCAAGGCGCCCTGAGCGCAACGCCCGGGCAAACGGAACTGCAATGATAAGATAAAGACATGGACGGTATAGCTTGATCGCTAGAGAGACACCTCCAGTTTGAAGTTGCCAGGTGCGAAGCACTTCTAGAGCAAGAATGACCTGAAACGAGAGCAAGTATCCCAAGAACCGCCGTCCAGCGGCGTACGCGGAAAGTGGAAGGTGAGCAACAGTGAGTAGGGCCCAGGCAACTCCAATCAGACAAGTAGCATCGGCAGGTGAGACGTCGAAGCCGCCGACTGATAGGACAGGGTGCGCACTGAGGGTAAGTGGGGGCGCTGTCAGAACCACCTGCAATAGTGTGAGCAGAAATGCCACGCTCGGAGTTCGTACGAGAGTAAGAACTACGAACGCACCGATAGCGGCGAGGAGATATAGTTTTGGAAGCAAGAGGTACGAAAAAGTAAGGAAGAGTTCTGCGAGCACAAAAGCCGGTAACGATGCAGCAGGCGAACGTATCCCGCTAACGGCGACGGTGTTCAGCGTCCCGGGACGCGGCGATTGCCGGACTTCACTAGGAAGCACAACTTGCCCGTCGCCAATAGACGCCCGTCCAGTCGATTGGTATGGTCGGCCCTTCGATGTCGTGCTTAGCTCTGTAGTCGTGGCCCGGCCTCCTGCAGGCCGGGATCGCGCCATAGTCATCGATAATGGCGAAGCCCCCCGGCGAGAGCTTGGGATAGAGACTGGTCAAAACGTCCATGGTTGACCGGTACATATCGCCGTCTACGCCATGCACGGATAGCTCCGCGAAAAAAAAGTGCCCGCGAACCAGCCCCGAAGAAAACTTACCGGCCCATCAAGGCCATCGCGTCGGAAGTTGCCTTGGACTTGATCCAGTCCCACTGCGAGGAAGGTGTTAAGAGAATGGGTGTCTCCGATGTCGGCGCCATGCTGTGGACGCGGCGACGGAAGGCCTGCAAATAAGGCTGCGGCCCATACCAGTCTATTGGTGATTCCGTAGGCTTTTAGCATGCCGCGCATGAAAATGGAGGCGCCGCCGCGTCATTCGCCGGCTTCGAGCAAGTCCACGGGGACGCCTTCGGCGATAACAGTTGTAATGGCTTCCGGGAGGTTGTCAAGGCGATGGAGGCCAATCATTGTCTCCGCGTTGGAGGGATAATCTCGGGCCCCCGTACGGTCGGGAGCATGAAACGGCCGGACGGTCATGAGTTGTAGGTCGCGCCGGCGGAGGGCCCGCTGAAGAGAGAGATAACTTGAGAGGTAGGGGCGGTTACGTGTTATGAGAGGGTAGTAGTTGTCGCCAAGATCGAACCGAGTCAGCGATCGCTTGAGTGGCTCGGGGTAGAGGTGGGTGGAGTCGGCCATGTCTTTTGGGCCTCCGGGTTGCCGCTACTGCCTGGAAGAGAAGAATAGTGTAGGGAATGCTATGCGACGGCTGAGTAGCCATGTCGACGTGAGCATCCCAGTTCAACGGACATCTGCGCTGGAGGTGGCAACACCATATCGATGGCCAAGACGCAGAGGCGTGCGCCGAGCAGCTATCAGGAGGAGCAGGTGAGGCTACGGTACGAGGTTGAGCCAGAGATCCTCGAGTTCGCCGGCTTTTCTGGCAGTTCCTGCCGGACTCGACGTGCTCGGGAGCGGTGAGGGAGCGGGGGCGGACCCCTTCCGCTGGATGCGGGCGGCGGCGCGAGTCACTGGTATCGACCTCACGGAGCGGGCAGCGCTTGCTGGCGAACTTGTCCGGGCTGAGGGCTTGATGCGGACTTGCGAGTCGCCGATGCAGAAGCGATGCCCTTCGACGACCACTTCGACCTCGTGTACTCCCGGGGAGTGCTCCATCACACGCCGGATGTCCCCCAGGCCTTCCGCGAGGCCATCCGGGTCCTGAAACCTGGTGGCCGGCTCAAAGTAATGGTGTACCACCGCCGCTCTTGGGTGGCGCTTGCTGCGTGGGTTCGTTTCTGCCTGCTGCGGGGGCGGCCGCTGGCGTCGCTTTGCAAGGCAGTCAGCCATGTCGAAAGCCCGGGAACTCAGGCGTTTACGAGGACCGAGGCCGAGATGCTCCTGGTGGGTCTGGAGGGAGTCGAGATCCGGTCGGTGCTAACCCACTGGGACCGGAAATGGGCGCCGGGCATATCGAGGTTGATCGGCGACAGGGCGGGGTGGTTTCTCCTCCTCGAAGGGACGAAGCCGGCCGTGTGAACGAGCGTCGGCCGGAGGCGCGGGGTGTCATCGAGCCGCCGCCCTCGTCGGCTCGCCTTCGGCGGTGACTGATCTATGGCCGTCGTACCAGGATTGGAGACAGGTGAGGGCCCAGGCGCCCAGGGCGACGTCCTCACGGCCGGTGGAGGCGGCGTCAAAGATCGCCCGTGCTCCAGTGGGATCCACCAGTGAAGTATCGGCCAGCGCGTCGAGTCGCTCCCTCAGTGGGCCGCGCTGGGAATGCTGGAACCACGAGCGGACCGGACCACCGAAGCCAGCCTTGGCGCGTTCGATGATCGTCGGGGGAACGAGGCCACGGGCTGCGTCCCGTAAGGGCGCCTTGGTGGCACCGTCGGCTATGAGCCGGGCGGGGTCGGTGGCGAAGGCGACGTTCACCACCGTCTCGTCGAGAAGCGGAACCCGCACCTCTACGCCTGCGGCCATGGCGGCCTTGTCCACGTAAGCGAGGTTGAGGTTGGGCAGAAACTGCGCCCGGTCGAACGTGAGCGCATCGGCGAGGGTGACCGAGCGGAGCGGCACAGACTGTGCGTCCAGCTCGTCGAAGGCGGCGGACGCAGCGTCGGGGACGAGAGCGTGTAGCTCAGCGAAGGTCAGCTGCGCCATCATGCGCCAGTAGTAGGGCGGGCGACGGTCGCTGACTGCCCGGGCCAGCTTCTGGGCGTTGCGTCGATGGCGGTGGAGCGGACCGGCGCGCCCGCCCTGGAGCAGCGGGGCGATCCCGCCGAGGATGCTGCGTGCCTGGCCGGGTAACCGAGCCGCGGAGCGCGCCGCGCCCAGTGCTTCGTGCCGCATGTAACCGGCGAAAAGCTCCTCTCCACCAACGCCGGACAGCAGCACCTTGGTGTCGCTGGCCTGGCACAGGCGGTAGAGCGTGACGGCGGCGGGGTCGGCGACGGGGTCGTCGAAATGGTGGGCGAGGGCGTCGAGGTCGGCGCAGGGAGCGCCTTCGATCACGACCGGTGTCAAGTCGACCGCCGGATACTGGGCGGCGGCCAGGCGGGCGTAGCCATCGTCGTCGGGAGCGATCTCCAGGCGCTGTGACGCCTCGTTGTAGCTGGCGGTCAGGGCGTGCAGCTTCGGCCCGTCGTAGTGGCGGGCCATGAAGGCGAGCAGGAGGGTGGAGTCGAGGCCGCCTGAGAGAAGGAGGCCAACGGGAACGTCGCTCAAGAGCTGGCGCTTGGTGGCGGCTTCCAGGCGGTCACGCAGGTCGTCGACATCCGGTGGCTCCCCGGTGGGCTCGGGGGGCGACCAGTACCGCCACGTTTTCAGGTCGCCGCCGGCGAAGGACATCGCTGTGGCTGGTGGGAGCTTCTTGATCGCCGTCCAGGGGGTGCGGGGATGAGGGATCCAGAGCAGGGTGAGGAACTGGGCCAGGGCGATGCGGTCGAGTTCTGGCCGCAGCTTCGGTCGCAGGGAGAGGATGGCGCGGGGGGCGGAGCCGGCCACCAGGGCGCCGTCCACCATGGCCCAGTAGAGGGGCTTCACGCCCATGCGGTCACGGGCCAGCAGAGCCCGGCCCCGGCGCTCGTCGAGCAGGGCGAAGGAGAAGATTCCCTCGATGCGCTGGAGGATCTCGTCGCCCCATTCGGCCCAGCCGAGCAGGAGTACCTCGGTGTCGGTGCCGGAGCGGAACCGGACGCCTTTCGCCTCCAGCTCCTTGCGCAACTCCGGAGAGTTGTAGATCTCGCCGTTGTAGACGACGCTGACGCCGCGCTCCTCGTCGTACATGGGCTGGGCACCGGCGGGGGTGGGGTCCAGGATGGCCAGCCGACGGTGGGCGAGGCCAGCTTGTAGTGGGCCTTGGGTGACCACCCTCTCGCCGGACCCGTCGGGGCCGCGGGAGGCGAGGGTGGCAGCGGCAGCCCTTAGGGCGGCCTTTCGTTCAGGTGCTCCGAAGACGCCTACCCAGCCGCACACGTGAGGGCGATGGTATGCGTAGCTCGCACGATGATGCGCATGATCACCCACCCATGCCGGCCTGGTGGTCCAGGCACTCGAAGCGGGCAAGCACGTTTTCTGCGAGAGCCGCTGGCCTTGTCGGCCGAGGAGTTGGAGGAGGTGTCGGCGGCCTGGATGAAGGCGGGCACCACCCTGTTCGTCGGGTTCAGCCGGGGGTGGTCGCCGGCGGCGCTCAAGGCGGTGGAGGCGGTGGCGGGTGGTTCGGGGCCACTGGTGGTTAGGCCAGCTGGAGGAAGGTCAGCTGGCTCGGCGGATGACCGCGTGACCCTCTCGGACCATCTTGGCGATGCTGCGGTTGTCCGAGAGATTGTCACCCACCCCCACCACCAGTTCGGCTCCAACGGCCTTGGCCAAGCGCTCGAGCGTCTCCAGTGTGGGCCGGGACCCTCCACCCTCCATGCGGGCGATCGCCGACTGCGTTGTACCCATCCGCTCAGCGAGCTCGGCCTGGGTCAAGCCGGCGTCGGTACGGAGCCGATGGACCATCGCGCGGAA
>DATLEK010000090.1:0-99193 GCA_035525365.1 Acidimicrobiales bacterium
TTCGTCAGCAGCTCAGTAAAAGAGCCGCGGCGGCGGCGTCAGGCAACAAAGTGCGCCGAATTTCGAGCCGGGCAATCGCTCCGTGATCCCGCCTCAGATCCCGAAGTGGATGTCCAGCACCACGAACGGCCACAAGACAACGGCCAAGATGGCCGACAGCACCCGGGACAACGATCCGAGGTCTTGCAGGAAGTCGTTGCGGGCAGCCACAACGAGACCGACGACAACCCATACGAGGACACCGATCGATACCTGGCGACGCATCAACTTGCCGGCCACAGCAGCACGGTAGCGCCGGCGGGTAACCGGGAGCGCGGCCGAATACCCGATCTGGCACTGGCCGATGCAATACCTTGAGCCATGCCAAAGCAGAAGCTGCCGTTCATCGTGGAAATCGAAGCCAAGCTCACTGTTCACGCGTTCGATGAAGCGTCTGCTCGAAAGAAGGTTGAGAAGGCCTTCGCCGGCGGGCGAACCCTTGGAGCCGACGTGGTTGCGGGCGAGGCAATCTGGACCTATGCGGTAGAGCTGTCGGATAGATAGCCAGGAGGCCGGGTCAAGCCATCCCTCGGCCGCTGCCGGTTTCGTCCAGGAGGTGATTCGCGCCCAGGCGCTAAATCAGGAGGTAATCACGACGCGCGACGGCGCCCGGACTTCGTTGCCGGCGCGCCGGTTCGAGGCGTCGGCTTTGGGCGCTTGCGTGGCGGAGCGGGGGCTTCCGCCGGACGCGTAAGTCTGTAGATCAAGGCGTCTGGGAGCAGGACCCCGTTAATCATGTTGTTCGAAAACCTGATCTCGCTCAACCCTTCGACATGAATCGCCGTAGCGAGTGCCTGCAGGAGAGGATCGTTTCCTCCGGCAAGCGTTACCTCGCGAAGCGCAAGACCCGAACCCGTATCGTCCATTATCTGCTGCAGTTGTTCATACGCGGCATGGCGCCCAATTTCGTCAACAACGGTGGTACCGACGATGAGCAGCCAGTGGCCCGCGTCGGCTTGGTACAACCAGAGCGCAGCAAAGACAGAGAAGCCACGTTCGTCCAGCGAACACAGAAGATCACGCCCGTCAGCGATCTGACGTTCTACCAGTGCTGCATCAACCATTGGAGAACTCCATGTTCGGGATCGGCGATCGCCTCCAGAAGCTGCTCAGCGTCGATCTGCGTGCTCACCGTATATCGGGATTGCTCCGACCAGTCCTTCACGGTGGTCCAGTTGGCCTCAAGCTGGGGATCGTTGTTCAGCGGTGTCTTGCCGGCAACGGCAAGCCCGGTGAGACCGAGCAAGGCCGTCAGGTCGTGAGTGTAGATCTGCTCACCGAACTTGCGCTGCGGGAACTCCTCTGCCCTGATTGCCTTCGCGATCACCGCCTTAAGGGCGCACTCTGCGACATAGCCTCCCAAGTAGTACGCACCGCTAAAATGTCCAAGTCCGTGAAGCCCGCGCGCCTCGTCAAGTCGACGCTCTGCAAGGCCTTGGAAGTCCACCCTGTTCATCGCCGGAGACGATAGGCGCTCGCTCCCTCGACGGGTGTCGCTTCCCCGATGGGCGCCATAAATCGAGTAACCAGGAGCACAAGGGAGGCAGCGTGGCCAAGTACTTGGAGCTGAGACGACACGCCGACAACGAGGATGATGTCCTCTCAACCGCCGGTGTCCGTCAGGCGCTGGAGATCGGCGCCGGCCTCGACGGCGACTACGACCTACTGGTCTCCAGTGGCGCACAGCGGGCTACGCAGACGCTGGCGTGCTTCCTTGCGTCCATTGGCCGAAAGGTGCCGGGCGGGGTTGTAGTGGTGGAGGGCCTGCGCTCCCAGAGCGAGGACCGGTGGCGGGCCGCCTATGCGGAGGCCGGGAAGAGCGATCTTGAAGCCCTTCGCCTTGTCGATCCGGGACTGGTGGAGCAGGACTCTGCCAAGCTCGGCTCCGCATTGCTCAGTGTCTTCGATCGGGTATCCGACGGGGCACGGGTGCTCGTGGTTGGCCACAGCCCCACGAACGAGGCGGCGGTGCTCGGCCTGACCGGCCAGGTGGTGGCGCCGATAGCGAAGGGCGGCGGAGTGCTCATCGAGGAGGAGAACGGGCGGTTCCGAGTCGAGCGCTTGCGATGAGTTCTCTGGTATTACGAAATGGGCCGTGCGCGGCCGGCAGACGCTGCCCACTCACGGCCATCTCGTCACGCTGGGTGCTGGCGGCGGGGGACGCGACAGCCTTGCCAGTGACGCCCTCGACCGGCACCTTGGGGCGATGTCCCATGTCGATATGCAGGCGGTTTCGGGGACAGTCCCAGCGCGCAGGCGAGTTCCCGTAGTTTCGACGCGCCGCATCCACCGAACCCCTGCACCCCGAGGAGAAGCTCATCGTCGTGCGTCCGTCGCGCACACTGGTGGGGTGTCTAGTGATCGAATGTGGCTGGTCTTCTTCCCGTACTTGGGTCTTCGGGACGACGTGGTCGTCGGCCCGTGGCAGCTCACGCCAGCGGAGACGTACGACGGCCCGTGGCCATCCGATGGCTATGAGCGGACGTCTCGGGCGCTTCTCGCGAAGCATCGAGACGCCGGCGGGAAGCCAATCGAGCGGATGACGGTTGCCGTCCGCAGTGACGGCGTGTTGAGTCCCACACAGCCCGACGAGGAGAAAATCGCCCGACTCCGGCGTGCGGTCCAGCTCGGAGTCCTGACCGCGAACCCGCCGTGGCGTCCCGATGCTGATGGCTGGTCAACCTCCACCTCGGACAACTGCGAGCTGCACATGTGGGGGATCGTCGAGGATCAGGAAGGCTTCGCCATCGAGCGTGGGGCTGTCGTCCGAAACCTGACCGGCGGGCTTCGCTTCGCACGAGAGACCGACACCATCCGGGCGCCGCTCGAGCTGCACCTGGGCATGGTCAGCCGGATCGACGCCGATGTCGCTGACGCGACGTATCGGGCGCTCGAGGGCGATCCGGCGCTGCGAGCGCCGCTCACCGTCGACCGGTTCGGTCGGGCGATCGACTGGCTCGAGCGCGCCTGGCGGAACTCGCCCGCCATCCCCTGGGACGTCCGCGCGAACTTCCTGAAGATCGGCTTCGAGAACCTTCTCGGCGTCAGCGGCGCATGGCCGCAGGCAAGGGGAATCCGTCGCCGGTTCGAGCTACTCCTCGACGACTTCGACCGCGGCTACGAGGCCCTCGCCTGGGGACCTGAGGAGCCGGCGTCACGCACCGTCACGGTAGGCGGCAACGACCACGCCTGCACCGACCTGCAGCACTGGTACGTCACCTTCTATCGTCACCGCAACACGACCGAGCACCCGGATGCCGAGCCGGTCGGGCCCATGTACGAGCAGGGGACGGCGTTCGACGGCCCGATCTTCCAGACCGGCGAGCGCGTCCTGCGGGACCTGCTGCGAGTCGAGCTCTCCTTCGCCTTTAGTGAGCCGCTGTACTCGAGCACGCTGCATCGCGCGATCGCCCGAACACCGCGCGACCTTGACGCCCAGAACTGAGGGTCGCCCGGTCTAGGCAAGCCGGTGCTGCCGCCGGAAGCGCACGCCGAGCTCAAGCTGCGCGAAGAGCGCCAGTTCACCAACGGCATGCACCTCGCTGCCGCGCTTCAGCTGAGTGTCGAAGCCGATTCGACGGAACTCCCGCAGTAATGATCAAGTGCTGACCACCGCCCAACGCCGGCTTGAAGCCGTGTGAGCGTCAGACTCGCTGGGTGATCGTCGAGCCGGGGTGACGTCGGGCGGTGGCCGCCTTGACGAAGCGGCCGGTGGATGCACTTCGAGTCACGGACCGGGAGTTGCTCGTCCCGCCGCCGGCACGCTCGGTCGTCGTCCGACCTGGTGAACGTCGTGCGGTCGAGCGGGACACAAATCGACCCGAGGATGCACTTCGAGAGACGCTTCTGCCTCGAGCCATTTTTCGACCTCCTTGTGGCAAAGAATTACATCGCTGGGATTCCCATTCCTCACCGCCTCCAAACGCCGGTTCCGCATATGGCCGCCGCTACCAGTCAGGCGTTTCCTCAACTAACGCTTTCTGCACCAGCGGGATCTCGGAGCCGATCGCCTCCACCTGCTCTACGAAGTGTTGCATGAGGTTACAGAGGCTCGCCTCGATCGGCTGAAGCTCCCACGACGGCACCGTGAGGTCGCGAGCACGAGAGAGGTGGGATACATACGTACAGATGCGGCTGTAAACCACATCCTCAGAGGTCCCGATGTCGCTCTCGAACCTGCGAGCAGCATCTGCGTAGTCATATCGAGTGAGTCCGAAGTCGCGCACGGTCAAAGCGTCGTCGTGAGCAGATCCGTCGCGCACGAGGAACTCGATGAGGTTGCGCGCGTGGATCAAGGCGGCCTCAAAGTACGCCGTGCCCTCGACCATCTGAGTCGGAGTCGCGCCATGCATCGCCGGCCAGACTTTGTAGAGCCGTTCGAGATCCCATCGAAGCTGTCGAACCTCGTAGGCGAGATGCTTCTCAGCTGTCATCGGGCCTCCCAGCTCCTCGGCTTCATGGCCAACGCTACGAGGTGTCCCCAACGCCGGATGGGCAACTGTTGAGCGCCGCGATATTTGAGCATCAGAGGGGGCAGTGCTGGGCGGTCCGGGCTGAGTGTCAGCGTGAGGGCGGGTGGCTCGTCCACCCGACCGCTATGCAGTCGGTCGACCGATCGCCAGCACGCGTTCCAGCCAGCCTCCGCCGTACCGCTTGGCCTCGATACGAAAGAGTCCAGCTGCTTCCATTCCAGGGAGCGTCGCCGTCTCGGTCAGCACGGTGCTTCTCTCAGATGCGCGGCAGAAAATGCTCCTCGTGTCGGCGCTCTTGAACTTTGGAACGTATATGTCCAGATGACTTGTTACGCCGTACCGCACCCGAAGACGCTTTGGGACGTCCTCGCCTTTCCGCAACGCTCGCCGGTCGGCCGGCTTGTGTGACCAAGTCATGCAAATCAGGACACACGGCTCATCCGCGAGCGCGACGAGCCGGTTGACGGCAGCCTCCACACTCACCTGTGCGTCGGCACTCAAGCGCTCGGCATCAGCGAGTCCGCCACGGACGGAGTACTCGCCACCCACTAGCTGCGCCGGCATGAGCAAAGCTGCGGCTCCGAGATCGCACAGATGCTCTTCCTCGCGATTCTCGGCGTGCCGCTCCATCGTGGCGTCGAGGCGGTAGCGCTCTTCCTTCGCGAAGTCGGGAAACGCTGGGTGAATCAGTTCGTGAGCCTCGGTGAAGTGCTGTCGTTCCTCGGAGTCCGAGTCGTTGATGTCCATGACGAGTTGCCCTGAAGGTTCCGCGTAGATGCGTCCTGCGAAATCGTGCGGGCCTCGCCTGCGCTTGATGCCGTGACAGCTGGCGACAAGATGTGGCCGGATCGGCAACCGGTCCTGCCCAGCCTGTGCACGCAGACTGTCCGCGTAGCGCTCAATGATCGCCTCAGGCGACGCGCCACCGTTGGCCTTGATCAGCTTCCGAACCAGTGGCTCGTGCCACTCACGTTTCATTGGTCGCTTCCTTCATTGTCGATCTGGCGGCTCATGACCAGCGATCGATACACGTACTCCCACCGGTCGCTCGTCTGCGGCTGCTCACCGTGACGCCATCGGATTGACGCAAGCATCCTCAGGTCGGTGCTCGATAGCTGGGCCTGATCGGCAAATGCTCGAAGCGACGGGGAAATGTCAGCGTCATCACCGACAAACCGAATGACGGGGCCGCCAAGCAAGTCGGCGATCGTGAGATCGAGTGCCTCGGCGATTTGGCCGGTCACCTCAAGCGACGGGTTCGCCGCCTGGTTCTCAAGCCGGACGAGGTACGCCTTCGTCAGTCCCGAGCGTTGGGCCAGTTGCGACAACGACAACCCTGCCTTCACGCGTTCCTCGCGGACACGCCGCGCGAGGACGGTGGGGTCAATCATGCCGACAGCAGAGTACTTGGCCCGGAGGACACACCGGTGCACCTCCTGGTGGCCTCTGGTTTACAGCTGGTGACCGGTGGGAATGCCGCTCGGTGTACTACCGTATACCGCATTGGACCTGGCCCCGCCTCCAGGAAGGAAGAGAGACGAGAAATGGACTCCACCGCCGCTCCCACAACGAAGTTCGTGGAAGTCAGCCTGACGCTCACCGACGACAGTGGGAACACCCAGACCGAAGCCAAGTCGGTCCCGGGCGGCCCCACCCCGGTGGTCGAACTGAAGGCTGAACTCGGGGTGCCAGCCGAGAGCGCCCTGTGGGTGATCAACAAGGCTGGAAACAAGCACCAGCTGGCCGACCATCAGAACCACAACGTCAAGGAGGGCGACCGCTACGAGGCTCTTGTCCGCGGTGGCGTGAGCTAGGTGCTCGCCAGCGATCTTGAGGTCCTGGTCGCGCAGCTTGCTGGCGCTTTCGGCCAGGCCGTGGACGTGACGCCCAACGGTGAGCAGGTGCCGCACATTCTGCTGCCCGCCGTCGAGGTCCCCGAGCCGTGGCGGCCGTCGCCTGCGCGTGCGCTGACGGTGTGGGAGAACTGGCCCGGAGCGAGGCCCTTGTTCTACGTCGACGAGCGCGTCGTCGGTGAAAGCGCCGCGCCGCCTCGCAGCAATCACACGAAGTACTTGCTCGGAGAGAGCTGGCGAGGATTCAGCTACAACTTCGCGTGGGCGGGTGACGACCCCGTACGAGCGGTCCAATTTTGGTTGAGTCGCTTCACGGCCGAACGATCGTGACCGTGCGCGGGTTATGGCGAAAGTTTCGAAGTTGGCTGGCAGGCGACCGCCGTAACGCCGAACGCTCCGCCACTCCAGGCCCCACGGAACCCTCACGGCGCATCGAGATCCGGATTACTGTCGGTCTCTTCGACGACGTGCGTTACCACGTCGAGAACTTCACTCGAGGCGAGGAGGCAGGATTCCTCATATGTTCCATCAACAGCCTCGACGATCGAGATGTCCTTCTAGGAACTGAGTGGCACCCCATCCCAGAAGGTGCCATGGAACGCAACTCCCACGGGTCGGTGCTGTCGTGGAGCGCTGCATTCAACTCGGACGTGCTGCAGCGCGCTGTTAGTCTCAACGCGACGGCCGTGCTCGTCCACTCGCATGGCGACGCGGCACCTGAGTTCTCCTCCGACGACCGTCGAAATGAGCGTGCCCTTTTCGGAGCCTTCAGCCGGCTTCTCGATCCCGTGCCGACGGGCACCCTTCTGCTCGGCCGCGGCCACGCGACGGGATCGTTCTGGCGCGGAGGACAAACCGACGGTCTCGCCTTCGAGCGGGTCGTCATCGTCGGACCCACGATCGAGTCCTGGTACTCGTCTCAGTACTCACTAGATGCGACGACACAACGTCGGCGGTTGAACCGGCAGACACAGGCGATCGGGCCCGAGAGCGACGCCAAGCTGCGACGGGCACAGGTTGCCATCGTCGGGGTCTCAGGTGGTGGCTCCCACGTCTTTCAGCAGCTCGCTCATCAAGGCGTAGGAACACTGATTCCCGTCGACGACCAAGTACTCGACGAGACGAACCTCGGGCGGCATGTGGGGGCCATCGACGCCGACGTCGACCACACGCTCAAGGTCGCAATCGCCCACAGATTGGCGTCAGGCGTCGATGCGGACATCCTGGTCGTCGAGGTTCCCGAACGATTCCCCTCGGCCGCGAGCATCGCAGCGTTGAAGCAAGCCGACATCGTGGTTGCGTGCCTCGATCGGTTCGATGCCCGCGAGGACGTGAACGCCTTTTGTCGGCGCTACATGATCCCACTCATTGATGTGGGCATCTCCATCCGCTCGAGCGGCGAGCACCTAGCCCTCGCCGATGGGCAAGTCATCGTCTCGTTGCCCGGCCACGCATGCCTTCGGTGCTTCTTCGTCACTGACGCGATTCTTGAGTGGGAGCGTCGCGAGCACCCGGCCGGCTACGACGACAATCCCGCCGCCCCAGGCCAGCCTCAGGTCGTGTCAATGAACGGGGTGCTTGCCTCCGAAGCCTGCAACTGCGTGCTCGACCTCATCACGGGATACAGCGGTGGCCGTCGCGGCGCACGTCAATGGCAGTACGACGGCCGCACCGGAGAACTTCAGCCGTCAGACCTGCCCCCGCGCCGCGAGGACTGTCCCGCGTGCGCCCAAGAAGGCCTCGGCGACCCAGTCGTCGCAACGACCAGCGCTTGATTGCAAGAAGCACTGCCGTTATAGGTTGCAGCTGAGGGCGTCCTTTGCCTCGCTCATCTGTCCTCAGCGCCGGTTCGCCATTCGAGCGCCCGCATCACCCATTGCTCACCGGCGGCCGGCGTCTGGACCATCACTGACCGCCGGTCGTGGGACGGATGTCCTCGAAGACGCTCTTGAGGAGTCGTTCCGTATCTTCGGGTGAGAACCCCTCGATAGAGACCTCCTGGTCGTCCACCTTGACGGTGATCTTCCGGTGTCGGTGCCGCTGAAAAAACGCGTTCAACGCGGCAGCTGCTCCGGCGGCGCCGCCAGCCGCCGAGAGGACAGTAACTACGGTATGGGTCACGGAGTCGGCGAAACCCCCCAACTGAACTTCCATGCCCGCGGCCGAGAACGTGCCGCACAAGTCCTGGCCCACCGTCCATCCGTGGACGGTGTGGACATGAATATCTAAGTCGCTGAAGGTCGGACCGCTTGAGCGAAGGTCTAGAACGAGAGGCGTGTCTGGGGACTTCTCTTCGTCTTGCACTTCGTCGAGGGTATGCCGTGGACGGAGCCTCGTGGAGTCGTTGCAATCGCCAGCAAGTTGGCGCGTGCGGCGCGGTACAGCTCCGTGGGCGCCCCAGAACGCCGGCATGGCGACACGGACGACGGGTTACACGCTGCCGACGGCTTGACTGTCGCCTCGGTGAATCGTGAAGGTTATGGGACGTCGGCCTCAGTCACCGCGACCGTACGCACGACCATCAAATTTGCCTGCGCAGTAGCGAAAGCGTGATGGTGCGTGGACGACCCGTGGGTGACCTTGTTGGCTAGGTCTCAGGCGGAACGAACGGCAGCACGAAGCTCAGCATTCTGCGGGCCGGGGACCTTTGGGTTCAGATAGCCGTCCATCTTCGCCTTGGCGTTCGACCGCTGGGGAGCAGGCTCGTCGCTGGAGGTCATCTCCGGTCGGTAAACGAGATTTGCGAGGTCGATCACGATCTCTCGAGCGCGTCGGCCTACGTCCTGCCAGTCGTCCATTTCCTCGCCGGATACCAGCTCACGTCTCAAGCCGTCGATGCGGCCGTCGAGACCGTCCCAGGCCTCGTGGGTCGCTCCCCATCTTCCAGGGTGGCTCCAGATCGGGTGCGCCTCGGCGAGGAGGTGTCTGGGAACGACGTCGTCGAAGACCTCCTTTCGCTCCGACCACACTTGGTAGTGGCCGGCATTCGGCACCCACTGGCCGACAGCGGGCAGTTTCAGATGGCCACCGACAATGGGCGAACCAGATCCAGAGACGCTGGGGCGCTGTCGTATGACGGGCGCGCCGGTTTCTCGAATCGTCTCTCACGGCGACGGCGGTGCAGCGGGAACGAGCGGCGCTCCCAGCTAACCGGCTTTCGAGCGTGCCTACGACCGGCGGTGGTCGACGCAGTGGTCCACCGCCCATTTTCGAATCTCGTCCGGAACGAACCTGATGGTCCCGCCGATCTTAAGAAACGGAATCCGTCGGCCCTGCTGCCAGCCCCTCAGCGTCCGCTCCGACACGCTGAGGAAGCGAGCGGCATCGTGGGTTGTCCAGAGACGCTCAGCCGACATGCTCGCCACGACGAAGGAAGCGGTGGATCTCCGACGCGGGGATGCGCCACTGACGATGCAACTTCACGGCGCGGATCTCGCCCTGCTCGATCCAGGCCCGGACGGTCCTCGGTTTTACCGCCAGCGTTTCTGCCACCTCCTGGGCCGTGTAGTGGGGTTCGATGCGCCCCCGGAATCGCGAGCTGGCGGGTGTCGTGGCCGTGCTCATCGGGAGTGATCCTTTCGGTTGCCGTTTCGACTCTGCGCTACCCGTTCAATCCGGTCCCGTCGGAATGTTCGAGCCATGGCGTGGCCCGGTGGTCCTCCGTAGACCTCGATCTCGACGACCTCTTGGGTTCTTTCATCGACCCTGATCGACCGCACCACGGCCTTGAACCCGTTGCGCCGGCCCGGTGTTGCTTTCACCTTCACCACGTCGCCGACGCGGATGAAGTTCCGCCCGGCTCGGTACTGTTGCACCTTCACCATCGCTCTCCTTCCTTGAACCCGGTCATGCTGCGGTTGTGGGCATCGGGGCCATTCGGCTGTCGGTGTACGTGATCGATTGCTCGTACTCGGTCATCTCGTGGGTCACGTCGTGGCTGGTGCGGCCGACCTTCCAGATGGCGTTAGCTGTCTCGAGGCCGGGCAGTCGGTCGCGGTCGCCATCGGTGAGGCCCAGCGCATCGGCCATCTCGGGGACTTCGCCCTTGGCGTGGCCGTAGATAATCCTCGTCTCGGTGTCCGACAGAAGCCCCTTGGCCAATTGGACCTGCTCCGATGAGGCCTCGCCGGCCGACGCCAGGTCGGTGAGGCGGTGGATGACCAACACGTTGGACACGCCGAACTGGCGGGCCAGCTTGAGGCTCGACCGCAGCCACCGCCCCGTCGGCAGGTGATTGAGCAGCCGCCACGCCTCGTCGAGCACGATGTAGCGGTGCTTGTAGCTGGGGCGCGAAACGGCGGCCTGGATCCACGCCGTGGCACACGCCATGAGGATGGCCAACCCGTCGTCCTCCAGGAACTGCGACAGGTCGAGCACGACAAGCGGCCCGTCCCAGTCCACCTCGACGGTGGTGGTCCCGTCGAACATCCCACCCAGATCGCCGTCGCAGAGCCGGCGCAGTTCCAGGGCGATGTCGTAGCTGGATCGAGCCAACTCCGCAGGCGTCGTGCGGATGTCACCGGCTCCGGCGCGACTCGGGTCCATCAAAGCCGTCGCCACCATCGACAAAGTCGGTACCGCCTCACCCGCGCACGCGGTAACGAGAGCGATTCGGCACGCGGCCCGCTCGATGGGATGCAGGTCCCGCTTGAGCGCGGCAGTGGCGATCGATTGCAACAGCATGAGGCGTCGCCGCTGCACCTCCTGTGGTCCAAGATCCTCCGCGCCGGGGCCGGCATCAAGGGGATTGAGCCGGACCGATTTTCCGGCGCTGAGGCGGATGGGCTCCACGCCGAGGGCGGCGGCCAGAGGTCCGTACTCGCCCTTCGGATCCAGTACCGCGGCGCGGCGATCAAACAGAGCGCCGCGCAACACCAGGGTCTTGACCAACGCGCTCTTGCCCCGCCCGAGCTGGCCGGAGACAAGCAGGTTCGGATTGGTCAGGTACTTGGGATACAGCTCCCAGGGGTCGAAGCAGAATGAGCCGGAGTTGCTCCGGCCGATGTACTTGGCCTCGCTCCCCAGCCCTCCCCCGGCCATGAACGGGTAAAGACACTGGAGATGTGCCGTGGTGGCCCGATGTGCCGGCCTGCCCATCGCCGCCCTCCTACCGCAGGCCCCGCCCGAGGGGCAGGGTGTAGGTGAAGGCCTCGTCCTGTTCGCCGTAGAGGCGGCGCAGCTCGATCTGTACGTCGAAGCCGAGGTTCTCGATCTCGCCCGCCGCCGCGTGGAGGCCCTCGATATTGGGAGCGGTGACGCTGACGTAGGCGCTGAAGCGACACTCGGCGTGGCCGCTGGCCAGCTCAGCCTCCCGGGCGAGGATGTCCTCGTGCTCGCGCCGGCGCCGGGCTGAGGGCAGATAACCCGCCTTGGCCCGAAGCTCCTCATCGGCGACATGGCCGGCGTGGGCGGACTCCACCGCCCGCGCCGCCTTGGACGGCGCCACCGGCTCCATCACCACGGCCACGGCGTGCATGGAGTTCGGGCGCACCAGCAGGGGGTGGAGGAAGGCGGAATGCACGTCTCGACGGGGCAGCTCTGCCACCCAATACGTGGCGTGCAACCCCGAGTCGGTGCGGTAGTGGTCCCACGCCACCTCGGTGGCCAGCGGCCAGGCGTTGCGCCCCTTGGCGCCACCGCGGTCGGTGTCCTGGCGGGACCGCCGTGCCATGGGACGAGCCGAGCCCGGGTCGAAGGCGGACCGCAGGCACCCGGCCAACTGACGGGGACCGAGGAGGCCGATCACCTTGACGTCGGCCTGGTGGAGACGGTCGGACAAAGTGGTGAGTTCGCGAAGCAGCACCTCGCACGCTCCCTTGTCCCCGCCGCCGCCCTGGTGGATGGCACGCCGTGCCTTGCGGGCACCGATGCTGACCACCACGTAGACATCGTGGTGCTGGCTGACCGGCCCCGCGGCGGCGATCAGTTCCCGGTAGGAGGCGTGGATGGGATGGTCGGGATCGAGGGCGGCGTTGTTGTCGAGGTAGGCATGCAGGGCATCGCCGTCCTCGGGCACGGTGCGTTCCACCCACGCCACACGCGTTACCGGCGAACCCTCCTGGGCGCAGGCGGCGATGGCCTGTCCCCACAGCGCGCACAGCCGGTCCTGCTCCGCGGCGTCAAGGAGGGCGAAGGCATGCCCTCGGCAGGAGATGACGCCAGTGAAGGTGCCCGCTCGTGCATCCTTGGCTACCGCGACATCCCTGCCACCGACGCGGCTGATGCGAAGCAGGGTCATGCCGGCGAGCGGCGGCGGGGGGGCGGCGCGCTCGCCCTGTCCTTCCCGATCGCCGAGCAGCGGGACCGGAGACACCCAGCGCAGCTGGCCCCGGGCCCGCTTCAGCCACCACCGCGCCACCACCGGGGCCCACTCGTCGAGGTTGCGCCGGCGCACCCGCACGACGGCGACGGGCACTCCCACGAGGAATGCCGTCATGGCCAGGCCGAGCCCGAGGGCGGTGGGGACCGCCATCAGGACGAGGAGGGCCACCACCACGGTGGTGCCCAGCAGGGCGACCTGGGGGACTCGCAGCCCGAGCAGCAGCGCCCGGTGGTCAGGGCCGGGGAACCGGAACGTGGCGGCAGGGGGCGGCTGGCTCACACGCACATTCATTTGGCGTTGCCCCCATCACCGGGCGGCGTCACGTTCTCCGCAGCGTTGGTGGCACGGGTGACGGCGGCGTTCTTCGCCGTCCGGGCGGCGGTGCTGGCCACCGCTGCACCGGCGCCGACTGGCCCCGACACCGCTCCGGCTGCGGATCCTGATCCGCCGGCGATCCCACCTCGACCGGCGCCGGACCCGACCGCAGAACCTCCGGCCCCGCCTCCCACACTCGTTCGGGCGACTCCCGCACCACCGGAGGGCCGCCCGCCACGCCCACCCGGAGCTGGTGGCGAGTTCTCCCCCGGGCGGGGTCCAAAGCCCGAGCCGCCTCCCCCGCCGGCCGACGACGAGGATCGCGAACCCGAGCTGGCCAGTTGACGGGCGTAGAACACACTGGAGGTACGGGGCACCGCAGCCTTCGCACCTCGGCGACCCTGGCCCTCCAGCGACGAGATGGCCGCCATCGAAGCGATGGGGATGAGCTTGAACAGAGCGAATGGCGCGTAGGCGGCGAGCAGGAGCATCCCCGCTCCCGCCACGAGCGCGCCCAGTCCCTGCTGGGCGGCAAGGGCCGAGCCGGCCAGCGACAGGGCAGCGACGATCACCAGCTTGGAGAGCACCAGAGCCACGATCACCTCCACCAGGCGCCGCAGCCAGGACGAAAGCGCGGGCCAGATGTAGGTGGCGAAGCCGATGGGCAGGAACAACACGGTCAGGTAGATGGCGGCCTCGCGGACCAACAGTTCCAGCCACACGACGAAAGCGGTGAAGGCCATGAACAGCGCCAGCAGGGCGACGCCGAAGAGACCCGCCGCGCCGCCAACGCCGGACACCACGGTGACCGGATTGACGAGGGTGGCCACGATTCCGGAGAGGAAGTTCTTGCTGTCGGCTCCGAGCCCCCCGGCTAGGAAGAGGCAGGCCTGGTCGGTGGCCCCGAGGAAGAGACCGACCAGGCTGACGGCCGCCGCGGTCCCGATGGCGGCGATGGGCAGGTTGGCCACGGCGCGACCCAACAGGGCCAGGGACTGGCTGAACACCGCGTGCAGCACGGCCAGGATGAGCATGGGCGCGAACACGCTGAGCCCGACCAGGGCCATCTTGTCGTAGTGCCCAAGAAACCAGGGCCGCCCGCCCTCACCGGTACCGGCGAGGTTCACCTCGGTGCCACTAAAGATGGCCCGTCCCGCTTGTTCGAGAAATCCGGCGGCACCAGAAGCGATCCAGCGGGCGAAACCCTCGGTCACATCACCGGCGATGGCCGCGGGGATGCCGGTGACGGCGTCGATGGCGCCTCCAATGGCGCCGGGAACAGAGCACACGGCGCCCACCAGCGGGACGTCGCACGCACTGGGCGCCGCTGCTGCCGCCAGGACGGGTCGTCCGGCGGGCAGTCCAGCGCCCGCCGGTGAGACCCCGAATCCGACCAGGACGGCAACTACACAGCCGCAAGCCATGGCCGCGGCGATCGCCCTACGTCGAGGGGACATACCGGTAGCCCTCCCAACCGTTGATGGCCGCCAGCACCTCGGCCGGATCGGTGGGTGCATCGAGGCTGACGGCGGGCACGGGACCGGGGGTTCGACTCCACGACCACAGGCGCCAGTCGTCGCCCTCCCACGCCAGTTCCACGAGATTGGTCGACCACACCTCGGTGGCCTGGGTACGGCCCTCGATGAGCACGATTCCGAGGCTCCACACCTCGACCTCGGCGCGAGCGGGATCGAAGCGGGACAGGCGGTAGGCGACAGGGATTTCCCGGAGGAACGCCCGGGCGCTGGGCAGAGCGGCGCGTGCCTCGCCGACGACGGTGTCGAGGAAGACCATGCTGGCAATGGTCTGGTCGACGATGCCGGGCGCGGCGTCGGCCGCCATGCGGCGCACGGCTCGCTCGCGGGCTCCGGCCTCGCCGAGGGCCAGGCCGTGCAGGCTCGACAGATAGGTAGTTGCCGCGGCCACCGCTCCGTTCTCGCTCCGGGCGAATCCAACCGGTACACCGGCGTCTGAGGTGCGGGGACCAGGATTGTCAGCCGCGCTGGCACCGAGTGGGGGGGCGGGGACAGCGGAGCCGGACACCGCCGGCGCCACTCGTGCAGGGGTTGCCGCCGCGCTCCGGGTCGGTGTGGCGTCATCGCTCTGGCGGGGACCGGTGGCGCGTGCGACCACGAGGGCGACAACAACCGCCAGCGTGACGACGCCCAACGCCCACAAGCCGGCACGACGTCGGCGTTGAGTTGCGGCCATCAGATCTGTCCGCCCATGGCCGTGAAGAAGTTGATGAGAGCCGCCGCCCCCCCGACGATGACCGCCCCCAGGGCGGACATCAGCACCATGCGTTTGCCGTTGCTGATGTTGTTGTAGCTGGAGCTGGCCGAGCCGTAGCCCACAGCACCGCGCCGCCGATCACCGCGCCCACCAGCACGACAAGGGAGAAGGCGGCCACGCCGTTGACGATCTGCTGGAGCTGGGCTCCGCCCGGAAGCGCCCCGGAGTCAGGGCGGACCTGCACCTGGGCCCACAGCACCGGCCCCACACCGAGATGGGCGGTCGCCGCCAGCCACCACTGCGGTCGTCGGGCGCCCGCGCCATCACGCTGGACCAGGTGACTTCGACAGAAGCGGCTCCACGGTGTCCGGCTGGTCGACGTAGCGACGTTGTGCACTTTGTCTCCTTCTCTCTCGTTACCACTTGACAGGGACTACCTGCGTTTGTTTACACTAATCGCATGTTGTCGCGCAAGAGGAACCTTCAACGATCTGAGAACGCCCGCCCACCGACCCCCGGGCAGCGGGCGTGAACGCGCTCATCGGAGGCGGCCTGGCGGCAACGTTCGCCCTTCCGGTCGGCTTGGCCGCCGTCCTGGCCGGCGCCTCCTCGTCGCAAGCGACGGCCGCTCCCAACGCCAACGCCGTAGCCGATATCCCTGCCCCGCTGCTGTCCGCCTACCGGGCTGTGGCAGCTAACTGCCCAGGCCTTCCCTGGTCGGTACTGGCCGCCATCGGCAAGGTCGAGAGCGACCATGGGCGAAGTGGCGGCGCCACGCTCACCGCCGCTGGCGAAGTTCTCCCCCACATCATCGGCGAACCTCTCGACGGCACCGCCGGAACGGCCCGGGTGGTCGACACCGAAGCCGGGCGCCTCGACGGCGATGCCACCTGGGACCGGGCGGTTGGCCCAATGCAATTTCTGCCGGGCACCTGGATGCGCTGGGGCCGAGACGCCAGCGGTGACGGGACAGCCGATCCCCACAACGCCTTCGACGCCATAGCCGGTGCCGGGGCCTACCTGTGTGGGGCGACCGGTCGGGTGGACGACTTGGCGGTCGCCGTCCTGACCTACAACCGCTCGGCGGCCTATCTGAATCGGGTTCTGGCCGTGGCCGCCGGTTACGCAACGCCGGCCCTGTCGACATCAGGTTCGGCCAGCGCCGCAGCCCTGGCCTCGCACCCGAACCTCGCCCTCAGCGCGGCGGCCAGGGCCGACCTGGAGTCGGGCCTGGTCGACCCCCGGGTCGTGGCCACACTCGGTCTCGCCGCCGACCGGTTCTCGATCCATGTGGGCGTGATCCGCACCGGCCACTCCCAATGCGTGGGTGGCGGCAGTCAACAGGACCGCCCCGTTTGTTCGGTCTCGCAGCACTGGTACTACCGGGGCGTCGACATTGACATGGTTGGCGGCCAGAGGGTGGCCCCCGGCAACCAGGCGGCGCGGGCGCTGGCCGACAGCTTGATCCGGCTTCCCCCACCGCTTCGACCCGACGAGCTCGGCGTGCCCTGGGCCGCCCTCGCCCCCCTGCCCGGCGTCTTTTCCGACGCCGCTCACCAGGACCACCTCCACCTCGGCTACCGGGCTCCCCGGCCGGTCCCCTGATCGCCAATGACCCAAACAACAACAACCAGAGAAAGGAACCAACCATGAACAACATCACCTTGATCGGGCGTCTGACCAAGGATCCCGAGGTCCGCACCACTGCGGACGACAACCGCCTGGCCGTGCTCCGTCTGGCCATCCCCCGTCGCAAGAGCGGCGAGGACGCCGGGGCGGTGTTCGTCAACGTCGTGTGCTTCGGACGCCAGGCCGAAGCGGCGGATGAGTACCTCTACCGGGGCCGGCGCGTGGCCGTGGAGGGTCGCCTGGAGCAGCGGGAGTGGACGGACTCCGACGGCGAGGCGCGCAGTCGCCATGAGGTCATCGCCGAGCGACTCGAGTTCCTCGACGCCCGCCATCGCCCCGAAGCCGCCGACCTCGGCGCCGACGGCGGCAAGCCAGACCAGGACTGAGGCCGGGCCAGTGCTCAACATCGGCAAACTCCGGGCCGACGCCGTCAACTACTACGTCGGTGCCGTCGCCCCCACGACCGCCGACTACTACTTCGGCCGGGGCGAGTCGCCCGGGCGCTGGACCGGCTCCCTGGCCGCCGAGCTGGGCCTGGCCGGCAAGGTGGAGCGCGAGGCCATCGAAGCCCTGCTCAAAGGGCTCGACCCTGGCAGTGGCCAAGAGCTGGTGAGTTCAGCCGGCTCGAACGCCCGGGCCACGGCCCGTTCCGAAACGCGGGCCGCACCCCGCCAGGGCGGAGCCGTCGGCCTGGAGGTCGCCCAGGTGGCGGCGCAACTCCAGGTGTCCACCCGCGCCGTGCGCCACTGGATCGACGCCGGGGAGGTGGCCAAGGATCTGCTCCGGGGCGCCACCCCGGCCGAGGTCCCCCTACGAAACATCGAGGACTACCAGGCCCGCCTGGACGAGCTAATGGCGCAGGGCAACTCACCCGAGGGCCTCCCGCCCACCTTTCTCCTCGCCGAACGCTTCAACGCCGGCGTCCGAGGTGGCCACCGCTACCGCTGGGCCATCGCCCAGCACAGCGTCGACCGCCTGCGCGAACAGCGCCGGCCCTCCGATGCCCGCGCCGGCTGGGATCTGGTGTTCCGCCCACCCAAGAGCTACTCGGTGCTGTGGGCCGTCGGCCCCGACACCCTGCGCCACGACCTACAGGCCATCCACCACGAGGCCACCGCACACGCCCTGTCCTACCTGGAGGACACCGCGGCCACCGCCCGCACCACCGCCGATGTCGGCACCGGGCGAAAGCGCGTCCGCACCGCCACCGACGGCCTGGTGGTGGCCGCCTTCGACCACCGCGACAGCCGGGCCGGCGACCCCCTCCTGCACACCCACTGCGTGGTGGCCAACGTCACCCGCCTGGCCGACGGGAGCTGGGCCGCCCTCGACCCTCACGGCCTATACCGCCAGGGACTCGCCGCCGACGCGGTGTACCAGGCCAGCTTCCGGCACCTGGCCGAGCGCCGCCTCGGCCTGGCGAGTGAGCCCGTGGTGAACGGCTGGGCCGACGTGGAGGGGGTCCCCCGCGCCGTGGTCGAGCACTTCTCCAAGCGCTCCGAGGAGATCGCCGCCGAGCTGGCACGAGTGGGCTCGGATTCGCCCACCGCCCGACAGATCGCCGCCGTGGCCAGCCGGCGAGCCAAGGCGGCCGACCGCGAAGCAGACGGACTGCACGAGCGGTGGCGGGCCGAGGCGGCAGAGGTCGGTTTCGACGCCGCCGCCGTCAGCGCCTGTCTCGGCCGCACCACCGGGGCTGAGGTGGACGAGGTGCGCATCGAGGCCCTCTTCGACCGCCTGGGCGGCGCCGACGGGCTCACCGAGGAGGCGGCCACTTTCTCCCGGGCCGATGTGGTGTGCGCTCTGGCCACCGCACTTGGGGGCGCTGTTGCCGGTCCTCGCCTGGTGAGCCTGGCCGACCGCTTCCTGGCCGGCGAGCGCACCGTGCAGGTGCGCGAGCACCGCCCGGGAATGCCCCGCCACCGCCTGCTCGAGGGTGGCGGCAAAGGCAAAGGCTTCGTCGACGACCTGGCCAACGCCGCCTTTACCACCCCGGCGCTGGCCGCCATCGAGGCTCGCCTCATGGCCATGGCCGCCGACACCCACCGGTGGCAGGGGCCGGTCGTCGGTTCGCAGGTCATCGAGGCCACCCTGGCCGCCCGGCCCAATCTCGCTGACGAGCAGCGGGCCATGGTGCGAGCCGTGTGCGGCCAACCGGGGACGCTGCGCCCCGTGGTCGGCTACCCCGGCTCCGGCAAGACCTATGCGACAGAAGCCTGCGTGTCGGCTCTGAGCGCCGCCGGCGTGCCGGTGATTGGTTGCGCGGTCACCGCGGGGGCCGCCGACGAGTTGGCCCGGGCCACCGGCCTCACCGCCTGTGACACCGTGGCCCGCACCCTGGCCGACCTGGAGCACCCCGAGTTCGGTGGACTGGCGCCGGCCACCGTGGTCATCGTGGACGAGGCGTCCACCATTGGGCATCGCGACCTGGACCGCCTGGTGTCCCACGTCCAGGCCGCCGGCGGTGCCCTGGTCATGGTGGGCGACCCCCGCCAGCACGGCCCCGTCGGTCCCGGGCACTTCTTCGGCTGGCTCGTCGACCGCGAGGACGCCGAGGTCCCCACCCTTCGGGCCAACCACCGCCAGGCCGACGTGGTGGACGACCACGGCGAGGTCGTGGTCTCACTGGCCGCCGAGCGCGAGGCCAACGTGGCCTTCCGGGAGGGACGCATCGCTGAGTCCCTGGCCCAACGCGACGACGCCGGCCTGGTCACCCGGGCGGCTACCGCCCCCGAGCTCTACGACATCGTGGTCGGCGAGTGGCTAGCGGACTGGCAAACCGGCGCCCGCGACCCGATGGTCACCACCCGCAACGCCGTGCGCCACGACCTCAACCGGCGGGCTCGACGCCTGCTGGTTGAAGCGGGTGCTGTAGCCGGACCGGCTCTGGATGTGGCCGGGTGGAGGTTCCAGGTGGGCGACTACGTCGTCGCCCGGGCCAACAACCGCCGCCTGCGCAGCGCCGAGGATCCCACCTGGTGGCTCAAGAACGGCAGCCGGGGCCGCGTCGTGGCCGTCGACACCGAGGCCTTCCATCTGAGCGTGGAGTTCGAGGGCACCGGCGGAACCGCCCACCGGGTCACCCTGCCCACCAGTTACCTGGCCCGAGGCCAGCTGGAGTGGGCCTATGCGGTGACCGACTACGGCGTGCAGTCCCGAACTCTCGGGCGATCCCGCGCCGTGGTGGACGACACCACCACCGCCGCGGGCGCCTATGTGGCCACCACCCGGGGGCGACGGGAGAACCGCATCTACCTGGTGGACGGATCGGTGGCCGAGGAGACCGACCACGAAACGTCCCACGGGCCGCCCCCGCGGCGGGAGTCGAGCTTCGACGCCCTGGCCGCCCGCCTGGCCGCCGAGGCGCCCAAGGGCCTGATCCACGAGGCCGACCCGTCGGTGGCCGCCGGCGGTGCGCTGGCCGCCCGCCTCCCCCTGGGCGAACTCGAAGCCCTGCTCGCTCCCCTCGCCGCCACCCTGGCCGCCGCTCCCCCCGATGTCTCCCGGCGCATCGCCGGTGCTGAAGCCGCCTGCGACGCCCTGGCCGCCCGCCACCGGGTACTGGCCGACCAGTTGGCGGCGGACGAGTTTCCGGTTGGCCGTCGTGGACGCGCCGCCCGACGTTCAACCGGGGCTCTCCGCGCCGAGCTGGACGACGTCACCCGGAGCATGGAGGCACTGGGCGGGCGACTGATCTCGCTGCGGGCCCAGGCCGCGCACCGGGATCGCTACCTGGATGACCATGCCGAGAAAGTGGAGCAACGGGACCTGCTCCGCGACGCCATCGCCGGGCGGGAGACCAAGGTGCGCCTGGCTGCGGTGGCGACGGCTCCGCCCGAGCTGACCACCGTGCTCCCCGAGCCCCGAGCCGGTGCCACCTCGGCGGAACGCCAGCGCTGGCGTGCTGCCCTGGAGCAAGTCGCGCTCTACCTCGACCGCTGGGGGCCGGCGAGCGATTTCAGCTTTGGTGAGATCGGCGGTGCAGTGGCGACGACGGGACCGGCCGTCCCCGGCCTTGGCGCCCGGCCTGACGACCAAGAAGCGGCCCAGGCCTGGGACCAGGCGGTCCGAGCCATCGCCGAAACGGCCAGTCCCGAACACCTTCCCGCCCAGCTCGCCCCCGAGCCCGATCTGTCGCCGGCGGTGTAGCGGTGGTGTCCGACTACCTCGACTCCTCGCTGGCGCCCTCGCCCGCGCCCTCGGCCGACGCCGACAACCGGGACCACCTCGACGAGGTCCAGCACGCCGTCGACCAAGCCGTCGCCGCCAGTGACCTCATCGCCGCCTGCGAAGCGGGGTGGGCCGCCATCCAGGCCCGCCACCCGGAGGTCCCCGACACCGTCGTGGTGTTGGGAACCGGCGTGGAGCGGGGGCGCCTGGTCAAGCTGGGCCACTGGTGGGGCGAGCAGTGGCGGGTCGGTGGCGAAGCCCGGGGCGAGGTCCTGTTAGCCGGCGAAGCGCTGCACCTGCCCCCTGAAGCCGTCTTCGAGGTCCTGCTTCACGAGGCGGCCCACGGGCTGGCCGCGGCACGCGGCATCCGGGACACCAGCCGGACCGGGCGCTACCACAACGCCCTGTACAAGGCCGTGGCCGCGGAGGTCGGCCTGCGGCCCCGGCGCATGGACCCGCACGGCTGGGCCCGCACCCTCCTCACCCCCGCTGCAGCCGAGACCTACGCGGGTGAGATAGCGGGAATCCGCGCCGAGATGCGCCTGACCCGGGGCCTCCCGGCGCGCCGCAGCATCGAAGCCGAAGGCGGCGTCGAAGGTATCGGCGGTGGTACCACGGGCACAGGGGACGCAGACCAGAACGGGGGGACCAAGACCAAGCAGCGGGCGGCGGAGTGCGGCTGTGAGCCCGGGCGCAAGCTGCGCATGGCCCCGTCGGTCCTCGAACAAGGGCCGGTGATCTGTGGGCTGTGCGGCTCGGATTTCGCCCTGCCGCACCAGGCCGAAGCGACCCTGGTGTCATCGGCAAAAGCCGGTGAGGCGCAGAGGGCCGGCGAAGTCGGCACCCATCCCACGGCGGGCATCGATCTGCGCACCATCGAGCTGCCCAGCTCCGAGTCGGCCGGCTCGCAAGCAACGCTCACCACAACCGACGCACTCGATCCGAGCCAAGCTCCCGGCGGGCCTGAGCCGATCTATCTGCCCGAGGCTGCGGTGCCCACCGCGGAGGCCGCGCCATGATGCGCCTTCCGCCCACCGCGTTTGGAATCCAGCCCCGCGCCCTGGGGGACGAGGATCTCGTCGCCGCCCATGCCGGTTGGGCGGGCATGGTCGCTCAAATTCAATCCCGCTACGACGCCGTCAAGCGCGACGCCGCCATCGCCGTGGCCTCGGGCCGGTGGCGCCTGGGCCACCCGGACCCTGACGTCTATGTACCAGGAGATGTCGTGGCCCTGCGGGGATTCGCCGTGGTCGCGGAGCTGGCTCGGATCGTTTCCTACCAACGGATCATCGCCGACCCACCTGCCGATCGGAACGAGCCAGACATCGAGATCTGGCACAACGCCGTCAGTCATACCCTCGCCTTCCTCGCCGACACCAATGCCCTGTATGAGGCGGTGCCACATTTCCTCGACGCCGAGGTCGCGGTGGGCATCCTCGCCAGCCGGCCTCCTGACCCCGACGATGTCGCCGAGCTTCGCCTGCCCTACCCGCGCATCAGCGTGTGGTTCGGCCGGGTCCTGGAGGTGGGACCAGAGTTGCACGATTGGCCCGATGCCTGGGACCGCGTGCCCGATCTGTCGGGCCGCCCCACCGCAAACCGATCCGCCCTCGGCGATCTGCGCGCTTTGGGAGGCGGCATCGAAGGGGTCGTGCTCAGTGAGGCGCCCGGCGGTGGGCTGTCCGAGGAGATCCTTTGGCTGGTGTCGATCAACCCCGACCCCTCACGCTCCGGGCCGGTCGCCCTCGACCGCTACCGGGCCACGGTGTGGGGCCGGCTGTCCTCGGCCCGCCTCGCCCATGTCGCCCACAACCTGGCGGCCACGGTGGCGTGGGCCGAGTGGCACGAACCCGACCGCGACCTGAAGCTGCCGGCCGACCCCAACTCCCGGGACTGGCGCAAGGCCGTGCGCAGAGGCGAGTTCCGGCGCCGAGAGCCCCGCGGCGCAGCAGGGGCCGTGCGCGTCCTCGACGTGGCCCGCACGCCCGTGGCCGACCGGGTCGTGAACGAACGCCGATCGGCGGCAACCCACGCATCTCCCGTCACCCACCTGCGCCGGGCCCACTGGCGCCACCAACGGGTGGGAGCCGGTCTCGCCGAGCGGCGCCTCGTGCGGGTGCCGGCCACGGTGGTCAATCCCGGCACCGCTCCGCTCGCTCCTGTCGTCTACCAGATACCCGCGCCCGACGACGCCAGGGCGACGCCGGCCGAGCGTGCGGAGCCGGGCGATCCGCTCGACCTGCGCCGCATCGACCTGCCCGATCCCTCCGTGGTGGACCTACGCGAAGTCGAGATCGGTGTCAGCGCGTCGAGCCCGAACGCATCCCATCAACAACCGGAGGTGAGCCTTCCATGACCACACACCCTTCACTCGGCGAGTCCGCTCCCCGAGCCCGGGAGCCCAAGGCGGTGGAGGCGGCCCTCGCCTATGCCAAACGGGGCTGGGCGGTATTCCCCTGTCACCATCCCGTCGGAGGCGGGTGCAGTTGTCGCTCCCCCGAGTGCACCAGTGTGGCCAAGCATCCCCGAACCCGACGAGGACTGCGCGACGCCAGCACCCATCCCGAGGTGATCGCCCGGTGGTGGCGTGCCTGGCCGCACGCCAATGTCGCGATCCGTACCGGGTCGGTGCCCGGGGCGGGCGTCAGGGGCCTCGTCGTGGTCGACATCGACCCGCTGCACGGTGGCGACGCCAGCCTCGAGCGTCTTCTCGCCACCCACGGGTCACTCCCGCCCACTCGAGCGGTGCACACCGGTAGCGGCGGGAAGCACCTGTACTTCGCCCACCCGGGGGGCTCGGTCCGAAACAGCGCCGGCACCCGACTGGGTCCGGGCCTCGACGTGCGGGGTGATGGCGGCTATGTGATCGCTCCGCCCAGCGTGCACGCCTCCGGCGCCCCCTACCAGTGGGGCCCGGTGCGCGGCCTGGCCCCGCTGCCCGACTGGCTCTGTGACCATCTGCTGAGGCCCCAGCATCAACCTCCACCCGCGCCCGATACCGTCCAGCTGCGCCGTGATGCCGGGGTGTCGGCCTGGGCCGCAGCCGCTGTTGACGGTGAGCTGGCACGGGTCGCCGGCGCCCAGCTCGGACAACGCAACCACGTGCTCAACCGGGCCGCCTTCGTGCTCGGCCAGATCGTGGGCGGCGGCCACCTGGAGCGCGACATGGTCGCCGGGCTCCTGGAGCAGGCCGGACAGTGCGCCGGTCTGGGCGCCCGGGAGACGGCGGCCACCGTGGAGAGCGGAATGGCCGCAGGTGAGGCGGTTCCCCGTCATCCGCCCGACCGGCCGCCACCGAGTCCGGGCCGAGCAACCCCAGCTGCTCCCGAGGTTGACGCCATCGGTGTCGACCTACGGAACATCGAGCTTCCCGCCCGCCACGTTGCCGTACAGGAGACAAGCGCCGGAGCTGAACCCGCCATGCGGGTTCTGAGAGCGCCATGACCGTTCACCGGCTTCCGGACCCGACGACGCTGACGACTGAGCATGACTCCTCGTGGTCGGTCCCCGAGACCCCCGACCCAGCGGCGGGAGCCTCGGCCGCCGAGCGCTACCGATCCCTGGTCGTCCCCGACCCCGGCGGCGACCAAGGCAATGTTCCTCTTGGCGATCTGCTGGGGCCATTGCGACCGCTGGAGGAAACACCGGCGACGAACTGGAGGCGCGGCGCGGAGGGAGAGAAGTCCACGGCGAGCCTTCTCGCCCCCCTCCGCCACCTGGGCTGGACGGTGCTCCATGACCGTCGCCTCCCAGGCTCTCCGGCGAACCTGGACCACCTGGTCATCGGGCCTGGTGTAGTCGTCGTCGACTCCAAGGCCTACCGGGGCCGCATCAAGCTCCTCGGCGATGGGCGCCTCTGGTACGGGCGGACGTGCATGGACGAGGTTCTGAACGTCGTGCGCTGGATCGCAGATGAGGTAACCGACGTTCTCGCCGCCGAACTCGCCGCTGCCGGATGCCACGTGCACGCCCTCCTCTGCATCCACGGCGCCCTACTCCCTCGGTCGCCGCTGCCCTTCGACGGCGTCGTGCTCAGCACGCCAGAGACACTGCTGGAATGCGTGCTCGGAACCGAGCCGGCCCTCACCGCCACCGACATCGAGAGCCTCTCATCCGCCGCAACCGGCGCCCTGATTGCCCGAAGCCTGCGCCAAACCGAATGGTGAGATGGGCGAAGCCGCTCGTCCCATGTCCGCGCCCAGCATTCGGCGTTACTGTGGGCGGCCATCGGAATCTGCCCGCTGGCGGCAAACGCCGCCCACTCAGGGCCATCTCGTCACGCACCGGTGCTGGGCGGCGGACACGGACAGCCGTGCCGGTGCCGCCCTCAAACGGCACCTCGGGGGCGCGGTTGACGGCTGCGCCCGTACGTTCTGGGACGCGTGTTCTGGGACGCGCCCGCGATAGGCGAGCGACCCGGGGTCCCCTCAGCGCTGCTCCACCCCGATCCTCAGCCGTAACGCCCTGCGCACCGATCGGTACGTCGGATTCACAGTCCCGGACTGGTCGTCGGTTCGCTGCCACGTAGCTGCAAGGGACACTGGGCAAGGAGGCACGGCACAGCGTGTCGCACCCCTGACGACCTGCTCGTCCGGCCCGACGCCCCCGCTTCGCTGTCACACCCGGTGAGTAGCCTCTCCCCAATGGATCAAGAGGTAGACGCCGATTCGTTGGAAGCCCCAAAGGCTGTCCCTGCCAAGAAGGCGGCGCCTGCCAAGAAGGCAGGGGCCAAGAAGCCAGCGGCCAAGAAGGCCGCGGCGAGCCGGGGGCCGGGCGGCAAGTCGGCAGCGAGGAAGACAGCAGCGGCAGCGACGGTCGAGCGCCCGTTCCCGCGACGGCCGCTTGAGGAGGCCATTCGTGTGCCCGTTGCCCTGAAGGAGCAGTACGGCGGCAACGCTCGGCCGCCCGATGACGTGGCTCAGGCGCTCGGTTACCCGAGCCGCTCATCAAGCAGCTTCTTCTACCAAGCTGCCGCAAGCCGGGACTTCGGCCTCACCACGGGAGGGCGTGACTCTACAGAGATCGCCCTCGACGATCGTGGCCGACGCTACGCCTACGCCGAGAGCGGCGATGTGGAAAAGGCGGTCCTGAAAGAGGCCTTCCTCTCCGTCGACACCTTCCGAACTGTGTTCGAGTACTACAAGGGCCCAGGGCTTCCGGAGAAGAAGTACCTGTCGAACGTCCTTGAGGGCCAGTTCGGCCTCCACCCAGAGGTGCATGACGAGTTCATCGACCTGTACAAGCAGAACACGGCCTTTGCTGGCCTAACTGGAAGCGATGCGCCTGCCGGCGCCTTGGGTCCCGGCTCTCCTCCGTCGCCAGGTCTCCGTCCTGACGTCGTAACGGTCGATGAGCCGGCGGGTGACACGAAGGGGAAGCAGAGCTGCTTCGTCATCATGCCCTTCAACGAGAAGACGCCGGAGTATCGACCCGGCTTCTTCCAGGAGGTCCTTCGGAGCATCATTGGGCCGGCCGGGAAGCAGGCCGGGTTTGCTGTGAGCACGGCGAACCGAGAGGGCAGCGACGTCATCCAGTCGACGATCGTCAATCGCCTACTGGATGACGATCTCGTGATCGCCGACCTGACCGAGCACAACCCCAACGTGCTGTTCGAGCTCGGCATGCGGATGGCCTTCGACAAGCCAATCGTCCTGATCAAGGCTAAAGGGACTGGCCCGATCTTCGACGTGGACAACATGCTCCGCGTCTTCGAGTACGAGCCTGCACTGTGGTCGTCGACAGTCGAGGCTGACGTTCCGAAGCTGGCCCAGTTCATACGAGCTTCCTGGCAGAACCGGAACGAGGAAGACAGTTACCTGCGCATCCTCAAGAGGTCGCCCGCCGGAACGTAGGCAATCACATGGTGCTGCTCCCTGAGTACCCGTGCCTGTCGACATGGCGTCGATCTGCTCAAGCCCGCATCACCGCCAGTCGTTATCACAGAACCTGCGGCGGCCAAGCCCGCCAGAGGTGCCCTCCAACGCCGGCTCCGAGCGGGTCCAGGCGGCACCAGTGTGGACTGGTGCGGCAGTGCCGACCTCGCGGTTGACGGGGAGTCGGAGCTACGGTCGGAGAGGTGCCGGACTTCCAGGCCATGAGTGATGTCGAGCTCGTGCTGTGGGTACGCGGCCACGCGGGTGCGGAGGGGGCAGGAGGCTCCGCGGAGCTGACAAGGCGCAGCATCGAGATGACCAAACGGAATACCGAGGCGATCGACGAACTCCGCTCAGTCACCGAGAAGTCGGGCGATCAAGTCGTCGTCCTAACACGGGCGTTGGTCGTCTTCACCGTCGTACTCGTTGCACTGACTCTGGCGCTACTCGTGGACGCGGTCGCAGGCTAAGCCAAGGAGGAAAGCCGGGGCGGGCGGCCAACTTGCCAGAGATCCCGCCGGCTTCTCATCTGTGGGTCGCGTGCCACCGTGCAGGCCCCGCCTGTCCCCGAATGATGCCGGATCTGGACGCGTTTCGCAGGTCGGATACCGCCGCTCATCAGAACCGTCCGATGAAGAAGCCGGGCGTCGGTGCGATCGGTTGATCGGCTGCGTGTGCAAGGACTACCACGCCGAGCACGTTGACTACGGCACCGCCGATTCCGGTCGCGTCGTCCAGCATGTACGAGCACTGCATCCGCAGGTCCTCGCCGTCGCCGTTGAGCGCCAAGGCGATCTCACCGTGGTGATCTCGTTGACCGAGGACGACACCGCGGACGTGGTCGAATCGCGACGCGAACAGCTCAACTCCGTGGTCAAGGTAGGCGCACTCGAATGCGATCTTCAGCACCGCTCGGGATAGCTCTGCGAGGTACTCCGCGGTCAGCCGCCGGCCACCTTGGCCCCGGATCTTGAACGCGACGTGCTCGTTGTTCTGCTCGAAGCTGTGAGCGATGGGCCGGAGCGGGTTCTGATCGACGAGGCGCACGCCATGCGAGTCGCCGCTCGCCACCACGTGAGCGGGCAACGGCTCGATGCGCCCCTCGGCGAATCGCACGGTCGCAGCGTTGCCATGCTTGTTCGGTATCCCGAGCGTGGTGCGCCGCATCGCGATCGGCAGGTAGTCACAGAGCGCCTTGTCGAGCCTCGAGAGTGGGCCGTTGTTGCAGCGGTCGCAGATGATTCCTGGCGGCAACATCGCCGAGTCGGTGTTTCCGACCGTCTCGGGGAAGATGTGCTCGCGGCCTGCGAACTTGCCGTTGCTACCAAAGCAGAACAGGCACGTTCGATCGTTCATCTGACAACAGTAGGACCCTGCGGTCTGTAAACCTGGCGAAATGCGGCTGCCTTCCAACCGGGTCGTCATCCCCAAAAGCGCGCCGCTGGATAGGCCCGAAACTGCCCCATACCGCCGGCTGGGTGGCGCAGCGACCGGCAACGCTTGGGACTTTCGGCACGGTCCGTGCCCCGCCCCGATGTTCTGCACGGACGTTCTGCGACAGCCGGCCAATCTCGAGCCACGCCTGAGCCGTCGATCTGGGTGGCTTGGCCTTATCAGAGTTTGGTGATCACCGGACGAGGGCATTCCTGCCGCTCAGGTGGTGATGAAGTCGCGAATGATCGCGGCGACCAGGGCGGGGGCCGTCTTGTGTGCGAAGTGGCCATGCCCGTCCAGTATCCGGATCTCGGTGTTGGGGATGGCGGCCGCTGCCCGGTTCGTGCATTCGGCGAGTGCTGGGTCGGTGTCGGAGCCGGTCAGCATCAGGGTGGGCGCGCTGATCCCCTCGAACCGGCCGGCTTCATACCGCCAGCCATGCTCGACCCGACACTCGCGGGGCAGGGTGGGAGCAGAGGCGAGGGCGCTGGGCCACCGAGGGCTGGCCTTGAACGCCACGAAGTCGTCGTCGGTCATGACCCCGGTGTCGACGAACGCAGCGCGGATGGCGCGCTCGGGGTCGCCGTCGGCGACCGCCCGTTCGATCGCGTCGATCGCACCCGGTGGGTAGGTCAGGCCGAAGCTGGGTTCATAAAGGATGAGGTGGTGCACGTTGTTGGTGAGTGCAGCGCCGCCCATGGCCGGGTTGCATCCGTAGCTGTGACCCCAGAGGGCGACAGGACCGCCCCTGCGGGCCGCGGCGGCGTCGACGACCGCTGCCACGTCCTCGAATTCGCGCTCGATCGCGTAGGGCGCGGTGTCACCGCTGGCACCTGAGCCTCGGCGGTCCATCGCATACGTGGTGACGTGCGGGCATAGCTCCTGCACGAGGGGATGGAAGGTCGAATGCTCGCTTGGGCAGCCGTGGACCAGTACAACGGCGGGTCCTTCGCCGTCGACCCACACGGCCAACGGCGTTCCATCACCGGACTGGACGTCCAGGCGGCTCGTGGTCGCTTCGGGCGTGCTCGGGTCGCTCATGGTTCCCTCCCCGCGGGGCTCTTTCTCGGTCCCTCAGTTTGCACCGAGCGATGAGTCCGGCGCATCGGGTGTTCGCTCTGTTCGGTGTGCGGTCCACCGAACCCCTGCGACAATCGACGCTTGAACGCACGTGGCGTACCGCCAGACCGACCACTCGAGGCCGATCGCTGGGGCGGGCGGCGGGTTCGGGCGCGCCATCTCGGCACCCATCGCCGTCGATCCGTCGCGGTCCAACGGCGAGGAGCGCCGTGCGAAGAACCCGCATCATGCGCGAAGCAGCTGGCGAGCGCTTGAATGGTGGAGTGTTCGTTCAGGTCGTCCGTTGCGCAATCAGCGACGAATCCGCGATCCACGCCGCGCTCGACCGATGGGACTCTGAACTGCGTGCCAGTGCCAAAGGGTTCCTCGGCTCGACCGCCGGTGTGACGACCAAGGGTGAGTTGGTTCTCGTCGCGCGATTCGAGAGCGAAGACCTCGCTCGCCGAAACAGTGACCGGCCCGAGCAGTCAACGTGGTGGGCCGAGCTTGAGCAGGCACTGGCGGGTCCGGCTGTGTTCGCCGAGTCCTCGGAAGTCGACCTCTCAATGGGCGGCGGATCAGACGATGCAGGCTTCGTCCAAGTGTTCTGGGGTCGTGGGAACCGCGACGCCGCACGCTTGGCGCTGCTGCAAGCCGAGCCCATTCTTCGCAGGGAGCGGCCGGACATCCTTGGCGGTTTCACCCTTTGGTTCGAGGACGACCGCTTCATCGACGTCGCGTACTTCCGTTCCGAGCGGGAGGCACGCGAGGGCGAGGCGCGGGAGTTGTCGGACGAGGGTCGCGCCGTCTTCGAGGAGTTCGGCCGTGTGCTCGCTGCCGAGGACTACGCCGATATACCCGAACCCCGGCTCCGCTGACGCGTGACTGGCACGCCGGCCGCTACGCCGACGTGCCGCGTCGATCGCTGCAGGCCTTTGAACGTCGTTTGAGATTGACTTGGTCTGAACTGCCGGAACCGATTCGGCGTTCTGCTCGGGGCGAGCGGGCCCGAATGGTGTCACAGAACGCGCGGCTAGGTAGGCCGGCGCCGGTAGCACCAAACGCCGGGTGTCGGACTCCTATCAGCCTCTGGTGTAAGCGCCGCCGCCGGGGCTGCGCATGTCCTTGTCCGGCCACGGGCGCCCGCCCGTTCGGTCTGCGGGTCAGTCCACGAGCTTGGTCGAGCAGCCAGCTCGGCCCGACGACCTCGGCATCGGCCGTCGGACCCGCTCGGCCAGCCCACGGTCGGCCGTGACCACGATCACCCCGCGGTGGGCTCGGCGATGGCGGCGATCGTGTCGTCACCCTCGCCGGGCGCATGCACAACCTCGACGCCGTCCACCTCGGCCTCGACGGCTCCCATCCGGGATTCGCCCTCGAGCACGAGGCCCACGGGCGGGTGCAGCCGTACCGCGCTCACTCTTGCGCGCACTCGTTCCGTGAAGCCCTCCTGTGGCACCAGGCCCATCGCGCCACCAGCCGGTTGGCCGAGACCCCGATCACGTTCGCGGCGTCGATGACCAGCATCCCAACAGCGTCGCGCCGTCCCACAACGCGGCTTGGGCGTGATACCCGTTGGCGAGAGTGCGAGGCGCCACCGGGTGGAGTTCGACGCGCGGTCCGATCGGCCGACGAAACGGACCGATATGTATGTGCATTCTGGGAAACCGAATGGCCCTCTTCTGCGGTCTGAGCGTTATCGAGCGTCGGCCGCCCGACACGCCGGGTATCACGCGCCGAACGCACCCGGTCCCACAGCCCAGCAACGGGTCGTCGCGCCCCGCGAATACCCCAGGTTCGGGTGCCGCCTAATGCCAATCTCAAAGAACTGCGTGACAACGGGCCTTGGACCGGAGCGCCGCCATGCCGCTCAGGTCTCCGGCAGCGAAGCCGGTTTGGCCGGCGGAGTTCTCGTCGTGCATGAGCTGCCTCACGTCGTCGACGTGCGATAAGCCGATGAGGTGACCGAGCTCGTGCAACAGCACGGCACGAGCGCTGCCGAACCCGTTGTCCCGGTTGAGGATTTCCGCAAACTGCGGACCATCAAGGGTCACAGCCCCCGTCACGTACACGCTCTCCCTGTCCGACACTGGGTAGGCGGTGCTTCCGCCCAGGCCGGCTACGCGGTCGGCCAGACGCGGCGATTCCGCGGGGTCCGACCAGGCGATGAGCACCGGCGCCCACCTGTCGCCGTAGATCTCGGGCTGGAACGGACGGCGCGGGTGTACAGGCACCTCGTTTACAGGACCCTCGTACCGGAACTCGAGTCCGGCCTGCGCGCCAACCTCGGCAAGTGCCTCGGTGACCAGACGCTGTCCGGCGGGAGGCGCTGTGCGGGGATTCACGACCACCGAGATGGGGCGGCAGGGGTCGTAAGTCACTGGCACCGACGATCCCGGCTGCAGAGCCAGGAAGCCGTACGTAGCCCCGGGCGTCGTCCGGGCGGCCGGTCGTCGCAACGGAACTGTGCTCGGACCTGGGCTTGGCGTGGGTCGCAGCTCGTCCGCCGCAAGAGTCTGAATGACTGGAAAACCCGAAGCCCACAAGACGCCTTGCCCTCGGTTCGGGCCCCAGAACGCGGCATAGCTCAGGAGGGCGCCAACAACGACGAGCGTCAGCGCCGAGCGGAACCGGCCGCTCCGGATAGCCCGAAGAGCACGACGGTTGATGCGCTGCTTCCGGCGATCGCTGCGTTTGATGAATGCCAGGCGTTCCCGCTCGGCCCGATCGCGGTCGGTGCGTTCGCGCCGCTCGCGGGAGCTGGGCTCGCGTCTCCGTGCCCCCTTGACGAAGTCGGCGTCCAAGACGACGTTCCCGAAGGGATCCTCCTTTTCGCCCCCGGTGGCCATAGCTCGCCGTTTAGGGTACCAAGATCTGCAGGCGGCCGCGGTGACCGCACCTTGGTTTCTCCCTCGGCCCGAGGGGTGGGCAGGTTGCGCTTACTCACAACCTGCGATATCCTTGTTGTAGGAGCCGGTCGGTATTGCCCGAGCGCCATGGAGGAGGTGAGCCCCGTGAGCAGTGTGTCGGATCAGCGAAAGGCAGGGGAGCAGGCCAAAGCCGTACGCGTGGCGGCGGCCGAACTCGACGGGTACCTCCGATCGACGGCAGCCGGCCAACCGGAGGTAAAGCTCGTTCTGGCCGGTCCGGGGGGCGACCAGGTGCTCGCCGTTCCCAGAGGCGCAGTCGAACTCTTCGTGGAGATCCTCGAAGCCTTAGGCGATGGCCAGGAGCCGAGCGTCGTGCCGATGGTGAAGGAAGTCGGCACCGGTGAGGTGGCTTCACTGCTCGGCGTCTCTCGCCAGTACGTCGTTCGACTGCTTGACGATGGCCGGCTGCCTTGCCGCCGTGTCGGAAACCGCCGCCGGGTACGCCTCGGTGACGCGCTTCGCTATCTGCGCGAGGACAACCGACGCCGAGCCGACCGGCTGCGGGCGATGGCGGAGTCCGGCACGCTCTAGGCGAGAAGTGCCTTGAGGAGTTCTGCCGTCCGAGGCAACGACGCTTCCAAGCGGTCGAGGAACAGGTCTGGGGAAGGGTGATCGGACACGATCCGGGTCGCCAGCACGGGGTTCGCGTTGATGCAGCCAAGCGCGAACTCGTCGGGATCCGTGGCCGTGATCGAGAACCGCGAGAGTTCCTTGTCGGGGAAGTCACGCAGGTTCGAGGTCACGATCGTGGTGGCCCCGGATTCGATGGCAGCGGCAACTACATGAGCATCGTCAGCGTCTGGCAGGTTGATCTGCTCTATCCAGCCTTCGTAGCCGTCCACCAACCCGTCCCGGACGAGGTCAGCTTCGTTCTTGAGCCACCGGCCCAGATCCTCAAGTGAATCGCCGTGGAGCTTGCGGGCCAGGCTGCCCGCGGTCTCTTCGAGAAGCCGACGGCTCCAACGAGCCTGGACGATGCCGTGGACTGCGAAGCCGAGCAACAGGTAGCGGGCGTGCTTGGCGAAAAGGCAGGACGCGTCGTACACGGCGACGCCCATGGTGCCTGGGTCCGGCACGCTTCGAGGAGGTCTCGCCCGCGCGCCCGCGCCGTGCTTGGGTGGGTCCTCCTCCTCCATCAGGCGTGCAGCGTCATCATGCGAGCGGGCGCCCGCAGAGTCTCGCTCTTTCGAGTTGCACCACGACTTCACGCTAGTGGCGGGTGACCATCGAAGGGTCCCGACAAGCCGGCGCAACACGGCCCTGTCTTCGCTTTCGGTTTGACGCATACGCGTCAAAGATGAAATGGCCGCGATCCCCACCAAATCGTTGACAGAGCGCCCGTCTGTGAACTAGAAAGCCATCGCTAAGAGGAAACGTGTCGGGACCTGCGCACTGGTCCCCGCAAAACCGGTGTCACCTATGTATACGGTGAGGTGCCATGAAACCCGACACGACCCCGAGGCGCTCCAAGAGGACCGCCGCGATTGACCACCCGGCGCTGGCTGAGTCGCTGGTGACCCTGGCGCGCTCGCTCGACCGGCGCGTCGCCGAGGACGAGCAGGCGCCCAGCTACCTGGACCTAGCCGTCCTGGTGGGAGACGTCCAGGCCCAACTTGATGACCTGACCCGCCAACTGGTCCACTACGCCCGTCGCTACGAGCGCACAACGTGGAAGGACATCGCCGACACCTTCGGGATCTCGCGCCCGACCGTCTACAAACGCTTCGGGGAGGCGAGTGACAACGACCCCGGTGGCGATGACGGCGGTGGTGAGCCGTGACCGCCTTGAAGGAGTTCCGTGCCGGCCTTCCCGCCTGGCGGGCGGCCGTCGAGGATTGGCTGGATCGCCAGCCGGCCTGGTTCCGCAAAGATCCAGCTTGGGCAGGTTCGGTCTACCTCCTCAACTCACCGCCGCTCGTCGCACTCGGCTCGATGTCGCTCAAGAGCGTCGAGGAGGGGTGGATCAACTGGGAAGAGCTACTCCGCCGGGCCGAGCTGGCCGGCGATATCGAGGCGATGCTGGGCCGAGCGGCCTACCACCTCGCCGCCGGAGACCCAGGCCCGGCCCTCGGCTCCATGCTCGTGTTCCCCCACGTTGAGACGTTCCGCTGGGCCCATGCCGCCGGCGTGCTCTTCGAGCTCGTCGAAGACCGCGTGCAGCGCCACCCCCTGACCGCGTAACCGCACCGGCGAGGTCGCCGATCTCGAATCCCCAGGTAGGGCTCGACCTCGCCGGGAGGTACCCGCGCCGAACGTAGCTCGGTGACAAGGAGGCTCAGGACGGATGGAACGCATGCCGAGAGAGGAAGGATGTCGACTCGTCGTCTTCATTGGCGATGGCCCGCATGCTGCGCGTCGTGCGTGGCGGGCGACAGTCCACGAACTTCTGGGAGGACACTCAGTCGGAATGGAGCCAGGCTTGTTAGCCTCTGGCCAACCGAGGCAGGGAGTGTCGAGTGGATGTCGGAGCATGCAGCAGGTGACTTCTTCGGTAACTACTCCTCCGCGCTAGAGGATGCCGACCCTTCTTGATGGTGCTCACGCCAAACTGCGCAGAGCCCGGGAACAGGCCGAGTTGCTCAAGATTGAGATGCGGACCGCCGAGCAAACTTGTGCTCCACTGGTGGTGGCCCGTTCGAAGGTCGATCACGAGACTAAGCGCCTGATCGCCACGCTCACCCATGTTGCCCAGTTGCCGAGCGATTGGGGAATCCGTATTGGAGAGATCGCCCATAATTTCCGTGGCGTTCTTGACCACCTCGCCTACTTGTGCGTTCTAACTGAGACCAATGGCAGGGTACCGAGCGACCCAGAGGGAATCGCCTTCCCTATTACCGATTCCCCAGCGAAGCTGCAGTCCCGAGAGCGTCTGCGGAAGCAGATCAGCTCAAACGGGTGGGCCTTCATCGAAGCTGCCCAGCCATACCAGGGGTGGGACGGCGGCGAGTTCTTGCCCATTCTCCGCGATCTCTCAAATCACGACAAGCATCGCTTGATCCAACCCGCTCTTCTTGGTGCCGCTGAATGGGTGACACGCATCAAGGCAGAAGGCAACGGGTGCCGGATCGCCCTTCCGCGAAGTCAAGCCAACGGCATCTCAATGACAGGCCGCCCCCTGGAACCAGAGACAGAGGTATTCAGCGCCGCCGTTGAGATCACTGGCAGCAACCCGACCATGGAGGTGGAATTTCACACCGCCGCTTACATATCCCTGCCAAACGGACTCGGCGTCGAGGCAACTCTTGATGGAATCGGCAATGCCATTACGCAACTGGTCGCATCCGCTCATTCCATGTTCACAAGCGAGACAATCGGTGACCAGGCTAGAGACCTCCCGCGACGGATTGAATCCGCTCATCGGTTAGCTCCCCGTCCCGGGGTATCAGTCACGGTCCGGGAAGTACGAACTCAGGAGGGAAGCCTTTGGTGGGAAGTCCTCGAACCCGGATAGAAGACCCTTCGGAAACGGGTTGGTCATGTTGGATGCCGTCGGCGGGGACTAGTCGCGGACTAGTCGTGGACTGTCGGGACTGACGGATCGGTGCGCCCAGAGGTGGCGCCAGGTCAGTCCTGGCTCAGATGCCCTCCGCGTCCGGCTCGACATCGACGCCAATGCCCTGGAGGGACTCGGCCAGCTCGACGAACTCGGCGAGGGCGGCTTCGAGGTCCTCGACAATCTCGGCGGCTATGACACCCGGAGGCGGGAGGTTGTCGGTGTCTTCGAGGCTCTCGTCCCGAAGCCAGAAGATGTCGAGGCTGGCCTTGTCACGGGCGACCAGCTCGTCGTAGCTGAACCGGCGGAACCGCTCGCCCTCCTCCCGCTTGCCGCGCTTGCCCGGCAGGTAGCACTGCACGAATTCGTCGAGGTCGGAGCGGGCGAGGGTCTTGTTCTTGAGAGTGAAGTGCTTGTTGGTCCGCAGGTCGTAGATCCACAGGTCCTTTGTCCATGGCGTGTCGGACCCGGGCTTGCGGTCGAAGAACAAGACGTTGGCCTTCACGCCTTGGGCGTAGAAGATCCCCGTCGGCAGGCGCAGCAGGGTGTGGACGTCGCACTCGTGCAACAGCCGGCGGCGGACGGTCTCACCCGCCCCGCCCTCGAACAGCACGTTGTCGGGCACGACCACCGCCGCCGTCCCCCCGACCTTCAGCAGGGTCTTGACGTGTTGGACGAAGTTGAGCTGCTTGTTGGACGTCGAAGCCCAGAAGTCGTCCCGCACGACCGTCAGGCTCTGCCGCTCGGCCCTGCCCTCGGTGTTGACGATCTGGACGGACGACTTCTTCCCGAACGGCGGATTGGTGAGCACCATGTCGAAGCGGTCACCCGGATCGGCCCGGAGCGCGTCGTCGACGTGGACGGGGCTGTCGGAGTCGGGGCTCTCGATGCCGTGCAGTAGCAGGTTCATCGCGCACAGCCGGGCGGTGTTGTCCACGATCTCCCACCCGGTGAACAGACCCGAGCGGACGTGGCGCTTCTGGTCGGGATCGAGGTTCGGGTGGTGGCGCAGGATGTGATCGAAGGCGGCGAGGAAGAACCCGCCGGTGCCGCACGCCGGGTCGCAGATCCGCATGTCCGGCCCCGGCTGCATCACGTCGACCATGGCCGAGATCAACGCCCGCGGCGTGAAGTACTGGCCGGCGCCCGACTTGGTGTCGGCCGCGTTCTTCTCCAGCAGTCCCTCATAGGCATCGCCCTTCACGTCGGCGTCGAGGGTCATCCACTGCTCATTGCCGATCAGGTCCTTGATGAGCCGCTCCAGCTTGGCCGGATCCTGGATGCGGTTCTGCGCCTTGCGGAACACGACGCCGAGCATGTCGTCGCCCCGGCCGAGGTTGTTGAGGATGGCGATGTAGTGCGCTTCGAGCGCCTCGCCCTTCAGGCCAAGGAGTGACGGCCAGTCGAGGCGGTCAGGCACGATCCGGTCAAGGCCGAGCTGGCGCTGCTCGTCGGCCATTTTCAGGAACAGCAGATAGGTGAGCTGCTCGACGTAGTCGCCGTACGACAGGCCGTCGTCCCGGAGGATGTTGCAGTAGTTCCACAGCTTGTCGACGATTATCTTGGTGTCGCTCACGATGCCCTCGCCTTCCGGGCACGCTTCACCCGGGGGGTCGAAGTCCGCTCAGCCCGGATCCGGTTCAGCAGCACCGACGCCGGCTCGTCGTCTGGGTCCTGCGGGACGAGTTGCCCTGAAAACGCGGCGGCAAGGATCGAGCGGCGCAGGCTTGCGGCTCGCTTCCGGCCGGCGCCGACCTCGTTCCTCAGACGGTCGCAGGTGTCCAGGCGAGCACGAGCTTCAAAGACGCGGACGGCCTGCTCATCGAGAGGCGGAACCGGGAACTCCACGGTCTTGAAACGCCCTGCCGCGAGATGGGCAATGTTCGTGGTGATCTGTGACTCTCGCATGAAGCGTCGGTTGTGCAGGTGCGAACGGAACACGAGCAATGCCCACTCCGGGTGGACATCGGCGTTTGCCTGGAACCGGATCAGGCTGTTCGTGAATGCCACCTCGGGTGGGTCCCCACGGTAGATCGCAGGGCGCCCGAGAAACTCCGGACTCTGACCCTCGTTGAGCAGGACATCACCATCGCGAAGGCGGTACCGGCCCCACTCCGACACGGTCATGTCCATGGACATGACATGGCTGTCGTCGATCCGGTCCTCGAACACGTTGGCGACGCGAAGGTAGGGCCGCATGTTCGGGCCGATGTGCCGTCTCGGGGACCGCTGCAGACCAAGGCCGACCGTCCCGGCGTCAGCGACCGTCACGACGCGCCAGTGCGGGGGTGGGTCAAGCGTCGATGAGGCGTGCGTGATGATCGCCTTCTCGAGAGCTTTGATACGGCGCCCGGCAGAATTGCCCCCGGCTTCTCCAGCGTCGAGGCGAGAGAGGTTTTCTTCAATCGCAGCCACGATTCGCTTCTGCTCGGACGGGGGAGGGAGTGGCACGTTGACTCGCCGCAACTTCTCTTGGGGAAGATGCTTGATCGTCGTTCCAGTAAATAGGTGCTCAAGCTGCCGGGATAGAGCCAGATGCTGCAGGAGCAGCGCGAGGTAGGCCGGCACGATCCCCTCGGTCGGCCGGATCCGATGAAGCGCCTTCTGTAACGCGATGGTTCCGGGTCCTCGCCACACCGCGGCGCGCCCCGGCTCGCCGCCTTCGCAAGCGATTACGTCGCCTGGACTCGCGAGAACCCGATCAAGCTCATCCGGCCGGATGTCCATCTCACCGAGATCGGACAGATCGAAAGTTCCCCAGCGGACGTTGATGTTCCGAAGGTACGGCGTCGGGTTCATCCCGGTCGCCTGCTTCTTGTCGAGCATCTTCCCGAGTGACGTCTCGGCTACTTCGCCGATAGTAGTCCACTCCCAGCCGGGCGGAAGGTCACTCACGCCGCCACGACCTCGGTGAGCTCCAACAGCAGGCCGTCGAGGTCCTGGCCGAACAGCTCGCGGGCGCGGCCGAGGCCACCCCGCTGGCTGAACGGCGGGTCGAGAAGCGCCCGTGGCTCGATTGACAGGCTCGCTGCGAGATGGTCTCGGATGAGGCGGAGCCAGTCGATCTGCTCGCCAGTGAAGGTGCGGCCGGAGGTCTGCTGTTGGAGCAGCCACGTTTCGAACCGTTCAGCGACCTTCTCGGGGAACGGCGCCAGCTCGTCGTCCTCGCCGAGGGCGAACCGTACAAGTGACACAATGTTGGTGAGAATCGTTCCAGCCGACCCGCGCACCTTGGAGGCGTCGAGCGTCTCGTACGCCTCCCAAAGGCGCTCGGGTGTCCAGCGGTGCGGCGGTCGTCCGATGGCCTCAGCCAGCTCTTTCACGTCCCGGTAGGTGAGCCGCTTGGTGTACGGCCGGCTGTAGAGCACCTGGAGGGCGCTGATCTCGTCCTTGTGCTCGTCGAGGTAGGCCCTGAACGACTTGACGGTCTCGGCGGCTCGGGCTCTGGCGTCCACGGCGAACTCGGCTCGCGTGATCTGGTCGATGCTGATCTCGTCGATCACCTGGTCGAAGCTGCGTTGCACGTTCACGAGTAGCTCCCGCAGCTCGGGGTTGGCGGCAATCGGCTGCACCGCGTGCTCGAACATCTTGGCCTTGGCCGTGGCCAACTGAACATCGGTGGGTTCGGAGGTACCGCTGGCGATCTGGGCGGCGCCCAGTTGGCGGTCCGGGTCGATCGCCTCGACGAGCCGATGCCCGATCGACTTGATTGACTGGCCGGCGAGCGCTTCGAGCTTCTCCCGATCGGCCGGAGCGATCCGACTGTCGATCCGGGCCAGGCGAGAGGCGAGGGTAGAGACGAGGTCCTCCCTCACCTGCCCGAGGGCGACCTGGTGCAGGAGCTTTTCCAGCGACACACCCCGTTTGCGTTCCAACGGCGTCGTCTCGATCAGCTTGGTCTCGGTGACTCCGACAGCGTCGACAAGCACGAACCGGTCCTTGTGGGCGGCATCGGGCGTAACGATCTGCAGATCACTGTCGGGGATGGTGCGCACGCCTCGACCCTTCATCTGCTCAAAGAAGGTGCGGGAACGCACCATCCGCATGAACACGACCATCTCGATGGGCTTCACGTCGGTGCCGGTGGCGATCATGTCTACCGTCACGGCGATGCGGGGGTAGTAGCTGGTCCGAAAGTCCTGCAGCCGCCGCTCGGACGTGGCCCCGTCGGACGGCCTATAGGTGATCTTGGCGATCACCTCGTTGCCCTTGCCCAGCTCCTCCCGGGCGATACGAACAATATCCTCGGCGTGGCTGTCGTCCTTGGCGAAGATGAGCGTCTTGGGGATATGACGCAGCCGGCCATGCTCATCAACCTCGCGGTCGGGAAACATCGCCGGCAGGTTGTCCCGAAGTGCCCTGATGACCGTGCGGATCTGGTCCTTGGCGACGACCTTCTTGTCGAGGCTCTTCTCGTCGTAGGTCAGGTCCTCGTCGACCAGTTCGAGCCGCTCGTCGCGGGTCTCGCGGTCGCGGAAGGTGGTCCAGTAGCCGGCCTCGATAGTGGAGCCGCCCTCGCTGATGGCGGTGGAGAGGCGGAAGACGTCGAAGTCGACGTTCACACCGTCGGCCACGGCCTGGGGGAAGCCGTACTCCATGACCAGGTTCTTGTTGAAGAAACCGAAGGTCTGCTTGCCGGGGCTGGCGGTGAGCCCGATCAGGAAGGCGTCGAAGTACTCCAGCACCTGGCGCCACACCCCGTAGATGGAGCGGTGGCACTCGTCGACGATGATCACGTCGAACATCTCGGTGGGCAGCGCCTGGCTGTAGTCGACCTCGACCGGCCGCTCGGGGACCATCCCGTAGCCGGACGCCTCATCCAGATCCTCGGGCAGGTCCGCCTCGCCCCGCAGCATCGAGTACACGCGCTGGATGGTGCCAATGCACACGCTCGCCACCGGGTCGACCCTGTTGTGGCTGAGACGCTGCACGTTGTAGAGCTCGGTGAACTTGCGGCCCGAGCCGGGCACCTCGAAACCCTGGAACTCCTTGAGAGTCTGCTTGGCGAGGTTGCCCCGGTCGACGAGGAACAGGATGCGCTTGGCCTGGGCGTGGCGAATCAGCCGCTCGCAGATGTTGGCCGCCGCGAAGGTCTTGCCCGACCCGGTCGCCATTTGGATCAGGGCCCGGGTGCGGTTCTCCTTCAGGGACCGTTCCAGGTTCGTGATCGCCCGGAACTGGGCGTCCCGCAACCGGCCCGGCTCGTGCTCCAACGCCGGCATGGCGGGGATGCGTGCCCGCAGGGTGCCGCCGCCGTGGTTGACCTGGTCCTCGATCTGCCACTCAAGTGTCTCGGGCTGGTGGAACCAGAACACCCGCCGGGCGGTCGGCTCGGGGTCCATGCGGCAGGTGAACCAGGTTTCGTCACCGGTCGACTCGTACCCGTACGGAAGGTGGCCGCTGAGCAGGTAGGCGGGCAACTCGTCGGGGACGTTGCGCTGGTACTTGACTGTCTGCCACTCGACTCCAGACAGGGTAGAGCCCCTCCTCTTGGCCTCGATCACCCCGACGGCCTGGCGATTGACAAAAAGCACGTAGTCGGCCGGCCCGGCGTTGGTGACCAATTCGCGGACGGCCACGCCGGTGCCGGCGTAGAGGTTGACCACCTTGTAGTCCTGCACCGCCCAGCCCGCCGCCTTCAGCATCGCGTCGATCCGGACGCGGGCACGCTGCTCGGGCAGCAGGCGGTCATCGTCGGCGGTGGTCATCTCGGCACGCAGGCTACGAGGCCCCGGTCCAGCGGTCGTGTGACCGGTCCGGTCAGACGACAGGATCTTGGTTCGCTCTTGTCGACCTTGATGATCCCGTCGAACTTGGCGTCAGCGCGGCGGTTGGCCGAGACCCGCGAAGCCGGCGAGGTCTGAGGGCGCCAGCACTCGCGGCAGTAGGTAGCGCCGGCATTTTTCATCGGGAGGACACAGAGTGGCCGCTCCCTCCGGGAGCAACTGGACGAGCGGGACTCGACGCTGATGCGTTGCAGGACGAGCCGACAAGAGGGTTTGACACTGATGTGTCAAAGAAGTTTCGATTATTGGTCGAATCTGCTTGACATTCGTAGGACTTGCATGGTTTGTTGTCCCACGCCGCTGTTCCCCCGTTCCGAAAAGGAGTTGCCCATGCCCCCCGTGTCCGACCAGCGCCACCGGATCGCTGCCGCCCCGTGCCTTCGCATCGAGGCCTGGCGGGACGCCGTTGTCGAGACCCACGGCCACGATCCCCGCAGCGCCTACGCAGCGAGATTCTGGCTCCCGATCGTCGGGCCGAGTTGCCTCGTCGCAGCTCGCTCGTTGATCGAAGGCCTGGGCCACAGCCCGGCCGGCTACGAGGTGGAGCTGGCGCCGCTCGGCCATGCCCTCGGGCTTCCCGGCAAGGCCGGCAACCAGGCGAAGATCGTGCGCACCCTCGACCGCCTCGCCGCCTTCGGCCTGGCCTCGTTCCACGCAACCTCGACCCCGCTGTACCGGGTGCGCCTGGCGTGGCCGCCGCTGACACAACGCCAGCTCGCCCGCCTTCCGGAATTCCTGGTTGAGCTGCACCCCGCAGCCTGATCGGGTGGCGGCGCCGTCGGGGAGTCGACGCCCGCCATCCAACGCTGTCGGGCTGGGTCGTTCGGGGAAGACGGCCCGGCCCGGCGGCAATCCCACTCCCCCGCTCACCTTCCTTCACAAAGGAGCGAAACCATGAACAGCATCCACCTCATCGGTCGGCTCACCGCCGAGCCGACCAGCCGTATCGTCGCCGACGAGCGAACCGTTGCCACCCTGGCTATTGCCGTGCCCCCAGAGCGGGGCCGAGACGGTGATCCCTGCTACATCGACGTGGAGGTGTGGGGTGCGCTGGCCGAGGCCTGCGTCACCTATCTCACCAAGGGTCGCAAGGTGGCGGTCACCGGCCGGCTCGACCTCAACCGCTGGACCGCACCGGACGGCACCGGACGCCGAGCTCATCGTGTCGTGGCCGACACCGTCGAGTTCATCGACCGCCCGCCGGTCGCCAGCACCGCCGCGGCCTGAGCCGTCACCACCACGATGGCCCAGCACCGTTATCTCATCGCCGGGGCCAAAGGAGGCCAGGGCACCACGACCATCGCCAGCGTCGTGGCTGCCCTGGCCGCAGGCCACCAACCCACCACCCTCGTGGCCACCCGGCCCGGCGACGTGTACGCCCTGACCGGGACGCCGATTCCGTCGAAACTGTCCTCACTTACCTCTATCTACCCCAATTTGCACCTTACGGGCGCCTGTCAGCATGGCATTTCGGCCACGTTCGATCCATCGAGCGACGCCTCGGGCATCGTGGTGGGCGACCTGGGCCGGCTCAGCGAGATCGACGAGGACGACCAGGGCGATGCCGACGCCGACACGACACGCTGGCTGGTCGTTCGGGGTCCGTGCTACCTCAGCCTGCGGGCGGCTCTCGAGGACCCGTGGCGCCCGGACGGCATCGTCGTGCTGGCTGAAGCCGGTCGGCCTCTGGTGGCGGCGGACGTGACCGACGTGCTCGGCGTCCCCGTGGTCGCACAGGTCCCGGTCGACCCCGCCGTGGCCCGCATCATCGACGCCGGGCTCCTGCTCGACCGCTTGCACCGCCTGAGCGCCTTCTCCCGCATCGCCAGGCTCGTCCAGGCCCAACTACGGCCCGAGACCGCATCGGTGGCCTTGTGAGCGACTACAGCGGCCTGTCCGGCCGTCCCACGTCGCCGTGCCACGGTCCTCGCCGGCGGTCGCCGGTCGCCCTGCCCGCTTCACCGCCGCACCCGGCCCAGCCGCCGCCCTCGCCGCACCGCCGGCCCGCTCTCGCCTCCGCCCCATCGCCCCCACGACGCCCTCCACCCCGACGACGCCCTCCACCCCGACCACGCCACCCGCCCCACCACCGACCCTCCGCCTCCGCCCTCCGCCCCACTCCACCACCGACCACCGCCCCACTACCGACCCTCTCCCGCCGCCCCCCACGCCCCCCTCTCCCGCACCCCATTCCGACCCACACAGACTACGCCGCTTCCGCCAAACCCCCGCGTATTGCATCTGAAGCAGCCGTTGAACGGTGCCTCCCTGCGGGCGTCACCTTGGGGTGAGGGCGAGACCTGCGAGTGCCGTCGGCATGACCTCACAACGGTACCAAACCACGTCAGCTGGGCCGGCGGCGGCGTGGAGCGTTTAAGCCGGCCAGGATGTCCAGGTTGCGATCCTTGTGCCACGGCCGCAGGTGCAGATGGGCAGCCGGCTCGGAGCCGTAGAGCAGCAGGCCCTGGTTCTCGGGCATGCGGCGAATGACATCCATGGGCAGCAGGCGCCGGTAGGCGGTGTGCTCGCTCACCGAACGGCGAGGCCCGCCGCTGAGGTCGGTGGAGAAGTTGCGCTCGGTGCGCTCCTCGTCGCCGACGAGCTTGCTGACGTAGTCGAGCGTCTGGGGATCGGCGATGCCCGTCCCAAAGATCTTGGCCCGGTGGTTGTTCAGTACCGTGGAGGCCCGCTTCCCGTAGATACCCTCGATCTGGGCCAGATCCTGCCAAATGGTCACCAGGCTGATGCCGTGACTGCGGGCCGTGGCGGCGTAGCCGGGCAGATCCTTGAGGGGAACGATGTTGCCCGCTTCGTCAAGTAAGAGCAAACAAGGATAGATAAGGGTGCCTCCGGCTCGATTCGCCCGCTCGTAGGCGCCGCGGATCACCTGCTGCATCAACACGGTGAAGACCGGCCGCAGGCGGTCCATCTCATCGGCACTGGCCACGATGTAGATGGTGTTGGCGTCGTCGAGCCACTCGTCGACATCGATGTCGCAGCGCTCAGTCACCGAAGCGACGGCCGGATCGGCGTAGGTCACGAGCACGTTCTGGAGCTGGGCGTACACACTGCCCCGGAGGCGCTCCTCCTTGGCCCACAACGACTCGATGGCCACCAGGGCGTCGAGGTCGCCCCGGCTGCGCGCCGCCTCCACCACCCGGGCCTCCAGCGCCTTGGTAAGACGTCGATCAACCTCGATGGCCACCCGATCCTCGAACTGCTCCTGCATCTCGACGGGCCAGGCCGTGACCTTCTCATCAGCGAGCTGGCCACGCCGTCCGGGATCAGCCCGCAGGACCTGTCGCAGTGACTCCAGGACCTCGGCGCGGATTCGTGGCTCCATCTCACGGCGCTTCTGCTGAGCCGCCTCGTCGGTCAGGGCCCGCTCGATCTCGTCAGTCACGCCCGCTTGGCGCCGGAGGATCCCCCGAACCGGTTCTTGGTCCTGGCCGTCGATCCACCGCACGACGTCGCGCATCGTGTGGCCATCGAGCGCGGCGGCATGCAGGTGGGCTGGAAGCGCCTTGAGAGCCTGCATGGCCCAGTAGTCGGCGTTGGTGACGGTGTCGCGTTTGGTGTCGGCCGCCTCGCACAGCCACGCCGCCATGCGCATGGCGCCTCCCCAGGTGCCACAGATGCCGAGCGGGCTCCAGTGCGAGCAGTAGTCCGTGAGCCGGCCGGGGTCAAAGACCCAGACCTGGCCAAGGCCAGCACGCCGGTCGACGGTGGCGTCCACCAACTCGGTCTTGATGCTGGTGGCGATCACCGGACCGTCCCATTCGAGAAGGGCGGGAATGGCGAAACCTACGCTCTTGCCACAGCCCGAGGGCCCGACAACGGCCAGGCTGACCTGCGGCTCGGTGGCGACAAATCGCCCGTCGACACGACCGAGAATGACACGTCCCCGCTTGGGACCGGGGACCACGAGCCTGCGCAGGTCCCTGGCTCCGGCGAGGCCAGCACTGGGGTCCACTCCGAGAGGATGACGCTTGCCGCCCAGGGCGCGGCAGACCCAGGCGACGACGAGGGCGACGCCGATTACTGCGACGACGACGAGGGCCAGGCACAGGTAGAACGGGACGGGTCCGGGCAGCGCCGGGCGTTGCTCGGGCGACCACGCCGCGCCAGGATCGGCAAAGGTCGAAGGGAGCCGCCAGAGAGCCTTGCCGGCGTCGGCCAGACCGCCTCGAAGCGGTGGGTTGCCCGCCAACCAGGCGGCCAGATGCGAGCCAGCCAGGAAGATCCCGGCCAGAGCGACGGCGGCGCCTGCGGCGACGAGGGCGACGGTCTCGCCGGCGCCCATCCCTGATCCGGTTCGAGGGGAGCCACTCCCCGCGCGGTGATTTGTGAGCATTTTTTGTCCTTGTTTGCGCTTATCTGCCTATAGTTTCGTCCACTCTATCCTCGTTTACACTGGAGCGCCGATGGAATCCGACCTCTCGATCAACGTCCTGCCGCCCGTCCTCTCCACCCGCGACGTCGCCGAGCTGCTCAACGTCCATGTGAGAACGGTGCTCGCCATGGCCAAGGACGGGCGTCTCCCCGCCCATCATCTGCCTGGCAGCCGACGGATCCAGTTCCTGACCGCCGAGATCCTCGATACCTTGGGCGGTACCGGCTTCGGTGAGCTCGCCGGCGCTCAGGCTGCGCAGGCCCCCGCCGTCGTGCCAAGTTCACCCTCAGTGGAGGCGGACCCGTGCGACGTCTGGGGAGCGGCGCCGGCGAAGTGCGGCGAGGACTGGGCCGAGCGATGTCTGGCCCACTGGGTCGACTCGGCTAGGGAGACCGGGCTCTCGCCGATCGGCGTCACCTCGGCCCACCTCCCAACCATCGCTGGCCGCGACTCGGTCGGCGCCGTGGAGATCGACGGTCTCGTCTACGAGGTCAGGACCGGCCCTCGCCAGCGCACCCGCTTCGTGGACGACGACGGCGAGGTCCGATGGGGACTCATCGACGCCGTGTGGGTGGAACCGCGATCACAGACAGGGCCTCCCGGAGAAACGCCATCGGACTCGCGGAAAGACCTCGCGACGTAGGGCTACCGCTTTTTGGCGACGCCAACCCGTGCCCTGGTCGGGGTCCGCTTCGCCGGCGCCTTGGTGGCGGCCCGCTTCACCGGTGTAGCTGCCCGCCGGGGTGCGACCTTTGCGGTCGCTGCCCGAGGCGGAGCCATCGCCTTCTTGGCCGGGGCCGCTTTGGCAGGCGCAGCCTTAGTAGCCGGCGCCGCCTTGACGACTGCCGGCGGCCACACTCCCTTGGCCAGCTTGGGTGCCGCCGAAGGACTCATGACGGCGTCCTTGAAGCCCTTGAGCGCGGTGATCTTGGCCTTCTTGGAAGCCTTGACCTTCACCGGTGCGCCGGTCGCTGGGTTGCGAGCCATGCGAGCCGGGCGGTCCACCCGGGCGAACTTCGCAAAGCCGGAGATGGTGACCTGCTCACCCTTGGCCGCTACCGCCTCGATCACCTCGGTGGTTCCCCGCAACGCCTTGTCCACATCACGAGGATCGAGACCAACGTGGGCGGCAACGGCGTTGACGAGTTCCTTGCGGTTCATGTGTTCTCCTGGCTATCGGGTGGAACAACCAGTGTGGCTTGCAGAAACGCCACCATGGGGGACCCGTGGCCACTCGACACCGCACCGTTGTCCCCCCGCTGATACCTCTGGCTCGATCTCGAACTCATGGTCAACCGTCTGCTCCGGCCGAACCAGGTGTTCCACCAGGCCGAACCGCCGCCGCTGACGACCCGGCCACGACGGAGCGGCGTCAAAGCCCTTCCCCAACCGGAGTGGCCGACTACAAGATCCTTGTCATGTCACCGCCGCCCGTTGACGGACTGCACAATTTCGTCCAGGTCCTCGATGGCCGGGAAGTTGGTCGACCGCAACCACCGGCGGACGGCGGCGGTCGCTCGCACGTCGTCCTCGTTGTAGTCGAGGAGTCGCTTACGGGCGGCGCTGACTCCGTCGCCGGCGCCGTCAACAGCCGCGCGGTGCCAGAGCATCGACAAGTCGCCTGCCGGCTCATCATCCCGCCAGGAGAAACCAGCGCGAGGAGCGATCGTCTTGAGACCGTTGCCCGCTCCGCTCTCCAACTGAGTCCTCAGGACATCCAGCAGATCGACGAACTCGTCGCCATCGACGAAGGAAGCAACCTCCTCCCGCGCACCGACGGCGCCCAGGTGCGCCTCCGCAAGGGCGGCACCTGATGTGAGAGCGCCTCGCTCGGCGGACGCCGACCAGCAGTAGAAGACGATCCGGCGACCGCTGTCGTGTGCCGCCCGGCGCTTTTGCTGAACCCAGTCCCAGAAGCGTGCGAAGAGTCGGGCCTCGAGCAGTTCGGTCGGTGGCCCCCACTCGACAACGGGCACGTACACGGAGTCGACGAGGGCGCCCCAGAGGTAGGTGGTGCCGTCGAGTGTGTTCTCCATGTCGATGTCGACCTCCACGTCGCCCGCAGGCACCGCCACGGTGGCTACGCCGCGCCGGCGGTGGAGAACACCGTCGCCGAACACCGCCACGCGGGCGACGTCGATGGCCCGCGCCAGCGAGCCGCCCACCATGCGGTTGTGCATCGACAGTGCTCGTTGGTCCAAGGCAAGCACATCACGAGCTGTCGTCACGTCATGATCAACGAGGACAGCAAGCTCCTTTGAGTCATCGCCGACCAGATCTGTGATCGGGGTGTCGGGGCTGACGGAGCCGACAACGTCGACCATGCCGGTGACATCCGTCGTGGGCGGTAGATCGTCACGCAATAGGGCCGTCCGGCGGTCGAGGCGAGCCAGGTCGCGTCGGGACCCGATGCCGGCCCGCCGATGGGTCTGCCACTCCACATACCCGTGGAGCGGCAGGAGCGAGACGCTGTCGATCTCGCGCAGGCGGGGGCCGCAGTGCGAGTACCACGGGCACGAATCACATTCACCCACCTGTACGGGCTCCACAATGTGGTCCCCACCCAGGGCGGCGGCGAGCACGTCGAGACGAAAGGCGAACTCGAAGTCGTATCGCTCAAGGGTCGTTTCCGTATCGTGGCCCTTCCAGGTGGCCCGGAACCGAGGGGCGCCGAGGTCGATCCAGGCGACCCGCCGCTCCTTCCCGATGATGCCGCCCCAGGCCGCGTCGGCGCCATGGCCGCACGCTTCGAGCATCCGGTGGTAGTGGGCGAGCTGCAGAGCGTCGCCGCGCAGCGACTTCACCACCCACGCCATATCGGACTTCGCAGCCGACAGCGAGGGGTCGGCGAGGGCGGACACCAGGCCCGGGACCTGTCTGTCTCGCTCTCGGGGGTCCAGCGTCTTGTGGTGCTTCACGTCGATGGGGACGTAGGCGGCGGCGCCGTCCGGCCGTGTCCCGGCCCGCACGAGCACGTCAGGCTTTCCGGTCCGCCGGCCGACCTCGTCCACGGGAAGCCGCCCGCCGAGGATGAGCTCGACGCCGTCGGCCATCGCCTGCACCGTCGCCGCGAGGCGCACATCTCCGGGCACGCCGTCGTCGAGGTGCAGCGCAGCCGGATTGGTCGCGCACAGGTCGGCGAAGACCGCGGCCTCGAAGGCAACGCCCTCGTCCATCCTGGCCCGGGCCATCACCGACTCCGGCAGGGGTGCCTCGACGGGCGGGATGAGATCGAACTCCACCCGAAGGGGGCACCGCTTGGCCACGTAACCACCCTGAGCCGGCACCCGGCTGACATCCCACCGCGGCGCATACCGGTCGACTCCGCCTGGTGCCGTCCCCGAATCGACGATGTCGCTCATCCCGTCGAAGGGTACGCAGCCGATGTGACACCGGCGCCGGAAAGGAGCCGTACCTCGTCGAGGTAGCTCTGGCGTCAGAGTTGGGCACCCGCACCGCCTCGACACCATGAGGCTCGCATGGCCAAGGCCAGAGCCGACGAGCAGCAGCCCGAGACCAAGGCGCTGTTGCGGGCTCGCTGCAAGGTAAAGCGAAGGATCGCCCACCTGCACGGCGCCGGCACGCGCAAGGCCCGCTTCCGGGGGCACCGCAAAACCAAGCTTCAGCTCAACATCGCCGCCGCCGTGGTCAACATCAAACGCCTCGGCTTCATCGGGGCTTGGTCCCACTTCGGAGCTCGCCGGCGCCGTTTGAGCGCTCGTTTTGGTGACCCAATCGGCACCTACCCCTACCGCCGGCGCCATTGATGCCTCAAAAGACGCCAAGACGACGAACGTCGTCGTTTAGACCGCCGCCACCCCCGATCCGCTTCAGCCACCGGGTCTTCCCAGAAGCCCCACTTCCTGCCGGCTCACCTAGAACGGCTCGGCAGCGTCGAAGGTGGGGGCCAACGGATTGGCCGCGAGGATCCTCACCTCAATAGCCGACAGGTTGCCGTCGAAGTCGAAGGCCCCCTGCAGCTCGCTGTTCTTCTTCTCGGCGTTGCGCAGCTGTTCGGCTTGGTCTTTGGTGGAGGAGAGGCGTCTCCGTCGCCAACAGGCCCGACAACCGGTTCGCCTGATCGAAGGACCGAGCATTCGCGAGCTGCTCGACGATGGCCTCGGTGAGCTTGTCGGCCGTGCGCTTGTCGTGTAACAGGATCAGCGTCAGTTGCCGAGCGAGAGCCTTGACTTCTTGAGCACCGGCGTTGATGATCGCCTGGACGGAGCCGAAGAATCCGTAGGGGTAAAGGTCGAAGTGGATCGGCACGACCGGAACGCCGCGACCGAGGGCAAAGCCGACCTCTTGGTCGCACCAGTCACTCTCACGGAACCCGGAGTGCAGAAGCCCGACTAGGGCGTCGCAGGAGTGGAGCGCCGACTCGATGACCAACTGCCACTCCTTTCCAGGCCTGATGTCATCGTGCGCCACGAAGGCGTCGATGCCGTAGAAGCGCAGGTTCGACTTCAGCGAGTGGGCCGTGAGCTTTTGGTTCGCCAGGTGCGTGATGAACAGGCGAAATCTGCCGTCCTCCCACGGCTCCTCGTCGGGGCGAGAATGACCCATGAGGTACTGATCGAGCGCTGCCAACTTCGCATCGGTGTTGTTCTTGATGCAGTGCAGAACGTACGACTTGGCATCGCCTTCCCAGCGCCACTCCGTCTCGAAGCCGAACTGCTCCAAGACGAGATCGATCTCGGCCCAGTCGTCCTCGGCGCCGAGCCGGGTAGCGATGCGCTTGATGACAGCGACACGCTCTCCGGGTTGCATGTGAGAAGGCTATGACCATCCATCGTGAGGCGATTTAGAGACTACGCGGTCCACAAGCCGCCTCCGGGCCGGGAGACTGATGCGCCCATCCGCAAATCGACGCAGCTGCGCGAAGCCGCCCGCACGAGTTCCCCGATGGCACGTCGTGCGAGGGGCCGCGCGCTACTTCGCGCTGCCCTCGTACGGCACTCGGGCGGTGGCGATAGCGGTCGACGATTGGACGCGACCGCCGTTGCGCGCCCTTGCCCCGCTTCAGCTATCGGCAAGAACCATCGGGTCGTTGTCGATGTGGAGCTTAGGTAGCAGCTCTCCGGCTGCGTGCTTTCCCGACGGACGTTCGCACTGAGTCGCATGCTCAACCTGTCGGGGAGATTGGCGCCATTGCGCTGAGTGAGTCTGGCACCAGCTCATACCTCTTCCGGAGTCGCGGGCTCTCAAGGTCGCTGCGGACAACCTCCCGATCGGTTCGGATCAGTCCGTACTTCTTCTCTAGGCCCGAAGAGGCGATCCGCCAGGTGTCCTCAGACATGCCGTAGTGCCGAAGGTGGGTCCCACTCAGTGCCTGGGGTCCGCCACTGCGATCACGACCACGGCCGCCGCAAAGGTCCAGGATCGCGATGAGGACGGCAAGCTCCTTACCGGATAGGCACCAGATCCACCGTTGGGTCCAAAGCTCAAGCGGAATGCCAATGTAGGGAGTGCCAGGCTCAATCCAGGCACGACCTGAGCCCAACGGATGAAGCAGCGTGATCTTCGGGGCCTGGCCCGCTCGGCGCTCAAGCTGGATCAGTTTTCTCTCCGCGAGTTGGTTCTGCGCGTCGGAGATCCGTCTCGAGCCAGGGCCACCGGGATCCGGGAGAGCCAGAGCCTTTGCCCATGTGGCGCCCGCGACATCCACGATCGTGTTCCGACCGTGGACGGCGTGGCTGTGCTTGCTCCCAGCGAGCAACACCGTGGTGAGGTACAGCTTCAACCGGACCGTTCCTCCGCGTCCGCCCGAAAGGAGATTCGCGAGCATCGTGTCACCGCCATCGCCTCGGGCGAACGAGGCCGGGAGGCGAATGCCGGACCTCCTCTGGGAGCGCTCGACAAGACGATCAAGCGCCCAGCTTGCCTCTGGGGTGACTTCCAGGGTTCGGGCGGGTTCGGCGATCGCTCCTGCGCGCCGAGGCGGCCTGGAGGCGTTCGGGGTATCAACGTTCACGATCCATCACCAACCAGTAAGAGTGCTAGAGCGAGGAGGGTGCTGGCAGCGCTCAGGGACGCCGCCAAAGTCGGGCTCCACCAGCACAAGGCAAGTAGCGGGATCCCAAGGACGAGGACTATGAGCAATTTCCTGTTGCGCACCTTGGATCTTCGGTCTGTTCCAGAAGAGTTAATCCCTGACATGAACCCAGACTACCTTGCTAAAAACCGCAGGTCAGCGACGTGCTACTACGCTTGTTACGGGCACAATCGGCGCGTGTAACGTGGTAGTGGTTCATCAGCGAAACGGTACTGTGATCCTCGTCAAGGCGTAGAAACGCCCTTACAACGGGCCGCCTGCGGGGGTCCCGAGGCCATTTGACCTGCGAAAGCTGCGACACATCGGCACTGGCCGTCCACGTCCTCGCACCCCTTGAACCCCTATCACCCCTACGACCCCTTGTCTCCGCTGCACAAGGGCACTTGGATTTCGAGCGGATCGGTGAGGGTGCATGACGGCCTGTGGAGCGCGTGCCGATCCTGACGGCAGCAGACCGCCCGCAGCCATGCAGAACGCCGATGTGCCGCCGGGCGCCAGCTAGCACATATCCGCCCGCTTGCGACAGGCGTCTGGCGACCCGGTAACCGGCGCAGCCGAGCGCATCTACCGCCCATAACGCTCCACCGGCTGATCCGGACAAGTAGCCCCGAGGTACCGGTCGAGGGCGGCACCACCACGGCTGTCGTGTTCCCCGCCGCCAGCACCCTGCCTGATGAGATGCCGTGTGTGGGCAGCGTCTGCTGGCCGCCAGCGCGCAGATTCGATGGCCGCCGCCAAGAGGGCGTACGGCGCGGCTTGGATCAGGTCGCTCCGTTACGCCACATGTGCTTCGGCTAAATGAATTGTCAGCCGTCGTCTTGCCAGGATCATGGGCTCGATCACCGCCTAGGCGGCGGCACTCCGGTCACTCGTCGGCTTCCGACGCATCTACTTCGCATCGGTCACCGTCCACAGAAGCCAGCGGCCGCGGGGCGCTCGGCGGAGCACTATCTCCCACTGGTACCGCTGGTCTACCTCCCCTCCACGGGTCCATGTGACATCGCCGCGAAGCGTCGCCCGCGTGCCCGTCACCGACATCACCGTCGGATCAGTTAGCCGCACTTCGTAGGCGGGCGGGGCTGGGGGTCGCGCCGCCAGCTCCGCCGCCTCCCTCGCCAAGCTTCGGTACTGCGGTCCGTCGGGAACGAGCCACCCATCTAGCTGCTTGAGGTCGCCGCTGACGGCAAAGCGGCCCCACGCCGCGAGCGCACCTTGGGCGCTCTCGACGGGCGCCGCAGCTTTGGGGGGGGCAGCCGTCTTTGCGGGCATCGGCGGCTGTTGCCTCTCCCATGGATTCGTGATCGCCGGCATGACGACCACGACAAGCACCGCGAGCAGCAGCACTCCAGCAACCGCGATGGCCGCCGGAAGGCCCCACTGCGGCGATCGACGCTCCGACTCGAACCCCTCGCTGATGCCATCGTCGATCTCGCCGTCGATCTCGATCTCGAGCACCTCGCTCACTGGCGAACCGCCCTGGCCTCGGCGACGTGGTAGTCCCGCTCGTAGTCGATGTCGACCTCGCCAAGCTCGGCGGGCGGCGCACCCAACCCGCCGCCGGCGAAGCTGAACGTTCCACTCCAGGTCACTGTAAGCACGACCGTGTAATCGCCCTTGGTCTGGTACATGTGCCTGGCTGCTGGCTGGCGCTCGCTCCCGCCGGCCGTGGTCGTGTAGGTGGTGCCGTCGCCCATGTCCCAGTGGTAGCGGGTCGGCCGGGCGCTCACCTGGCCGCTGAAGCCGCGAACGCTGGCGGCCACGGCGACGGGACCGGGCGGTACCTCAGCCCAGAGCCAGGTCTCCAGACCCGTGAGCCCATCCAGACGGGGGCTCATGCCCAAGCCGGCGGACAGACCCCGGGAGTTCCGCATCACTTCGGCAACCTCGCGACGGGATGGCGCCACCGGCGTCCTCGGTCTGAGGCAGTACGGCTGGGCGGTCCGCACGATCTCGCCCGTGCGGGTGTCAACCAATGCCATGAAGACCACCGGTCCCCCGGCGGACTCAGGCGCGTCAGGTGGCGGAGCGATCAGTTTTCCGTTGTACGTCAGCTTTCCGCACGCGCCCTGCACCACGGTTCGTCTCCATCGCAGCGGGCCGGTGTTTCGCCGCCCGCCGCGAGGTGACGCTCCCTCCTCCCCGGAGGGATCAGCGATCACGTCGACGCAGATGCCGCGCTTGTTCAGACAGCCGTTGCCCCTGCCTGTCTCCGCTGCGTCAGCGCGCGCGGGAAGCGCTACCGCCAGCACGAGCACCGTTGCCGCGCAGGCGATCAGAGGACGGTACCCAACTGGATCTCGGTGATCCGCCATCGACCATCACCTCCCCGGCGAAGTGTGTAGAAGTAAGAGGTGGGTGGCTCGGCGGGCTCGCTCTTCACGACCCGGTCGGTGGCATCAAGCACCTTGCGCTCGGGGTAGCGAATAGCCACGAAGACATCGACCACGTCGCCGGTAACTGTGCGTGGCTTCACCTCTTGGACCTCGGTGTCCACACCGGGCTCGTAGCGCCATCCCTTGGCCTTCAGCTCCGCCATGTTCTGCTGGCTGGGTGCGAGGCACGGGCAACTCGAGTCGATCGTCTCTCCGAGCAGAGCCGGGTCGGGGTGCGCTCCGACCCAATCCTGGTAGGCGACGAAGCTGCGGATGATGGCTGCGAAGTCGTCTCCGGTGTTCACCAGGGCCGGCGCCGTGCCCTCCACCAGCGGGGGCTGCGTCGTGCTCGTGAACGAGGCCGTCGTGGGGGTGGAGCGCACCGGAGATGCGTCCCCGTCGGCGTCTCCCTGGGTTACCTGGTAGACGACCCCGACTCCGAGGATGACGACCACGGCGATCGCGACGAAGAGTCCGCTGCGGCGGATCACGGCGACCTCCTGGGGTCAGCCGTGGCCTCGACGGTCACAGTGAACGGGGCGGCATCGGGCATGAACAGTCGCAGCAGGGTGAAGCTCACGCGACCGGTGGCGCGCACCACGACCTCTCCACTCGTGGCAGCGATGTCAGCTCCAACCAGTGAGCGGGTATCGGGTTGCGCCGCCAGGTTCTCCGTCGCCAGTTCCTCGGCCAGCCCGGGGTCGAGCAACAGCTCGTTGGTCTCCCGGTAGTGGGCAGCATCGATGCCGCTGGAACCAGCGACGGCCGCGGCGTCAACAGCCCCGGCCAGAGCCCGGCGCTCGGAGAACGCCCGCCACAAGTCGAGGGAGATCCCCCCAACGAACAACATGAGCATGCACAGCCCCAGCACCCACAGCGTGATCGAGCCGCGTTCCTCGGCCGGGTGCGTCACGGCAGACTCCGATAGTCGTCCAGCCGCTCGCTGTGCCGGGCGGTCCATGACCACGCCTCGACAGTCGTCAAACCCGGCAGCACGAGAGCGGGAATCCGCACCGTCACGCTGGCGGTCATGGCCTCGCCCCGGCCGAAGGCGCCGCTCCATTTCACCGAGAGGTCGGACGGGTCAAGCCCGTAGTTGCGCGCCGCCTGGGCCACCGCCTCATTCCCGGCGTCGACCCCCTCGTCCCACGAGCCGGCAAGCACCGCGGTGCGGGATGCCTCGATGGCTGCGGCACGGGCCACCGTCTGGCGTTCGGGCCACGTCGGCACGGTGATGACCATGAGCGCCAGGGGCAGGAGCAACAACCCGAGGGCGAGGGGCAGCTCAACCGCGACCGCACCGCCTTCGTCACAGCCGGCGGCGACCCTCATGGCAGGGATTCCTTGCGGGCCGTGGCCGCCACCTCGAACGACCAGTCCGGGCTCGGCGGGAGCCACGCCCGGAAGGTCACGTTGGCGACCGCCACCATCTGGGTCGGCGTCTGGCGGCAGCGCACGTCCACCTCGGCTCCCATGGGGCCACCGAGCAGGTCGGCCAGCACGTCATGGGCGCGGGCTTCGCAGTCGCCCGGACCGGCTTCGGCCGGCGCGCCCACTCTGGCGCCCTCGTCCAGCGCTGAGCGAACCACGCCTCGGCCGTACTGCCAGACCACGAACTGCACGAGCAGGACGAAGAACAGCAACGACAGGCCCAGGGCAAAGACATAGGCCGGCACCGCCTCGCCGGCCTCACCTTGCGCACGGACTCGGGAGCGGGAACGGACATACCCACGCGCCCGTTGCGGAGCGCGCACGTCGAACCGTTCGACCCACGCCCGTCGCAACGGAGCGCTACGGCTCAGAGCCCGAGCTCGGTGCGGATCCACTCCACCACGTCCACGCCGAGCGCCTTGAGGGCGGCTCCGATCGCCACGATGGCCACGATGGCAAGCGCCGACAACCCGAGCCACTCGTTGACGGCCTGGCCGCTCTCGGGGTCGAGATCCGCTCTGGTGAGCCGCCCCTGGTGGGCGGCGGTGAGCCTCAGCCACAGCTGGACGAGGTATCCCATTGGCTTTCTCCTTTTCAGCTTCCGAAGACGACGTAAGGCAGGGCGGCGGCGATGAACAACAACATGGTCGGGGCGATGAGAACCAGCAGAGGGATCAACATGGCGCTGCGGCGACGAATGGCGCTGCGGGCGACCTCCTCGCGCCGCTCGGCTCGCACGTCGTCGGACACAGCCAGCAGAGCGTGCGCGACATCGCCACCGGTCGTGGTGGCCGAGCCCACCAGGCGGTAGAGCCGGGCGGCCAGAGGCTCGGCGGTCAGCTCGGCTAAGTGTTCGTAGGCCTCATGCGGCACGGTTCCCCCGCTGATCCATGCCAGCGCCTCGGCCAGCTCGGCGGCGACGGGACCGCTGCTGCGCTCGGAAACCTCACGAACCGCCTCGACGGGGCCGTGGCCGGTGCGGATGTACACGGCCAGCAGCTGGGCCAGGGTGTACAGCTCGCCTCGCATGGCCTCTCGCCGATCCCGGATGGCCCGATCGACCCTCGCCCGCCAGCGACTGGCTCCGGCGTAGGCGGACAACATGGCCAGCAGCAGAACCGTGGCCGCGGATCCCCCGAAACCGATACCGACGAAAGCGCCGAGAGCGGTGCCCGTGACGGTCCACGCGAGCTGGCGCATCCGGTACTGCTCGGCAGAGGTGTCGGTAAAGCCCGCTTGGCGCAGGCGGGTGTCGACATCGGAGCGGTCACCCACGTCGACCAAGCGGCCGAGGCTGGCGGCGAGACGACGTCCGACCTGGGCCAAGAGTTCGGCCACGGTCCCGACCGGTGATTGGGCTCCAACCAGCACGGCGGCGTCGGGATGCCCGGCGCCGAGCTGGGCGCGGCTCAACTGGACGTAGGGGCGCACGCGCACCCGCAGCGGCCGGGCCGGGTGAAGGAGCAGACCGAGGGCGGTAGCGGTTGCCACGCCACCGCAGAGGGCGGCCAGCACGACGCGGGGGTCGAGGATCATCAGCTCTCCGGCGACCCTTGTCCGACAAGGACCCGGCGCTCTACCGGCAGGCGCCCGAGCCGGGAGATGACCGCCATTCCGGCCAGCGCCATGGCGGAGCCGACGAAGATAACCATCAGGCCGGCCGCGGTGGAGTAGAAGTCCCGGTAGGGCGGCGAGGACGAGCACAACAAGACGAGCACGCCGAAAAGCAGCACCACCGCGGCGCGAGCCTCGATGCGGCGTTCCAGCTGGGCCGTCTCGATCTCGTCGTGGAGGCGGACGTCCTTGGCGGTGGCGTCGGCCAGCTCACGCAGCACGTCGAGCACAACGCCGGAACCCTGTTCGTGAGCCACCAGCAGCACGGTGATCACCCGGTCGCTCACGGGATCGGCCAGCTCCGCCTGTACCGCCTGCAGCGCGGCGCGGTGGTCCAGCGCCGCGGTTAGCCGCTCGTAGCGCTGCCACGCGGCGCGCAAGGGTTCCGGGCCGGTGCGCCCCAGCTCCACCAACCCCCGGTGCAGCGACATCGGCGCCTCCAGCCGAGAAACGAGGTCGCGCAGGGCATCGGGCCACGCCGCCACCCGCCGCTCGGCTATCCGCTTCGCCTCCCGAGCCAGCCACGCTCTTGGCAGGGTGGCCACCGCCAGCGCCGGCGCCAGCCCGACGGTCCACGCGCCGCTCAACACCCACACAACCATTAAGGTCACCCCGGCGGCGAGCACGGAGGCCGCGAAGAACTGTGTGCTGGTGACGCTGAGTCCGGCTTGGCGCAGCCGGGAGTCCTCGGGCCGCGGACGCGAGCGCCGACGGGTCAGGCTGCGCGGGGCATGGCCGGTCAGCAGGCCCACCAGCAGGTACACCGAAACGGCGCCCGACAGGCCGGCGAGCAGCCTCATACCAGGACGTCCCTGCCTTCGAGCACCCGCTTGATCGTGGCGCCTCGTGGACGCAGCGCCCGGTCCAGACGGGCGCCCAACTCGTCGGGAAGCGGTGCGCCGGTGCGACGCAGCGGTGCGCCCAGTTCCTCCCGCACGAAGATGGGCTCCACCGCGAAGTCCGACTCCGAGCCCTGTAGCGGGGGAATGGCGGCGATCTCCATCACCTGGCGGCGGATGCCCCCCTCGCCGTTGCGCTTGAGGTCCAGGGGCTCGCGGGCGAGATGGACCACCAGGTCGACAATCGAGCAGAACACCGAGCGCACCTGCACGGCGTCCACGTTCTGGCCGGCCATGATGGCGGTGGACATGAGCGCCTGCAGCCCGCCGCGGGCCGATTTTGCATGTAGGGTCGCGAGCATTCCGCAGCCAGCGTTTCCGGCGCGGGTTAGCTCGTAGGCTTCCGCTCCGCGCACTTCGCCCACCGCGATCAGGTCGGGGCGCATGCCGAGCGCCATGCGCACCAGGTCGCGCAGCGACACCTCCCCGCTGCCGTCGGGTCCGGCCCGGCGAGTCCGCCAGCGAAACGGGCTCAAGTGCTCGGGGTTGATCTCCGGGGTGTCCTCGCAGCAGATGATGCGCAAGGTGTCGGGCGCGGCCCGCAGCACGGCATTGGCCAGGCTCGTCTTGCCCGCACTCGGCTCGCCGGTGATGATCATGCCCGTGGGCGTGTAGGTGGACGCAGCCAGGAGGCTGGCCGCGGCCGGGGTCAGCGCGTCCCAGCCCACGAGCTTGTCCAGGGTCTCGTGGCGCATCACATAGCGCCGGAGGCTGGCATTGAGCCGGTCGGCAACGGGCGGGATGACCACGCCGAGGCGGGCCTGGCCGTCGAGTATCTGGACCTGGACCATCGGATGGCTCTCGTCCACCGAGGCGCCGGCGCCGGCCAACAGCCGATCTATGACGCTTCGCATCTCTGCCTCGGTGACGGGCTCGTCCACCATGGCGAGTCGCCCCTGGCCGTCCACGTAGGCGACCTCGCCGCCGAACACGAGGACTTCCTCGTAGACCTCGTCGCCGGTGACGAAGGGGGTGAGCGGGCCGTAGTCGAGCACGGAGCGGCAGAGGCGGCCGACCATGGTGGCGGGGTTGGCGAGGGCACGACCGCCCAGCCCGGTGCGCGATCTCGCCTGGTAGGCGTCGACCAGGTCACGCACCATCTCCTCAACCGACCCCGGCGCCGTGGTGTCGACACGGCGGGCCTGGATGGCGGTGAGGACCTCGGAGCGCAGTAGCTCGTAGGCGTCGGGGGCGGCTCGGCGGGGTTGTGACTTGACCCGCTTCGAGGTGGGTGGACGCGGTGGCGTCTCGTGCTGTGACTGTGGTGGCGGCGACGGCGAGGGTGCCGCGGCCTCCTTGGTCGAGCGCGGCCCCTGGCGCCGGGCACCGAGCCGGGCGTTGGATCGACCGTTGGCGCGGGCGCTCCCCGCGATGGGCGCATCGTTCACAGCGGGTTCTGCTGTGGTCGTGCTGCCATGTCGTTCGCCTCGGGGCATCAGTGCCTCGCCAGGAGCCGGCGACGATGGCGCTCCGGCAGGACGATCTTGCCGAGGCGCCCGACGGCCTTGCGGAAGGGGCTGCGACCCACCAGCACGCCGTCCCACGAAGCTCGTGCCACTGCTCGGTCCTCGGGGAGGAAGCTGACCGAGGCCAATCGGGTGCCGGCGTGGTCGTGCAGCTGCTGCTCGAACTCCCCCTGTCGGTACCGGGATGCCGGGGTGCGGTTTACCGCCACGTCCACCCGCTGCTGGGATCCGAGCTCGGCCACGTCGACCATCCAGTCCAGGAAGCGAACGAGCCCGCGTGGCGACGCCTCGCACACCGCCACCAAGCGGTCGGCGTGCCCGGCAACGGCACGAGACGCGGCAAAGCGGTCGACGTAGTCAGAAAGATCCTCGAGGTGGGGGCCGAGGTTGGCCACGACGCAGGACCACCGCCCGGCCAACTCCTCCATCAGAGCCAGAACCTCGTCGGCACGCACCAGGTTCCAGTCCCGCCGGTTGGCCAGCCCAGCGAGAACGTCGAAACCAAGGTTGGTACGGCTTCCCGGTGCCGCACGGGCGAGCGACCCCTCCAGAGGGTGCGATCGGCCCTCGCCTTCGGGTTGGAGCATGGTGCCCCGCAACTGGTCGAGGGCGGTGAGCAGATGAGGGTGCAGCCCGAGCTGCAGGCGTCGAACGATGCCGGGGGCGACCTCGTCTACATCCACGAGGATGGTGCGATGACGTTTCGAGGCGACATCAGCCAGCGCCACAGCAACCTCGGTGGCGCCTGACCCGGGCGGGCCGCCCACGGCGATGAGCCGCGACGCAGCCGTGCCGGGCTCGTTGAAATCCAGGCCGGCCACAACTTCCTCGAAGGCGTCGTCCAGGCCGTGCGCGGGTCGCAGCTCGTCCAGCAGCTCCAGCAGGTCTTCCGGCTCGATGTCGGAGGCGACCACGCGGTCCATGCCGACTCGCTGCAGGAACGTCTCGCCCGGGCCATCCCCCTCGCCAGGGTCGTAGACACCGACAGTCCGCACGCCGCGCTGTCGTAGCTCGGCGACAAAGGACGGCGTGAGGAAGGACGTGTCGTCGTCGACGATGAGCACGTCGAGGTGCTCCTCCAGGGCCATGCGGGAGTCGCGGACCAAGCGCAGCGCCACCCCCACGACGTGGTCGCGGACATAGCGCTGCCAGGCCGGCCTCCAGTCGCGGGTGGTGTACACCACCCCGACGGTGAAATCGCTCATTGGCCGGCGGCGTCCTGACCGTCGGTCTCCGATGGAAGCGGTGGCTCGGGAAGGGGTGCCGACGCTGCGCCGGTGGAGCGCACCACGTCGAGCTTTCCGTCGGCCAGAGCCTCGGCGAGGGCCAGAGCCTGCGAGGGGTCCACCTGGACAACGACGAAGAACTCCCGGCCGGCCCCGCGGGTGATGCCGCCCGACGACATGGGCGTAGCGACCTTGGTCACCTCGACATCGGTGACCACGAACACCGCCCGCCCGTCCACCACGTCGATGACGTCGACCTTGTCTCCGACGCCCAGGGCGCCACCCACTGCGTTCTCCCGGGCGACGGAGATGCTCATGGAGCGAAGCCCGGGCCGGTTCTGCGAACGGGCCAGATCGCTGCGCCGGATGGGGTCGCCCGCGGCGATAGCCCGAGTAGCAGTCCACTTGCCACTGCGGACCATTGCGAGGGAGACCAAACTCGACGCCAATGGCGAGTCGGCGGCCAACTCGCTCGGCTTGACGAGGGTGGAGCGCAGGATGGCCCCGGCGGCAATGTCGGCCTGAGCTACCGCGACCTGAATGCGCTCGGAACGATCGCCCATGACGGTGGCCATTAGCACGAAGGCCAATAGCCCGGACAGCACCATGAGTCCATGCGCCATGCTGAACCTCGACAGCACGCCTCGTTGACGGGCCGGTGCGCTCGCCCGCTCTTGGCGGGGCGCCGGCTGCCTTGTCATGACCTCTTTGGTCCGTGCCATCGGCTTCACACCCCCAGGTGATGAAAGAGCCTGAAACACTGAGAAGGGGCGAGCGTAACCCGCCGCCAGTAGGTGGTCAAGCGGTTTATGTGCACTTGCCGACCTCCAAATCGAAAAACCTGCGGAAACCTGCGACGAGCGTTGCTGAACGTTCTTTGGTGCTTATACTCCTGGCCCATGGCCAAGACAACGCCCGCATCGGACGGGTTCGAGCGGATCCGGGAGCAGTACCCGCCCATCATCACCACGTCGCAGGTCGCCGAGTTGCTCGACATCAACGCCCGAACGGTGCTGATGATGGCGGCCGACGGCCGGCTTCCGGCCAGCCGCCTGCCTGGGAGCCGCAGGTTCCACTTCGTCCTCGAGGACGTGCTGAGCACCCTGCGCCGCCACATGGTCCAGCCCGGCGACCGGGTTCTCGAAGAGGCACTCAGCGAAGAGGCCGAAGAAGCGCCGGCGAAACGAACCCGTGGCACCAAGACAGCCGCCGCTCCCGCTCCCGCTTCCACCAGAACCCGCCGCCCTACCGGCTCGACTCGCCGGCGCGGCTGAGGTAGTCGAGCTCACTCAGCGGTACCACCCACTCAGAGCCATCTCGGCCGCGCAACTCAACATGGGAACGCGCCACGACCTGCACCGTGCCCTCGATCGGAGGCAGGTGGCGGCCCCCAACCTGGACCTCTTCACTGGAGTTCTGTAGCTCACGCAGCCTGGCGACGATCTCGCCGGGGTGCTTGGAGGTGCGTGAGCGCCCACCCACCCGGGCCCGCTCCACGACCCGCATGGATGTCACGCCGGGATAGGCGATGTCCACCTCCACCTTCGACGGGGTCCGCAGGGTCATGACGCCGACTCCGACGTGGACAACCGTCCCCGTCCAGGACCGGTCGCCGACGGTCACCCGGATGGTGTCGCCCCGGTAGAGGAAGTCGAGAGCGACCTCATCGAGAGAGCGCCCGGCCCGCTCCACAAGTTGGGACGCCTCCTCCAGCTCCTCCTGGGCAGCCCGGTGCTCGGCGCGCAACTCCCGAAGAGCGTCTTCGAGACCATTTGGCCCTTCCATCTCAGTAGCCACTCGTTTACACTTATCACATGTTGATGCGTGGAGCAACGTCTCTTGCGGCTCTCGTTGGTGCGGAACTGTCGGCGGTGGTGCTGCTCATCCGACTCGGGCCTTACGTCAGCTCCCCGCCGGGCTGGCACGGCGCCGGGCACTGGCTGGCCGAAACCCCGCCGGAGGACGCCCTCGTCGCGGCCGTCCGTCTGTTGGCCATGGCCATCGCCTGGTGGCTGACAGCGTCCACGGTCCTGTACGCCGTGGCGCGAGCGACACGGGTGCCGGCGCTGGCGCGTGGCGTGCGTTGGGTCACCCTCCCACCGCTGCGGCGCATGATCGACGGCGTGCTGGCCACGACGATCATCGCCAGCTCCACCTTCGGTGGCGGCCGGATGGCTGTGGCCGAGCCGGTACGTGTCGGCCCGGTGGTGCTGCAGCTCGACCAACAGTCGGATCCTCCGGTGGTAGCCACCAATCCCGCCTACCAGCCTCGCCCGGCTGGCAACGGGGCAGTCCGTGCCGAGCCTGCGGCACGGGCCCCGACACCAGAAGCGCCGCCGATCTCCGCAAGCACCACCACGAGCAGTACCACGACCACGCGGCCCCGAAAGCAGCCTCCTCCAGCTCCGGTGTCCGTACCCAAGCCCGACACGGCAAAGGCAACTTCTGCCGCCACCTACCTCGTGCAGCCAGGCGACAACTTTTGGAAGATCGCTCAACACGAGCTGGCGAAGGCAACTGGCCGGCCGGCGGAGGCACTCAACGCCAAGGAGGTGGGCCGATACTGGATCCAGCTGGTGGAGAAGAACCGCCACACGATTCGCTCAGGCAACCCCAACCTCATCTACCCCGGCGAGGCGATCACCCTCTTGACGAGCGCGCCACGCGCGGCCCACGGCGCCGGGTGACCAAGCATGCTGAGGCTCGCGCATAAGGGGAAAAGCTTTCAGTTTCAGCGGATGAACGATGAGGCCTTCGCGGTCGCCCCATGAGGCTCCACGGGTCAGGTTTTCCGCGACACTCACGCGGGTGAAAGGGTGACGCTGGTCGCGACGTACGAGAACGTCCAGATGCCTTCGCCGGGAGGGAGGACCTGACTCTCCCGGTAGCCCGACAACACGTACCCGTTGGCGTCGGGATCCCACCGGGCAGCAAAGTCATGCCCCGAAACGGTGGACTGGCTCGTGCCGGATGGGTTGCCGACCATAGACGCATGGTAGGCGCCTAACGGCACCGAGAGCGGTCCGTTTTGCCCAGTCGGGGCGAGCGTCACCAATTGCGGGCAGCGGAAGTAGGCCCAGTACCCATTGCCGTCTATCGAGGAACTATTTCCTTCCTGGAAGCTGTAGCCACCCCCTGCGCCCTGATCGCGCCATGTGTACAGAGGTGAGTTTGCTCCAAAGACCGTCCCTCCCGGACCGGCGACGAGAGAGTAACGCCCGCCGGGGTAGCTGACCTGCCCCAGGCCAGCGGTCACGGGCGCGGGGCACGTTGCAGTGGAAGGCAATGTGGGCGTCGTTGCGGATACTGATTCTGATACTGGCCCGAGTTGACCGAACTCGTTCCCAGCCCGAACCGAGTAGAAATAGGAGGTACCGGGCTCGAGGTTCTCGACCCGCAGGTTCACCCTTTGGGCGCGCGCGAAGCGACAGGTACCGCCACACAAGGCGTCGGCGGCATCGAACTCGTCCAGGGTGCGGATGGGGGTAGATGACTGCTTGACCACGTATTCGGTGGCGGGGCGCAGACCGCTCCCGTCGTGAGCGCCAAAGCTGAGGTCGATCGACGTGGGAGAAGCCGGTGATGCCGCCAGTCCCTCGATGGCGCCGGGTGTTCCCAGGTAGAAGATGAGGTGGGAGGGAATGGTCGGCACGATCGCGGACGTACCCCCCGAGTCGACGGCCGAGACCACTGCGTCCCCGGCCGCATGGGGTGGAACCTTCAAGCGGATCTCTGTGGCCGACTCGATGCTGACCGCGTCCTCCGGTATCGCTTCGTCGCCCACTGAGATGCTGGTCTCGCGGGTGAAGCCAGTTCCCGTGACAGCCACCGTCCGGCCGCCGCCAACGGGTGAATCGCCTGGTTGGATCCTCGTGATGGAAGGGGCCTGGAAGTACAGGTCGCTCGACCGCATCCGACTGTCGTCGCCACCCTCGACGAGGACGGCCCCACAGTAGCGTGGAGGCGAAGCCGTGCGACACGGCGGTCCGGTGAGGGTCGTGGCGGTCGGCCTTTGGTTCCCCCTGCCTCTGGCCACGACCGCCGCCTCGGTCGCTTCCCATCGATCGGTGTCCGGCCGGTAGACCTCTGTCGCTCTTGTGGCCGCCGGGGAGTTGTGTCCACTGAAAATGGTGGCGCTCCCCATCACCAGGACCCCGCCGTCGTGCAACAGGCTGGCGGTGTGTCCCGCCCTGGGGGTTCGCATCGGCGCCACAGGATCCCAGCGGCCGGTGAGCGGGTCGTAGAGTTCAGCAGCGCTGCGTCCGCCCCCTGAGTCGCTGCCGCCGACCACCAACACCCGTCCGCATCGCGACGGTGACGTTACGGCGCAGGCTGGTCCGTCCAACAGGGTTGCGGCGTGGGCGAACCGCCCGACGGCAAGCGGGGCCGTGGTGGTCCAACGGCCCGTTCTCCAGTCATAGATCTCGGCCGAGCTGACCACGTCGCCACTGAGTACTGAGGGAGACGCCAACCGGTAGCCTCCGGCGACGAGGACCCTCCCGTCGGGCAGAACCGTGGCGGTGTGGTTCGCCCTGGCACTCGACATCGGGGCGGCAGGAGACCACGTTCCCGTCCGCCAGTCGTAGATCTCGGCAGTTGCAACCGCAACCTGGCGACCCGGCTCGTAGACGGCTCCTCCCGCAACCAGTACTCGCCCGTCCGGCAGCCGGGTCGCTGTATGGGAGAATCGGGGTGTCGGCACCGGGGATGTCGGCCGCCAACGGCCGGGCGGGGATATCGACGCCCCGGCTGGGGCTGGGTCGAAAACCTCGGTGGTGGGTATCGCCGTAAGGGTGCTCTGGCCGCCGACGAGCAAAGCGGTGCCATCGGGGAGCGCCGTAAGGGTGTGGTCGAAGCGAGCGACCGCTGGGGCGTCGGTCGGTGTCCAGGTTGCCGCGGCGGGGTTGTACACCTCGGCTGACGCCTGAGTGATGGTGCTTACGGGGTTGGTGGCTGTTCCGGCGACAAGGACAACGCCGCAGTAAGAGGGCGGGTCGTGCCCGCTGCACTGCTCGCCGTCCAGCACTGCCGCGTCGTGCGTCAGGTAGGAGCCGGTGAGAATCCCGGTCCGGGTCCATCCCCCCGGCGTATAGCTGAACGGCACCAAGGAGGAGGTCGCGCCGGCGGTGGCCACCGTCAGCTGGACCTGTCGGCGAGGTTGGGCGGGAGCGATCACGAACGCCGCGCTCTCATCGCTGAACACGACCTGCGCATCGCGATCGCCGAAGCGCACAACTCGCAGCGGAGACAGGTTCGCGCCGTTGATCACCACCAACCTCTCACCGGAGCTCGACCCAGCGGCGGGGTGCACCCGCGACAAGGCTGGGACGGGGGCGGCGTCGACGACGAGCACCTCGGCACTTGCGTCGTTGTTGCCGCCTGTCGCCAAAATCCGCCCATCGGCCAGTCGAGCCGTACTGTGATGAGCACGCTTCGAGTTGAGATCGTGCCCAGGCCTCCACCGCTGCTCCGCCGGGTCGTAGACCTCGGAGGAGGCGAGGATCTCACCTGCCCCCTGGCCGCCTGCAACGAGGACGCGGCCATCAGGCAACACGCTGGCGCTATGGGCGAACCGGGCCATGGCCAGCGACCCCACCTGCCGCAACTGAAGTGCCCCGCGTTCGAAGAGCTGCACCGAGCTTGAGGGGCTGCCGGAATTGTCGACGCCGCCGGCCAGCAGGACGGCACCGCAGTACACCGGTGGGGCTGCAGTCGCACAAGCCGGCCCCGAAATCACCGTCACCGTGTGGCCCCGACGCCCGAGGGTGGTCGGGATCGCCCGCGAGCGGGCCGTCCTGGGATCGTAGATCTCGTCATTTTGCTGGGTGCCGCCGGCCAGCAGGACCGAGCCACAGTCGTTTCCGGCTGGCTCGTCGAGCCCAGGCTCGGAACAGTTGGGGTCCCACAAAAGGGTGGCGGTGTGTGCTGCCCGTGGATAGACGAGGGGGTTGCCAGGCGACCAGGTGCCCGTCTCTGGATCATAGAACTCGACCCCGGCCTGATCGACGGCTCCCACCTTGCCGCCGGTTACGAGCACTCGCCCGTCGTGGAGCAGCGTGGCGGTATGTTGCACGCGGCCGGTGGCCATGGAACCCGTTGGCGTCCAGGTTCCCGAACCGGGGTCGTACAGCTCGGCCGACCTCAGCGGATCGCATGGGGCGGCATCTGTCGCACAACCGCCCGCCACGAGGACCCTTCCGGAAGGAAGCAGGACAGCAGTGGGGCCGTAGAGCGGGGTCCCCATTGACGGACCAGGAGACCAGCTACGGCTGGCCACGTCGTACAGCTCCGAGGTGCGGTCGTTGGCGCCCCCGCCCACCAAGGCGTCGCCGCAGTACGACGGCAGGACGGACTCTCGGCATCTGGGGCCCCAGAGGAGGACGGCGAACCCGCCTTGGCGGGGCGTGCCCATCGACGCCGTTGGGGACCAGTCTCCCGCCCCCACGGGGAAGTACTCGAAGCGGTCGGCGTCGATCGTGGCGGAAGTCTGCGCTCGACCTGAGGAGTCGGTGACGGTGACGGTTATGTGGACGGCGCCGGCCGAGGAAGCCGGCGGACTGGTTGCCCGCATGAGGGTGTCTGAAACCGGGACGAAGGTCGCTGCCGCGCTTCCGAACGACACGTTCCGAACGTTGGTGAAACCGACCCCGGTCAGCGTGACGGTGGTCCCGCCCGCCAGCGGGCCACCCGAGGGCTGCACCGTAACCACCGAAGGCACCTGCATCCTGGTCGGATCGAAGACCTCCGCATCAGCGAGGTAGCTGTAAGGTTCGCCGGGTTCTCGGCGCACGCCTCCCGTCACCATGACATCGCCGCCGGGGAGCAGGACGGAGGCATGGCCCTTCATCCGCGCCTGCAGCATCGGTCGCGTTTCCGACCATGTATTGGTGGCCTCGTTGTAGACATCGGCCGTCGCCAGACTGCCGAACAGGCTCGGGTTGTTCGGGATAAAGGCGCCGTTGTCCGGCCCGCCTCGTGAGCCGCCCATGACGAGGACCTTGTCGTTGGAAAGGCGCACGGCGCTGTGCCGGAACCGACCCGGCGCCGGGAGGGGTCCACCGTCGCTCCAAAGAGCCGTCGTGGGGTCGTACACCTCGGTGGAGACGTTCCGTACCCGGTTCTGTTCCTCGCTGCTATGGCAGAAGGGCTGGCCGCTGTCGGTGTAGTCGAACGTACCGCCCGCTACGAGCACTTTTCCCGATACCAGCTCTGTCGCCGTATGCCAGAAGCGGCCGTGGCGCATCGGCCCGGTGGGGAGCCACATGCCCACGATGCCGGTGGTGGGATCGACGGTGTCCGGCTCGTACCGCTCGGCAGTTGCGAGTGCGGTGTTCCGATAGAAGTTGCACCGGCTTGCGTCGGTGCGGCCGCCGGCGACGAGAACCTCACCGCTGGCTGACAGGAGGGCGGCGGTGTGAAAAGCGCGCGCTTCCATCATGGAGCCGGTCTTCAGCCATGATTGTGCGTCCGGTCGGTAGATCTCCGAGGAGGACAGGTTCTCACCGCCAGAGCCGTCCGGCCCGCAGTTGCGGCCGCCGTCGTCGCGCAGGCCATCGTTCCCCTCCTTCTCGACACATCCACCGGCAACCAGGACCCGACCGGTGGCCAGACGTGTCGCGGTGTGGCCAAAGCGCGGCGTCGCCATGTCGCCGACTTTTGTCCAAGTCCCGCTGGGGGCATGGAAAAGTTCTGCGGTCCGCAGGATCTCGCCCCGCCCGGCGGAGCTGTCGGCGCACACGTCATCCAGGTTGTCGACCGGCCCCCGGCAGCCGCCGGTGACCAGCACATCCCCGTTGGCGAGGAGCGTCGCGGTGTGGAACGCGCGGGCTTCGCCCATGGGGGCGGTCGGAACCCAGGTCCGGGTGGCCGGACCGTAGAACTCGGCCGATGCGGTCGGTGCCGACCCACTCTCTTGGCCCCCGATCACCAGGACCCTGCCATCGGGGAGAACCGTGGCGGTATGGCCGTTCCGTGGGCGACTCATGGGATTGGTCGCGAACCAGGCACCCGGTGTGGTTGTTCCGGTGGCGTTCGAGTTCGGGATGAGCGTTGTCACCGAGAACAACAAGCCGAGGACGGCCGTAAACGCGCCGACACGCCGCGGAATCGAAGAGTCCGTAGAGGTCCGCACTCCGGCCGCACGAACCGCGCACGAAGCGGTCATCTAGCTGACACTGACTGGCTTGTTTGGGCCGCGGCGGAATCGTCGGGCTCGTAGGGCCGCCCCTCGGCCCAGTAGCTCTCGAAGGCCCGCACCATGACGCCGGCGTAGCCGGGGTGCTCCACCAGGGTCATGGTCGGATAGCTGGCCCCGGGGAGGGGCGGGTCGGGCAGGGCCACAAGGGCGGAGACGGAGTCGAACACCGATAGCTTGATGGGCAACTCGTCCACCACACGGGCCTCCACGCCGGCTGCGTGATAGGCGTCGAGTTCGCGCCGCCATACCTCTGCTCCAGGGGCGGCGAGGTCGGGTTCCTGGTAGAGCACCCGCATGGCCACGCCCCGGGCCCGGGCGGCGAGCACCGCGGGGCTGGGCTTGCCCGTCTCCAGAAACGGCGACCGGGTGAACATCACCAGCTCGGTGCGCACCTCATCGAGCAGGCGCTGATAGGCCCGGGTGGCCTCGGCGCCTGAGCGCAGCAGGCGCACATGGGCAATGGCGCTGGTGCCGGCCTCGGAGCCGACGGTGTCCATGAGCCGCCGAGCGTCAACCATGCGGGTCTCCAGCTCGCGCATGCGAGCGAGCTGGACCTGGTGAAGCGCGGCGAGCACCTCGTCGGGGGCGGCCACCGCCCAATGGGTGGACTTGCCCGCCACCGGTGTGGCCAGGCCCCGCAGCTGCAACTCGTCGAGGACCCGATAGACGTTGGTGCGGGTGATGCCTGAGCGCCGGGCCAGCTGCTCGGCGGTCCCCGAGCCGAGCGCCACCAGCGCCACCAGGCCCCGGGCCTCGTAGCCGTTGAGGCCGAACGCCTCGAAGTGGCGGCCCAGCGCCTCGTCATCGGCCCCGCGCCCGGCGCCTTCGTCGCTCGAGCGCGCCAATGCGCCGCCGAGCACCGCTTCAGCTACTTCATGTCGCTTGACCACTGGTTCCGTCCCTCCGGCACGCCGTCGCCGTCGCCGTCGATCGATTGAACCACCTTCTAGGCCGGCTGTCAACCAATGTGTTCTTACCTAGAGGATAAATCATAGTCCCTCGAAGTTGAGCAGCCTGAGCAGGCCATCAAGCTCGGCGCCGGCCTCGGCACCGATGCACTCCCAGGGGGCGAAGAACAACCGGTCGGTGGACACCTCCAGCTCGGAGCGCAGCTCGGTGCCCGCCGAGGTGAGCTCCAGTACCTCGTCGGAGCCGACAACGAGGTCCCTTCGCCGCAGGTCACCCAGGGCGACGGCGTACACCTCGTAGGGATGGCCCCGCACGGCCAGCTGCTCGCACACCTGGGCCAGCGAGCCGGGGCGGCGCCACAGCGCGGTGAGCACCTCGATCGCGGTGGCACTGAGCCCACTTGCCCGCCAGGCGTCCTGGTGGGCATCGCTGCGGTAGGCGTCCAGGCACACCAGGGCGCGCACGACACGGGCGAGGGGCGCATCGCCCGCCACGATCAACCGGTGCATGTACCAGCTCATGCGCGGCGTAGGCGGAGCCGGGGTAGCCAGGCTGGCGTCCACGAGGACCTGGAGGTGCTCGGCGAGGCGTGAGGAGTCCGATGGGGCGAGCGGGTCGGCCCCGGCGATGGCGGTGGCGATGTCGGCGTGGAGCCGCATCATCCGCTGGCGTCCCGGCGTAGTGAGCCGCCAACCCACGCTGGGCTCGTGGGAGCTGTGGCCCACTCCGGTGGCCCTCGCGAGGCGTTCGGTGAAGAACGTCGGCGCCGAGTACGCCGACAGCTGTGCGAAGTCCGCAAGGCTCATGGCATGAGGCTCTTTGGCCAGCAGGAAGGACAGCATCACCAAGGTGGTGCGGTCGACGCCGAGGTCGGCCACGGCTCGCTCGACGACCGGGTCCCACATCGACGCCATCGACGCATTGGCCCGGGAGGCGAAATCCCAGATCGCGGCGTGGTCTCGGCGGACGGTGCTGTCGGCGTGGGTCATCGGTTCGATGGCGAGCCGGGTAGTTGCTGTTTTCCGTTGCCCGCGGGCACCACGGCGAACTGCGGCATGGCGCGTCGGGGGGCCGACGGGGTGATCGGCGGCCCCACATCACGAATAAGGCCCTCATGGCGGGCCATGTTGATGACCTCGAGCTGGGTGCGCGCACCGGTCTTGGCCAGGATCTTGTGCACATGGTTCTTGAGCGTGCCGAGCGCTATTGACAGCTCGGCGGCCACCTCTCTGCCCGGGCGGCCGGTGGCGAGGACCTGAAGGATCTCGACCTCGCGCGAGGTGAGCAACCGCAGCAGTTCGCCGCGGCGCAGCGCGTCGTCGTAGCGCTGGTCGATATCGGCCACAAGGTTGGAGAGCTGCTCGGCGAACACCAGCGGCTCGCCGGCGTGCGCCCGCCCAATGGCCGCGGCGACCTGGGCCAGCGACAGGCTCTTGGGCAAAAAGCCGGCTACGCCGACGGCAAGGGCCTTCTGTACCTGGATCTGCCCGTGGAACCACGACAGGATGAGAACCTTCGGTCCTGGAGACCACGATGCGATGGCGTGGGCGGCGGCGGGGCCGTCCATCCCGGGTATCCAGTAGTCGAGCAGTACGACATCGGGGCGGTGACGCATGACCGCTTCCACCGCCCCACCGCCGTTCGTGGGGTGCTCCCCAATTACGTAGAAGCCGCCGTGGTGGGCCAGCGCCGACCCGAGTGATTCGGCGAAGAGCCGCTGGCCGTCGGCGACGAGGACGACGATGTCGCGCTCCCCCGCCGCTTCAGTTGCGCCCTCTCGCTCGACCACTTGGATCCGCCTCCCGGGACGCCGACGCTTCGATTGCACCACAGTCAGGGTTGTTCGTCAACAAAGTCTTCTCTATTCGACGATAAAGTATCCCGCTACTTTTCTCAACCAAATGGCATCATGGCTCCCCCTCCCGGGTAGCAGCTATCCGCAAGCTGAAAGCCGGGAGGGCACGAGACCTGGCGGACGGTCACCGACTCCGACCCCGACGAACACCTCGGGCGCTTCCCCCGGCAGCGACCTACTTGATGCCCTTCGGCGGTTGCTAGACGCCTTCCTCGGGGGCCTCAATCCTGCTCCCCAAGCGAGAGTTCGAAATTTTTCGCTCCCTTTTCGCTCCCTTTTCGGCTACTTCTGAGAACGCTTCTCAATTTACTGCCACCTGCAACGCTGTGACCTGGGACTTTTTAGTGGAGGTGATGGGACTTGAACCCACGACTTCTACGTTGCGAACGTAGCGCTCTACCGGACTGAGCTACACCCCCGCCAGCGGTCAGGGTACTAGAGGGGCCTCGCGCCAATCCGGCGGGACCCAACGGTCCAGGCGCGGCTCAGTTGGCGGAGCGGCGGAGCATGACGACGTTGTCGGCCCGGGCGTGGGCGGGCAGGAAACGCAGCTTCATCTCCCGCTCGGCGGCCAGACCGCGGGCCCGCACGAGGAGAGCGACGTAGACGCCGAACATCAAATCGAGCACGACGTGGGCGGCCCACAGCATCCGTAGGGGCGGGAGCAGGCCGAGCACCAGGGTGACGCCCATGGCCGCCAGCAAAGTGAACAGAACGTCACGCCGGCGCTTCAGGGTTCGGGCGCGGCGGGCAGCCTCGGGTGAGTAGTTCCGGCTCATGCGATAGCTCGGCGCCGGCGTGGCCGGCATGAAATTGGGGATGCGAAGGGTGTTGGCCGGGCGCACGGCGGTGGGGCCGGTGCGCTGGAGAACGTGGAGGTGACGACGGAAGTGGCTGATGGAGTCCGCGGGCCGTACCTCGGCGCGAGCCCGAAGCATGGGGGGGACAAGAACGGCGGCCCAGATCAGTGCAAGGACAACGAGTATCACAATGGTCAAAGGCTCCTCGACCTGCTCTCTGTCCAAAGGACCGTATCGGGCCGCTCAGCAGCGGCGGTGGATGGGGCTCGCCCTGCCAAGGCCCGGCCCCCCATTGCTACTACGCCCAGGTCGCCCCGCGCCAGCTCGGTTTGCGATCCCGGCACCAGAACCGAGGATCGGCGCCTGGCCGTCAGGCATGGATCAGGAGTCGCCGTCGAGCGACGTGCGCCGCCACACCCCCGAGCGCCCGCCCGTCTTCTCCCACAGGGCCAGCTCGCCGATGGTCATCGACCGGTCCGAGGACTTGCACATGTCGTAGATCGTCAACGCCGCCACCGAACAGGCGGTGAGGGCCTCCATCTCCACCCCCGTACGGTCCACCGTCTCGACCTGCGCCTCGATCTCCACGTTGTCGTCGCCGATGGTGAAGTTCACGTACACCGACCCGATGGCGAGCTGGTGGCACAGCGGGATGAGGTCCGGCGTGCGCTTGGCCGCCTGGATCCCGGCCACCCTCGCCACGCCCAGCACGTCGCCCTTGGTGACCGCGTTGGTGGCCACCGTGGCCGTGGTCTCCGGCTTCATGAACACCTTGCATCGGGCCACGGCCCGCCGGTGGGTGGGCTCCTTGGGTGTGACGTCGACCATGCGGGCACGGCCCAGCGGGTCAAGGTGGGTCAGGCCACGGTCGGACATAGCGGGAGTCTAACGAGAGACCCCCTCTGTCACCCCCCGATCTGGCTCATGGACCGTGACGGGCGGACGAAGTTCACCTGGCCGATGGCGTGCCCGGACCACTTCGTGCCCACGTCGGCCTCGATGGCAGCGGCGACGTCGCCGTCGCTGCCCCCGCCCCGGAGCACCGAGCGCAGGTCGGTCTCCCGCACGGCGAAGAGGCAGTTGCGGAACTTGCCGTCGGCCGTCAGGCGCACCCGGTCGCAGCTCGAGCAGAAGTTGCGGGTGACGCTGGCGATCACGCCGATCTCGCCACCGCCGTCCCGGTAGCGGTAGCGCTCGGCCGGCTGCGCACCCCTCACCGCCGCGGGCTCCAGGGGGTACACGGCGTCGATGGCGGCCACAACCTCCTCGGCCGCAACCACGCTCTGGCCGGTCCATCCACCGTCGGCGTCCAGAGGCATGAACTCGATGAAGCGCATAACCACGCCCCGCTCACGGCCGAAGCGGGCCATGTCGACGATCTCGTCGTCGTTCATGCCCCGCACCAGCACGCAGTTGACCTTGACCGGGTCGAAACCGGCACCCAGGGCGGCGTCTATGCCGGCAAGGACGGCGGGCAGCTGGTCCCGCCGGGTGATCTCGGCGAACCGCTCGGGGCGGAGCGAATCCAGGGAGATGTTGACGCGTCGCAGTCCGGCGGCCCGCAGGTCTTCCGCCACCAGGGGAAGGCTCAGCCCGTTGGTGGTCATGGACAGGTCGACGCCCAGAGTGGCCAGCCTCTCCACCAGGCGGGGCAGGTCGGCCCGCATCGTGGGTTCGCCTCCGGTGAGGCGGATGCCGTCGAAGCCGAACCGCTCCACGCACACCCGCGCCACCCGCTCCAGCTCCTCGTAGGTGAGGATCTCGGCCCGCGGCACCCACGTGAGCCCGTCCGCGGGCATGCAGTAGGTGCAGCGCAGGTTGCAGCGGTCGGTGACCGAGATGCGCAGGTCGCGCACGGTGCGGGAGAAGGGGTCGACGAGGGGCCGCGACGGGGCGGCCACCCTGGGCAGGGACATCGCGTTCAAGGGTAGGACAGCAACATCACCTTGATGTTTCCGCCTGGTTGCGTTCCTTTCCCGTCGGGCAGCACGGCCAAGGCGTTCGACAGAGCCATGGCCCTCAGCATGTGCGAGCCCTGGCCGGCGGCGGGCCGCACGTGGAACCGTCCGTCGGAATCGTCCCACTCGACGTTGGCCCGCACCAGGTGCAGCTTGCCGTCGGCCCGGCGGGAGAAGCCCTCATCGGCCACGGCATCGACCTGCAGCCGGTCCAGGACAGAGTGGCCCATCATCTGGCGCAGGGCGGGGCGCACGAACAGCTCGAAGCTGACCATCGACGACACCGGGTTGCCCGGCAACCCGAAGACCGGGCGGCCCGAGACCACCCCGAAGGCCAGCGGTTTGGCCGGCTTGACCGCCACCTGCATCCACCGCATGGAGCCGCCCGACAGCTCATCGAGAACCACCTTCACGTAGTCGAAGTCACCGACGCTGACTCCCCCGCTGGTGACGATGGCGTCGCACTCACCGAGCCCACGCTCCAGGGCGCCGCCGATGGCGTCCTTGGTGTCGGGGGCGGTGCCCAGGTCGACGACCTCGCAGGCCGCCTCGGCCAGCAACCCCATCAGCATCGGGCGGTTCGAGTCGCGGATCTGGCCCGGCTTCAGTGGGACCGAAGCGCCGGCCAACTCGTCGCCGGTGGAGAGCACGCCGACGCGGGGCCGTTTGAACACGGGCACCCGGGCCATGCCGAGGCTGGCCAGTACCCCGAGGTGCCCGGGCTGGAGGACGGTGAAGGGGGGGAAGACCTCCTGGCCGGCGGCCACGTCCTCACCCGGACCGCGGATGTGGTCCCCGACCATGGCCGCAGAGGAGATGGTGACGGCGGCACCGCCATCATGAGCCTCGGTCCGCTCCACCATCACCACGGCGTCGGCGCCGGCGGGGACAGGAGCGCCGGTCATTATCCGCATGGCTTCGCCGGCGCCGAGCGCGTTGTCCGCCGGCGCGCCGGCGGCCACGGTGCCCACCACGACCAGCCGCACGGGTGCCGAGGCGGTGTCGACGGCCCGCACCGCATAGCCGTCCATGGCGCTGTTGGCGAAGGGGGGCACGTCGGTCTCGGCCCGGATGGCCATCGAGGTCACCAGGCCCAGCGCATCGGCCACGGGAATGGCCGCCGGGTGCAGGCGGTCGCAGTCACCCAGCACCACGGCTCGGGCTTCGCCCACGGGAAGCAGGCTCACCGGCGCTCCGGCGTCATCGGGTTTCGAAACCGGCGGCGGAAATGACCGCATTTGGCACCCGATCCGGCATCGAGCCAGCCTAGAGGTGGGTAGGGCGCAGCTAAACTGGTCGGGTCATGCCCACCTACGAGTACGCCTGCCGGAGCTGTGGCGAGCACCTCGAGGTGGTCCAGTCGTTCAAGGACGAGCCCCTCACCGAGTGCCCGGCCTGTGGCGGGGCGTTGCGCAAGGTGTTCGGCGCCATCGGGATCGCCTTCAAGGGAAGCGGCTTCTACAAGACCGACAGCCGGGCGGCGAGCTCGAAGGGCAAGGGCCGCAGCGGGGAGAAGACAGCCGATACCAAATCGGATACCAAATCCGACGGCGCCGGCGGCGGGTCGAGCGACACCAAGTCGGGCACGGCGGCATCGAAGTCCGACTCGGCCAGCACTCCGTCCTCCAAGCCCGACACCAAGGCGACACCCAAGAGTGACCCGAAGGCCGCCGCCTCCTCCTGAACCGCCCCTTTCCCGCGGCGCCCGCTGACCTCTACACTCTTGGCGACGGGTTTCCCGCCCTCGCTCTTGTTGCAGAAATCGTTGCATAGCAACGGTTCTTGCAACATGAAGCCGAGGACCGCCGACGACACCGTCTGCACTCTTCCCCCTCTGAACCAGCCCTCTCGTTTGGAGGAAGCCCGTGACCCTTGGTCCGCGCCTGCGCATGGGACTGCGCCGTTCGTCCTTGTTGTTCTGGTCCACCACCCTGGCCGTGGCCGGCGCCACCGGCCTTTTCGTCAGCCACCAGGTGGGTGAGGCATCGGCCCGGGCGGCGCGCCTCGGCGGCCTTCGCTATGTCCCGGTAGCTGCCCGGCCCATTGCCGCCGGCCGGGTCCTGCGCCCGGCCGACGTGGAGGTGCGCCGGCTCCCAGCCGCCGCCGTTCCCGACGGTGCGGTGGCCCGCTCTCCCGCCGGCCGCCCCACGCTCGTGCCGCTCGCCGCCGGCGAGGTCCTGCTGGCGGCCAAGCTGGCGCCCGACGGGGTGCGGGGCTTGGCCGCCCTGCTCCCCGCGGGAATGCGGGCGCTCGCCGTCCCCGTCGACCCGGCGGGGCTGGCGCTGGAGCGCGGCCACCACGTGGACGTCCTGGCCACGTTCGACGTGGACGTGGGTGCCGGCGGCTACGCCGGCGACTCTGGCGATGCCGGCTCCGTTAGCGGGGGCGACTCCGAGCCATCCACGGGCGGTGCCGGCGCGCCCACCTTCGCCGTCGCCACCGACGCTCTCGTCCTCGACGCGGGCGAGGAGTCCGTCACCATTGCCGTGTCATCCCACGAAGCGCCCCGAGTGGCCTTCGCCATCGCCCGCGGCACCGTCACCCTCGCCCTGACCGGCCGCCCCTGATGCATACACATTCGCCTGGTATTGTGTACTCAATGAAGCGAACGACCATCGAGATCGACGAGGAACTGCTGGCGCGGGCAAAGAAGGCTCTGGGCGCCCCCACGGCGCGAGCCACAGTGGCGGAAGCACTCCGACGGGCCGCGGACCAGGCCGGAGGCGAGCAGGCCCACCGGGCCCTCCTCCAGCGGAGCTTCCTCGAACTCCTCAGCGACGAGGTGGACGTCGAGACGCTGGCCGAAGGGAAGATGTGGCGGTAAGAGGCTGGGTCCTCGACAAGAGCGCGGCGGCACGCTCGGGTGATCAGCAGGTGAGTGCTCAGCTGAACGAGTTGGCCGGGTCGCTGCACCTCTGCCAGATCAGTGAGCTGGAACAGCTGTACTCGGCTCGTTCGGCCGATGACTACGACGGGCTCAAGTCCAGGATTCACAGGAGCTTCGACGTTCTCGCCGCGCCCGGGGACCTGCTGGACCGCGCCCTGGCGCTCCAGCGGGACCTGGCCCATCACCACGGCATGTGGCACCGCACCCCGATCCCCGACCTCCTGATCGCCGAGACGGCGCTGTTCCACGACCTTGGCGTAGTGCACGTCGACGCCGACTACGAGCGGATAGCAGAGGTACGAGGGCTCGTCGTCCGCCGCCTTGGCTAGCCGACTGCGGTCGATGCCCGTGCCCATCCGTCGTCTCAGCGAAAGCCGGAGGCAGCCACCAGGAGGATGCCCGCGCCCGCCAGCAGGCGGTAGGCGACGAAGGGCCGGAACGAGTGGCTGCGCACGAAGCGCAGGAGGCCCCAGACGGCCAGGAAACCCGTGACCGCGCTGGCCAGGGTCCCCACCGCGAAAGCGTCGCCGAAGCCGGTGGGGATACCGCCGTCGCGCACCAGCTTCACCCCCTCGTAGAGGCCGGCGCCGGCCATGATCGGGATACTCATCAGGAACGACAGGCGCGCCGCAGAATCACGGTCGAAACCGAGCCAGCGGCCCATGGAGATGGTGGCGCCCGACCGGGAGACGCCCGGCTGCAGCGCGGCCGCCTGCGCCGCCCCCATCAACACCGCTGCCCGAAGCCCGAACTCCCCCTCAGTCCGGTCCGCGGGCAGGCGATCCGCCCACAACAGCACCAGGCCGAAGACCACCAGCAGCACGCCGATGAGCCACTCGCCGGCCAGGTGGTCGTCCACCACGGAGTCGAGCACGACCCCCACCACGGCAGCTGGCATCGACGACAGGAGCAACAGCCAGGCCAGTTGCTCGTCACGCTCCTCGATGGACCGCCGGCGCAGTGACCGCCAGGCGGCAGCGGCAAAGGCGACGATGTCGGAGCGGAAGTAGACGATGACGCCGGCGAAGGTGCCCATGTGCAGGGCCACGTCGAAGGCCTGCTTCAGCTCGGGGTTCCGGTCCAGCTCGTGCCAGCCGAACAACCACGGCACAACGATGAGGTGACCACTGGACGACACGGGCAGGAACTCCGTCAGGCCCTGCAGCACCCCCAGAACGACAGCATGGAGGAGGGGCAGTCAGGCCCCGCTCATGCTCATGTCGGCGATGGCCAGCGTGACGCCGGCGGCCGATCCCGGCAGCCATTCCAGGTCGTCGCCCACGGCCACCACCGCCTTCAACATGCGCTGGATGGTGGAGGCGATGGTGATCTCCCGCACCGGCTCGGCCAGCGCCCCTTCCCGGATCATGAGCCCCTCGGCACCCACCGAGAAGTCGCCGCTCACGGCGTTGACCCCCGAGTGCACGCCGCTGATCGACTGCACGAGCAGCCCCGATCCCACCAGCTCGAGGATCTCCTCCTGGCTCTTGTCGCCCGGCGCCAGCGAGAGGGCCCGGCAACCCGCCCCCGGTGCCGACTTGAAGCCGGCCCGCACGGCAGAGCCCGTGGACGGCACGCCGGCGCGCCGCCCGGCGTAGGTGTCGTAGACGAAACCCTGCACCACGCCGCCGGCGATGAGCACGTTGCGCCGGCTGGCCAGCCCTTCGGCGTCGTAGGTGGAAGCGCCGTAGGCATCGGGATCGGTGGGGTCGTCCACCAGGGTGAGCGACGCCGCTCCCACCTCCTCTCCCAGGCGCTGGGCGAAAAGCGAACGCCCCTTCAGCACCGCTTCGCCGTTCAGAGTCCCGCCCAGGATGGACAGCAGCGTGGAGGTCACCCGCCGGTCGAGCACCACCGTGAGGCGGGCCGACGGGGGCTTGCGGGCGCCGAGCAGGCGCGTGGAACGCTCCACCGCGTCGGCCGTCGCCTTCTCCAGGTCCAGCTCGGACTGGGCCCGCCCGGTGGAGTAGCCGCCCCCGCTCTGGGTCTCGTCGCCCTCACCGGCCAGGGCGTAGGCCGAGACGTAGCAGCCGGTGCGGCGGGAGGACGAGGCGATGCCGGTGCTGGTGGCTATCGCCGTCTCCAGGGCGCCGTCGCCGTAGTTGGCCGACTCGACCGAGCGGATCCGCGGGTCGCCCGCCTTCACCCGCCGTTCCAGCTCCATGGCCATCTCGACCTTCTCCGCGGCGGGGAACTCGAGCAGGTCGTCCCGCCAGAGGTCCTGGTCGACGGCCTCCATTCCGTCGGGCGTGGCCAGGCCGATGAACTCGTCGACGGTGGCGAAGCCGGCGTTGTCACGGGCCTCGCCGAAGGTCTCGGCCACCACCGCCTCGTCCAGCGAGCCGGCGTAGGCGAATCCCTGGCGGCCACCCGCCACCACCCGGATGCCGACCCCCTCGGAGGTGGCCGACGACAGCGACTCGATCTCCCCCCCGTAGACCACGACGTCGGTGTCGCGGGACCGGGCCACGTAGGCCTCGACCTGCTCGCCGGCGCCGGCCCATCCGGCCACCCGGGTGGCCAGCGCCAGCAGCTCTCCGTCCCCGGTGGTGCTCACTCCCCGCTCACGCCCCTCTCATGCCGCTGTTCCGCCGACGGTTATCCCCGAGACCCTCAGCGTCGGCTGGCCCATGCCCACCGGCACGCCCTGGCCGTTCTTGCCGCAGGTGCCACCACCGCTGGCCATGGCGAAGTCGTCGGCCACGGCGTCGATGTTGGCCAAGACGGCAGGGCCGTTACCGATGAGGTTGGCGTCCCGCAACGGCTCGGTTATCTCGCCGTTCTTGATGAGGTAGGCCTCGGTCATCCCGAACACGAAATCGCCGGTGGCGGTGTTGACCTGCCCGCCGCCCATCTGGGCGACGTACACGCCCTTGGGCGTCTGGCGCACCAGCTCCTCGGGGTCCTCCTCACCGGCCAGGAGATAGGTGTTGGTCATGCGCACCATGGGCAGGTCCTGGTAGGTCTGGCGCCGGCCGTTGCCCGACGACGCCTCCCGCCCCGCCTTGCGGGATCGCAGGAAGTCCCACATGTACCCGGTGAGCACGCCGTTCTCGATGAGCACGTTGCGCTGGGCGGGGCGGCCCTCGTCGTCCATGGAGTAGGCGCCCCATTCCGATCCCATGGTGCCGTCGTCGACCAGCGTGACGTGGGGGTTGGCCACGAGCTGGCCCACCTTGCCGCAGTACACCGAGGAGTCCTTCTCGATGTGGTCGGCCTCCAGTCCGTGCCCGCAGGCCTCATGGAAGAGCACGGCGCCCCGGCCGGCGGCGAACACCACGGGAAGGACGCCACTGGGAGCGGGGCGGGCCCGCAGCTTGGTGAGCGCCCGGGAAGCCGCCTTGCGGGCGATGTCGTCGACGTCGACCTCGTCGAACAGCTCGAAGCCGACGGTGCGGCCCACGCTCTCGAAGCCCGTCTGCATGCCGGTGTCGCCGTGGGCCACGGCCGACACGGCGAAGCGGGTGCGCACCACGTCGTCGCCGGCCAGAAGGCCGTCCGAGTTGGCCACGAGGATGCGACGCCGGCTGTCCCCGTAGGAAGCCGAGACCTGCTTGACCGAGGTGCCGGCACTGCGGGCAGCATCGTCGGCCCGCACCAGCAGCTCGACCTTGCGGGCCTTGCCCACGCTCTCGGGAAGGATCTCGACGATCGAGTCGTCGTCCGAAGGCGTGCTCCCGCCACCGAAGGGCACCACCCGGGTGGCGCCACCGCCCTGGCGGGCCGCGGCGCCGGCCACTTCGGCCGCGCCCAGCAGGGAGCGTTCGGACAGATCGGCGGTGTGGGCGAACCCGGTGGTGTCGCCGACGACCACCCGGATGCCGGCGCCCCGCTCCCGGCCCGAGGTCAGCTCCTCCACCCGCCCGTCGTCGAGATGAGCCGAGGAGGAACGGCGATCCTCCACGAAGACCTCGGCGAACTCACCGCCGGTGCGCAGGGCCACGCCCAGCACCCGCTGGAGAAGTTCGGGATCGAGCACCGCCCATGGTACCGCCGGGATGCAGCCCGCCCACCGGCAGGGCACGAAGAATACGGGCGAAATGCCGGCCTCGCGCCCACGATGCGGCGCGGTGCTTTACCCTGTGTCCGGTGAACAGGGGGAGACGCGTGGATGTCAGGTCCGTGGCGGCGCCGGTCGGCCGGGTGGCCGTCACCATCGTCATGCTCGTGTGGCTGTCCAACCACGTCCATCTGTCCCAGCTGCGGGTGGCCGTCTGGCGCCCCATGATGCTGGTGTGGCTGGCCGCCGCCCTCGGCGTCACCTTGATCGGCATCGTGTTGTCGGCGCTGCGTTGGCAGCGGGTTCTCGTGGCCCTGGACCTACCGGTGCGGGTATCCACTTTGCTGCGCCACTACCTCGCCGGCCTGTTCGTGGGGAACTTCCTGCCCACCACGATCGGCGGCGACGTCGTGCGGGTGCGCCGGCTGGCGGCCGACAACGGCGAGACGGCAGCCACCACGGCATCGGTGGTCCTCGAGCGCCTCACCGGATGGCTCGTGCTCCCGCTGCTCACGATCATCGCCCTGATCGTGAACCCTGGGCTACAGCGGCGGGCGCCCGGCCCGGCCGCCACCGCCATGACCGTGGCCGTGGGCACCCTGGTCCTGCTGGCCGCCCTCCTCCTCGTTGCGTCCAACCCCTGGGTGGGCCGGAGGACCGAGGGCCGTGAAGGATGGCGGCGGTTCACCGGCGCCATCCACCTCGGCCTCGACCGGGCCCGGCGGAACCCGGGCCTCGCTTTCGAGATCTGCACGGTGGGCTTCGCCTACCAGCTGGCGGTCATGCTCTCGGCCTTCCTGGCGGCCAAGACCCTCGGCCTCGACGTGGGCTGGACGGCGATCCTCGCCTTCTTCCCCGTGGTGGCCATAGTGCAGGTTCTGCCCCTCACGGTGAGCGGCCTGGGCACCCGCGAGGCCGCCCTCGTCTTTTTCCTGCAGCCCCTCGGAGTCGCCCCGGCGGACGCCTTCGCCCTCGGGCTGCTGGTGTACTTCGTGAACCTGGGTGTCAGCCTCCTGGGCGCCCCCGCCTTCGCCGTGGGCAGCCGAGCCCGCCGGACGGCCTCCCGCGCCGTGGCGTGACCGAGGCAGCCACCTCAGCCCCGCCGGAACCAGAACCGCACCTCGACCGCCAGGCGCGCCGCCACGCCCGCCATGTCCGCCACCACGGCCTGCACAGCCGGCGGCGCCACTCCCACCTCCGGTGGTGGCGCGAGGTCCTCTACATCCTGGTTTTCTACGGCGTCTACACCTTCATCCGCAACGAGGGCGTGGCCTCCGACTCGAAGCTGGAGGCCTTCCGCAACGCCAGTCAGGTGATCCGCATCGAGCGCCTCCTCGGCAGCTTCCACGAGGAGGCCATCCAGGACTGGTTCCTACCGTGGCGAGCCTTCATCTCCTTCTGGAACGTCTTCTACGGCACCGCCCATTTCGCCGTCACCGTCTTCGCCCTCGTCTACCTCTTCCGGCGCATGAGCCACCGCTACCCGCTGTGGCGCAACACCCTCGCCTGCACCACCGGCCTGGCCCTGATCGGCTTCGCATTCTACCCGCTGATGCCGCCGCGCCTGCTCCCCGCGAGCTACGGCTTCGTGGACACCCTGAAGGTGATAGGTGGACTGTGGTCGTTCGACTCCGGAGCCGTGGCCAAGGTGTCCAACCAGTACGCGGCCATGCCGAGCCTCCACTTCGCCTGGTCGACGTGGTGCGTGTTCGTGCTGCTCCCCGCCTGCCGCCGGCGCTCCACCCGCGCCCTGGTCTACGCCTACCCCCTGCTCACCCTTTTCGCCATCGTGGTCACGGCCAACCACTTCTGGATCGACGCCGCCGGCGGCGCCATCGTCCTGGGCGCCGGCTTCCTCCTCGGCCGCACCCTCACCCGCGTTCTCGAGAGAGGGGAGAGCGCGGGGCCCACAACGGCCGACCCCGAGGCTGCCACGGCCGCCGGGGGCCCTGGCGTCACGGCATCGGGTGAAGCACCGTCCGGAGCCGCCCGTAAGCTCGAAAAACTCATCGTGCCCACTCCGCCCTCCTCACTCGCCCCTATCGCGTCCCGCGTGAACGCCCGCATCGAGCGGCTCCTCGAGGCCGAGATCGCCCGCTGGGCCGCAGTCGACCCGGACCTGGTGGACCCGCTCGAGGTCATGCGCGAGCTGGTGATGGCCGGTGGGAAGCGCCTCAGGCCGGCCTTCTGCCACTGGGCCTTCGTGGGCGCCGGCGGCGATCCGGAGGACCCTCTGGTGGAGAACGCCGGCGCCGCCCTGGAGCTGCTCCACACCTTCGCTCTCATCCACGACGACGTCATGGACGGCTCCCCCCGCCGGCGGGGCCTGCAGACCGTCCACCTCAGGTTCGAGGGCCGCCACGCCGGCGCCGCCTGGCGGGGCGAGGGCCGGCGCTTCGGCGAAGGCGTGGCCATCCTCGTCGGCGACCTGGCCTTCGTCTACGCCGACCAGCTGCTCCGCGGCGCCCCCCAGCCGGCGCTCGACGTGTTCACCGACCTGCGCCTGGAGGTCAACATCGGCCAGTACCTCGACCTCCTCGGGACCGTGCGGGGCGAGGTGAGTGTGGAGCAGGCCCGGCGCATCTGCCGCTACAAGTCGGGCAAGTACACCATCGAGCGGCCACTGCACATGGGCGCCGCACTCGCCGGCCGCCTCGACGACCTGGCCGGTCCACTGTCGGCCTTCGGTGACCCGCTGGGCGAGGCCTTCCAGTTGCGCGACGACCTGCTCGGCGCCTTCGGCGACACGTCCCTCACGGGAAAGCCGGTGGGCGAGGATCTTCGCGAGGGCAAGCCCACGGCGCTGTACGCCTTCGCCGTCGCCGCCGCCGCCGCCGGCGATGGCCACGGCGGGGCGGCCAAGCTCCTGGCCGACCGCTTCGGCGCCACCGACCTCACCGAGGACGAGGTGGTGGAGCTTCAGTCCGTGCTGGTGGACACCGGTGCCCGGGCCGAGGTGGAGACGGCCATCGACCGTCTCGTCAGCCGGTCCCTTGACGCCCTCGACGAAGCGCCACTGGCCGGCTATGCCAGGAGCGAGCTGCGGGAGCTGGCCCACTTCGTCGGCGGCCGCGACCACTGAGCCCAGCTTCAACCTTCGGCTACTTCAGGGCCGCCTCGATGCTCCAGGTGGAACTACGGACACGATTCGATGCGTCGTTGCCCTCAGCGCGGGCTTTACGGGCTCTACGCGTCTAACTTTACGAGGCCGGCGCAGAACTACTTGCGCGTCTGCAGTGCCCACATCGGCGAGTTCGTACTTTTTGGAAAGCTGCCGAACCGTGGACAGCCAATCATGCCGAAGCGTGTGCAACAGCTCTGCCGGCAACAACTGGCCTGCGAAGCCGAATGAATTGGTGGCGGTGCCAGTGTCTCGCGGATCTGTCGGCGTCAGATCCTAGCGATGGCGGGTGAGGCCATAGCTAACGATCAGGTATTCGTAGAAAATAAGTTTACCGAAGCACAGCGGTGTCATTCAGTACCAGCGCACCTCCTCACGGGCCTGGTTTCGAGTATCAGGAAGTAGCCGTCCGCGGGGCTATCCCAGCCGACAATTCTAAGTTGATACGGGTGTCTCCCACTTGTTTTCGCGAAAACCAGCGTGCTCGGCCCGTAATCATGTGACTTCATCTCCAGCCACCCCAGCCCTGGTAGCCGGGAGCGGTAGAATCTAGCAATATCGTCCGCTGAATCATTGGTGCGGAAGGTTCTTGTGACCTCGCCCCACCCGTCCGAGCGGCTTCCTTCCTCACAAGGCCGAAGCTCTCCCTTTTCGCGCAGTTCAGCGCCAGACGGCGCAAGGTTTACCGCGCGGTCGGTTTTCATTTCCTCGAAGTGCCGCGCATCCCTTATTCCAGAAGTAGGCTCCCCACGGCCAGGAGCACAGGCAGAAGATACGAGGGCCGCTCCCAGCACGGCAAGTCCTATTGAACGTCCCGCCCAGCGAAAACCGTGGGTTGGGTGCACATATATCACTTTAGAACAACAAGGTTTGGATTTTCATAGCAGGCCGTCGCAGACTCGCTACACCCGCCTATTTTCCTGCCGAGCCTATTGTTCGCGAGGTCCATTCTCTTCCGCGCATCGTAAGTCTCTCCGCTTTCTTTCCTCCCACGCGGACGTTGCTCATGCCGATCTCCGAATCCCTTGGCGGCTCTTGCACCCATGTGCATCGTCATCAACGCGTTCCAGTAGCAATGCTGGAATGCGTTCGCTGACGTATCATCGTTCTTGTGCCCATAACGGGCAGTCGTGTCGCGAATCGCTAGTCTCGACAGCCGGAAGGCGACCAGACATCGCGCGGCATTTTTCGTGCTCTCCCTACAGAACCGTCGCTCGGAGTTTGTCATGGCATAAAGCCCCGTGGGATCCGTAGCGTTGAGAGGGTCCCCCCCGACGTAACCATAAGCCTCCTGTGTCACCGCTTCAATCGGATCGCGCGTCAAGAAGGTCCCCATCGCCGGGTCGTAGTACCTCGCCCTCAGGTACTGGAAACCGGTCTCTGCGTCTGTGTACTGGCCGGCGTAGCCGAGTGGTGTCCGTGCCGATCCGGTGGAGGAAGTGGTCTTGCCGTAGGCGTCGTAGCTAGCTGTGGCGACCACCGCTCCGGCGGCATCGGTGAGCAGGCTGGTGCTGCCGAGCTGGTCTTGATGGTGGTACGTCACGGCGCCACTCGAGTCGATCCGTTCAAGGGGGGTGCCTCCTGGACCGTACACGTAGTACGTCGAGTTCTCCTTGAGCATCATGGGAAGCCCACCGGAAAGGTCCCAGGCGAATGCCGTGGTCAGTCGTGCCACCGACTTCGAGATCCTCAGACCGTCGCCGTTGTAGGCGTAGGTGGCCTTGGCCACGGGCTGGACATTGCTCAACGACGTGACGCTGACGGGCACGCTGGAGTTGGCGGTAGAGCCGTTGCCCAGCTGGCCGAAAGTATTGGCCCCCCAGGCCCGCACGGTGGCGTCGGATCGCAAAGCCAAGCTGTGGGTGGAGCCCGCGGCGACCGCGACTGCGGAGCCGAGCCCACTTGCCTGAACGGGCACCAGGGAGGTCGTGGTGGAGGCGTTTCCGAGCTGGCCTGAGCCGTTGGCGCCCCACGCCCATCCCGTTCCGTCGGCCCTGGCTGCCAGGGAGTGGGTGCTGCCGGCGGCGACGGCCACCGCACCGGCTAGCCCGCTTACCTGCACGGGCACCAGCGAGTCAATAGTCGAGGCCGTGCCGAGCTGGCCCGAGTCATTGGCCCCCCAGGCCCACACGGTGCCGTCGGACTTGAGAGCCAGGCTGTGGTCGCCGCCCCCGGCGATGGCTGTGACGCCCGACAACCCAGTTACCTGGAGCGGGACCGAGGAGGAGGTAGTGGAGTTGTTGCCCAACTGGCCCGAACCGTTGAAGCCCCACGCCCACACCGTCCCGTCGGACTTGAGCCCCAGGCTGTGGTCCCGCCCTGCGGCCACCGCGGACACCCCTGACAGCCCAGTTGCCTGCACCGGCCCGGAGGGGACTACGGAGGTGGTGCTGTTGCCCAGCTGGCCGGTGATGTTGGAGCCCCAAGCCGTTACGCTGCCATCGGACTTGAGGGCCAGGCTGTGAAAACCTCCTCCGGCGACGGAGGTCACTTCGGTCAGGCCTGGTACCTGGACCGGTGAGGTGGCCGGGTTGGGGACGGCGCCCGACCCGATCTGGCCGTTGGAGTTGTCCCCCCAGGCCCATACGGTCCCGTTGGACTTGAGAGCCAAGCTGTGGTCGACGCCCGCGCCCACGGCGGAGGCGCCGCTGAGATTGACCACCGGTGCTGGAGTGGTGGCAGGTACTCCGATCAGCCCATTGCCGAGCTGGCCCAAGGTGTTGGCTCCCCAGGCCCGCACTACTCCGTCTGAGCCCAGCGCAAGGCTGTGGGATTCCCCCGCAGCCACCAGCCCGGTGAAGGTCGCCACCTCGGTGAGCCGATTGGCTTGGTCGTAGCGGTAGCGCGCCGGCGGGGCCGGACCGCTGGCCAGGGTCCGGTTGCCCTTGGCGTCATAGGACAGCGAAGAAACCACACCGGCCTGGGTGTGGGAGGTGGCCTGATTGGCGTCGTCGTGTCCCAGAGTTGCCCCTGAAGTCAGCCTGGTGAGGTTATCGGCGGCGTCGTAGCTGTAGCTGGTCGAGTTGACCGACGCCAGCTGGTTGAGGGAGGTGTAGCCATAGGACTCCGCGGGCTGGGCCATCCCCGTGGATGAAGCGGAGGCGAGCTGGCCGGCATTGTCACGGCCATAGCTGAAGCTGGCCAGCGTCGTTGCTGCCTTGGTGTCGGCGATGCTGAGCAGCTGGTCTGCCGCGTCGTAGCCCATAGCGGCCTGAGTGCCGTTCGGGTACGTCTGGTTGTCCAGGCTGTCGTTGGCGTCGTAGGAGAAGATCGTGGTGTGGTTGAGCCAGTCCTTGACCGTTGCCATCCGCCCGGCACCGTCGTAGGTGCGAGTGACCACCTGGGAGTTAGGATAGGTGAGCGAGGTCGTTTGGCCCTTCAGGTCATAGCCATAGCGGACCGTGACACCCGCTCCGTTGCTGGAGCGGGTGAGTCGGTTCAGCGAGTCCCACTCGAATATCGACGTGCCCGTACCGTCGACCATGGAGGTGCGCTGGCCGTTGGCGTCATAGCCAAGCGAGGTCACATCGAGGGTGGCGGGGTCGGAGTACAACTTGGAGGTGAGCTGGTTGGCGGCGTCATAGGACAGAGTCGTGGTCTGGTTGAGGGCATCAACCACGCTGGTCAGGTTGTCCGCCCTGTCATGGTTGTAGGTCGTGGTGCGGTTGAGCGGGTCCTTGACCGACGAGACCCGGTTGAGCGGGTCGTAGGTGTAGGTGGTGAGGTTGGACTTGCCGTCTTTTTGGGTGGCGAGGTTGCCCGCCAGGTCGTAGCTGTTCTGCAGCGTCGTGTTGTCGGCGCGGGTCATCACGGTTAGCTGGTTGGCGGCGTCGTAGCCGTAGGTGGTGGCCTTGTTCAGCTCGTCGGTGAGGCTGGCCAGGTTCTGGTCGGCGTCGTAGGTGCGCTTGACCTGGTGGCCGAGGGGATCGGTGGACACCAGGAGCTGGCCAAAGGCGTTGTAGGTGAACGTCGAGGTGTAGGTGGCCGGGTTTGCTCCTGTGGCGTTGCCCTTGGCGCTCACCGTCGAGGTGCGCCGCCCGATGCTGTCGTATCCATGGGTCGTCTTGTTGCCCAACGGATCGGTCTCGCTGGCCAGGTCCCCGTTGGCGTTGTAGGTCACGGCCCACACCTTGGCGTTGGGGTCGGTTATCGCGGTGACGTCTCCGGGGTGGCCGGCATCGCCATAGGTGTAGATGGTGCTCCGGATCTGCCCGGTGCTGGTGAGCAGCCGTGAGTTTTTGGTCATATTGCCGGCGGGATCGTACAAGAGCGTTGTCGTCGTCGCCTTGGCATCGGTGACGGTGAGGGCTGGTTGAGGGCGTTGTAGATGGCGGTGGTCGTGCGGCCCAGGGGGTCGGTTGTCCGAACCGGGTTGCCAAAGCCATCGTGGTAGGTGGTGGTGGTCCGTGCATTGGGGTCGGTGGCCGAGCTCATTTCGGCTGTTGCCGGGTCGTAGACGAAGTTCCAGGTGGCGGCCTGGGCCGTTCCATAGCCTGTGGTCTTTGAGACCAGCTGGCCATATGCGTAGGTGTCAACGGTGACATTGCCCCGAGGGTCGGTCACCTTGGTGGCTCCGGCGATGGTCGTGTAGTCGAAGTACGTGGTGCGGCCCAGGGGGTCGGACTGCCAGTCGACGCGTCCCGAGCCGTCGTAGTGATTGGTGACCAGCCCCGCCTGGCGAGGGCTGCGCATGGTGAGCATCCGGTGGGCGCCGTCATAGGTGAAGTGCCAGTTTCCGGCGGCAACATCGGTGATGTCGCTCAGGTTCCCTGCACCGTCGTAGCTGAAGGCCACGCTACGGGCCGGGCTGGCGGGAACGCTCACGCCGGTGATCCGAGCGCCGGTGTAGGCGAAGTTGAGGGTCCGCCCGGCCGGTTCGGTGACGCTGGACAACTGATTGGAGGCGTTGTAGGCGAGGCTGGTGACGTAGCCGTTGAGATCCTGCTGGGAGACGAGCTGGCCAACCGGGTTGAACTTGTAGACCTCTCGGGCACCGCGCGTGAAGGTGAACGAGGCATCAGCGTTCTTCACCAGCGTGGCGATGACTCGTGGCGGAGCGACGTAGCTCGTAGCCGATTCCGCGAACTGCACCTCACTGCCGTTCTCCTGGCGCACAGTGACGGTGGAGGCCACGACGGTGAGCGACATGGCGTAGTTGAACTGCCAGCCATAGCCGAGGGGGCCGTCGGTACCAGCGCTGAGGGAGTTGTAGGTGTGGCTCAAGGAGATGGGCAGGCCGCGGCCAGGTGTCGCAAGGTGATCAAAGGTGTGCCAGAAGTTGCCCGTAGAGGTGGTGATGGGATAGTCGGTGGCGTCGTCGGTGACGCACGGCTCGCAGGGGTTCTCACCGCCGAGGACCTCCTTGGCCCCGATGGCGCCGCCGATGGGCCCGCCCACGGCGATGGCCTCGACCCGGCGGACCCGGTGGTTGTCCTGATCGGCGATGGCCACGTTGCCGGCACCGTCGATGGCCACGTCGTCGGGGTAGCGGAACGACGCGGCAGTGGCGGGCCCGCCGTCGCCGCTGAAGCCGAAGTTGCCGTTGCCCGCCACGGTGGTGATGGTCCCGGCGGTGTCGACCTTTCGCACCCGCTGGTTGCGGGTGTCGGCGATGAACAGGTTGCCGGCACGATCGATAGCGATCCCGTTGGGCGACCAGACCGAAGCGGAGGTGGCGGGGCCGCCGTCGCCGCCGAAGCCGGCTGTCCCGTTGCCGGCGACGGTGGTGATGACGCCGTTGGTGGCGACCTTGCGGACCCGACCATTGTTGAAGTCGGCGATGTAGAGGTTCCCTGGGTAATCGAGCTCGATGCCGGCGGGGCTGAACAGCTGGGCGGATGTGGCCGCTCCGCCATCGCCGGCGAATCCGGCGATGCCATTTCCGGCCACCGTCGTGATGATTCCGTTGGCCGCCAGCTTGCGTATCCGGTGACCGCCGTACTCGCTGACGAAGAGGTTGCCGGCCCTGTCGATCTCGACGCCGGTGGGCCCGCTGAGCTGGGCGGAGGTTGCTGGGCCGCCGTCCCCGCTGGAGCCGGCCACGCCGGTGCCCGCGAGAGTGGTGATGATGCCGTTGGCCGCCACCTTGCGCACCCGGTTGTTGCCGTTGTCGGCGATGTAGAGGTTGCCGGCGCCGTCGAGAACGATGCCGCCGGGCAGGTTCAGCCGGGCCGACACGGCCTGTCCACCGTCGCCGGCGAAACCGGCGATGCCGTTGCCGGCGACCGTTGAGATCACCCCGTTCTTGCGGACCCGGTGGTTGTTGTGGTCCCCGATGAGCAGGTTGTTGGCGCTGTCGTAGGCCACGCTCGGAGGCCCATTGAGGGAGGCGGAAGTGGCGCTGCCCCGTCGCCACCGGATCCGGCTAAGCCGTTGCCGGCCACAGTGGTGATCGTTCCCGTGGCGGCGAGCGCCGGCGAGACGAACAGGTCGAGTCCCGGTACCAACGGCACTCCCGCCGCCCCAAACGTCGCCACCAGTGCTCCGGCCGTCCAGCGGCGGAGCGCGCGTGTATGTCTGCCCACCCGGTTCTTGTCCATCTTTGCTCCCCCGTCCGACCCTCAGGCCCTGATGTCACCCATGCCGGATCCGTGCGTCTGGTGGGGGTGGCGCTTGCGCGCTATCCGCAAGGTACACCTGTATCGGTGCTGGTACAAATATGCTCGATTCTCTTTTTCTCGCGCAAGTAGTTCTGCGACGGACTCTTACCGACCATGTGGCAGACGTGTCCGTAGCCTCGATGCTGCAACTCAACCGCAGGTGGTGAGCGTCGACCCTGACGCCTTGGCGCCGGCGCCCCGTGCGTCGGCCCAGTCCCGCAGGGCCTCGGTCAGCTCGGCGGTGTCCCTGGGAGTGTCCATGACGAAGGTCATGCGAACGCAGGTCCGCCGGCCATCGCGCCAGGCCACGTAGCTGTCGCCGCCCCACCCCCTGGCTGCGGTGCGGGCGACATCGCCGTCCAGCTCGGCGCGGAGCATGAGGATGAGGAACAGCTCGCCGATCTCGCCCTCGTCGATGGCGGCACGGTCGGCTCTGGGGAGGGGTACCGACCGGGGGGCGTCGTTGCGGAGGTACCGGCGGGGATCGAGCACCTGCTCCGAGCTGGCCGGCGGGTCGGCGAAGGCGGCGTCGAGCCGGGCCTGCCCGCCGGCCCGCACGATGCTCCTGACCAGATCCGGGCCGTAGGCGTAGGGAAAGCCGAAGGCCAGCTGGATGACCTCGGGCACGTCGTCGGACACGCCCTCACCCACCTTCTCCTCGGCCCGCTCGGCGTCCCGGCGGTCCTGCCGGGACATCGACGAGCGGTAGCGGTCCTCGATGCGTAGTGCGCTCCCCTCGGCCAGTGCCTCGAAGCCGATGGTCGCCTCGTCGCCGAGATCTTCACGGTTCAGGTCGAAGTGCTGGTCCTCCAAAGCATGGGTGAGCTCGTGGACGAGCACCGAGCGCACGAAGGGTGTGGGCGACGTGCCCCGCACCACCAGCTCCTTGGTCTCGGGGTCGTAGAAGCCGAGGATGGCCTCCTCGGAGAAGCTGGTGACGACGGCCTCGAGGTCGACTTCCTCCTCCAGGAGACCCATGGCGATGAGCACGGCCTGGGCGTCGCGCAGCTCCTCCCGGTCCTCCTCGTCGATCTCGGTGACACGGGCGCGGAACTGGGCCTCGCCCACCAGGTCCACGTCGACGGGCGTCTTGAAGGCCAGACCACGTTCCCTCGCCACGAACGCCTCCAGCTCGGGGAGCACAGCCTCTATGGATCCGGGGACGGGAACGACAGTGGTGGTCGAAGCCGGGGCCGCGGTGGTCGTCGTCGAAGGGACTGATTTCGTCGGTGCGGGTGTCGCCGCCTGGTTTTCTTCGTGGACGACGACGCCGGCGGTGGCCGCGGCCAGGACGCCCAGTATGGCGAAGAGAACCAAGGGGACAGCCCGCCGTCGCACGCCCCCACCTTGCCCGACATCGGCACATTTTGCGAAAACCGGGCGCCAGCGGTGACCATGGGGCATGCGCGTCGCCATCGTCGGAGCCGGTCTGGGCGGTTTGTCGGCCGCCTGCCATCTGGCCGGCCGGGGCCACGAGGTGGTGGTCCTGGAGCGGGACAGCGTCCCCGGAGGACGGGCCGGACTGCTGGAGGTGGACGGCTACAGCTTCGACACCGGTCCGTCGGTGCTCACCATGTGCGGCTTGCTGAGCGAGGTCTTCGCCGCCGCCGGCGCCGACATGTCCGACTACCTGTCCCTGTCGCCGGTGGACCCCATGTACCGGGCCTGCTTCGCCGACGGCACCGAGATCCTGGTGCGCCACGGCCGGGAGGCCATGACCGGGGAGATCCGCTCGAAATGCGGCGCCACCGAAGCCGAGGCCTTCGGGCGCTTCTGCGCCTGGCTCACCGATCTCTACGGCCTCGAGCGGCCCCACTTCATCGACCGCAACTTCGACTCGCCGCTCGACCTGGCCTGGCCGATGGGACCGGTCATCAAGCTCGTTCGGATGGGCGGGTTCCGCAAGCTCAACAACGTGGTGGAGTCGTACTTCAAGGACGAGCGGCTCGTGCGGCTGTTCTCCTTCCAGTCGCTGTACGCCGGCCTGTCGCCCTACGAGGCCCTCGCCGTGTACTGCGTGATCACCTACATGGACACTGTCGAGGGGGTTTTCTTCCCCAAGGGCGGCATGCACGCCGTGCCCCGTGCCCTGGAGGCGGCGGCGACCAAGGCGGGAGCCACCTTCCGGTACGGCGCCACCGTGGAGCGGGTGATGCGCCGCTCCGGCACCAGCGGGCCGGTCACCGGGGTGCGCCTCGACACCGGCGAGGTGGTGACCTCCGACGCGGTGGTGCTGAACCCCGACCTGCCCGTCGCCTACCGCACGCTGCTCCCCGAGGTACCCATGCCGCTGGTGGCCCGCAAGGGCAGCTACTCGCCGTCGTGCGCGGTGTGGCTGGCCGGCGTGAAGGGCCCGCTGCCGCCTGAGGCGGCCCACCACAACATCCACTTCGGGGCGGCGTGGAAGGGCGCTTTCGACTCGCTGATGAAGGACGGCACCCGCATGCCCGATCCGTCCATCCTCGTCACCAGTCCCACGTTCTCCGATCCCTCGTTGGCGCCCGACGGCCGGTCGTCGCTGTACGTGCTCGAGCCCGTCCCCAACCTCGACGGTCGCATCGACTGGACCTACGAGCGCGACCGCCTGAAGGAGGACCTTGTCGGCCGGGTGGGCGCCCTCGGCTATCCGGTCGACGTGGAGGTGGAGCGCTTCGTCGACCCCATGGACTGGGAGCGACAGGGCATGGAGCGGGGCACGCCGTTCGCCCTCAGCCACCGCTTCTTCCACACCGGGCCGTTCCGGCCGAACAACGTCTCCCGCAAGGTGCCCGGCCTGGTCTTCGTGGGCTCCGGCACGGTCCCGGGTGTGGGGGTGCCGATGGTGCTGCTGTCCGGTCGCCTGGCCGCCGACCGGGTGGAGGGCAGGCCGGCGGGGTCGAGGTGACAATCAGCCTGGAGGCGTCCTACGAACGCTGCCGCCATCTCAACAAGCGCTACGGCACCACGTACTACTGGTCGACATTCCTGCTGCCCCGGATCAAGCGCCATCACGTGCACGCCCTCTACGGGCTGTGCCGCTACGCCGACGACATCGTCGACGACCTGGGCCCGGTCCCGGTGCCGGAACGGGCGGCGGCGCTGAAGGCCTTCGGTGACCGCTTCTTCGTCGACCACGCCGCCGGCCGCTCGGACGACCCGGTGTTGAAGGCCGTGGTGCACACCGTGCGGGCCTTCGACATCGACGCCGACTGCGTGCGCCGCTTCCTCGACTCGATGACCATGGACCTGTCGGTGGAGACCTACGAGACCTTCGACGACCTCCTCGGCTACATGGACGGCTCCGCCGCGGTCATCGGCGAGATGATGCTGCCCATCCTGGAGCCCACCTCGCCTGACGCTTTTCCGGCGGCCCGGGACCTGGGTATCGCCTTCCAGCTCAGCAACTTCCTGCGCGATGTCAACGAGGACCTCGACCGGGGCCGGGTGTACATCCCCCAGGAGGACATACGGAAGTTCGGCGCCCAGCCGGCGCTGGACGAGCGGCGGGTCACCCCCGAGTGGGTGGAACTGATGCGCTTCGAGATCGACCGCAACCGGGCCTTCTACGCGTCAGCCGACCGCGGCATCGCCTTCCTCCCCCCTGCCGCGGCCCGTTGCATAGTCGGCGCCCGCGCCCTCTACTCCGGCATCCTCGACCGCATAGAAGCTGCCGACTACGACGTCTTCTCCTCCCGGGTGCGGGTGCCCTCATGGCAGAAGGTGGCCGTCGCCGGCCGCCTCCTCCGCCCCCGCCCCCCGGGCGGGTGAGCGTCGCCCGCCTCGCTCTCGAGGCCCTCCGCTGGGGGGCGGGTACCTGGCTGCTCTGGCGGATCGCAACCTGCGCCGAGGGCGCCGGCCGGGCCGGCGGCGGCACTGTGGTCATCCCCGCTCGGGACGAGGAGGAGAACCTGCCCCGCCTGCTGAAGTCGCTGGCTGACCTAAATCCGCGGCCGGCCGGGGTGATCGTGGTGGACGACGGGTCGCGGGACGCCACCGCCGAGGTCGCACGGTCGGTTGGCGCCACCGTGGTGGCCGCCGGTCCGCTGCCGGCGGGATGGACGGGCAAGTCATGGGCCTGCGCGAAGGGCGCCGAGGCGGCCGGCGGCCCTCGCGCCGGCACGCTCGTCTTCCTCGACGCCGACACGTTCCTCGCTCCCGGCGGGCTGTCCCGCATCCTCGCCGAACACGACCGGCGGGGCGGGCTCGTGTCGGTGCAGCCGTTCCACGCCACCGAACGCCCGTACGAGGCGTTGTCGGCCTTCTTCAACCTCGTCTCCATGATGGGCGTGGGCGCGTTCACGCCTCGCCGCCACGCTCGACCCACGGGTGCCTTCGGCCCCTGCCTCGTCTGCTCGACAGCGGACTACGCCACCGCCGGCGGCCATGCCCACCCTGACGTACGGCGCCGGGTGGTGGAGGACGTGGCCCTCGCCCAACGGTTCGCCGGCGTTGGACTACCCGTGTCCGTGCTGGCCGGCCGGGGCACGATCGCCTTCCGCATGTACCCCGGAGGGATTCGCCAGCTGGTGGAGGGATGGACCAAGAACTTCGCCACCGGCGCCACCTCCACCCGCCCGCTCACGTTCGTGTTGATCTCGCTCTGGCTCTCCGGCTGCATATCGGCGGCCTGGTCACTGCCGGCGCCGGCGGCCGCCGCCGTGTACCTGGCCTACGCCGGCCAGCTGGCGTGGATGCTGAGGCGCATCGGACGCTTCGGCTGGTGGCCCGCCCTGCTCTACCCCATCCCGCTGGCCTTCTTTCTCGTCTTGTTCGCCCGCTCACTCGTGCTCACCCACCTCCGCGGCGAGGTCCGCTGGCGTGGCCGCACCATCTCCACCCGCTCCTCCCGCCCGACACGAACTGGCTGACCGAGGGGCGCGCCAGGGCGCCGCCCGCCACACCCGGTTCGACCTCCACCACCGGTTTCAGCAGTTGGACACTCCCTTGCGTTCCAGGCGCTCCAGGACCCGCTGCAGCCGGAGGCGGTTGTAGCGCTGGGCGGCGATGCACGGGCCGTTGATGGCGGCGGCGTAAGCGGTCATCACCACCGCCAGCCAGCGTGGGTTCCAGCGCCAGAACAGGGGAGCGGGCAGCAGGGCCAACCAGTGGCCGATCTCGGCCCGGCGGGTCTCGATCACGTGGCGCCGGAGGTGCTCGGCGCTCCTGGGCCCGAGCTGAGCCTTGTCGAACCCGCCGGCGAAGACGGCACCCGCCTCGGGAAGGGACCCCTTCCAGTGCCGGATGCGAAGTCGGTCGGTGTAGAAGGCGCCGCCGCCTTCCCAGCGCCGGGGGCGGGTCGCCCACGTGTCGTGGTCGAGCCGGGCGACGGAGATTCGGTGCACGCCATAGCCGGCAGCCGACTGGATGCCGGCCCAAGCGGCGGCGTCGACGGCGATCATGACCAGGGACCGGGCCAGCCACGTCAGGAGCCGGCGGCTCGCCAAGTTCGTCAGGCGGAGGAGGCGGGGACGGGGTGCCGGCGGCCGGCGGGAACGAACGGGTCCCTCGAAGAGGCAGCCGCCTTCTCCCGTAGCTCCCGGGGCACCACCGGCATGAGCATCCCGTAGGGCTCGCCGCCGTAGAGGTGGTGGATGCGGTGGCTGGACTTGAGCCACTCCAGCAGGCGGTTGCGGCCGATGCTCACAGCCAGACGCCGGTGGATGTAGATCTCGTGCACGAACAGGTAGGACACGCCGTAGAGGGTGACGCCGGTCCCCACCAGCACCAGCGGCCGTAGCGAGGGCAGGAAAGTGCCGGCCGCGAAGGCCATGATGGCCACCGAGGAGAACATCATCGGGTAGAGGTCGTTCAGCTCGAACCCGCCGTCGTTGGGCTGGTGGTGGCTCTTGTGCAGGCCGATCCCGAAGCCGTGCATGACGAAGCGGTGGGTGAGGTAGCTCACCGCCTCCATGCTCACCAGCGATACCAGGACGATCAGCAGCGAAGCCATCGAGGCCGATTCTACCCCTCGACCTGCGCCTGATCACCCCCGGCCCTCTGACCGGCCCGCTCCCACAACAGGATGGCCAGGGTCAGCATGGCCCAGGCGTAGACGAACTCCTCGGTCGGGATGTCGAGCGGGAACCGCCAACCACTCAGCACCTCGGGGTTGTATATGACGATGGGGTCCGACAGCTTCGTCATCCAGCCGTCCACCGGGATCTGGAAGACGAAGATGATGCCCATGGCGATCCAGTAGGCGGGCAGGCGGAACACCCCGGTTCGCAGCCACCGCAGCTCCAGCACGACCACCACGACAGCGGCCAGAACCGAGAACCCCGGGTATGCGGGGATCATGCCGATGTCTCCGCCGCGGTGCCCGAGGACCGGCGCCAGGGCTTCCAGAAGTTCCCGGCGAGGGTGTTGCGCACAGCCTCGAAGGTGAGCAATCCGACGATGGGGATGGCGACGAAGAACAGCAGCTCGTCCACCGGGAACCCCGGCAGGATCTCCCACCCGGTGGTGAGCCGCTCGCTGAAGCTCCAGTGGTCACGGGCGATGGCAATCAGGTCCCACACCACGAACACCGAAGCGGTTGGGACGACAGCGGACAGCAGGCGACGGGGCCGGCGCCACACCCGGGCCCGGAACATGAACTCGAGCGGAAGGGTGCCCACAAGGCATATCCCCATGAGCAAGACGTACTGGAAGCGGTCCATGAGACATGATCGCCGAGCGGGGCACTCGCACCCACCCGCGGGCCGACAGGTACGGTGGGCCTGAAATGTTGCTCGAGAAGATCGAGAGCCCGGACGACCTGCGGTCGCTTGATCTCGAACAACTACGCGTCCTCGCCGAGGAGATCCGTGAGTTCGTCGTCCAGGCCGTCTCCGTCACCGGCGGTCACCTCGGGTCCAACCTCGGAGCCGTCGAGCTGACCCTCGCCGTTCACCGCGTCTTCGACTCCCCCCGGGACGTCATCCTGTGGGACACCGGCCACCAGGCCTACGTGCACAAGATCGTCACCGGGCGTGCAAAGCGTTTCGACGAGCTGCGACAGGAAGGCGGCCTCTCCGGCTACCCGAACCGCGCCGAATCCGAGCACGACTGGGTTGAGAACAGCCATGCGTCGACGATCCTGAGCTACGCACACGGTCTGTCCACGTCGGTTGCGAAGGGCTTCACCGACCGGCGCGTCGTCGCTGTGATCGGCGACGGATCGATGACCGGGGGTATGGCCTACGAGGCGCTCAACAATCTCGGCCACAGCCGCACGCGCTGCGTCATCATCCTCAACGACAACGGCCGGTCGTATGCGCCGACCGTGTCGTCGCTCACCGAAAGCATGAGCCGTCTCCGACTGAGCCCGCAGTACCTCAACCTTCGTCACCGCGCCGAGCAGGTGGTAAGCGAGTTGCCGGGCGTCGGTCCCTACATGACCAAGGCGTGGAAGGGCGTCACCGCGGCGATGCGCGAGGTGGTCGAACCTCCCGCGTTCTTCGAGGCGCTCGGCGTTCGTTACGTCGGTCCCATCGACGGTCACGACATTGCAGGACTCGAGGACGCATTGCGCAATGCGGCGGACTTCGAGGGTCCGATCGTCGTGCATGTGCTCACGCAAAAGGGCCGTGGCTATCCGCCGGCCGAAGACGACGACGAGAAGTGCCTGCACGACGCGCCGGTGTTCGACGTCGCCACGGGGCCAGGCGCGTCGACGCTGAGCGGCTACACCGAGGCCTTCTCCGAGGCGCTCATCGCCGAAGCCGAACGCAGCCCCCAGATCATGGCGATCACTGCGGCTATGCCAGGGCCCACCGGCCTCCTCCCGTTCCAGGCGCGCTTTCCCGACCGTTTCGTCGACGTCGGCATCGCCGAGCAGCACGCG